>NZ_JBVJHI010000004.1:0-232697 GCF_055586885.1 Micromonospora sp. NPDC048907
ACGACGTCTACGTCGGCCTGTCCACCGGCACCACCTTCACCGGCGCCACCAAATGGCACGACTTCTTCGGCCTACCCGGCGAAACCACCCTCTGAGGAAGGACGGACCGCTAGTACCAGTAGGTGTTGAGCGTGGCCACCGCGGCGGCGGGTCCGCCGAGGTCGTACCTGTCGACCGCGACGTAGTTCGGCTTCTTCCGGGCGGCCGGTTGGCAGAACCGGCCGGCCCGGTTGAGCAGGCGGGCGTTGTCTGTCGCGGCGGTCACCGGCACCGGGGCGTCCCGGAAGTGGTTCATCACGAACAGTGGCCGGAACGCGGACTCGCCGCCGTCGGTGAGCGGCCGGTCCGGCCACCGGCTCACGCACGTCCAGTCGCTCTCGCCGACGCCCGGGCCCATCGACCAGTAGTTCTCCACCGTCCACTCACGCTGGTAGAGCACCCCGAAGGTGTCCCGGGTGAGCCCGCCGGCCTGGTCGTCCTCGCGGCGGCGGTCCGTGAAGATCAGCAGCCGCCGGTCGCGTGCGCGCAGCTCGCGCAGACGGGGCCAGCCGGTGGCCGGCACCCCGTCGAGGTCCGGCCGGTACAGCAGGTCGGTGAGGCCCCGGACGCGGGCCAGTTCGGCGCGGAGCACCGGCGCGCTGACGTAGTCCTCGAGGAAGACGGTCACGAACTCGCGCGGGTTGCCCCGCAGGAAGTCCACGATCCGTTGCAGGTCGACCGCGAGCGCCACCGGACGGAACACCAGGAAGCAGCTGTTGTGGCACAGGACGGCGCCGTCGCGGGTTTCGTGGATGTCCAGCTGGAAGCCGCGTACCCCGTCGGCGAGCTGCCGGTCGACGCCCCGCGCCTGGTTCGGGAGGAGATTGAGCACCGGCGGGGCGAAGCCCCCGTCGACGCCGTTGGCGTAGGCGTTGTGCGCGGTCAGGAAGGTCACCTGGTCGAGGCGGCGCTCGTCCTCGGGTGGCAGCGGGCGGGTCACCGGGTCGACGGGGGTGAGATACCAACTCGCCCCGGCCGGCTCCAGGCTCAGCTCCGCCCGCCCGGGCACGGCGGTGAGGACGCGGCCGGTGCCGGGCTCGGCGAGGGCGAACCGCTCCGGCCCGGCCGCGGTGACGACCCACCGGGCCGCCGGTTCGGCGCAGCCCACCGGCACCACGGCGTCGCCGCGCCGGCCCAGGCACCACCCCGGCGTCACCGTGTTCTCCAGCAGGTGCCCGTCGCCGTCGGCGCGCAGCCACCACTGCTGCCGGTCCTCGTCGCCGCGCGGGGACCGCTGGACGATCACGCCGCCGCGCTCCGCCGCGTTCAGGCCGGTGCGGACGCTCTGCAGGTAGTACGTCCCGTCCGGCACGGTGGCGGCGCCCGCCCGGGCTGGTGTGCCCGTGCCGGCGAGGCAGGCCAGGACCACCAGGACCACGCCCCGTTCGCGACGTCCGAACACCGCAGCCTCCCGCCGTGCCGACCTCCGACCCGATCGGCTCACGTCTATGCTAGGCGCGCCTTGTGAACGGATGTCGATCCCCTGTGGAGCGAGGACGGACGGTATGCCGGCACCCCGCCTGCACTCCCGCTATCCCTCGGTCGCGCCCCGACTGCCGTTCCTGCCGCTGGGCACGGGCCCGACCCCGGTCCGCCGGATCGACCGACACGAGTTGTGGATCAAGGACGACAGCCGGTACGGCGACCGGTACGGCGGCAACAAGGTCCGCAAACTCGAGTGGAGCCTGGCGGACCTGCTCCGGCGGCGGTGCGGTGTCGTGGTGACCGGGGGCGGCACGGGAAGTCACCACGCGGTGGCGGTGGCCCGCTACGCCGCGGACACCGGGATCCGGGCCCACGTCGTCGCCGTCGAGCAGCCGTCCGACGAGCATGTCGAGGAGCAGATGGCCGCCGTTCGGGCGGCCGGCGCGACAATGCACCGGGTGGACACCGTGGCCGGGGCGTACGCGACCGCGGGCCGGCTGCTGGTCGGCGCGGCCCTGCGCGGGCGGCGTCCCGGCCTGCTGCCGGTCGGCGGGTCGAACGCGCACGGCTGCCTGGGCTTCGTCGAGGCGGCCCTCGAACTCGCCGAGCAGGTCGCCGCCGGCGAGCTGCCCCCGCCCCGGCGGATCGTCGTCCCGGTCGGCTCGGGTGGCACGGCCGCCGGGTTGGTCCTCGGGCTGGCCCTCGCCGGGCTCGACAGCGAGGTGGTCGGAATTCTCGTCAACGACCGGACCCGGGTGGGTCCGGCCCAGGTCCACCGCCTGGCCACGGGGACCGCGCGACTGCTGCGCCGCCACGGCGCGCCGGTGCCCGGCACGGTGCCCTTCGCGCCGTTCGACCTGCGCCGCGAGTGGCTCGGTCCCGGGTACGGGAAACCGTCCGGGCCGAGTGTCGCGGCCGCGGTGTGGCTCCGGGAACAGGCCGGGCTGGTCGCGGACCCGGTGTACACGGCCAAGGCGGCAGCGGCGATCCGTCAGCTGTGCGATGAACGAGATGTTTCCGGCCCGACGCTCTACTGGCACACCGCGCCCGGCGCCACCACCGGTCGCCGCTGAGCCCGCCGGAACGAGATCCCTTATTCTCGCGCCCGGCGGGCCCGTCGGGCTCACGCCGTGTCGTCGCCCCGGGCGTCCTTGACGAACAGGATCCCGTCGGTGCTGGCCACGTGGGCCGGATCGAGCGGGGCGTAACCGAACCACTGGGACACCCGGGCGGCGGGCGCCACGTCGGCGAGGACGGTGGCGAGTCGGCGGGCGTCGACGAGGTGCCGGTCCTCCGGGAGCGCGTACAGCAGGCCCTCGACGGTGTCCGGGGGCGGGGTGTCCACCCCCTGGTGGCGGATCGTGCCGAGGGCCGTGGCGAGGAAGGCGTACGCGTCGCCCAGGTGGGAGTCGACGATCGCGCCGGCGCTCCACCATTCGACCGGGCGTCCGCCCATCCGCATGGAACTCCTGTCCCGCTGGAGGTGGCTGTTGTGGGCGTTCACCAGCGTCGGCCCGCGTTCGGCGAGGGCGAGCAGGTTGGCAGCCATCATCGAGTCCCGCACGCCGAGCAGCCGCGCCAGGCGGCTCGGTGACGGGTCGGCCATCGCGAAGTGATAGCGCAGCAGGCCGCCGGCGGTGCGCGCGTACAGGCGGGCCCGGTCCCACTCCTCCCGCGAGGAGGCCGCGATCAGGTGTGGTGTCTGCGCCTCGAGGAGGGCCGCCAGCTCGTCGGCGAGCAGCCGCAGCTGCCCGGCCTCGGGCGTTCGCCCCACGGACCGGCTGGGGTCCATCATGGCGGCGGGGTTCGTCCAGCGGTCGTCGGCCCCGATCAGGTGGTCGAGCGTCGCGGCGTCGCAGGGGAGCAGGCCGGGGTCGACCCGGGCGGCGAGGTAGTCGTGGAGCGCGGTGAGTGCCTGCCGGGGGCTCGCCGCGCCGGTGATCTCCAGCGGTCCGTCGAACCCGGCGAAGCGGAGCTGCTCGGACGCGGGCCGACCGTCGTTGTACGCACGCATCCACCGCACCAGCTCACGGTTGCCCGGGAAGGCGCCCCACTCGTGGCTGAAGCCGCGCTCCATGACCTCGTCGAGGGCCCCGGCACCGGAGGTGACGTGGTCGTCCACGACCAGGCCCATCAGGCAGTCGCTCTCGATCGCGATGGTCCGGTAGCCCTCCTGCTCGACGAGTTGCCGGAACAGGTCGTTGCGCAGGTCGAGCAGCACGTGCTCGCCGTGGGTGGGTTCGCCGAGCGCGAGCAGCCGCGGCCTGGCCCGGAGCAGCCGCATGGCGGCAGCGGCGTCGGCGGCATGGGCGGTGTCTCTGATACCAGCAGTCATGATGTCAACGCTATCGTTGAACCATCGGTGGAGACTTTTGCGCGAGTTGAGCGGGGCGATGAGGCGAAACCTTCAAAGCGGTGGACGGCTCCGGCCGGTTGACCTGGCGCGCGGGCACGGTCTGTCGACGCAGGCGGTCAGGAACTACGAGGCCGCCGGCATCCTTCCGGAGGCCGATCGCACCCTGCACGGTTACCGCACCTACACGCCGCGGCACGTGCGGGCGCTGCGCGCGTTCCTCGCCCTCGTGCCCGGGCACGGCCACCGGACGGCCGCGTCGATCATGCAGGCGGTCAATCGGGACGCCACCGAGGACGCGTTCCGGCTCATCGACGAGAGCCACGCCCAGCTGCTCGACGACCGCCGTACGCTGCGGGCCGTGGAGGCCGCGCTGCGCGACCTGGAGCCGGTGCCGCCCGAACGCGGCGACACGTTCGTCGGCCCCCTGGCGAGAAGCCTCCACCTCCGGCCCGCCACCCTCCGCAAGTGGGAACGCGCCGGCGTGGTCCGGCCGCGCCGTGACCCGCGGACGGGCTACCGGGTCTACCGCGCCGCCGACGTGCGCGACGCCCGGCTGGCCCACCAGCTCAGACGGGGCGGCTACCTGCTGGAGCAGATCGCCCCGCTGATCGACCAGGTCCGCGCCGCCGGAGGCGTCGCGCCGCTCGAGTCGATGCTGGGCGACTGGCGCGCCCGACTCACGGCCCGGAGCCGCGCCATGCTCACCGGCGCCGCCGCGCTGGACGCCTACCTCGAATGCCGAGCGGCCCCGCCCGGTGACCGGCCGACGGAGGACCGCTCCACCGGGTGACCCCACCCGCCGGCGCCGCGGCTCACCCGGTCGGTCTACTTGCGCGCTGTGTTCCCCCAAGCGACCCGGAGCCGGGACCCGGTGGGCCTACGGTGGAGACCGTTGCGCGGCGGGCTCCGGTCCGGGCCGCACACGACCTCGTGGGGACAGCCGGAAGGCATCGATGGCCGAGACAACCGCGCCGGGCCGCGTACGGAACGCCAGGGCGTGCCCCGGCGGCCACCGCTGAAATGGACTGGGCCGGATGGGCAGTGTTCGGGTTGGTGGCCACCGCGGCGCTCACCGCGGCGATGATCACGGCGCAGATGGCCGGGTTCACCCGCCTGGACCTTCCCCTGGTGCTGGGGACCGTCGTCACCGACGACCCCGACCGGGCCCGGGTCGTCGGCTTCTTCATCCACCTGCTCGCCGGTCAGGGCTTCGCCCTGGGGTACGCGGCGGCGTTCGCCGTGCTGCACCGTGCCACCTGGTGGATCGGCGCGCTGTTCGGCGGGCTGCACGTCGCCATCGCGCTGACGGTGCTCCTCCCGCTCCTGCCGGGTGTCCATCCGCGGATGGCCTCGCAGCGGGCCGGCCCGTCCAGCACGGCCGTACTGGAGCCACCCGGCCTGTTCGCCCTCAACTACGGCGTGCAGACGCCCGCCGTCGCGGCCGTCGTTCACGTCATCTACGGGGTCGTCCTCGGACTGCTCCTGCGGGCCGGTTGAGCCGCACCGGCCCTCGGCGTGAGGCGCGACCGGCGGGCCGGCCGTGACCGGGCCCCGTCCTCCGGCGCCCCTCAGCGACTACGGGCTGCTGGGCGACACCCGCACCGCCGCCCTCGTGAGCGGCGACGGCGCGATCGACTGGCTCTGCGTACCCCGGTTCGACGGTGAGCCCCTGTTCGGACGCCTCGTGGGCGGCCCGGCGGCGGGAACGTTCCGGGTCGGCCCGGCCCCGCCCGCCCCGGTCGTCGAGCGGCACTACCGGCAGGACACCGCGACGATCCGGACGACGTGGGCGGTGGGCGACCGCCGGCTCACCCTCACCGAGTCCATGGTCGCCGAGGTGACCGGGCGGCTGCTGCCCGCCACGCTGCTCGTGCGCCGACTCTCGGCCGAGGGCGGAGCGGTCGACGCCGTCGTCGAGTTCGACCCCCGCCTCGGCGAACGACACCGGCCGCCCCGCGTCCGCCAGCGCGGCGGAGTGCTGGTGTGTGAGTGGGGCGCGCTGGCCGTGTCCCTGGGCTGCGCGCCCGACATCGCGGTCGAGCCGGGCCGGCCCACCACCGTCGCGGTGGCGCCCGACCGGCCGGTCACCCTCGTCCTCGCCGTGGCCAACCGCGAGCCGCTGGTCAACGTCGAGCCCGGGGCGGCCTGGGACGCCGTCCTGCGCGACGAGGCCCGCTGGCGGGCCTGGACGGCCGGGATCGACGGCTCGCTGCCGTTCCGTGAGGACGTCGTCCGCAGCCTGCTGACCCTGCGGCTGTTGACCTACTCCCCGTCGCAGGCCCCGGTCGCGGCGCCGACCACGTCGCTGCCCGAGGATCCCGGAGGGGTACGGAACTGGGACTACCGCTACGTCTGGCCGCGGGACGCCAGCATCGGCGTCAACGCGTTCCTCGGCGTCGGCAAGCTCGACGAGGCCCACGGTTTCCTCGCGTGGCTGCTGCACGCCAGCCGGCTGGACCGGCCACGCCTGCCGGCGCTGTTCACGCTGACCGGCCGTCGCGTGCCACCGGAACGGGAGCTGGCCGGCTGGCCCGGCTATCTCGACAGCGTGCCGGTGCGGTTCGGCAACGCCGCCGCCGACCAGCACCAGCTCGACGGCTACGGCTGGGTGGTCGACGCCGCCTGGGTGTTCGTCCAGGCCGGGCACCGCCTCTACTCCGAGACGTGGCGGGCCGTGCGCGGCTTCGCCGACGTCGTCGCCGGCAGGTGGGGGGAGCCCGACGCCGGCATCTGGGAGGTCCGCGAGGCCGGCCAGCACGTGCACTCCAAGCTCATGGGCTGGCTCGCCCTCGACCGGGCTCTGCGCATCGCCGAGACGCACCGGCTTTCCGCCCGGCAACGGCGACGCTGGCAGCGGGCCCGGGACGCCATCGCCGACGACGTGCGGGCGCGCGGCTTCGACCCGGCGCAGGCCAGCTACGTCCGCAGCTACGGCGCCGAGGACCTGGACTCCTCGCTGCTCGTCCTTCCACTGCTCGGCATCGACGGCATCGACTCCGCCCGCGTGCGCGGCACCATCGACGCCATCCGCGAACGGCTCTCCGCCGGCGGTCCGCTGCTCTACCGCTACCCGCCGGGACACGACGGTCTCCCCGGCGTCGAGGGCGCCTTCCTGCCCTGCTCGTTCTGGCTCGTCCAGGCCCTCGCCAGCACCGGGCGACGCCACGAGGCCGAGGAGCTGTTCCGGGCGCTGCGCGACCACGCCAGCCCGCTGGGCCTCTACGCCGAGGAACTCGATCCCGCGACCGGCGCCCACCTCGGGAACTATCCGCAGACGCTGACCCACGCCGCGCTCGTCCAGGCGGCACTCGCGATCCGGGACAGCCCCGGTTGAGGTGGCGGCGCGACCGTCGCCCTACCGGCGTCCGCGTCCGAGGACCCGCCGGACGGCCAGGGAGGCGACCCCTCCGGCCAGCAGCCAGGGCGCCGCGGCGACGACCGGGTGGTGCACCCGGTCGACGCGCCGGCCCCGCGGGCGCGAGGCGAGCCCGTGGTGCGCCGCAGGGACGCCCTCACGCGCGCAGGCCCTGCCCGGTGGCGATGATCGCCTTCTCGAACCACGTCGAGGTATCTCCTGTGGAGCGGGTCCAGACGGCGATGCACTGCACGACCCGGGTGTGGCGCACGCAGCCGTAGCGGTGGGGGAACTGCGTCCCGTCGGGGAGTGTCATGGTGGCGCTCACCGCCCGGCCGGGCACGCCGGTCCCGGCCTGCAGCTCGGCGGCGGCGTGCCCGTCGGTCACCTGGCCTGCCTCCACGTCCCGGTCGCACGTCTCGAAGAGGTCGAAGAGCCGGCGTACGGCCTCGGCCGCCACCGCTTCGGTCGGGTAGACCACGGTCTCCTGGGTGACCTCGACGAACTCCTCGGGCGCGGTGCCGTCCGGGGTGCCGAAGACGTGCGCCACCGCGGCCAAACGCCGGTCCAGCAGCGGCAGTGGCCGGCCGCAGGCCACCCCGTCCGAGTCGAGCTTCTCGTCCCGGTAGGCCGGATCCTCGGCCAGCCCGATCAGACTTCCGGTGGCGGCGTACCGGTCCCGGAGCGCCTGGGCGGTGCCGCCGTCGGTGGGCGAGGGAGCGACCAGGGGCGGCGCGGACGCTGTCGGCGTCGACTCACCTGTGGCCGGAGCCGGGGCACAGGCGGCGGTTGAGGCGAGGACGGCGAGGAGGGCCACCGATGCGGGCAAGCGTCCGATCATGGCGGCGAGCATAGGCCAATGATCACCCTCCCCGGCGCTGAAGTTGGCGGTCCCGAAGGCGTGCCGTCCCACCTCGCGAGGGGTCAGGTCGCGCCCCGGGGGCGACCGGCGTGGCCGTCGCCGCTGGAGGTTCACGACGGCCGGTCTCCGGGCTCGCGTCCGCCGCCTCCCCGGTGGGTCAGCGGTCGCCGCAGGTGCGGTGGTCCTCCCGGGCCCCGCCGTCCCAGGGCACCGTGGCCCGTGGGGCCCGGGCTCGGCCGCTCCGTCCCGCGCGCCCGGCAGGTGGTGCCCGATCCGGACGCGCCGAGGTTCGCCCGGCGGGCGCGCCGACGGCCGGCGGCGGTGATGGGGGCCGTCCGGGCCGGGGCCGCCGCCGGCGGGCCGGCCGGAACCGTCCGCGCTGCCAGGTCGTGCACGTGGCGCGCGTGCCGCAGCGGCGACAGCAGGAGCGGGACGGGCGCGAGGGTGAGGCCGGCGCCGATGACCAGCAGGGTCGAGCGGACGCCGATGACCTCCCCGAGCGCGCCGCCGAGCAGGCCGCCGAGCGGCAGCGCGCCCATGACCAGGAACCGCATGGTGGCGTTGACCCGGCACTGGAGTCGCGTGGGCACGGTGGCCTGCCGGTAGGTGGTCTGCGCGATGCCGTAGACGATCTGGCCGATGCCGCTGCCGAGGAGGCCGACGACGAAGAAGGCCAGGCCCCAGCCGCGGCCGGTCAGGGGGACCAGCAGGTTGAACGGACTGCTGGCCACGGGGGCCAGCCAGATGGCGCGGGCCAGGCCGATGCGACGGGCGAGCCGGCCCGCCGTGACGGCGCCCAGCAGTGCCGCGGCGGGGGCGGCGGACAGCAGCACGCCGACGGCGCCGGGGGTGACACCCACGGTGTCGACCAGGAACAGGATGATCAGGGCGGTGGCGGCGGTGAACAGCAGGTTGACCAGGCCGCTCGTGGCCGCGATGGCGCGCAGCACGGGATCCTTGAGGACGTAGGCCAGGCCCTCCCGGGCCTCGTGCGCCGTGCCCACCGCGGCGGGACGCCGGGGCGCCGGCTCCGGGGCCCGGATCCGGGCCAGGCACACGGCACTGACCAGGAAGCTCACCGCGTCGACCAGCAGGGTGTTCGTCGCGCCCACCAGCTGGGTGAGCCAGCCGCCGAGGCTGGGGCCGGCGACCTGCCCGGAGGAGCGGACGGTCTCCAGCGTGCAGTTGCCCCGCAGCAGGTCCGCCCGGTGGAGGAGCTTCGGCAGGTATGACTGGTGGCCGATGTCGAACAGCACCCGCATGACGGCCATGACCGCGGCCGCCGCGATCAGTAGCGGCAGGGTGAGCCGGCCCAGCGCGGCCGTCACGGTGACTGTCACGAGCGCCGCGCAGCGGACCAGGTCGGTCATGATCAGCACCGGCCGGAGCCGGCGGCGGTCCAACCAGACGCCGGCCGGCACCCCGAGCAGCAGGAACGCGCCGTTCTGCACGGCCACCAGGACACCGAGCTGCACGGGTGTGGCGTGCAGGAGCAGCACGGCGATCAGCGGGAACGCGATCGCCGTGACGTCGGTGCCCAGTTGGGTGGCCGTCTGGCCGGCGACGAGCAGCCGGAAGTCGGCGGACCGCCCGGGCGGGCCCGGAGGTCGAACTGTCATCTGTGCCCTCGCACGTGCGGTGACCCCCGGCCCGTCCGCGGCGGCGATCCGGGCGTCGACCGGCCGCGGGGCGGGGACGGCGCGTACGGGTCGCCGTGCCGGGACGGCGGGGTGGAGGCGGACCGTCGGCGGAGACCGCCGCGGGGGAGCCGGCCACCGGCCCGCCGGTCGGCGGCGGGCGGGAGCGTGCGAAGAGCGGCTCGGGGCGTTGGGGGAGACCCGCGGCCCTCGGTCAGAGGTTAGCCCAGCGGCCTCGGGGTGCGCGCCCGATCGTGCACGGTGCCCGCACCCGACGCGGGGCCCCGCGCGCCTGCGGGGCCCCGCGCGGCCTCAGCGGCCCTGGAGTGCCTTGACGTTGTCGCCGAAGGTCCAGCCCTTCGACCCGTCCCAGTTGACCGACCAGGTCATGAGCCCCTTGAGGCCGCCCCGGTAGGTGTTCCACGCCTGCGCCACCAGCGCCGGGCTCAGGTAGCCGCCGCCGGCCCCGGTCTGGGCGGGCAGCCCGGGGACCTGCTTGTCGTACGGGACGCGGATGGTGGTGCCCTGCACGACCAGGCCGGTGTTGAGGCAGTCGGTCTGGACGACGAAGCCTTGCACGGTCCCGGCCGGGTACGAGTCGCCGGCGCAGCCGTACATCGAGCCGTTGTAGTACTGCATGTTCAACCACCAGAGCCGGCCGTTGTCGGCGTACCGCTTGACGATGGGCAGGTAGGCGCCCCAGATCGAGCCGTAGGTGACGCTGCCGCCGGTGACGTACGCGGTCTCCGGTGCCATGGTGAGCCCGAAACCGGCGGGCATCTGGGCCAGCACCCCGTCGATGATCCGCACGAGGTTGGCCTGCGAGGTGGAGAGCTGGTTGATGCTGCCGCTGCCGGTCAGCCCGGTCTCGATGTCGATGTCGATGCCGTCGAAGTTGTACCGCTTGAGGATCGGCACGACGGTGGCGACGAACCGGTCGGCGACCGCGCTGGAGCCGAGGTCGATGCCGGCGGTCGCACCGCCGATCGACAGCAGGACGGTGAGCCCGGCGGCCTTGGCCTGGCACACCTCGGCGGGGGTGGGCACCTTCACGCCGGCGTCCATGCCGTTCTCCCAGAGCACCGTGCCGTCGGCGCGGATCACCGGGAACGCGGCGGTGATCACGTTGTAGCCGTGGGCGGTGATCCGGGTGTCGGTGACCGGGATCCACCCCATGCCGGGGTGCACGCCGTTGGCCGCGCCGTCCCAGTTCTCCCAGTAGCCCTGGAGCACCTTGCCGGTGGGCCGGGACTTCAGCGCGCAGGTGGTGCCGCCGGGCGGCGGCGTGGTGGGGGTGGGCGTCGGCGTCGCGGTGGGCGACGGGGACGACGTGGGGGTGGGGGTGGGGGAGGGCGGCTTGGTGGTGGGGCTGGGGGTCGGGGTGCCGCCGCCGCAGGCGCCGAGATCGGACCAGAGCGCCGGGGTGGCCGGCGGGGTCCAGCCGGCGCCGGCCGGCGGGGTGTGGGTGACCAGCGCCTGGTAGAGCCGGCCGGCGTAGGTGGCGCGGCTGCCCGCGCTCCAGCTCACCCCCTCGGCCCAGGCCGGGACGCCGGTGCAGGCCACCAGCGCGGTCTCGCCGGCGGTGGCGGCGATCCCGGTGGCCGCCGGCAGGGCGGCGGTGGCGGCGAGCAGGGCGGCGCCGCCGAGCAGTGCGGTCAGCCCGCGTCGAAGTCGCATGACATACCTCCTCATCGATGCGCCGGAGGTTATCAATTAACTTTGTTAAATGTAAATGCCCGGCCGGCTCAGGACGTCGCCGGCGCGCCCTCGTGCTGCCGGCGGACGAACTCGGCCGCGGCGACGCCGAACAGGACGAGGGCGGCGAGGAGGCTCAGGGCCAGGTTGGGCAGGCGTGGGGCCGCCGGCAGGACAGCGATGGCGGCGAGGGCGCCGAGCACGTGGGAGCGCGGGATGCGCCCGAGAACCTCGTGGTCGAGGGTGGCCCGGCCGACCAGGAACAGCGCGACCCCGCCCAGCACGAGCGCGGCCTGGTTCGTCTCCGGCCGCGCGTCGGGGTGCGCGATGACCCGGCTGAAGCCGGCCGCGAGGCCCACCACGCCGACCACCATGAGCCAGTGGGCGTACGGGTTGGTCTGCACCAGCCGGTGGCGGTGCGGCGAGCTCTCGATCGCACCGCGCAGCCGGGCGCCGGCGCCGCGCGCGTAGCTCCACCACAGCAGCACGGCCGCGACGAACGCCGTGGCGAAGGCGCTGAGGCGGTCCAGGCTGAACGGATTGTGGCTCAGGGCGAGGACCGTGACGAGGATCAGCTCGCCCAGGGTGAGGACGTAGATCTGCTGGTACCGCTCGGCCAGGTGCTCCGGGACCACGGTGTACTGGGGCAGCGGGGGCCGTCCCGGGATCGGGAACCGGAGGCCGAACGCGACGTAGTCGACGGCCAGCGCGGCCAGCCACACCGCGAAGCGGGCGGTGGGGTGGGCGACCAGGCCCCCGGCGATCCACAGGCAGCCCGAGACGGTCGTCCAGAACAGGACCCGGACCGGCCGCTCCCGCTCGGGACGGCCGCGCAGGGCGGGAATGAGCACCAGGGCCCGGATCCAGTTGATGGCGGCCCAGGTGCCGCCGAAGATCAGGCCGTGGCTGCCGAACGCGGTCGGCAGCGCGGCCGACATCAGCATGCCGCCGAACATGATGCAGAGCACCACCAGCTGGATGCGGCGCTCCTGCGGGCTGTAGAGATCGGTGAACGAGGTGGTCGTCACCCAGACCGCCCACAGCGTCGACAGGGTCAGCAGGGCCTGCGCCATCCCCGTCCAGCCCCCGGTCGCCATCTTGTCCGACGCCAGGGTCAGGCTGGCGACGAGGGCGAGATCGAAGAACAGCTCCAGCAGATCCGATCGGGATCCCGGCATCGTGGCCCGCGTTATCGGCCGGTGTCTGCCATCCGTCACAGCTGGCCTTCTCGATCTTCGCGGCGCGCCCCGTGGGCCCAAGCTATCCGACGCCCACCGCGCTCACCGGCCGAACGCGGAACCCGGGGCGTGGCGGGCGGGCGGCCCGCCTCCTTCACTGCTTGGTTCATCGCATTAACCTTGGGTGACGTATCCGGGGTGAGCCGCCGCGGGTGGTGACAGGGAAGGTAGGCGGACATGGACGCCAGACGCACCACCGTGCGCGACATGCGACGTGCCAACCGGTCGGTCCTGCTCACCCGGATCTGGCTGGACGGCCCGCTGAGCCGGCACGAGCTGGGGCAGTCCACCGCGCTCAGCCTGGCCAGCGTGAGCAACCTGGTCGGCGAGATGATCGCCGAGGGCCTGGTCGAGGAGGCCGGCTCGGTCGAGTCCGACGGCGGCCGCCCCCGGGTCCTGCTGCGCGTCGCGCCCGCCTACGGCTACCTGGTCGGCGCCGACGTCGGCGAGACCCGCGTGCAGGTCGAACTGTTCGACCTGGCGATGACCGCCCTGGCCAAGGCGGAGTACCCGATCGCCGGCGCCGAGCCCGACCCCCGGCAGGTCACCGACCACCTGCTGCACGGCCTCGGCGCGGTCGTCGAGCAGGCCGGCGTCGACCCGAAGGCGGTGCTCGGCTTCGGCGTCGCCGTCTCCGGCACCGTCGAGCGTGCCGCCGACGCGGTCGTGCACGCGCAGACCCTCGGCTGGGACGGCGTCCCGCTCGGCGCCATGCTCCGCGCCGGCACGGACATCCCCGTGCACATCGACAACGGCGCGAAGACCCTCGGCCAGGCCGAGATGTGGTTCGGGGCCGGCCGCGGCGTCCGGCACGCGGTCGTCGCCCTGGTCGGCTCCGGCGTCGGGGCCTGCGTGGTCGCCGACGGCGTGGGCTACCGCGGCGCGCACAGCAGCGCCGGCGAGTGGGGGCACACCACCATCGTGTACGGGGGACGCCGCTGCCGCTGCGGCAACCTCGGCTGCCTGGAGGCGTACGTCGGGGCGGAAGGGGTGCTCGACCGGTTCCGGCAGGCCAACCGGGGTCGCCCGGCGGCCGGTGGCGACGAGGAGAGCGCCTTCGGCGAGCTGCTGCGCGCCAGCAGCCGCACCGCCGCGAAGGTGCTCGACGAGACGGTGGGCTACCTCGGCGCCGGGGTGGCGAACCTGGTGAACCTGTTCAACCCCGAGCGGGTGGTGCTGGGCGGCTGGGCCGGCCTGGCCCTGGGCGAGCGGTACCTGCCGCAGATCCGCGAGGCCACCGCGCGGCACGCGCTGCGCCAGCCGTACGCCCAGACCTCGATCGAGCTGTGCCGGCTCGGACCGGACGCGGTCGCGATGGGCGCGGCCACCCTGCCGATGGCCCGGCTGCTGCGCGACGGCGGGGTGCCGCGCGAACCGGCCGCCCGGCTGGTGCCGGCGCCCGCGCGGCCGGCGCGGCGGCCCCGGTCGCGCACCCGCTGAGCAACCGGGCCGGCGGCGGGGGCGCCGCCGGCCCGGCCCCGGCTCAGGACGGGAGCGTCCACTTCTGGTTGACCGCGCCCGTGCAACTCCAGATCTGCGTCTTCGTGCCGTCGGCGGAGGTGTTGCCGGTGACGTCCAGGCACTTGTCGGCCTGCGGGTTCACCAGGTCCCGCCCGGCCGTCCAGGTCCACCGCTGCGCGGCGCTGCCGTTGCAGGTCCACAGCTGCACCTTCGTGCCGTCGGCGGTGCCGCCGCCGGCCACGTCGAGGCACTTGCCCAGCGCCCGGATGGTGCCGTCGGCGGCCCGGGTCCACTGCTGGTTGGCGCCGCCGGTACAGCTCCAGATCTGCGCCGGCGTGCCGTCGGCGCTGTTGTTGTCGGTGACGTCGAGGCACTTGCCGCCGAGGCCGGTGATCGGGCCGGTCGAGGTGCCACCTCCGCCGCCGCCGGACTGGGCGCCGGCCCAGGTGAACGTGGCGGTGGTGCGGGCCGGCAGGGTGTAGGTGAAGGACTGCCCGCCCCAGACCACCTTGACCGACTGGGCGGAGCCGCCGCCGTTGTGCGCGAGCAGCGCCTTGGTCCCGTCCGGGTTCCGGTACGCGACGTTCTGCACCGTGCCGTTGGCGGTGGAGTCGATGCGGACGGCGCCGGGCCGGACGAACTTCGTGAGGTGCCCGGTGGTGTAGTACTCGATCGTGTAGTCGACCTGGCCGGCGCGGACGCCGCCCTCCTGCACGGTGATGAGGCCGGTGCAGGTGCCGCAGCCGCCGTTGTGCGGGCCCATGAACTGGTTGACGGCGAGGCTCCACTTCACCACGCTCCGGCTCCAGTTCCGGGCGTAGTTCACGATGTCGGCCATGTCCTCGTTGTGCTGGTTGCCGATCCAGGTGCCGCCGGAGTGCTCGGTGCTGAACTGCGGCACGGCCGGGTACTGGCCGTGCACCTGGGTGCCGACCGCCGGGTCACCCCAGTAGCCGTGCCAGGCGATGCCGCCGAAGAGCGGGTCGGTGCGCACCGCGCCGTCGGCGAGCAGCCCCGCGCCGATGGTGCCGTAGTCGCCGTAGTTCCAGTCGTGCACCAGCACCTTCGTGGTGATGCCGGCGGCGCGGAACGCCGGGTAGACGAAGTTCTTGGTCAGCTCCACGAGGCCGGAGGAGTTCCAGCTCATCCCCGGGTAGTCCATGGCCGTGGGGTTGCCGGACTGGCAGCAGTTCGGCTCGTTCTGCACCGAGAGGTAGTCGACCTTCACGCCCCGGGCCGCGTACGCCTGGATGGTCTTCACGAAGTACTGGGCGTAGGTGGCGTAGTACTCCCACTTGAGCCAGCCCATCTGGTCCATCCGGCCGTTGTCCTTCATCCAGCCGGGCGCGCTCCACGGCACGACCATGACCCGCAGCGAAGGGTTGAGCTGCCGGGCCTGCGCGGTGAGCAGTTCGACGTTGGTGTCGTACCCGTTCGCGCCGAAGTCGTTCAGGTCGCAGCAGGTGTCGTCGAGCGAGACGTTGCCGGGCCGGGACAGGTCGGAGGCGCCGATCGGGTTGCGCACGAAGGACAGGCCGATGCCGTCGGTGGGGCTGAACAGCTTGCGCATCACCTCGTCCCGCGTGGCGGCGCTGACCGGACCGCCGCGCAGCAGGTACGCGGTGGTGTCGGTGATGGACGCCCCGGCGCCGTCGAACGGCTGGTAGCGGGTGTTCTCGTCGATGGTGATCGTGTGCGTGGCGGCCGGGCTGGTGGCGGTGAAGGCCAGGGGGCTCTGCTGTTGCAGGCCCCGGGTGACCGTCCGCCCGCCGGAGTCGGAGGTGGTGGTCAGCCACAGGTTGACGGTCTCGCCGGCGGCCTGCGCGGCCGGCGGCGGGGCCAGGGCGAGCGCGCCGGCGGTGAGGCAGAGCGCCAGGGCGGCGCGGCCGGCGAGTCGGGGAACGGTGGTGGGGGACACGGATGCTCCTTCCGGATAAATCGACATCCGCGAATGAGAAAACCCCTCACACCTGCTTATGTCAAGGCATGAAATAAGCGCCCGGGCGGGTGCCCGGGCACGGCGGAGCGGCCGCCCGGGAGGGATCCCGGGCAGCCGCCCCGAGCCGCCGGTTCAGTGCTCCCCGCGCACCCGCCGGATGGTGTCGCGGTACCAGTGCGCGCTGCGCTTCGGCGTGCGCCGCTGGGTGTCGTAGTCCACCCGCACGATGCCGAACCGCTTGTCGTAGCCGTACGCCCACTCGAAGTTGTCCAGCAGCGACCAGGCGAAGTAGCCGCGCACGTCCGCGCCGGCCTGCCGGGCCCGGGCCACCGCCCGCAGGTGCTCGGTCAGGTACGCCACCCGGTCGTCGTCGGCCACGAACCCGTCGGCGTCCGGCTTGTCGTCGAAGGCCGCCCCGTTCTCGGTGATCACCATGGGCACGCCCGGGTAGTCCCGGTGCAGCCGGACCAGCAGCTCGGTGAACGAGTCCGGCACGATCTCCCAGTCCATCGCGGTGCGCGGCAGGTCCCGGCGGATCACCCGGCGCACCGGCCGGCCGTCGTCGTCCCGCTCGCGGCCCTGCTCGTCCACCCCGGAGTGCACCTGCCCGAAGTAGAAGTTCACCCCGAGCACGTCGATCGGCGACGAGATGACCTCCAGGTCGCCCTCCTGCACCGGGATGCGCACGCCCTCGGCGGCCAGGTCGGCCACCACGTCCTCCGGGTAGGTGCCGCGGAGCACCGGGTCGAGGTAGAGCCGGTTGCCCAACCCGTCGGCGGCCCGCGCCGCGTCCCGGTCGGCCGCGCTGTCGGTGGCCGGGTCGGCGGTGGACAGGTTGACGGTCAGGCCCAGCTCGATCGGGGTGGCCGCCGCGGCCCGCAGCCGCTGCGCCGCCAGCCCGTGCCCGAGCAGCAGGTGGTGGGCGGCGGCGATCCCGTCGCCCAGGTTCCGCCGGCCCGGGGCGTGGTTGCCGTACGCGTACCCGAGCATGGCCGAGCACCACGGCTCGTTGAGCGTGGTCCACGTCTTCACCCGGTCGCCGAGCGCGGCGAAGACCAGCTCCGCGTAGTCGGCGAACCGGTGGGCGGTGTCCCGGTTCGGCCAGCCGCCCGCGTCCTCCAGCTCCTGCGGCAGGTCCCAGTGGTAGAGCGTCACCCACGGGTCGACCCCGCGGCCCAGCAGCTCGTCCACGAGGCGGTCGTAGAAGGCCAGCCCGGCCGGGTTCGCCGGCCCGCGCCCGCCCGGCTGCACCCGCGGCCACGCCACCGAGAAGCGGTAGGTGTCCAGGCCCAGGTCGGCGATGAGCGCGACGTCCTGCGGCATCCGGTGGTAGTGGTCGCAGGCCACGTCGCCGTGGTCGCCGTTGGCCACCGCGCCGGGGACGCGGCAGAAGGTGTCCCAGATCGACGGCGTCCGGCCGTCCTCGGCCACCGCACCCTCGATCTGGTACGACGAGGTCGCCACCCCCCACCGGAAGGTCGGCGGAAGGGTGTCGATCGGGTCGGCCTGCCCTTGCGACGACTCCAGCTCGGCGCGTCTGTCGCCGCGCGACGACCTGGAGCCGTCGGTGGCGGCGGGTTGGGTGAGGTGGGTGTCCATGGTTCTCCTCGCGGTAGCGGGTCGTTCGGTCGGACGGGAGCGGGGGTCAGCGGGGGGCCGCGGCGGCGACCGGGTGCAGCCAGCAGGCGACGTCCCGGCCCGGTTCGGCGGCGCCCAGGGCCGGCACCTTCTTGTCGCACGGGTCGAAGGCTTTCGGACAGCGCGGATGGAACGCGCAGCCGGCCGGCATGGCCCGCAGGTCCGGCGGGGAGCCGGGGATGCCGGTCAGCTCCCGGCGCGGTCCGCGCAGCGCCGGGAAGGAGTGCAGCAACCCCTCGGTGTACGGGTGCAGCGCCTGCCGGTACAGCTGGGCGGCGGGTGCCTCCTCGACGATCCGGCCGCCGTACATGATGGCGATCCGGTCGGAGAACTCGACAAGCAGCGACAGGTCGTGGGTGATGAACAGCACCGCGAAGCCGAGGCGTTCCCGCAGCTCGGCGAGCTGGCCGAGGATCTGCCGCTGCATCACGACGTCCAGCGCGGTGGTCGGCTCGTCCATGATGACCACCTGCGGCTCCAGCGCCAGCGCCATGGCGATCATCACGCGCTGCCGCATGCCGCCGGAGAGCTGGTGCGGGTAGCTGTCCAGCCGGTCGGCGGCGATGCCGACCAGGCGGAGCAGGTCCCGGGCCCGGGCCAGCCGGCCCGCCGCCGTGCTCGTCGGCTCGTGCGCCTTGATCACGTCGAGGAGCTGGGTGGAGACCTTGTGCACCGGGTTCAGCGAGTTCATGGCGCCCTGGAAGACGATCGAGGTCTCCGCCCAGCGGAACCTGCGCAGCTGCGCCGGGCTGAGGGTCAGCACGTCGACCGGCGGGCCGTCGGCCGGGTGGTAGATCACCTGGCCGCCGCTGACCACGCCGGGCGGCGGCAGCAGCCGGGTCAGCCCGTACGCCAGCGTGGACTTGCCGCTGCCGCTCTCGCCGGCCAGCCCCAGCACCTCACCGCGGTGCAGGGTCAGGTCCACATCGCGTACGGCGTGCACCGCCGCGTCGCCGAGCCCGTAGTCGACCCGCAGCCCGCGGATCTCCAGCACCGGATCACTCACTTGAGCCTCCCTTCGTTCGCGACTGCGGGGCTCCGCTTCGCTGCACTCCTCGCGCTCGCTTGAGCTCTCCTTCGTTCGCGACTGCGGGGCTCCGCTTCGCTGCACTCCTCGCGCTCGCTTGAGCCCTCCTTCGTTCGCGACTGCGGGGCTCCGCTTCGCTGCACTCCTCGCGCTCACGGTGTGACCTCCTCTCGGGGGACCGGCACCGTACGCGGGGTCGGGGCCAGCACGGGGGTGAAGCCGACCCGCATCCGCACGCTGCGACCGTCGGCGGTACGGATCCGGGTCTTGCCGGCGCTGCGCAGCCGGGGGCTGACGAACTCGTCGATGCCGAAGTTGATCAGGGCGAGGGCGGTGCCGAGCAGCGCGATGGCCAGCCCGGCCGGGACGAACCACCACCAGGCGCCCTGCGCGAGGGCCTGCTGGCCCTGCGCCCAGAACAGGATGGTGCCCCAGTTCCACGACGAGATCGACGAGATGCCGATGAAGGCCAGCGTGATCTCCGACATGACCGCGAAGATGACCGTGCCGACGAAGCCGGACGCGATGATCGCGGTGAGGTTGGGCAGGATCTCGAACAGGATGATGCGCCAGGTCCGCTCGCCGGTGGCCCGGGCCGCCTCGACGTAGTCACGGCGCCGCAGCGACAGTGTCTGGGCGCGCAGCACCCGCGCCCCCCACGCCCACGAGGTGAGGCCGATGATGAGCGCCACGAGCGTGTCGCTGGCCTGCTCGACGATCGACGTCACGATGATGATCAGCGGCAGCGCGGGGATGACCAGGAACACGTTGGACAGCGCCGACAGGCCCTCGTCGGCCGCTCCGCCGATGTAGCCGGCCGTCACGCCGATGAGGATGGACAGGATCGTCGCCAGCACGCCGGCGAGCAGGCCCACCACCATGACGCTGCGCGCGCCGACCAGGATCTGGCTGAAGATGTCCTGACCGAGGTGGGTGGTGCCGAACCAGTGCCGGGTCGACGGCGCCTGGAGCACGTCGGCGCTGCGCGCGTCCGGGTTGTACGGCGCCACCCAGGGCCCGATGACCGCGAACAGGCAGTAGACGGCCAGGATGGTCAGGCCGGTGGCGGCCTTGGCGTTGGCGACGAACCGGAACCGGCGCCGCTTGGCGCGGCCCGGCGCGGCCGAGGGCTGGGCCATCGCACCCTGACCGGGGATGACCTGCTCGATGCTCGACGGTGAGATGGTCATCGCTCAGCTCTTTCGGGTCCGCGGGTCGAGAAGCAGGTACGCGACGTCGGCGAGCAGGTTCGCCACCAGCACGGAGATCGTGATGATCAGGAAGATCCCCTGCATCAGCGGGTAGTCCTTGTAGCCGACCGCCTGGAAGAGCTGGTAGCCGAGGCCCGGGTAGGAGAACACGATCTCGACGAGCAGCGTGCCGCCGACGATGAACCCGAGCGACAGCGCGAAGCCCGAGACGTTCGGCAGCAGCGCGTTGCGGGCCGCGTAGCTCAGGGCCACCCGGCGCTCCGACAGGCCCTTCGCGTGGGCGACGGTGATGTAGTCCTCCGAGGAGACGGTCACCATCATGTTGCGCATGCTCAGGATCCACCCGCTCATCGAGGAGACCAGGATGGTGGCGGCGGGCAGGACGCTGTGCTTGATCGCGCTCGGGATGAAGTAGCCGTCGAACGCCGGCACGAGGCCCGCCTCGTAGCCGCCGGAGGACGGGAAGAAGCTGCCCGGCCCGGTGAACACGGCGATGGCGACGAGACCCAGCCAGAAGTACGGGATCGAGGACAGGAACGTCGTGGCCGGCAGCAGCCCGTCGACCCAGGAGCCGCGCCGCCAGCCGGCGCCGACGCCGAGCCCGGTGCCGACGAGGAAGCTGATGATCGTGGTGATGCCGACCAGGCCGACCGTCCACGGCAGGCTGTCGCCGATCACCGTGGCCACCGGCGTGGGGAAGAAGGTGAACGACAACCCCAGGTCACCGTGGAGCAGCTGCCGCCAGTAGTCGAGGTACTGCTGCCAGATGTTCTCGTGCGCGTCCAGCCCGAACAGCACGCGCAGCGACTCGATGGCGTCCGCGCTGATCCGGCCCTGGTTGCGCGAGATGAGCGACTGCACCGGGTCACCGGGCACCAGCCGCGGGATGAAGAAGTTGAGGGTGATGGCCGCCCACGCCGTGAACAGGTAGAAGGCCGTGCGCTGCAGGAGGAATCTCATCGTGGCTCCCCCAGGGTGGCGGTGTCCGTCCGGTCGGCCGCCGCCGGGGGCGGTGGCACGGCCGGGTCGGCGTCGGGCGCGGCCGAGCCGGGGGCGTCGGCGGCCACGGTGTCCGGGTCGTACAGCCAGCAGGCCGCCCAGTGGTCGGGCCGGTCGCCGATGGTCAGCGGCGGTGGCAGGTCCACCGTGCAGCGCCGCATGGCGTGCGGGCACCGGGGGTGGAACCGGCAGCCGGTGGGCGGGGCGATCAGGCTCGGCGGCTCGCCCTGGCCGCGGTCCTTCCCGGCGGCCGCGTCGACGGCGGCCCCGCCGCCGGTGATCCGCTCCGGGTCCGGCGCCGAGTCGGTGAGCAGCCGGGTGTACGGGTGGGCCGGGTTCTGGGTGACGGTTTCGCTGTCGCCGCCCTCGACCATCCGGCCGGCGTACATGACGATCGTCTCGTCGGCGAAGTACCGGGCCGAGGCGATGTCGTGCGTGATGTAGAGGATGGCGATGTTCAGCCGGTCCTTGAGGTCCTGCAGGAGGTTGAGCACGCCGAGGCGGATCGAGACGTCGAGCATGGAGACCGGCTCGTCGGCCAGGAGCACCTCCGGGTCGGCCCCGAGCGCCCGGGCGATGGCGACGCGCTGCCGCTGGCCGCCGGAGAGCTCGTGCGGGAAGGCGTCCAGGTAGCGCTCGGGCGGGGTGAGGCTGACCCGGGTGAGCAGCTTGGCGAGGGCCCGGTCCAGGTCCTCGGCGCCGCGCCCGGCGTTGCCGTGGATCCGCAGCGACCGGGTGAGGTGGTAGCGGACGGTGTGCACCGGGTTCAACGAGGCGAACGGGTCCTGAAGGATCAGTTGGACCCGCCGCACGTACGACCGGAACGGCCGGCCGCCGCGCACCCTGGTCGACGTGCCGTGCAGGCGGAGGTCGCCGGCCGTGCGGGGGTAGATCTGGGCCAGCAGCCGGGCCACCGTGGACTTGCCGGAGCCGGACTCCCCGACCAGCGCGGTCACCCGGCCGCGACGCAGCGCGATCGATACGTCGTCGACGGCGTGCACGACGGCCGGCGTCCGGGAGAAGAGGTCACGCAGCCGCCTGCGGACGGGGAAGTGCTTGGTCAGGCCGACGGCCTCCAGCACCACCTCGTCGGCCGGCGCCGCCGCGCTCTCGCTCAACGTCATGCCGAGTTCCTGTCTGAGCGTGGGGTGCGCCTCCCCGGCCGGCCGCGAGCCGGCCGGGGAGGCGGTTGGCGAGGTCAGCCGTTGGCCGGCTTGAGGTGCAGGACCACGTCCAGCGCGTTGGGCTGGGTGGGCTGCATGGCGCCGTACGGGTTCGAGTCGTCCGGCCAGCCGGTCCAGTTCTTCGTGCTGTACGCGCCGCCGATGTTGTCCGCGCCGACCGGGATCATCGGCATCTGGTCGACGAAGATCTTCTGCAGCGTGTTCATGGCGGTGGTGCGCGCGGCCTCGTCGGTCGCGTTGGCGTAGGCGACCAGGGCGTCGGTCGCCTCCTTGTTGTTGAAGCGGCCGAAGTTGCCGGCGGGGGAGGCGGTGCCGATCGGCTTGAGCTGCCGGCCGTCCATGATGGTGCGGTAGATGTCGTACGGCGTGGCGCCGCCCTCGGTCCACCGGAAGGTCGCCTCGAAGTTGCCCTGCTCGACGTTGCGGAACCAGGCGTCCTGGTTGGCCTTGTCGACGGTGGCGGTGATGCCAATCTTCGACAGGTTGTCCTTCACGATCTCCAGGCTGGTCTGGTAGTCCGACCAGCCGGCCGGGTCGGTCAGCTTCAGCGTGACGGCCTTGCCGGTCTTGTCCTTGAGGGTGTTGCCCTCGAGCTTGTAGCCGGCGCCGGTGAGCAGCGCCTTGGCGCCCTCGACGTCGACCTTGTGCTCCTGGCCCTTGAACTCGGGCGCGACGAACGAGTCACCGGCCGGGCTGGGCAGGCCTGTGACGCTCTTCACCTGCGGGTGGAAGTAGCCGGCCTCGGCCGTGGTGAAGATGTCGGCGCGGTCGATGACCATGTTCATGGCGCGGCGCAGCGCCGGGTCGTCGAACGGCTTCTTCGTCGTGTTGAGGTAGAGGCCGTGGATGCCCAGGATCGCCGGGGCCCACACCTTGTGGTGCTCCTGGTCCTTGGCCACGAAGACGGCCTGGTAGTTGGGGATGAAGACGAAGCTCCACTCCGACTCGCCGTTGGCCAGGGCGGTGGTCTGCGCGCTGTTGTCCGTGTAGGAGGTGTAGCGCAGCTCCTTGACCTTCGGCAGGTCCTGCCAGTAGCCCTTGTCGCGCACCGACAGCGTCATGCTGGCCGGGGTGAAGGACTTCAGGGTGTACGGGCCGCTGCCGACCGGCTGCTTGACGGTGTCGGTGGTCGGGTCGCTGATCTTCTCCCAGATGTGCTTGGGCACGATCGGCACCCGCCACAGCACCTTCTGCTGGTTGACGAACTGCGGGCTCGCCATCTTGATGGTGACCTCGTTGCCGCTGGCCGTGGCGTCCGTGTAGGGCACGCCCTGGTCGTTCAGCGCCGGGTACTTCTTCACGAGGTTGTAGGTGAAGGCGACGTCCTCGGCGGTGACCTTCTGCCCGTCGGACCAGGTGGCGTTGTCCCGGATGGTGACCTTCACCGAGGTGTAGTCCGACGACCACTCGGCCTTGGTGGCCAGCCACGGCTTGAACGGGTCGGCCGGCTTCACCGGGTTCCACATCATCAGCGGCTCGTAGATCTGCCAGCGGTAGCCCAGCGACGCGGCGGCGGACGTGGTGAGGAACGGGTTGTTGTTCTCGGCCTGCGGCCCGTTCGGCATGCCCACGTTGAGCACCGTGGCCGCCTGGCCGTTCTTCTTGTTGGCGTTCGGGCTGTCGCCGCACGCGGCGACGCCGGTGGCCATCGCGCCGGCCAGCGCGACGGCGAGGAGTTGCCTTCTTCTCATGGAGGTCTCCCTCGGTGCTCCCGCAGTCCTGGAGCGGGATGTGATGGATGGAGGGTGTGCGGTGTTACCACCGGCGGACGGGACGCCCGCCGGTCCGGGTGGAGCTACATCGGTGGCGAGGTCAGGTGATGCCGGTCGAGGCGCGGACGGTGAAGCTGGTGGGGATGACGGTTGGTGCGTGGGGCAGCGGCGTGCCGGCGAGGTGGGCGATGAGGGTACGGGCGGCGACCGCACCCATCTCCCGCAACGGCTGGCGGACCGAGCTCAGCGGCGGGTGGGTGTGCCCGGCCAACGGCAGGTCGTCGAAGCCCACCACCGCCACGTCCTCCGGGACCCGCCGGCCGGCGTCCCGCAGCGCCTGGAGCGCCCCGGCGGCGGAGAGGTCGTTGTGGGCGAAGACGGCGTCGAACGGCACGCCGTCGGCGAGCAGGCCTTCCACGGCGGCCCGCCCGCACTCGAAGGTGAAGTCGCCCTCCACGACGAGGGCGGGGTCGATGGGCAGGCCCGCGTCGGCGTAGCCGCCCGCGAAACCGGCGAGCCGTTCCCGGGTGCAGCCGAAGCGGCGCAGGCCGGTGACGACCAGCGGCCGCTTCCGGCCGTGCGCCAGCAGGTGCTCGGCGGCGGCCCGCGCGCCGGACTCGTTGGTGGTCCGCACCGACGGGAAGCCCGGCTGGTGGCCGCGGTCGTCGATGAGGATGACGGGCAGGCCGCGCTCGTGCAGCTCGGTGATGTAGTCGAGGGTGCCCTCCGGCTCGACCACCAGCAGGCCGTCGAAGGACTTCGCGGAGACCTGGGAGGCGAACCGCCGCATCGACTCGTCGCCCTGGGTGCAGGTGAACAGCAGCATGCCGTAGCCCTCGGCCTCGACCACGTCGGCCGCGCCCTGGAGCACCTCGCCCATCCAGGGCCAGGTCAGGGCGGGCACCAGCATGCCGACCACCCGGGTACGCCCGCGGGCCAGGCCGACCGCGCGGGCGCTCGGCACGTAGCCCAGGGCGTTGATGACGGCGCGGACCCGGTCGGCGGTGCGGACGTGCACCTCGCCCTTGCCGTTGAGCACCCGCGACACCGTCGTCTTGCTCACGCCGGCGCGGGTGGCGACGTCGGCGATGGTGATCGGCACGTGACGCTCCCGGGTCGCAGGGGTGAGGGGGATGTTTCGGAACCGGTTGCGGAAGCGGTTCCGTCGCAGTCAACCGAAGTGGCGGCGGTCACGTCAATAACGGCCGGGTAACGAAACATGGCTAAGTTCGAAACCTGAAAAAAGCGGCCCTGACCGACCGGGTCGATCAAGGGTGTGAGCAGCGTCGATGTGCCTGTTCTGGTCGTGGCGTGGCCCGGGGTCTGGGTGGGAGCCGGCTCAGCGGCGGGCGCGGGCGTAGACGTCGCCCGAGTTGGTCTCGTGCGGCAGGGCCCGCAGGTACGCCGCGACCTCGTCCGCCGGCCGCCAGCCGGGCAGGGCGAACGCCATCTCGTCGCCGAGCGCCGCGGTGAACGAGGTGAAGCCCAGCCCGGTGAGCCGGTCCAGGCACCGCGCGGCCAGGTCGCGTTCGATGGTGGTGAACTCGAACGACAGCGCCGGCAGCGGCCGGCTCAGCCCGGCCAGCACGGCGTCCTCGAAGCCCTCCACGTCGATCTTCACGAAGGCGGGTACGCCGTGCGTTGCGACCAGGCTGTCCAGCGTCGTGCCGGCCACCTCGATCTCGGCGTCCCAGACCTCGTGCGCCCAGCCGCCGGCTCCGTGCGCGGCCCGCAGGAATCCCGCGGACGCGGTGGAGATCGTCGGGTTCGCCGAGTTCACGTGCAGCCGCACCGGCCCGGTACGCGCCCCGCACGCCGCCTCGACCACGGTCACCCGTTCGTCGTCCGCGTACAGCGCGCGCAGGGCGCGGGTGCACAGCGGCTGGGGCTCCACGGCGACCACGCGGGCGCCGAGGCGGCGGAAGCTGCCGAGCCGGTCGCCGACGTGCGCGCCGACGTCGAACACCAAATCCCCGGGGCGGACCAGGGCGGCGTAGAAGGCGTCCATCGCCGCCTCGCGGGCCGGGTCCCCGTAGTACGCCTCCAGGGACCGGCGCAGGCCCGACATGGTGGGGTCTGCCTTGAGTGCCTCGATCACCCCGATATGACCGCCCACCATGCCGACGCTAGCCGCGCCCACCCGTTCATGAGCCCCTTTCGGGTGTCCCCGCCAGGTCCCGTTACCCAGCCTCCTAGGATGCCGTAGGGGGAGTGAGCTGATTCGGCTATGCGGGGTCCGACAACCGCGGTGGGTTGGCGCCGGCCGGGAGTGAGGGCTTCCGCCGCGCCGAGGCGTGGCGGCGCGTGGCCAGCATCCGTCCGGCGCGGGCCGGACGGACTCACGGCGCTTCGACGACCTCCTGGCCGAGGGGCCACAGCGCCGCGGGGACGAGCTTGAAGTTCGCCACACCGAACGGGATGCCGATGATCGTCACGCAGAGCGCGACGCCGGCGAGGATGTGCGACAGGGCCAGCCACCAGCCCGCGAGCAGCACCCAGAGCACGTTCGCCAGGCCGGACGCGACGCCGGCGCCGGGCTTCGGCACGAGAGTGCGGCCGAAGGGCCACAGCGCGTACGAGGCGAGGCGGAGGGAGGCCACCCCGAACGGGATGGTGATCACCAGTGCGAAGCAGATCAGGGCGGCCACCCCGTAGCCCAGGGCCAGGACGAGGCCGCCACCGAAGACGAGCCACAACAGGTTGAGCAGAAAGCGAATCACGCTCCCATCGTGGCGACCCCCCGCAACGGCCCGTCGCCCACGCGCCGGCCGCCGCGCCCTCGGCGCGCCGGGCACGCAGGGGTGCGGTCACCGGTCCGCACCGGCGCCGCCGTGACGGCGAGGATCCCGGACCGCCGGTACGCCATCAGGGACCGCCGAGCCGGTGGTGCAGCGCGAGGTGGAGCACCAGCCGCCGGTCGGGGTCGTCGAGGGTCGCGCCGAACAGTTCCCGCAGCCGGCGCATCCGGTAGCGCACGGTCTGCGGGTGGGTGCGCAGGTCCTCGGCCACCGCGATCACCTGCCCCTGCCGGCGCAGCCAGCCGTGCAGGGTCTCGGCCAGGGCCCGCCGGGCGGCCGGCCGGAGGCCGGCCAGCGGCGCGAGACAGGCGTCGGCGAGGTGGTCGGCCAGGCCCGGCTCCCAGTGCAGCAGCAGGGTGAGCGGGTGCTCGTCCCCGGCGACCGGGTCGGCCCGCAGCACCCCGTCGCGGCGCAGCGCCAGGGCCCGCCCGGAGATCCGGTACGACAGCCGCGCGCGCCCGAGCGGCACGCTCGGGCCGAGCCCGGCCCGCCGCCCCGCCAGGGCCTGCCGGGCCCGGTCGAGCCGCCCGGGCGTGGCCGGGTCGGGCACCACGATGCGTACCACGTCGTCGATGACCGTGGCGATCGCGCCGCCGCCGATGGTGCGGCCCAGGTGCTCGGCGTCGTCGCCGTCGACGCTGAGCACGGCGACCGTGCGGGGCAGCGGCCAGCGGGCCGCGTCGGCGGCGGCGCGCAGCGCGGCCTCGGCGGGCGGTTGGGGCTGCACGAGCAGGGTGATCAGCCGCCGCCGGGTGATGGCCCAGTCCTGCGCGGCGTCGCGCTGCTCGTCCAGGTAGCCCTCGGCGGCGGCGCCCGCGAGGGCGTCGACGTAGCCGAAGAGCGCCCCGGCGACCACGTACAGGTCCGCCGGGGCGGGGCCCGCGGGGGTGGTGTGCGCGACGAGGAAGGCCCAGATCTCCCGCCCGCCGAGGGTGAGCACGGCGCGCAGCGCGTCGACCCGGTGCCCCTCCCGGTATTCGGTGCGGCCCAGCGCGTGGAAGACGGCCCGGGTGGCGGCCAGGTCGCGGGCCGGGTCGGCGACCGCGTCGACGAACGCGTCCACCGCGGTACGCACGCCGAGGGCCAGGCCGCGCCCCTGCCCGCCGGTCAGCGAGCGGCCCTGCGCGCGCATGGCGGCGCGGACGGTCTCCAGGATCCGCTCGTGCAGCGGGGCGCGCAGGCCGCGCAGCTGCGCGCCGACCGCCGGGGCGAGGTGCGCCAGGCCGGGCTCGATGTCGAGCAGCGTGTCCGCCATCGTCGCCTCCCGTTTTTGTCATCCCGGTGATAAAGGCGGTGGCGGATCGCGCACACCCCGACCAAGGATTTTGGCATCCGGCTACGTACCGTCGGTGCCGTGGATACCGATGTGATCGTGATCGGGGCCGGGCTGGCCGGCCTGGTCGCCGCCGCCGAGGCCGCGGACGCGGGCCGCCGGGTGCTGCTGCTGGACCAGGAGCCGGAGCAGAACCTCGGCGGGCAGGCGTGGTGGTCGTTCGGCGGGCTGTTCCTGGTCGACTCGCCGGAGCAGCGCCGGATGGGCATCCGGGACTCCGTCGAGCTGGCCTGGCAGGACTGGACCGGCAGCGCCGCCTTCGACCGCCCGGAGGACCACTGGCCGCGCCGGTGGGCCGAGGCGTACGTGCACTTCGCGGCCGGGGAGAAGCGCGCCTGGCTGCGCGGCATGGGGCACCGGGTCTTCCCGGTGGTGAGCTGGGCCGAGCGGGGCGGGGGCGCGGCGCACGGCCACGGCAACTCGGTGCCCCGGTTCCACGTCACCTGGGGCACCGGCCCGGGCGTGGTCGAGCCGTTCGCCCGGCGGGTGCGCGCCGCCGCCGCGGAGGGCCGGATCCGGCTGCTGTTCCGGCACCGCGTCGACGAGTTGGTCACCAGCGGCGGCGCGGTCACCGGCGTGCGCGGCGCGATCCTCGCCCCCGACGACGCCCCGCGCGGGCGACCCACCTCCCGGACGGTGGTCGGCGACTTCGCGTACGCGGCGCAGGCCGTGATCATCACCTCGGGCGGCATCGGCGGCGACCACGACCTGGTCCGGCGGGCCTGGCCGGCGCGGCTGGGCACCCCACCGGCCCGGATGGTCACCGGGGTGCCGGCGTACGTCGACGGCCGGATGCTCGCCGTCACCGAGACGGCCGGCGGCCAGGTGATCAACCCCGACCGGATGTGGCACTACACCGAGGGGCTGCGCAACTGGGACCCGGTCTGGCCGGGGCACGGCATCCGCATCCTGCCCGGGCCGTCGTCGCTGTGGCTCGACGCGACCGGCGAGCGGCTGCCGGCACCGCTGTTCCCCGGCTTCGACACCCTGGCCACGCTGCGCCACCTGCGGGCCACCGGCCACGACTACAGCTGGTTCGTGCTCACCCAGAAGATCCTGGAGAAGGAGTTCGCGCTCTCCGGCTCGGAGCAGAACCCCGACCTGACCAACCGCAGCGTGCGGCAGGTGCTCCAGCGCGTCCGCCCCGGCGCACCCGGGCCGGTGGAGGCGTTCAAGCGGCACGGCGCGGACTTCGTCGTCGCCGACGACCTGCCGGAGCTAATCGACGGGATGAACAAGCTGGCCGCCGAGAGCGGCGGCCCGCAGCTCGACGCCGCGGCGCTGCGCCGGCTCGTCGAGGCGCGGGACCGGGAGATCGCCCATCCGTTCGGCAAGGACGCGCAGCTGCACGCCATCCGGGGGGCCCGCCGCTACCGGGGCGACCGGCTGATCCGGGTGGCCACCCCGCACCGGCTGCTCGACCCGGCCGCCGGCCCGCTGATCGCCGTGCAGCTGCACGTGCTGACCCGCAAGACCCTCGGCGGCCTGCACACCGACCTGTCCGGCCGGGTGCTGCGCCCCGACGGCGAGCCCCTCGCCGGCGTGTACGCGGCCGGTGAGGTCGCCGGCTTCGGAGGCGGCGGCATGCACGGCTACAACGCCCTGGAGGGCACCTTCCTGGGCGGCTGCGTCTTCTCCGGCCGCACCGCCGGCCGGGCCGCCGCGGCCGCGGTCGACTAGGCCCGGAGTCTCCGCGTCACGCCGCCGGCACGGACCGGCGGCGTGCCGTCGGGAGGACCAGCGGCGTGCCGGTCTCCGGGTCCTCGATGATCCGACAGGGCAGGCCGAACACCTCCTCGACCAGCTCGGTGGTGACGATCCGCCGCGGGTCGCCGGCGGCGACGACCCGCCCGTCGCGCATGGCCACCAGGTGGGTGGCGTACCGGGCGGCCTGGTGCAGGTCGTGCAGCACCGCCACCAGGGTGCGGCCCTGCTCCTCGTGCAGCCGGGCGCAGAGGTCCAGCACCTCCACCTGGTGGGCGATGTCCAGGTAGGTGGTCGGCTCGTCGAGCAGCAGCAGCGGCGTCTGCTGGGCCAGCGCCATGGCGATCCAGACCCGCTGCCGCTGCCCGCCGGACAGCTCGTCGACCGGCCGGTCGGCCAGCTCCGCGACGCCGGTGTCGGCCATGGCCCGGTCGACCACCCGTTCGTCCTCGCGGGACCACTGCCGCAGCAGGCCCTGGTGCGGGTAGCGGCCCCGGGACACCAGCTCGGCCACCGTCAGCCCGTCCGGGGCGACCGCCGACTGCGGGAGCAGCCCGAGGGTACGGGCCACCTGGCGGGCCGGCCGGCGGTGGATGTCGGCGCCGTCGAGCAGCACGGTGCCCCGGGCCGGGCGCAGCAGCCGGGCCAGGGCGCGCAGCAGCGTCGACTTGCCGCACGCGTTCGGCCCGATGATCACCGTGAAGGACCCGTCGGGGACGGCGACCGTGAGGTCCTCGGCGACGGTGCGCCGGTCGTAGCCGAGGGTCAGCGCCTCGCCGACCAGCCGGGGGGTGTCGGGCCGCATCAGGGTTCCCTTCTCGTCGGGGCCGGTCATCGCCGGCCCCCTCGTTCGCCGGCGAGCAGCCAGGCCAGGTAGCCGCCGCCGAGCACGCCGGTGACCACGCCGACGGGCAGTTGCCGCCCGGCCACCGCGTGCTGGGCGAGCTGGTCGGCGGCGAGCAGCAGGGCCGCGCCGACGACGGCCGACGGCAGCAGGTTCGGCCCGGGCGCGCGGGTGAGCCGCCGGGCCAGGTGCGGCGCGGTGAGCGCCAGGAACGACACCGGCCCGGCGGCCGCCGCGGCGACCGACACGAGCAGGACGGCCGAGCCGAGAGCGGCCGCCCGGACCCGGCGTACCGGCACGCCGAGGCCGGCCGCGGAGTCGTCGCCCATCTCCAGCAGCCGCAGCGCGGGGGCGCGGGTGAGCAGCACGGCGGGCAGCAGCACCGCCAGCGAGCCGAGCACCGGCAGCGCGTTGGCCCAGCCCCGGCCGTCCAGGCTGCCGGTGATCCAGAGGGCGGCGCGGGCGGCGTCCATGAGCGGGGCGCGGGTGAGCAGCCAGCCGTTGACGCCGGTGAGGACGGCGGTGACGCCGATGCCCACGAGCACCAGCCGGTGCCCGCCGACGCCGTGCCGGCCGGCCAGCGCGTAGAGCAGCAGGCCGGTGGCCAGTCCGCCGGCGGCCGCGGCTCCGGCCAGCGCGGCGCTGCCGCCGCCGACCACCACCACGGTCAGCGCGCCGGTGGCCGCGCCGGAGGTGACCCCGAGCACGTCCGGGCTGCCCAGCGGGTTGCGGGTCAGCGACTGGAAGACCGCGCCGGCCAGCCCGAGGGCGGCGCCGGCCGCCAGGGCCGTGGCGAGCCGGGGCAGCCGCAGCTCGGTGACGATGAACCGGTCCGCGGGAGTGCCGCCGCCGGCCAGCACGCGCAGCACGTCGGCGGGGGCGATCGGGTAGTCGCCGGCGCCGACGGCCAGCACGGCGAGGGCGAGGGCGAGCAGCGTGCCGGCCAGGCCGACGACGAGGGCACGGGGGCGCAGGCGCAGCGACAGCCCGCCGGGGAGGCGCAGCACGATCACAGCCGGCCCACCCGTCCGCGCCGGACCAGGTGCAGGAACAGCGGCCCGCCGAGCACGGCGGTGACCAGGCCGACCTGGAGTTCGCCGGGACGGCCCAGCAGCCGGCCGGCCACGTCGGCGGTGAGCAGCAGCACCGGCGCGAACACCGCGCACCAGGGCAGCAGCCGGCGCGGGTCGGGCCCGGTGAGGGCGCGTACGAGGTGGGGGGCGAGCAACCCCACGAAGACGATCGGCCCGCAGGCGGCGGTGGCGGCGCCGCACAGCAGCGTGACGGCGACGATCACCGCGCCCCGCACCAGGCCGGGCCGGGCGCCGAGTGCCCGGGCGGAGTCGTCGCCGAGGGCCAGGGCGGCCAGCGGGCGGGTCACCAGCAGGGCGACCAGCAGCCCGGCCAGGACGAACGGCAGCAGGCTCGGCACGGTGTCGGTGCGCGCCCCGGCGAGGGACCCGACGGTCCAGAACCGCATCCGCTCCAGCGAGGTGCTGTCGATGAGCATGACGGCGCTGACGTAGGAGTAGAGGGCCGCGTTGAGCGCCGCCCCGGCCAGGGCCAGCCGGGCCGGGGTGGCCTGCCGGCCGCCGGCGATCGTGTGCACGGCCACGGTGACGGCGGCGGCGCCGAGCAGCGCGTACCAGACCTGGTGGTCGAGGTCGGCGACGCCGAGCAGCACGGTGGCGGTGGCCACCGCGGCCGACGCGCCCGCGTTGATGCCGAGCAGGCCGGGGTCGGCCAGCGGGTTGCGGGTCAGCGTCTGCATGGCCGCGCCGGCGACGCCGAGCGCCGCGCCCGCGGCGAGGCCGAGCAGCGTGCGGGGCAGCCGTCCCTGGCGCACCACGGCGTACTCGGGGGAGGCCGGGTCGGTGAGGCCGTGCCACACGTCGGCGAGGGAGAGCGGCTTCGCGCCGAGGGCGAGGCTGAGCACGGCCACCGCGGCGAGCAGCAGCACGCCGAGGGCGAGCCCGCCGGCCCGGAGCCGGCGGCGTCCGGGCGCGGGGGCGGCGACGGCGCCGCTTCGGGGTGGGGTGATGACGGGCAGCGTGGGCTCCGGGGGCAGGAAGAACCTTGACGGGAACGTCGGTTAGGTTAGCCTAACCTCGCTGCCCATGGTCGTTCGCCGACCCGTATCGAAAGACTTCGCCATGCCCGACATCGTGTCCAGCCGCGGGCTCTCCCGCCGTGGCCTCCTCGCCGCCGCCGGTGCCGCCGGCCTCGGCGCCCTTCTCGCCGGCTGCGGCAAGGACGGCGGCGACGCCGCCACCGGCGCCGGCCCGACCGGCGGCCCTTGGTCGTTCACCGACGACCGGCCGCAGAAGGTCGACGCCGCCGCCCGACCGTCCCGGATCGTCGCCTTCACCGGGGTGGCCGCCGCCCTGGTCGACTTCGGACTCGACAAGCAGATCGTCGGTGTGTTCGGCGAGACCAGGAAGGCCGACGGCAGCAAGGAGCCGCAGGCCGGCGACCTGAACGTCGAGCAGGTCGAGATCCTCGGCAACGCCTGGGGCGAGTTCAACCTGGAGAAGTACGCGGGGCTGCGCCCGGACCTGCTGGTCACCCACATGTACGACCCGGGCGCGCTCTGGTACGTCCCGGACGAGAGCAAGGCGAAGATCCTCCCGCTGGCGCCGAGCGTCGCCATCACCACCGCCCGGGTGCCGATGACCAAGCCGATCGAGCGGTACGCCGAACTCGCCGGCTCCCTCGGCGCGGACCTCGGCGCAAAAAAGGTCACCGACGCGAAGGCCCGGTTCACGGCCGCCGCCGACGCGGTGCGCCAGGCGGTCAAGGCGAATCCGGGAATCAAGGTGATGGCGGCCTCCGGCAGCCCCGACCTATTCTACGTCTCCAACCCCAAGGTCAGCACCGACCTCATGTACTTCGCCGAACTCGGCGTCGACATCGTGGTGCCGACCAAGCTCGAACAGGGCGACTACTTCGAGGCGCTGAGCTGGGAGAACACCGGCAAGTTCCCGGCCGACCTGATCCTGCTCGACAACCGCCCGACCGCCCTGCAGCCGAAGGACCTCGCCGCCAAGCCCACCTGGGCGCAGCTGCCCGCGGTCAAGGCCAACCAGGTCACGCCGTGGGACGCGGTGCCCCGCTTCTCGTACGCCGGCGCCGCCCCGCTGCTGGAGAACCTGGCCACCGCCATCCGGGGCGCGAAGAAGGTCACGGCGTGACCACCGCCGTCGCCCTGCGGTACCGGTTCTACGCCGCCCGGGTGGTCGCCACCCGGGCGGTGGGCGACTGCCTGGTCCGGGTCACCCTCGCCGGCGACGACCTCGGCGAGTTCGCCGGTGGCGGCCGGGACCAGAGCGTCTCGGTCTTCCTGCCGCACCCCGGCCAGGACGCCCCGGTCGTCCCGGTCGAGGCGGGCGAGGACTGGTACGCGACCTGGCGCGCCCTGGACCCGGCCGTCCGCGCCGTGATGCGCTCCTACACGATCCGGGCGCAGCGCCCCGAACTCGGCGAGCTGGACATCGACTTCGTCCGGCACGGCGACACCGGACCGGCCACCCGCTGGGCCGGCCGGGCCCGCCCGGGCGACCGGGTGCTGCTGCTCGGCCCGGCCGTGCCCGACGAGCGCACCGTGCGTTTCCAGCCGCCCACCGGCGCCGACTCCGTGCTGCTGGTCGCCGACGAGACCGCCCTGCCGGCCGTCGGCGGGATCCTCGACTGGCTGCCCGCCGGCACCCCGGTCCGGGCCTTCGTCGAGGTTCCCACGGCCGGCGACATCCAGCCGCTGCCCAGCGCCGCCCGCGCCGAGGTGACCTGGCTGGTCCGGGGCGCCACCGCACCGGGCGGCAGCCTGCTGGCCGACACGCTGCGCGCTGCCCGGCTGCCCGGCGCCGCCCCGTACGCGTGGATCGCCGGCGAGGCCGGCATGGTCCGGGCGGTCCGCCGGCACCTGGTGGGCGAGCGCGGCCTGGACCGCCGCCGGGTCACCTTCGCCGGCTACTGGCGCCGCGGCGCGTCGGAGGAGGACCTCCGGGCCGAGGCCGCGAGCGCCTGAGCGGCCCGGCGGGACTACCGGAGCGCCGCCGGGGTAGAGGGGAGCGTGACCACGCCCGGGCCGTACCGCCGGTGGCGCCCGGACCACCGGGACGCGCCGTGACCACCGTGGTGGCCGTCGCCCGGCGGCACGCGCAGGAGGCGTACGAGCGGCTGCGCCGGTACTTCATCGTGGCCCTGCAGGCCGGGCTGGCGGCCGGGTTGTCCTGGTACGTCGCGAACACCCTGCTGCACAACCCGCAGCCGCTGTTCGCGCCGGCCGCCGCGGTCGGCACCATCGCCGCGGCGATCGGCAACCGGGTACGCCGCACCGCCGAACTGCTCGCCGGGGTCATCCTGGGCGTGCTCGTCGGCGACCTGATCATCCAGGTGATCGGCAACGGGCCCGTGCAGACCGGGCTGGTCGTCGCGCTGGCCATCTCGGCGGCGGTGGTGTTCCGCGGCAGCGGGGCGGTGATGGTGCAGGCGGGCAGCACCGCCGTCCTGCTGGGCACCGTCGAGCCCGCCGGACCCGACCTCGCCGTGCCGCGGACCGCCAACGCGCTGGTCGGTGGCGGGATGGCCGTGATCGTGGCGCTGCTCCTGCTGCCGCTGAACCCGGTGCGGGTGGTGCACCGCGCCGCCGGCCCGACGCTGGATCTGTTCGCCCACCAGCTCACCGTGACCGCTCGGGCGCTCGCCGCCGGTGACTCGGTGCAGGCGGACGCGGCGTTGCAGCGGCTCCAGGCCGCCGAGGCCGAACGAAGACAGACCACCGAGGTCGTCGCCGCCGCCGCGGAGGTGGCGTCGCTGTCCCCCTGGCGGTGGCGGCGCCGGTCCCAGCTGCGCCGCTACGAGCACGCCGCCAACCACCTGGAACTGGCCTTCACCAACAGCCGCAACATGGTCCGCCGGGTGGTCGCCCTGCTCGACGCCCGGGAGCCGGTGCCGCCGGACCTGCCGGCCGCCATCGAGACGTTCGGGCAGTCCCTGCGGCTGCTGCACCGGGATTTCCTGGCCGGGCGGACCCCCGAGATCGCCCGGTCCCGGGCGCTGCACGCCGCCGCGGCGGCCCGCCGGGCGCGGGGCGGGCAGCTCGGCTTCTCCGGCGCGATCGTCGCCTCGCAGGTCTTCATCGTGGTCGGCGAGCTGCTCCAGGCGTCCGGGCTGACCAAGCCCGAGGCGGACCGGATGGCCGGGGTCTGAGCGGCGACCGGGCTCCCGCCACCGCCCAAACGACCGTTAAGCTCTGGGGGTGGGAACCGACGATCTGTACCCGGCCGAGCGGCTGGCCGCCGCCCAGCGCGCCACCGCCGCCGCGGGGCTGGACGCGCTGCTGCTCACCCCCGGCTCCGACCTGCGCTACCTGACCGGCTACGACGCCCACGAGGGGGAGCGGCTCACCTGCCTGGTGCTCCCCGCCGAGGGCGAGCCGACCCTGATCGTGCCGGTGCTGGAGCGCCCCGGCGCCGAGGCCGCGCCCGGCGCGGGCTACCGGATCGTCGACCACGCCGACGGCACCGACCCCTGGCCGCTGGTGCGGGCCGCGCTGCCCGGCCCGGCCGCCGCCGTCGGGCTGGCCGACCGGATGTGGGCCGAGCAGGTGCTCGCCCTGCGCGCCGCGCTGCCCGACGCCACCCAGCGGCTCGCCTCCGAGGTGCTGCGCGAGCTGCGCATCCGCAAGTCGCCCGCCGAGGTGGCCGCCCTGGCCGAGGCGGGCGCCGCCATCGACGCGGTGCACCGGCGGATGGGGGAGTGGCTGCGCCCCGGCCGGACCGAGGCCGAGGTGGCCGCCGACATCGCCGCGGCGATCCGGAGCGCCGGTCACGTCCGCGTCGACTTCGTCATCGTGGCCGCCGGCCCGAACGGCGCCAGCCCCCACCACCTGACCGGGGACCGGCCGATCCGGGCGGGCGAGCCGGTGGTGGTCGACATCGGCGGCACCATGCCGTCGGGCTTCCGGTCCGACTGCACCCGCACCTACGTCGCCGGCGGCCCCGCCCCGGCCGACTTCGTCGACTACTACGCGGTCCTGCACGAGGCGCAGCGCGCCGCCGTGGCGGCCGTCCGCCCGGGGGTGACCGCCGAGGCGCTCGACGCGGTCGCTCGGGACATCATCACGGCCGCCGGTCACGGCGACGCGTTCCTGCACCGCACCGGCCACGGCATCGGCCTCGACACCCACGAGGACCCGTACGTCGTGGCCGGCAACCCCCGGCCCCTCGAGGCCGGCATGGCGTTCTCGGTCGAACCCGGGATCTACCTGGCCGGGCGGCACGGCGCCCGGATCGAGGACATCGTCGTCTGCACGACGGACGGCGGGCAGCGGCTCAACACCACCCCCACGGAGCTCATCGCGCTATGACTGTCGACCGGATCCTCCCCACCGACGAGGCCCACGACCTGCTGGACCTCGCCACCGAACTCGCCGACCGGGAGCTCGCCCCCAGGGCCGCCGGCTTCGAGGAGCGCGGTGAGTTCCCCCGTGACGTGCTGCGCACGCTGGGCCGGTCCGGCCTGCTCGGCCTGCCGTACGCGGAGGAGCACGGCGGTGCCGCCCAGCCGTACGAGGTCTACCTCCAGGTGCTGGAGATCCTGGCCAGCCGCTGGCTCGCGGTCGCCGAGGCGGTCAGCGTGCACACCCTGTCCTGCTACCCGGTCGCCCAGTTCGGCACCGACGCGCAGCGCAAGCTGCTGCCGGACATGATCGGCGGCGAGCTGCTGGGGGCGTACTGCCTCTCCGAGCCGCAGGGTGGCTCCGACGCCGCGGCGCTGACCACGAAGGCGGTCCGCGACGGCGACCACTACGTGGTCTCCGGCACCAAGGCGTGGATCACCCACGCCCGGGTCGCCGACTTCTACAACATCTTCTGCCGCACCGGCGGCCCGGGCCCGAAGGGCATCTCCTGCCTGCTGGCCGACCGGAACACCCCCGGCATCCACCCGCAGGCCGCCGAGCGCACGATGGGCCTGCACGCCTCCCCGATCGCCCAGATCGCCTTCGACGAGGCCCGGGTGCCGGCCGAGCGGCTCATCGGCGGCGAGGGGGCCGGCTTCACCATCGCCATGTCGGCGCTGGACTCGGGCCGGCTCGGCATCGCCGCGTGCGCGGTCGGCCTGGCGCAGGCCGCCCTGGACTACGCCATCGGCTACGCGCGGGAGCGCCGGCAGTTCGGCCGGTCGATCATCGACTTCCAGGGGCTCGGGTTCGCCCTGGCCGACCACGCCACCCAGATCTCCGCGGCCCGCGCCCTGACCCTGGCCGCGGCCCGGCTGCGCGACGCCGGCCGGCCGTACTCGATCGAGGCGGCGAAGGCGAAGCTGTTCGCCACCGACATGGCCATGCGGGTGACCACCGACGCGGTGCAGGTGCTCGGCGGCGCCGGCTACGTCGCCGACCACCCGGTCGAGCGGTACATGCGCGAGGCGAAGGTGCTGCAGATCGTGGAGGGCACCAACCAGATCCAGCGGCTGGTCATCTCCCGGTCCCTCGCGAAGGGCTGATCGACGCGGTGCGCGACGCCCGGCCCGCGCAGCGTCACGGCGGCGGGCCGGGTGCGGCGTGGGAGCGCTTTTCCAGGTAGGTTGCACCGCGTGGAGGAGATCGACCGCGCCATCGTCGCCGCACTGACCGGAGACGGTCGGCTGTCGTACACGGACCTGGCCGAGAAGGTGGGGCTGTCCGTGTCGGCCGTCCACCAGCGGGTCCGCCGGCTGGAGCAGCGCGGCGTCATCAAGGGGTACGCGGCCCGGGTCTCGTTCGAGGCGCTGGACCTGCCGCTGACCGCGTTCGTGGCGATCCGGCCGTTCGACCCCTCGCAGCCGGACGACGCCCCGGAGCGGCTCGCCCACCTGCCGGAGATCGACTCGTGCTACTCGGTGGCCGGCGAGGACTTCTACCTGCTGCTGGTGCGGGTGGCCAGCCCGGCGGACCTGGAGCGGGTGCTCCAGGAGATCCGGACGGCGGCGAACGTCACCACCCGGACGACCGTGGTGCTCTCCACACCGTACGAGCATCGGCCGCCGAAGGTCGGCCCGGATCCGGTGGACCAGCAGCGGCTCCGTGGCGTGCCGGCCGGGTCGGCGGGCTCTCAGCCGGGTTGACACACCCGAGCGCGCGAAGATCACCTTTTGCCCCGGCCCGGCCCGGACCTCGGGCGGGCCACGGCGGATGAATGCGCGCGTGCGCCGGTGGGCGGCAAGGATCGGGGCGATCCACGGCCGTCCGCCTACGCTTTGAACCATCGTTCGCCGAGCCGCGAGGGCCCGGTGAACGGGTGAGCAAGTGGGAAAAGGAGTTGGCGTTGCGACAGAAGTTCCTGGCGACCTGCCGGGGTGGGGCGAGGCGACTGCGGTGGACCGGCGCCTGGTCGGCGGGGGGCGGGCGATGACGGCCTCGAGGCCGGGCCCGTCCCGGATCAGCGGACTGCTCGCGCAGGCGCGGGCGTCGGCCGTCGGCACGCGGCTGCCCGCCGCGGCGGTCGAGGTGATGGCCCTGGCCGCGCTGCTGCTGGCGGCGGTGGGGGACTCCCGCCTCTGGGCGCTGCCCCCGGCTGTTCTCGCGTTCGCGCTGCTGGCCTGGACGTGGCGCGGCGGTGCGGCGGCCGCCGGGACCGGCGTGGTGGGCCGGGTCCTCCTGCTCGCCTGCGCTTACCTGATCGGCGCGGTGCACGGCAGTCTCGACCCGGCCCTGGCCGTCGGTGTGGCCGTCGCCGGCCTGGCGATCCTCAGCGAACCGTTGCTGGCCTCCGTGTCCGAGGCGGTCTACCCCGTCGCGGCCAACCTGCCCGGCTTGGGCGCGCGGCCGGACCGCAGCCCCAACTCCGCCCGGGTGGCGCTCGTCAACGGCGCTGCCGTGCTCGCGGCACTGGTCTGCGCCTTCACCGACCTCGTCGGGTGGATCGCGCTGGCCGTGGGGGCCGTGGCGCTGGGGTTGACCCTGTTCACCACGGTGCGGGCGCTGCGCGCGGTGCGGGCGCGGCGCAGCCGGGAGGCGAAGCTCCTCGCCGCGCTGACCGCCTACGAGCCGGTCTTCCTCGTGCACTGGAACGCGCCCGCGGGCACCGCGTACCAGCTCGCGATGTGGCTGCCGTACCTGGAACGCCTCGGGCGGAAGTTCTTCGTGCTGGTGCGCAACCAGACCAACTTCCAGGAGGTGGTGGGTCTCACCAAGGCGCCGGTGGTGCTGCGGATGGGGCTGAACCAGATCGACGACGTCATCGCCCCGTCGCTGCGGGCGGCCTTCTACGTCAACACCGCGACGATGAACAACCACGTCATCCGGTACACGAACCTGAAGCACATCCAGCTCAACCACGGCGACAGCGACAAGGTGCCGAGCCACAACCCGGTCTTCCGGATCTACGACAAGAACTTCGTCGCCGGCCAGGCCGCTATCGACCGGTTCGCGGCCAACGGCGTGCACATGCCGGCGGAGATGTTCACCATCGTGGGGCGCCCCCAGGTGGAGAACGTCGCGATCGCCGCCCAGCCGATCGCCTCGATCGCCAACCCTCGGGTCCTGTACGCCCCGACGTGGGCCGGCTTCTACGCCGACTCCAACTATTCGTCGCTGCTGGTCGGCTACGACATCGTGAAGGCGCTCGTCGCCCGCGGGTGCAGCGTCGTCTTCCGGCCGCATCCGTACAGCCGGCGGTCCCCGGCGCTGTCGCGGGAGTGCGACCGGATCCGGACGCTGCTGGCCGACGACCGGCGGACGAACGGGCGGCCGCACGTGTTCGGCGCCGAGGCCGAGGTGTCGATGTCGGTCGCGGACTGCTTCAACGCCTCGGACGCGATGGTGTCGGACGTGTCGAGCGTGGTGGCCGACTACCTGTACTCGGAGAAGCCCTTCGTCATGGTCGCCGTCTCGGTGCCGGCGGCCCGGTTCCCGGAGGCGTTCCCGCTCGCGCGGGCGGCCTACGTGATCGACGCCCACGGCGGCCGGCTGCAGGGGCTCGACGCCGTCCTCGACGACTTCCTCGGCGACGACCCGCTGGCCGCGGCCCGCCGCGACCTGAAGAAGTACTACCTCGGGGACATCCCGGCGGACCGGTACGCGCAGCGCTTCCTCGACGAGGCCGCGCGCTACCTCTGACCACGAGGGGCATCGGCCCACGATCGGCTCCGGTTCGGCGTCCCTGCCGAACCGGAGCCGATGTCGTCCGGCCCCGGCGCGCTTCCCCGCCGCGGGTGGCGTCCACGGCCGCGGCGGATCAGTGCCGTGCGGCCCGGTCGGCGTCCGCGGTCTGCGGAACCGGCTGGTTCCAGCGCAGGATGACCCGCCGGCCGTGCTCGTGGCCGAGCACGCTGACGGTGGCGGTGTCCAGCCGCAGCAGCCCGCCCGCGGACGGGGGGAGGCCGATCCAGCGCGCGCCGAGCACCCGCAGGCTGTGCGCGTGGCCGACCAGCGCGACGCTGCCCCGCTCCAGCAGCGGGGCCACCCGGTCGAGCACCCGGTCGAGCCGGGCGCCGACCTCGGCGGGTGACTCCCCGTCGGGGCAGCCGTCGGTCCAGATGTTCCACCGGGGGTTCTCCTCGTGGATGTCCACGGTGGTGCGCCCCTCGTAGGCGCCGTAGTTCCACTCGGCCAGGTCGGGGTCGGTGGCGTCGACGGTGAGCCCGGCCAGGTGCGCGGTGCGGGTCGCGCGCTGCCGGGGGGAGGACAGCACCCGGACGAAGCGCCGGCCGGCGAGCGCCACGGCGAGCGCCTGGGACTGCCGCTCGCCGTCGGGGGTCAGCTCCAGATCGGTGTACGAGGTGTGCCGGCGGCTGGCGCTCCAGGTGGTCTCGCCGTGCCGGATCAGCAGAATCTCGCTCACCAGCCCAGTCAACCACGGCCGGGCGGTCCGGGCCGGTCGCCGGGAGGTCACCCGCGCAACGACTGGGTACCGAGCACGGTGAGGCGCTCGGTGTCGGGGCTGCCCGGTTCGGCGGTGGAGAGGTCGCTGCCGGCGACGAAGAGCACGTCGCCGGCGCGCTGCCCTGGCGGTCTCAACCTATCTTCCTAGGATGCCTTACACGACGTGCGCCGGGGCACAGCGTTTGCCGACACCGGCACCGGGGACGCAACGGGCCGGAAGCCCGAACGAGCCGAGGAGGCGGAATGAGCTTCACCGACAAGGCCAAGAGCCGGGCCCAGGAACTGGCTGGCGCGGCCAAGGAGCGGATCGGCGACGCCACCGACAACGAGCGGTTGCGGGCCGAGGGCGCCAACGAGCAGAGTGCCGCCCGGGCGCGGCAGGCCGGGCAGAACGTCAAGGAGGCCGGACGCAACGTCCGGGACGCCTTCGACAAGTGACCTGGTAGGGCGGCGGGCCCCCGGCTGATCCGGGGGCCCGCCGCCGTACGCGTGCTGTCCGGGGGTCGGGGCTGGTTAGGGTCGCGGGGTGACGGTCCTGCGTTCCCTGGTGTTGTTCGTGCTGGCCGCGGTGGCGGAGATCGGCGGCGCGTGGCTGGTCTGGCAGGGCTGGCGGGAGCACCGGGGGCTGTGGTGGGTGGCGGCCGGTGTGCTGGCCCTGGGGGCGTACGGGTTCACGGCGACGTTCCAACCCGATCCGAACTTCGGCCGGATCCTGGCGGCGTACGGGGGCGTGTTCGTGGCCGGGTCGCTGGCGTGGGGTGTGCTGGTCGACGGGTTCCGGCCGGACCGGTGGGACCTCACGGGCGCGGTGATCTGCCTGGCCGGGGTCGCGGTGATCATGTACGCGCCGCGGGGCTGACGGTCGTCGCCGCCCGCGCCACAGGGCGGCGCACGCCGACGGGGTGTCGGCGTGCGCCGCCCGGACTCCGGGCCGCGCGGGTTACCTCGGGTCGCGGTGAAACGTGGACGTGGACCAGAAGTAGCCGAGCACGGCGAGCGCCACGCACCAGAGGACCGCGAGCCATCCGTTGTGGCCGATCCCGCTGCCGAGCAGCAGGCCGCGCAGGGTTTCGATGGCGGGCGTGAACGGCTGGTACTCGGCGACCGGCTGGAGCCAGCCGGGCATGGCGTCGACCGGGACGAAGGCGCTGGACAGCAGCGGCAGCAGGATCAGCGGCATGGCGTTGTTGCTGGCGGCCTCGGCGTTCGGGCTGACCAGGCCCATGCCGACCGCGATCCAGGTGAGCGCGGTGGCGAAGAGCATGAGCAGCCCGAGCGCCGCGAGCCACTCCAGGACGCCGGCGCCGGTGGACCGGAAGCCGATGGCCACGGCGACGGCGCCCACGAGGACCACGCTCAGGACCGACTGCAGCACGCTGCCGACGACGTGCCCGACGAGGACCGAGCCGCGGTGGATGGCCATGGTGCGGAAGCGGGCGATGATGCCCTCGGTCATGTCGGTCGAGACGGACACGGCGGTCCCGATCACGGTGCTGCCGATGGTCATCAGCAGGAGGCCGGGGACGAGGTAGGCGATGTACCGGGAGCGGTCCGGGCCGCCGTCGATGCCCGCGCTCATCGTGTCGCCGAAGACGTAGACGAAGAGCAGCAGCAGCATGATCGGGGTGAGCAGCAGGTTGAGGGTGAGGGACGGGTAGCGCCGGGCGTGCAGGAGGTTGCGGCGCAGCATCGTGGTCGAGTCGCGTACGGCGAGGGAGAGGGAGCTCATCGGAGGGCCTCCTTGGGCTGGGCGGGGATGCGGGCGCCGCCGGTGAGGGCGAAGAACACGTCGTCGAGGTCGGGGGTGTGGACGGTGAGGGTGTCGGCGTACACGTCGGCGTCGTCCAGGCGGTCGAGGATGGCGCGCAGTTCGCGCTGGGTGCCGCCGCTGGGGATCTGGAGGGTGAGGGCCTGGTCGTCGCGGACGGTGTCGCGCAGCGCGCCGGCGGCCCGCTGGTAGGCGGCGGGGTCCTCGAAGCGCAGTTGGACGTGTCCGCCGGGGATGAGCCGTTTGAGTTCCGCGGCGGTGCCTTCGGCGGCGATCCTGCCGTCGTGGAGCACGGCGATGCGGTCGGCGAGCTGGTCGGCCTCCTCGAGGTACTGGGTGGTGAGGAAGACGGTGACGCCGTCGGCGACGAGTTCGCGGATGATCTGCCACATGTTGTGGCGGCTGCGGGGGTCGAGGCCGGTGGTGGGTTCGTCGAGGAAGATGATCCGCGGGTTGCCGACGAGGGTCATGGCGAGGTCGAGGCGGCGTTTCATGCCGCCGGAGTAGGTGGAGGCGGGCTTGCCGGCGGCGTCGGTGAGGTCGAAGCGTTCCAGCAGTTCGGTGGCGGTGCGCTGGCCGTCGCGCTTGGACAGGTGGTGCAGGTCGGCCATGAGGAGCATGTTCTCCGCGCCGGTGATCAGGCCGTCGACGGCGGAGAACTGGCCGGTGACGCCTATCGCTTCGCGGACGGCCCGGGGGTCGGTGGTGAGGTCGTGGCCGCCGACGCGGAGGGGTCCGGAGGTGGGGTCGGGGGAGATGAGGGTGGAGAGGATCTTGACGGCGGTGGTCTTGCCGGCGCCGTTGGGGCCGAGCAGGGAGAAGATCGTTCCCTGCGGGACGGCCAGGTCGATGCCGTCGAGCACGACCTTGTCGCCGTAGGACTTGCGGAGTCCGTTCGCCGCGATGGCCAGGTTGGTCATGGTGGGTGCTCCTTGCTACAGGCTGCGGGCGTGGATGTCGCCGACGGCGGTGGTGGCATGGATGGTCAGGCCGGCGCCGCCGGTGTTGGTCAGGGAGTTGTGGATCCGGCCGTGGGTGGTGCCGGCGTCGAGGGAGGCGGGGACGCCGGGGGCGGCGGCGACGGAGATGTCGCCGGCCTGGGTGCGGAGTACGACGGTGCCGGGTGCGGCTTCGGCGATGCGGATGTCGCCCTTGGCGGTGGTGATCTCGGCGGGGCCGTTGAGGCGGCCGACGGTGACGTCGCCGGCCGCGGTGGTGAGGTGGGCGCTGGCAGCCTCGTCGATCGTGATGGCGCCGTGGGCGCCCTCGAAGGTGACGTCGCCGAGCCGGCCCACGGTCCGGAGGTCGGCGCCGGCGGCCTTCGCCTGGACGTGGGAGCCGGTGGGCAGGTGGACGGTCACCTCGATGAATCCGGAGCTGCCGAGGATCTGGTTCCGGGCGGTGGCCTCGATGCGGAGGGTGCCGTCGGCGTACTGGATTCTGGTCTGTTCGGCGACCTTCACGTCGCGGCTCCTGGCGGGGTCGGCGGGCCGGACGTCGACGGTGGTGTCGGCCCGGTCGGTGGCGATGAGCTGGATGCTCCCGGCGGGGATGTCGAGGTGGGCGGTGATCGGGGTGGGGGTGTCGAAGGTCCGCATGGCGTTCTCCTGCTGACCGTGTTGTTTCTGACGCGAGAAACGCTACGTTGCGTTCGAGAATCCGGCAACATGTTCGTTGCGCGAAATGGCTATTTCAAGAGGTAGAGGGCCGATATTCGTTGCAACCGTCCTGAATCTAACGCAACACCGCCGCGCGGGGTCGTTGCATTGGATGGGCAGTGAACGCTATGCTGGCGGTGTCGAACGACAGTGGAGGGGGATATCGCGATGCCGGGAGGCAGGCTCACCCAGCAGGAACGCCAGCAGATCGCGCTGGGGGTGGCCGACGGCCTCGCCTACGCGGAGATCGCCCGGCGTCTCGACCGCCCCACGTCGACGATCACGCGTGAGGTGATGCGCAACGGCGGCCCCACCGCCTACCGGGCGGACCTGGCCCACCGCGCCACCGAACGTCGTGCGCACCGGCGCAGGCAGACCACCGCGCGAGGGCCGCAGGCGCCGGCGCAGGCGCACGGGCGCGACGCCGAGGCGGTGCGCGAGTACGAGGAGCTGTTCACGACCCTGCTCATGCAGCAGGGCCTGCCCAAGATGATGTCCCGGGTGCTGACGTGTCTCTACACGGCCGACGCGGGCAGCCTCACCGCGTCCGAACTCGTCGGGCGTCTCCAGGTCAGCCCGGCGTCGGTCTCCAAGGCGATCACGTTCCTGGAGGGCCAGGGCCTGATCCGCCGGGAACGCGACGAGCGCCGCCGCGAGCGCTACGTCGTCGACGACGACGTGTTCTACCAGAGCACGATCGCCGGCGCACAGTCCAACGCCCAGCTCGCGGAGGTGGCACGGCAGGGCGTGAGCGTCCTGGGTCCGGGCACCCCGGCCGCCACCCGTCTGGAGAGCATCGCGCGGTTCGTCGACTTCATCGCCGAGAGCCTCACCCGCGCCGCGGAGCAGGCCCGCGAGATCCTCTACACGAAGCCCGAGCCCGCCCCGGGCGGCGCCGCCGCACCGCGGTCGGATCGCGGCGCCGGTTGATCCGGCGCCGCCCTCCGGCCGGGCCCGGACAGACCGCCGCCCCCGCGGCCGGGTGGCTCGCGGGGGCGGCGGGGTGCGCGCGGGTCAGTCGTCGCGGTGGGCGGTCCACCACGCCTGGCCGGTCTCGGGCAGGGTGTCGATCGGGTCGTAGTAGGCGTAGCGCTTGTTGAGCGCTTCGAGGTCGGCGGACTCGATCGAGGTGCGGTAGTTCTTGGTCCAGTAGGAGATGCCGCGCTCGCGGTCGTACTCGGTGAGCATGTGCACCCAGCGCTTGCCGACGAAGGGGACGTCGCAGACGATGCGCGGGGTGGCGTAGCCGGGCAGGTAGCCCATGATGTCGTGCTGGAGCTGCTGGGCGTGCCAGACGGGGACCCGCCAGTGCTCGGCGTTGGGGATCATGTCGCACATGTAGAAGTAGTACGGCAGGATGCCGGCCTCGCCCTGCAGCGCGAAGCAGAGGTCGAGCAGGTCGGCGCTGGTGGCGTTGACCCCGCGCATGAGCACGCCCTGGTTGCGGACGTCGCGGACGCCGACGTCGAGGGCGGTCTGGGCGGCCCGGGCGACCAGCGGGGTGATCGACTGCCGGTGGTTGACGTGGGTGTGGATGGCGAGGTTGACGCCCCGCCGGGCGGCGGTGCGGGCGACCCGTTCGAGGCCCTCGACGACGTCGCCCTGGAGCCAGTGCTGGGGCAGGCCCATGAGGGCCTTGGTGGCGAGGCGGACGTCGCGAATGGTTTCGATCTCGAGCAGCCGCATGAGGTAGGACTCGAGGTTCTTCCACGGCACGTTGGCCACGTCGCCACCGGAGACCACCACGTCGCGGACGCCGGGGTGGGCCTTGAGGTAGGCGATGTGGGCGTCGTAGCGGTCGACGGGCTTCAGGGTGAGCTTCAGCTTGTCGACGGCCGGCGTGGAGTTGCCGACCAGGTCCATCCGGGTGCAGTGCCCGCAGTACTGCGGGCAGGTGGACAGCAGCTCGGCGAGGACCTTGGTGGGGTAGCGGTGGGTGAGGCCTTCGGCGACCCACATGTCGTGCTCGTGGAGGCTGTCGCGGCTGGCGTAGGGGTGGGAGGGCCAGTCGGTGCGCCGGTCGGAGGCGACGGGGATCATGTAGCGGCGGATCGGGTCGGCGAGGAACGCCTCGGTGGTCATGGACTCGAACGGCACCATGGTGTTGACCATCTGCGGGGGCACCAGCATCGACATGGTGGCCAGGGCCTTCTGGTCGGCCTCGAGGTCGGCGTAGAAGCTCTCGTCGACGAGGTCGCCCAGGACGGTGCGCAGCTGCTTGATGTTCTTGACGCAGTTGACCCGCTGCCACTGGGCGTTCTCCCACTGCTCGCGGGTGACGTGGCGCCAGCCGGGGAAGCGGGTCCAGTCGGGTTCGACCAGGGGGCTGCGGCGGTACTCGTACGGCTGCCCGGCGGTCGGAACGGCGACCCGGGCGTGACGGGGTTGAGGGATGGTCTCAACCGGTTGGGTCTGGGTCACGGCCCCTCCTGACATGTGGTGCGGGTGATCAACGATCCCGAAGGCTACTGGAAAATATCCGGTGAAGAAATTAGTCTGCCGTAAGTTTTCCCGCGACGCGAGCCCTGGCCGGGGTTTCGGGCGGTTGGACATAGGGGGTCGGCGTGACGTCACCGGTGGGTCTGCACCGAGTCGTGGAACCGGCGGGGGTGCTGCCGCAGGCGGCGTGGCGGCTGGACGCCGATCCCCGGATCGCCGCCAACGAGGTGCGGATCCGGGTCGAGCGGCTGAACCTGGACGCGGCGAGCTTCCGGCAGCTGTCGGAGACGCACGGCGGCGACGGGGAGAAGGTCCGCGCCGAGGTGCTGGAGATCATCTCGACCCGGGGGAAGATGCAGAACCCGGTCACCGGCTCCGGCGGCATGCTCATCGGCACGGTGGAGGAGGCCGGGAAGCGGTCCCCGCTCGGGCTGCGGCCGGGCGACCGGGTGGCCACCCTGGTGTCGCTGACGCTGACCCCGCTGACGATCCTCGACGGGCTGGCCCGCTGGGACGGGCGCAGCGAGCAGGTGCCCTGCGACGGCTACGCGATCCTGTTCGCCCGGTCGATCGCCGCGGTCCTCCCGGAGGACCTGCACCCGGAGCTGTCCCTGGCCGTGCTCGACGTGTGCGGGGCGCCGGCGCTGACCGCGCGGGTGGTCGCCGAGCAGGTGGCGCGGCGCCGCCGCGAGGAGGACCCCCGCCCGGTGACCGTGGCGGTGATCGGCGGCGCCGGCAAGAGCGGCTCGCTGTCCCTGGCCGCCGCGCGGCGGGCCGGCGCCGGCCGTACCGTCGGGGTGGTGCCGGTGGCGGCGGAGCGCGACGCGCTCGACGCGGCCGGCCTGGCCGACGTGGTCGCGCTGGCCGACGCCCGCGACCCGGTCGGCCTGTCCACGGCGGTGACCACGGCGCTGGGCGCCCCCGCGGACGTCACGGTGGTCTGCGTGGACGTGCCGGGCTGCGAGCACGGGGCGGTCCTCGCCACCTCCGACGGCGGCACGGTGATCTTCTTCTCGATGGCGACGAGCTTCGCGGCCGCCGCGCTGGGCGCCGAGGGCCTGGCCGCGGACGTGACCATGCTGGTCGGCAACGGGTACGTGCCCGGGCACGCCGCCCTGGCGCTGGACCTGCTGCGCGGCGAGCCGGGGGTGCGTCGTCTGTTCGAGGCCCGGCTGGCGGCAGACTGAGCGTCATGACGAACCCCTCGACCCTGTACCGCGGCGGAGCGCTGCACTGTCCGGCCGACCCGAGCGCGACGGCGTTGCTGGTGCGTGACGGGCGGATCGCCTGGCTGGGCGCCGACGCCGACGCGCCGGCCGCCGACCGGGTGGTGGAGCTGGGCGGAGCGCTGGTGACGCCGGCGTTCGTCGACGCGCACGTGCACGCCACCGACACGGGGCTGGCCCTGTCGGGGCTGGACCTGTCGGCGGTGCGGTCCGCGACCGGGCTGCTGGAGGCCGTGTCCGCGTTCGCCGCCGCCCTGCCGCCGGACGCGGTGGTGCTGGGCCACGGCTGGGACGAGTCGTCCTGGGCGGAGCCGGCCCTGCCCGACGCGGCGGCGCTGGACCGGGCCGCCGGGGGCCGCAAGGTGTACCTGTCGCAGGCGTCGATCCACTCGGCGCTGGTGTCGGCGGCGCTGCTGGCGGCCTGCCCGGACGCGGCGGCCGCCGCCGGCTACGACCCGTCGGGCTGGCTGCGCCGCGACGCCCACCACGTGGTGCGGGCGGCGGCGCTGGGCTCGGTGACGACGGCGCAGCGGGTGGCCGCCCAGCGCACGGCGCTGCGGCACGCCGCGTCGCTGGGGATCGCCGCGGTGCACGAGTGCGGCGGCCCGGGCACCTCCGACGAGAGCGACTTCACCGGCCTGCTGGCGATCTCCGGCGACGGCGTGCCCGAGGTGTACGGGTACTGGGGTGAGCTGCTGGGCGCGGCGAAGGCCCGGGAGCTGGGCGCGGTCGGCGCCGGCGGTGACCTGTACGCCGACGGGGCGCTCGGGTCCCGCACCGCGCACGTGTCGGCGGCGTACCTGGACGGGGAGCCCGGCGCCTGCGGGCACGGCTACGTCACCGCCGAGCAGGTACGCGACCACCTGCTCGACTGCGCGGCCCACGGGCTGCAGGGCGGCTTCCACGCGATCGGCGACGCGGCCATCGGCACGGTGCTGGACGGGTTCGCGCAGGCCGCGCGGAAGGTGGGCGTGGACCGGCTGCGGGCGGCCCGGCACCGGGTCGAACACGCCGAGATCATGAGCAAGCGGCTCATCGCCGGGTTCGTGGAGTACGGCATCGTGGCGTCGATGCAGCCGGCGTTCGACCGGCTGTGGGGCGGCGCCGGCCGGATGTACGAGTCGCGGCTGGGCCTGTCCCGGTCGCTGGAGTCCAACCCGATGGGCGCCATGCACGGGGTCGGGGTGGCGCTGGCGTTCGGGTCGGACTCGCCGGTGACACCGCTGGACCCGTGGGGGTCGGTGCGGGCCGCGGCGGCGCACCACAACCCGGCGCAACGGATGAGCGTGCGGGCGGCGTTCGCCGCGCACACCCGCGGCGGGTGGCGGGCCGTGCACCTGGACAACGAGGGGGTCCTCGCGCTGGGCGCGCCGGCGACGTTCGCGGTCTGGGACACCCCGGCCGGGGTGGAGCGGGGCCTGCCGGTGCTGCAGGCCGCGGACCCGGAGGCGCGCGGCGCGGACGACCCGACGCCGCTGCCGGTGTGCCGGACCACGGTCCTGCGCGGTGACGTGATCTATCAGGAAGGCTCTTCTCAGTGACAGGCAAGCTTGGGCTGGATCCGGCGCTGGTGGCGCGGGCGCGGGAGTTGGCGCGCCGCGCCGGGCAGCCGGTGGTGGATCTGGCGCGCAGCCACACCACCGTGTCCGTGGAGCGGGCGGTGCTGCGGCTGGCCGGGGTGACCGGCGCCGACCCCGACGGCATCCCGTGGGTGAACCGCCTCGTCGACGCGGTCGTCGCCGACGTCGGTCTCGGCCACGGGGTGGCCGCGCCGGTGTTCGACGCCCTGGCCCGGGAGCAGATCGCCGACGTGACGCTGCTGGCGCAGAAGGCCGCCGCCGGGTCGGTGCGGTTCACCCAGCCCACCGGCAAGGCCGCCACCGCCGCCCGGAAGGCCGCCCGGAAGGCGGTCGCCGCGGGCGTGCGGCAGATCGACAGGCGCCGCGCCGAACGGGAGCGGCTGGTGAAGCGGTACGGGGACCCGAAGCAGCGACCGTGGATCTACCTGATCGTGGCGACCGGCGACATCTACGAGGACATCCCGCAGGCGCAGGCCGCCGCGCGGGCCGGGGCGGACATCATCGCGGTGATCCGCTCCACCGGGCAGTCGCTGCTGGACTACGTGCCCGAGGGCGCCACCCGGGAGGGCTTCGCCGGCACCTACGCCACGCAGGAGAACTTCCGGCTCATGCGGGCCGCGCTGGACGAGTCGTCGCGGGAACTGGGCCGGTACGTGCGGCTGACGAACTACGCGTCGGGCCTGTGCATGCCGGAGATGGCCGCCCTGGCCGGCCTGGAACGGCTCGACATGATGCTCAACGACTCGATGTACGGGATCCTGTTCCGCGACATCAACCCGATCCGCACGTTCGTCGACCAGCGGTTCTCCCGGCAGGTGCACGCCCGCGCCGGCATCATCATCAACACCGGCGAGGACAACTACCTCACCACCGCCGACGCGGTCGACGAGGCGCACACGGTGACGGTGTCGCAGCTGCTCAACGAGTACTTCGCGCACGAGGCGGGGCTGGCCGACTGGCAGCTCGGCCTGGGCCACGCGTTCGAGATCAACCCGGACCTGCCGGAGTCGTTCCGGCTGGAGCTGGCGCACGCGCTGCTGGCCCGGGAACTGTTCCCCGACGCGCCGCTGAAGTGGATGCCGCCGACCAAGCACATGACCGGCGACGTGTTCCGCGGCAACCTGCTCGACGGGTTCTTCAACCTGGTCGGCACCATGACCGGGCAGGGCATCCTGCTGGTCGGCATGATGACCGAGGCGGTGGTCACCCCGTGGCTGTCCGACCGCGACATCGCCCTGCAGAACGTCCGCTACGTGCTGGGCGCCGCCGGCGGGCTGCACGAGGACTTCGTGCCCGCGCCGGGCGGGTTCATCCAGCAGCGCGCCCACCGGGTGCTCGGCGAGGCCGTCGACCTGCTGGAGCGCATCGGCGACCAGTCGCTGCTCACCGCGATCGCCGAGGGCACCTTCGGGATCATGAAGCGGCCCGCCGACCGGGGCAAGGGCCTCGACGGCGTCGCGAAGCACGAGGCCGACTACTACAACCCCGCCACGGACATCCTGGAGCAGGCGGCATGAGCGAACGCACCGAGCGAAGCGAGGGCCGTGCGGGCATGCCCGGCCAGCGCGGCATGACGGAGAAGAAGATCGTCCGGCCGTACGGGGACACCACCGGCGACGGCATGGTGCAGGTGTCCTTCACGCTGCCGGTGCCGCACGACAAGCGCGCCGAGGGCGCCGCCGTGCAACTGGCCAACAAGATGGGCATGGACCCGGCCATGCTGGTGCACGCCAAGCAGATGGGCGACGGGTTCACCTTCTTCGTCGTCTACGGCCGGGTGAACCACCTCGTGGACCTGGACAAGGTGCAGGTGGTGGAACGGGACTTCCCGCTGCTGTCGGCCAAGGAGGTCAACACGGTGGTGAAGCAGCGGCTGCGGCGCAAGCTGTCCGTGGTCGGCGCCTGCATCGGCACCGACGCGCACACCGTCGGCATCGACGCCATCCTCAACGTCAAGGGCATCGCCGGGGAGAAGGGCCTGGAGTACTACCGCGAACTCAAGGTCACCAACCTGGGCGCGCAGGTCAGCGTCCCCGAGCTGGTCGAGGCCGCCCGGCAGGAGAAGGCCGACGCCGTGCTCGTCTCCCAGGTCGTCACCCAACGCGACGCGCACCTGCACAACACCCGGGAGATGTCCGCCGCGTTCCGGGAGGCCCTGCCCGCCGGGAAGCGGCCCCTGCTCATCGTCGGCGGCCCCCGCTTCGACGAGACCATGACCGCGGAGCTGGGCGTCGACCGGATCTTCGGCCGCGGCACCACCCCCGGCGAGGTCGCCAGCTACCTGGTCCACGCCCTGATCACCGACAAGAAGGCGAGAGCATGAGTGACCCCCGGGTCGGCCTGACCGTCACCCACCGCCGGTACGTGCCGTACTCCCACGCCCACTACGCCGGCAACCTCGTCGACGGGGCGTACGCGCTGGGCCTGTTCGGCGACGTCGCCACCGAGGTGTGCATCCGCACCGACGGCGACGAGGGGCTGTTCGCCTCCTACTCCGACGTGCAGTTCAAGGCCCCCATGAAGGCCGGTGACGTGCTGGAGGTGACCGCCACGGTCACCCGGGTGGGCACCCGCAGCCGCACCATCGACTTCGCCGCCCACGTGGTGTGCCGGGGCCGCCCCGACAGGTCCGAGTCCGCCGCCGAGGTCCTCGCCGAGCCGATCGTCGCGGTCACCGCCACCGGCACGGTGGTCGTACCCCCGGCGGCATGAGCGCGGAGCCGGGTTTGCGAGCCCCGCGGTCGCGAACGAAGGACAACCCGGCGTGAACCTCGCCGTCTGCGCCGACGTCGGGTCGACGTACACCAAGGCGGCGGTGGTCGACCTCGACGGCGGCCGGCTCGTCGCCGCGGCGGCCGCGCCGACCACCGTCGGCACCGACGTGCTGCACGGCCTGGACACCGCGGTCGGCGCCGCCACCGCCGGGCTCGCCGCCGGTGCCCTGCCCTGGTACGTGTGCTCGTCGGCCGGCGGCGGCCTGCGGCTGGCCGTCATCGGCTACGAGCCGCTCGTCACCGCGCAGGCCGGCCGGCGGGTCGGCCTGTCCGCCGGGGCGAACGTGGTGCACGTGGCCGCCGGCCGGCTCGGCGCGGCCGAGCTGACCGCGCTGCGCGCCGCCCGCCCCGACGTGGTGCTGCTCGTCGGCGGCACCGACGGCGGCGACGCCGACACCCTCACCCACAACGCCACCCGGCTGGCCCGGGCCCGCTGGCGGGTGCCCGTGGTCCTCGCCGGCAACGCCGACGTCCGCGACGACCTGCACGCCCTGCTCGCCGCGGCGGGAGTGCCGGTCACCGCCGCCGACAACGTGCTGCCCCGCATCGGGGTGCTCGCCCCCGCGCCCGCCCGCGCCGCGATCCGGCAGGTGTTCCTGCGGCACGTCATCGGCGGCAAGAAACTGTCCCGCGGCGGCCGGTTCGCCCGCCTGGTGCGGGCCGCCACGCCCGACGCGGTGCTCACCGGGGTGGAGGTCCTCGCCGACGCCCTCGGCGGGGACCTGGCCGTCGTCGACGTCGGCGGCGCCACCACCGACGTCTACTCGGTGCTCACCCCCGACGAACGCGACACCGGCCCCAGCCAGGAGGTCGCCGGCACCCTGTGGCGGGCCCGCACCGTCGAGGGGGACCTCGGCATGCGGTGGAGCGCCCCCGGCGTGGTCCGCGCCGCCGCCGAGGAACGCCTGCTCGCGCCCGGCGAGGAGGACGACCTGGCGGCCGCGGCCGTGGTGCGGGCCGCCGACCCCGGCTTCCTGCCCGCCGGCGACGCCGACCGGGCCGCCGACCGGCGCATCGCCGCGCTCGCCGCCACGGTGGCGCTGCGCCGGCACGCCCGCGGCGCCGCCACCGGGGAACGCGCCGGCCGGGACCTGCGCGACGTCAAGCTGATGGTCGGCTCCGGCGGGGTGCTGCGGCACGCCGCGCCCGGCGACGCCGCCGAGGTGCTCGCCGCGGTCCTCGGCGACCACGCCGGCGGGTGGCCGCTGCCCCGCGCCGCCCGCCCCGTCGTCGACGTCGACTACGTCCTGGCCGCCGGTGGGCTGCTCGCCGCCGACCACCCCGGCGCGGCGGCCGCGCTGCTGCGCCGCCACCTCTCCGGGGTCTGAGCGCTACCCGGCGGCGAGCTTCGCGCCGCGGGCGTCGGCCTCCTGCGACGCGGCCCAGGAGGCCAGCACCCGGAGGTTGTCCTCCGCGGCGGAGCCGGGCTCCGCGGTGTAGATCACCAGGGAGAGGCCGGGTTCGGCGGTCATCGCGAGGGTCTCGAAGGCCAGGGTGAGGTCCCCGACGGCCGGATGGTGGAAGCGTTTCGTGCCGGTCCCGTGCCGCCGCACGTTGTGCGCGCCCCAGCGGGTGCGGAACGCGTCGCTGCGGGTGGACAGCTCGCCCACCAGGTCGTGGAGGTCCTTGTCGTGCGGGTCGCGGCCCGCCTCGGTGCGCAGCACGTCGACGGTGACGTCGGCCATCAGCTCCCAGTCCGGGTAGAAGCGGCGGGCCGCGGGGTCGAGGAACTGGTAGCGGGCCAGGTTCGGCGGCGGCGAGCCGCCACCGGCGTAGATGTCGCTGAAGAAGCCCCGGGCGAGCTGGTTGGTGGCGAGCAGGTCCAGGCGGCCGTTGCTGACATAGGCGGGGCCGGCCGTGATGGCGTCCAGGGTCCACTGCAGGCTGCGGTGCAGCGGGGTGTGCCGGCCCGCCCGCCGGCGTGGCCGGGCGAGCGCGTCCGAGCCCTCGGCGGCCTGGGCCAGGTGGAGCAGGTGGGCACGTTCGGCGTCGTCGAGCTGCAGGGCGCGGGCGACGGCTTCCAGGACGCCGGGGGAGACCCCGGCGAGGTGGCCGCGTTCGAGCTTCGCGTAGTACTCGACGCTGACGTCGGCGAGCGCGGCGACCTCACTGCGGCGCAGCCCCTTCACCCGGCGGCGGGCGCCGGCCGGCAGGCCCACCCGCGCCGGGGTGATCTTGGCGCGCCGCGAGACGAGGAAGTCGCGGACCTGGTCATGGTTGTCCACGCCGTCGACCGTACGCGGCGCCGACCGCGGCAGCCATGTACTGCCGGTACACCCCTCACCAGGCACTCCCTGCCGGCACCGAAAGGCAGTTAGCTGGTTTCCGAGCGGGACTAGGCGCCCGCCACCGGGGCAATCCGTGAGCCGGCACACCGCCGCACCCACGGGAAACACCATCGCAAGGGAGAACATCATGCGTGGCGTCGTCATGCACGCACCCGGCGACGTCCGGGTGGAGGACCGCCCGGATCCGCGGATCGAGCAACCCACCGACGCGATCATCCGCGTGTCGGCGACCTGCGTGTGCGGCTCGGACCTGTGGCCGTACCGCGGGGTGCAGAAGGTGGAGGGCCCCACACCGATGGGCCACGAGTACGTCGGCGTCGTCGAAGAGGTCGGCGCCGACGTCACCAGCCTCACGCCCGGCCAGTTCGTGGTCGGCTCGTTCTGGGCCTCCGACAACACCTGCGAGATCTGCCGGGCCGGCTACCAGTCCGCCTGCGTGCACCGGGTCCCGATGGGCATGCTCGGTTCGCAGGCGCAGTACCTGCGGGTGCCCCTCGCCGACGGCACCCTGGTCGCCACACCCGAGGTGCCGCCGGCCGACCTGATCCCCAGCTACCTGGCCGCCTCCGACGTGCTCGGCACCGGCTGGTTCGCCGCGGTCGCCGCCCAGGCCGGCCCCGGCCGGACCGTCGCGGTCGTCGGCGACGGCGCCGTCGGCCTGCTCGCCGTCCTCGCCGCCCGGCAACTCGGCGCCGAACGGATCATCGCGATGAGCCGGCACGAGCCACGGCAGAGGCTCGCCCGCGAGTTCGGCGCCACCGACATCGTCACCGAACGCGGCGACGAGGGCGTGGCCCGGATCAAGGACCTGACCGGCGGTCTCGGCGCGCACTCGGTGGTGGAGGCGGTCGGTACCCAGGAGTCGATGATGCAGGCCCTCCACGCGACACGTGCCGGCGGGCACGTCGGGTTCGTCGGCGTCACCCACGACGTGGCCGTGCCCGGCATGGAGCTGTTCTGGTCCCTGGCACACCTGCACGGCGGCCCGGCGCCCGTACGGCGTTTCCTGCCGGAACTGCTGCGCCTCGTCGGCGACGGCACGATCAACCCGGGGCGGGTCTTCGACCTCGACCTGCCCCTCGACCAGGCCGCCGAGGGTTACCGGGCCATGGACGAACGCCGCGCGATCAAGACCCTGCTGCGACCCTGAAGGAGCCTCGATGGAACTCCGGCCCGTCAACCCCACCGTCAAGACGCCCGCCAGCACCTTCACCGGGGACGTCTACCTCACCCCCGTCCACACCGGCACGGAGCCGTCGCGGATGACCGTGGCCCTCGTGCGCTTCACCCCGGGCGCCCGGACCCACTGGCACTCCCACGCCGTCGGGCAGACCCTGCACGTCACCGAGGGGGTGGGTCTGGTCGGCACCCGCGACGGGACGGTGCTGCGCGTGCGGGCCGGCGACACCGTCGTCTGCCCGCCCGGTGAGGAGCACTGGCACGGCGCCACCGCCGACACGTTCATGAGCCACCTGGCCATGCTGGAGGCGCTGCCCGGCGGGCAGGACCCCACCACCTGGCGGGAATCGCTCCCCGACGAGCAGTACCGGGCCGCGCACCAGCGCGACACCTGACAGCTCCGCGCCCGGCCCGTCCCGAAGCGTCGTCGGGAAACCGGCGTTCGCATCGAGACGCGCCGACGCGACACGCCGTGTCGCAACACACGACAGGCCCGGGTGGGTTGACAGCGGCGGGGGTGCACGCCGTACCGTCTTTGAGTCCTACCACGGGAAGCGGCTGTTGTTCGCTTCGTCCCTTCGTCCGCTGGCCGAGCGACCGGAATGGTTGCGGCGGCCAGGTCCAGCGGGCGGGGGTCGGCGGGGCGGCGCGAACCGGCCGCGGTTACCGGTGTACGGGCAGGGGTGAAAGGCACGGCCAGTAGACAACGGCCAGGCGGGGGCAGCCAGTCCACGTCGGGTCGGTCCGAAGGTCGGCGCCGATCGTCCTCGCCCCACCGGCCGGGAAGGGCCTGGGAGCATCGGGGCGCGGCGCGAGCCGCGCCCCGATTTTCGTGCCCGCTTCACGCCCCGACCCGGGCGGTGCGACCGGTTATGCTGTGCGGTATGACCGGAGCGGTGCGGAAACTGTCGATCTCGGTCCCGCCGGACGTCGCCGAACGCCTCGAACGGGAACCCAACGCCAGCGCCTTCCTCGTGCACGCCGCACGGTCGCTGATGCGCCGCGAAGCCCTCGACGCCGAGCTGGCCCACCAGGGCGTCACCGTCACCGAGGAGGGCGTCGCCCGGGCGCGGGCGGCGCGCGCCGCCGTGGACGTGGCCTGGCCGGCCGAGCGCTACCAGGAGATCCGGGAGCGGGCGCGGCGGGCCGCCTCCGACGGCGAGGACCGCACCTCCCGAGTCACCGCCGCGTGAGCGACCCCGACGACGGCCCGCCCGTGCGGCTGGTCCTCGACCGCTCGACGCTGCTGGCGTACCTGGCCGGGTCGGTGCACGTGGGGGAGACGCTGCACGAGGTGATCGCCGACGGGGTGCGCTTCGGGGTGACGGCCGTCGCCGCCGCCGAGGCGTACGCGGCCGTGGACGACCCGAAGGACCGGGCGGCGCTCCGGCGGCTGCTCGCCCTCGACGCCTGCGCCGTCCTGCCCACCGACGGCGCAGCCTGGCAGGAACTCGCGTACTGGCGGGCCTTCACCGGGCGGGTCGACCTGGCCGCCACCGTGCTGGCCTGCCTCGACCACGACGCCCCGATCCTCACCGGCGAGGGCCGCTACGGCACCGACGAGCTGCCGGTCATCCGGCTGCCCGAGTGATCGGCCCGGACGGGCCGGCGGGCGGGTCCGCCGGGTAGCCTTCGGCCCGTGATCGTGGTGAGGTGCCGGTGACGACGCTCGACCGGGAAGAGACGCAGGCCACCGGCGGGGCACGCCCGGGCGCCGGCGGGGGACCGCTGCCGCTGAAACTGGCCGTCCCGGCGGCCCTGCTGGCCGGTCTGGCGCTGCTTGCCGCATTCCCCCCGTACGGGCTGTGGCCCCTCGCCCCGGCCGGTGTGGGGCTGCTCGCCGCCGCGGCGCACCGGCGGCGGGCGCGCGCCGGCGCCGGGCTGGGCTTCCTCGCCGGGGTGGCGCTGTTCGCGCCGCTGCTGGAATGGACGAACCTGCACACCGGCTACCTGCCGTGGCTGCTGCTGTCCCTGCTGCAGGCCGGCTACCTGGCGCTGCTCGGCGCCGCGACCGCCTGGGTGTCCCCGCTGGTCGACCGGCACCGCGCGGCGTGGCCGCTGGTCACCGGGGTGCTGTGGGTGGGGCAGGAGGCGCTGCGCGACCGCACCCCGTTCGGCGGGTTCCCGTGGGGGCGGCTGGCGTTCAGCCAGGACACCTCCCCGCTGCTGCGGCTGGCCGCGCTCGGCGGCGCCCCGCTGGTCACCTTCGCCGTGGCGCTGGCGGGCGGGATCCTGCTCACCCTCGCCTGGCGGAACTGGCGCCAACCCGCCGGGCTGTGGCGGCCCGTGGCCGGGCTCGCCGCCGCGCTGGCCGCGGTGGTGGCCGCCGGTCCCGCCGTGCCGGCCGGGGTACGCGGCGGCGGCGACACCGTCACGGTGGCCATCGTCCAGGGCAACGTGCCCCGCCTCGGGCTGGACTTCAACGCCCAACGGCAGGCGGTGCTGAACAACCACGTCGACGCCACCCTGAAACTGGCCGAACAGGTCGCCGCGGGCACACAACGCCACCCCGACCTGGTGGTGTGGCCGGAGAACTCCAGTGACATCGACCCGCTGCGCAACCCCGGCGCCGGTGAGCGGATCTCCCAGGCCGCCGACACGATCGGCGCGCCGATCCTGGTCGGCGCCGTGCTGCTCGGCCCCGGCGAGGGCGAGGTGCGCAACGCCGGGCTGCTGTGGCGCCCGGGCAGCGGCGCCGACCTGGACCAGCTCTACACCAAGCGGCACCCCGTGCCGTTCGCCGAGTACGTGCCGCTGCGCGAGATCGCCCGGATGGTCAGCTCCGAGGTCGACCGGGTCCGCTCCGACTTCGTCCCCGGCAGCACCCCCGGCGTGCTCGACACCGGCGTGGCCACCCTCGGCGACGTGATCTGCTTCGAGGTCGCCTACGACGGCATCGTCCGGGACACCGTGACCGGCGGCGCGCAGCTGCTGGTCGTGCAGACCAACAACGCCACCTTCGACGCGGCCGAGGCCCGCCAGCAGCTGGCCATGGTCCGGCTTCGCGCCGTCGAGCACGGTCGCGCCGCCCTGATGGCCTCCACGGTCGGGGTGTCCGGGTTCGTTTCCCCGGACGGGCGGGTAGACGGTGCGACCGGGTTCAACACCGCCGCGGTGGTGGTGCGGCAGATGCGGCTCGGCGACGGGCGTACCCCGGCCACCACGGCGGGGGTGTGGCCGGAGGTGGCCCTCGCGGCGCTCGCCGTCGCGGCCCTGGCCGGCGCGACGGTCCTGCGCCGGCGCCGGGAGGTCGACCCGGGCTAGGACGACGAGCGGGAGGCGGTACACGGTGGGCGTGGTAGCCGACAGGCGCACGGTCGGCCATCCCGGGGTGGGACGGGTCCTCGTGGTCATTCCCACCTACAACGAGGCCGACAACGTCGACCGGATCGTCGCCCGGGTGCGGAAGGCGGCGCCGGGGGTCGACGTCCTCGTCGCCGACGACAACAGCCCCGACGGCACCGGCGCCATCGCCGACGGCCTGGCCGGCGCCGACCCGCACGTGCACGTGCTGCACCGCCCCGGCAAGGACGGGCTGGGCGCGGCCTACCTGGCCGGTTTCGCCTGGGCCCGGCAGCGCGGCTACGACGCCGTGGTGGAGATGGACGCCGACGGCTCACACGCCCCGGAGGACCTGCCGGCGCTGCTGGACGCCGCCCGCGACGCCGACGTGGTGATCGGGTCGCGGTGGACCCGCGGCGCGCGGGTGCTGAACTGGCCGCTGCGGCGGCTGCTGCTGTCCCGCGCCGGCAACCTGTACGCGCGCCTCGCGCTGGGTGTGCCGGTCTCCGACGCCACCGGCGGCTACCGGGTGTACCGGTCGGCCGCGCTGGACGCCATCGACCTGGCCTCGGTGCGCTCCCAGGGGTACGCGTTCCAGGTGGAGCTGTCCCGGCTGGCGCACCGCGCCGGGGTGCGCATGGTCGAGGTGCCGATCACGTTCGCCGAGCGGGAGCACGGCGACAGCAAGATGAGCCCGCTCATCGTGGCCGAGGCGCTGTGGCGGATCACCACCTGGGGGCTGCGGGACCGGCGGGCGGCGGCGCGCCGCCCGGACGCGCTGGCCCGCTGGCCGTGAGCGCGGGCGTGTCATGCTGGAGGGGCGTGATGACACCACCGGGCGGATGAGGTGAGATGCGCCGAGGACTGAGGTACGTGCCACCGGCCCTGCTGCTGCTGGCGCTGCTGGAGCTGGCCGTGTTCGTCCTGGTCGGCCGGGGCATCGGGTTCGGGTTCGCGGTGCTGCTCGTGTTCGCGGCCTCGCTGCTGGGCCTGGCGCTGCTGCGTCGGGAGGGCATGCGGGCCTGGCGCGGCTTCCGGGCCGCCGTGGAGTCCCGGCAGCCGCCGGGTCAGCAGGTCACCGACGGCCTGGTGGGCCTGCTGGGTGCCCTGCTGCTGGCGCTGCCCGGCCTGGTCAGCGGCCTGGTGGGGTTGCTGCTGCTCGTGCCGCCGGTGCGGCGGCTGGCCCGCGCCGGGGTGCGCCGGGCCACCGAGCGCCGGGTGTCGTCGATGGTCGCCGGTGACCTGTTCGGTCCGCGCCGGGTCCGGGTGCGCCGCGGCGCTCCCCAGCCGGCCCCGGCGCCGCAGCCGCCGCCGGTGACCGAGCCGGGCCGCGCCATCGAGGGGGAGATCGTCGAACCCGGCCGGTGAAACGGACAGACATGACGAAGCGCCCCCGAGGTGATCCCGGGGGCGCTTCGGTCGTTTCGGGTGCTCAGGCGCGACCGCGGCGGGTTCGGACCTCCTGCAGCCGCTCGGCCAGGATGTCCTCCAGTTCGGCGATCGAACGCCGCTCGAGCAGCATGTCCCAGTGGGTGCGCGGCGGCTTGGCCTTCTTCTGCTCCGGCTCGCTGCCGTCGACCAGGCGGGCGACGCTGCCGTCGAACTTGCACTCCCAGGTCGTCGGGACCTCGGCGTCGACGGCGAACGGCACCTCGAACTGGTGCCCCTTCGCGCAGAGGTACTCGCGGGTCTGACGCGGCGCGAGCTCCGTGTTGCGGTCGGATTCGTAGCTGACTGCTCCCAGTCGGCTACCGCGCAGCATACGCTCGCCCATGATCGACTTCCCCTCGTTCGTGGTGCTGGTCTTCAGGTGTAACGGCCCATCACCGCCGCCCCATTCCCGGCCACGCTGACGGCCCGGCACGGGGGTCGGGATCCTCAAGAGTAGCCGGTCATGACAGCTGCCCGGCGGGGTCGTCCCCGGCCGGGCCGAATCGGTGGAGTGTTTCGACTGTCAACGGGGATGTTATCCGCCATCACGTGTGCGGAGGTGACGATGACCGGTGACGCGCCGGCCGAGGCCCGGGTGCCCGGCGGGAAGACCTTCTTCGGCCACCCGCGGGCGCTGTCGACGCTGTTCCTCACCGAGATGTGGGAGCGGTTCAGCTTCTACGGCATGCGGGCCATCCTCGTGCTGTACCTGACCGCGTCGGTCGCCGACGAGGGGCTGGGCATCGGGGAGTCCACCGCCAACGCCGTCTACGGCACCTACAACGCCATGGTCTACCTCATGGCGCTGCCCGGCGGGTGGGTGGCCGACCGGCTGATCGGCGCGCGGCGCAGCGTGCTCTGGGGCGGCGTGGTGATCGCGGCCGGGCACTACGTGATGGCCGTCCCGGCGCGGTGGAGCGTCTTCGCCGGCATGACGCTGATCGTGCTCGGCACCGGCCTGCTCAAGCCCAACATCTCCACCATGGTCGGGGACCTCTACGACCGGGACTCCCCGCGCCGCGACGCCGGCTTCTCGATCTTCTACATGGGCATCAACCTGGGCGCGTTCATCGCCCCGCTGATCACCGGCTTCCTCGGCGAGAAGATCAACTGGCATCTGGGCTTCGGGGCGGCCGCGATCGGCATGACCTTCGGCGTGATCCAGTACGTGCTGGGCCGGCGCAACCTCGGTGACGCCGGCGCGCGACCGGCCGACCCGCTGCTCGGCGCCGACCGGCGGCGGGCGCTGACCCGCATCGCCGTGGTGGCCGTGGTGGTGCTCGTGGTGCTGGCCGTGCTGGCCGTGATCGGCCTGTTCACCGTCGACACGGTGGTCAACCTGCTCACCCTCGTCACCGTGCTGGTCACCATCGCCTACTTCGCCCGGATCCTGACCGACCGGGAGATCAGCGCCACCGAGCGCAGCCGGATGAAGGCCTACCTGTGGCTGTTCGTCTTCGCCGCGGCGTTCTGGCTGATCTACGACCAGGCCGGGTCGGTGCTGAACATCTTCGCCGAGGACCAGACCGACCGGAACGTGGCCGGCTTCACCTTCCCGGCGTCGTGGCTGCAGTCGGTGAACCCCATCCTGATCATCATCGGGGCGCCCCGGGCCGCCTGGCTGTGGCTGAGGCTCGGCCACCGGGTGTCCACGCCCATGAAGTTCGCCGTCGGCCTGGTGCTCAACGGCCTGTCGTTCGTGCTGATGGCCGCCGCCGCGCAGGCCGCCGTCGGCGGCGACCTGGTCTCCCCGTGGTGGCTGGTCGCCGTGTACGCGATCCAGGTCGCCGGCGAGCTGGCGCTGAGCCCGGTGGGGCTGTCGGCCACCACGAAGCTCGCCCCGGTCAAGTACGCCAGCCAGATGCTCGGCCTGTGGTTCCTCGCCACCGCGGTCGGCGACGCGATCGGCGGTCAGGTCGCCCGGCTCGCCGACAGCTGGTCCGAGCCCACGTACTTCCTGACCTTCGGCCTGGCCTCGGTGGTGCTCGGGCTGGCCGCCGTGATGTTCACCCGGCAGATCCGCCAGCTGATGGCCGGCATCCACTGACCGGCCCGGGCGTCACCGGGCCGGGGTCGGCGGCAGCGGCAGCGGCAGGCCCGGCAGCCCGTCGATGCTGGTCGCCACATGGTCCTTGCCGGCGAAGTACGCGCTCAGCGACGCGTCGTCCTCGCGGGCGAACCGGCGCCCGTGCAGGTCCCGGTCGGCCTCGTAGGTCATCAGTGGAACCGCGTAGCCGCAGGTGTCGCGGATCAGCTCGGCACGGACCACCACGATCGCCCGCAGGCCGTGCAGGCTCGGGTCGATGTCGGGGAAGTGGCCCAGCAGCTCCGGCCAGCGGGGATCGTCGCGGAACACCGGCTCGCCCCGCCCGTGCACCCGGACGATGTTCGGCGGGCCGGCGAAGGCGCACCACATCAGGGTGATGCGGCCGTTCTCCCGCAGGTGCGCGACGGTCTCGGCGTTGCTGCCGGCGAAGTCCAGGTACGCGACCGTCAGCTCGTCGAGCACCGCGAAGGAGCCGCGCAGACCCTTGGGGGAGAGGTTGATCGTCCCGTCGCCGGCCAGCGGAGCGGTGGCCGTGAAGAACATCGGCTGCGCCTCGATGAAGGTCCGCAGCCGCCCGTCGATACGTTCGTACGTCTTGCCCACGCCCTGATCATCCTCGCCGGCCGCCACCCTCCGCTGCCCCGTCCCAGCCCGTGGCGGGCGGTGTCAGCCGGTGCGGGAGCCGAGCCGGGCCAGGGCGCTGGCCAGATCGCTGACCTGGTCGGCGAGCTGACCGGCCCGCCGCTGGGCGGCGTCGCGGTCGGTCTCGGCGGCGGCCACCCGTACGGTCAGCTCGGCCAGCCGGGCCTCGACGGCGGCGGCGGCCTGCCGCGCGGCGGCCAGGTCGGCGGCGAGGGCGTCCCGCTCGGCGGCGAGGGCGTCCCGCTCGGCGGCGACGGCCGCCAGCTCCTCCCGGGCGGCCGCGGCCGCCGCGACGGCCTCCGCCCGCGCGGCCTCGGCCCGGTCCCGGGCGACCTGCGCCTCCTGCCCGGTCCGCCGCGCCTCGGCAGCTTCCGCGCGGGCCCGGTCGGCCTCGGTCTGCAGGGTCCGTCGTGCCTCGGCCGCCTCGGCGCGGGCGTGCTCGGCCGAACTCCGGGCGGCCTCGGCGTCGGCGCGGGCCCGACCGGCCTCGGCGCCCAGCCGCTCGGCCCGGTCGAGGGCCTCGCCGGCCGAGCGGGTGGCCCGCTCGGCGTCGACCCGGGCGGCGTCCCGCTCGGCGGTCAGGTCGGTGACCCGCCGGCGCTCGGCGTCGCGTTCGGCCCGCACGGTACGCAGCTCGTGGCGGGCGGCGTCGCGGTCCCGCTCGGCCTGCACCCGCAGCGCCTGCGCGGCGCCGGCCTCGCCGCGCGCCTCGTCCCGGGCCGCCTCGGCCTGCCGGGCGCGGTCGGCGGCCGCGGTCGACGCGGCCTCGGCGCGCTCGGCCCGCTCCCGGGCGGCGTCGCGGTCGGCCAGCGCCGCCTGCGCTTCCTGGCGGGCCCGGGCGGCGGCCGCGGCGGCGTCCTCGGCGTCCCGCCGGGCCTCGTCGCGTTCGGTGTGCGCCGCCGCCACCTGGGCGGCCGTCTCGGCGCGGACCTCGGCGAGCTGCCGCTCCACCCCGGCCGGGGACAGCTCGGCGTGCAGCGCCTCGGTGAGGGTGTCCACGATCTGGTCGAGCCGGTCCACCGCCTCCCAGGTGCGGGCCACCTGGCCGGGCAGACCGGGGGAGTTGCGGTGGCGCATCCGGGAGTTGCGCGAGGCGCGCTGGCAGGCGCCGTCGTTGTCCCGGCAGTACCGGAACGGCCGGCCCGCGCCGGCGCGCTGCGGCACCTCCCGTCCGCAGTGGGCGCAGGGACGGGTCTCGGGGGCGGGCGGGGCGTCCATCGGCGGCGAAGTCTAGTTGCCGCGGGTCACGACGGTGTCGACGGCCCGGTGCGCACGACGGCCTGGTCGCCGTGCGGTCCGAACAGGTGCAGGATCTCGCTGTCCGTGTCGGCCGGGCCGAACCAGTGCGGTTCGCCGGTGTCGAACTCGGCCACCTCACCGGGGTGGAGGAGGAACTCACGGTCGCCGAGGACGAGGCGGAGCCGGCCGGCGAGGACGTAGAGCCACTCGTAGCCGGCGTGGGTGACCAGTGCCGGCTCCCGGGGCGCGAGGACCTGCTTGAAGACCTGGACCCGCCCCGGGTACTGGGTCAGGGGCACCACCACTCCGCCGCGCCGCCGCCGGTGCGGACGCAGGTGGACGCGGGGGTCGCCGGTGGCCGGCGCCGCCACCAGCTGGTCCAGCGCGACGCGGTGGGCGCGGGCCAGCGGGATGAGCAGCTCCAGGGTGGGGCGCCGCTTGCCCGACTCGAGACGGGAGAGCTTGGTCACCGAGATGCCGGTCTGCGCCGCGAGGGTCTCCAGCGTCAGGCCGCGGTCGCGGCGCAGCGCGCGCAGCCGCGGCCCGATGCCGTCGAGCAGTTCCGCGAGGTCGTCTTCCACACCTGCCATTTTGCGGTTTCCGCAAGAAGGTTGGGTCCGCGGGGTCACCCGGTCCGAGCATGGCGGGGCAGGTTCCCCGACCCGGAGGTGAGCGCGTGGCCGCGACATCCCTGACCGTACGGTCCGAGCTCAGTACGCGCCGGCGGTGGGCGGTGCTGGCGATCTGCGCGCTGAGCATGCTGCTCGTCGGGCTGGACACCACCATCGTCAACGTGGGCCTGCCCGCCATCGGGCGCGGGCTGCGGGTGGGCACCCGGAGCCTGGAATGGGTCGTGGACGCCTACACCGTGATCCTGGCCAGCCTGCTGATCTCCGCGGGCGCGCTGGCCGACCGGCTGGGCCGCCGCCGGGTCTTCCGGTGGGGGCTGGTCGTCTTCGGCGTCGCGTCGGTGGCCTGCGCGGTGGCGCCGTCGCTCGGCGCGCTCGTCGCGGCGCGGGCCGTCCAGGGCGTCGGTGCGTCGATGCTCAGCCCCGTGGCCCTGGCCATCGTGGTGAACGCGATGCCCGACCCACGGGAACGGGCCCAGGCCATCGGGATCTGGGCCTCGGTCTTCGGGCTCAGCATGGCGGCCGGGCCGGTCGCCGGCGGCGCGCTCATCGCGGCGTTCGGCTGGCGGTCGGTGTTCTGGGTCAACGCCCCGGTCGTCGTCGCCGCGCTCGTGCTGAGCGCGCGGTTCGTGCCGGAGTCCCGCGCGCCGCGGGCCCGGAGGCTCGACCTGCCGGGCCAGGTCCTCCTCACCGTCGTGGTGAGCCTCTGCGTCGCCGTGCTCATCGAGGGCCCGCGCATCGGCTGGGCGTCACCGCCGGCCTGGGCCGCGTACGTGGTCGCCGCCGCGGCCGCCGGAGGCTTCGTGGCGGTCGAGCGACGTCGCCGCGAACCCCTCATGGAGCTGGGGCTGTTCCGGCGGCCGGCCTTCGCCACGGCGGTGCTGGGCGCGGTGGCCGTGTTCGTCGCGCTGACCGTCAGCCTGCTGCTCACCACGCTGTACCTGCAGCACGGCCACGGCTGGACCCCACTCGCCGCGGGGACCGCGACCCTGCCCCTGGCGCTCGGCGCGACCCTCTGCGCGCCGCTGTCCGGCCGGCTCGCCGGGCGGTACGGTGCGCGGCGGCCACTCCTGCTCGCCGGCGCGTTCCTCACCGCCGGCGGGCTCAGCCTGGTCGACCTGGGTCCCGAGCCGGATCTCCGGCAGCTCCTGCCGGCCTACCTGCTCATCGGGGTCGGCTTCGGCTTCGCCAACGCGCCGATCACCAACACCGCGGTGAGCGGCCTGCCGCCGGCGCGGGCCGGCGTCGCCGGGGCGATCACCTCCACCGCCCGGCAGCTCGGATCGGCCATCGGCATCGCCGTCGCCGGCGGCCTCGTCGCCGGGGTCGGACCGGCGGGCCTGGCGCGCGCGTCCCGCCCGGGGTGGTTCCTCGTCGCCGCCTGTGGCCTGTTCCTCTTCGTCGTGGCCCGCGCCGCCCGTCAGGCGGCGCCGTCGCCGGCGTCGGCGCGGGCCGCCCGGTCGAGGGTGTAGCGGCGTTGCAGCAGCACCGCGACCACCATGAGCGCGGCCGGCAGCAGGCCGAAGCCGTACCGGATCGCGGTGAGCGCGCCCGCCGACTGGGTGACCGCCTGTCCGGCGGCGGAGGCCACGAAGCCCCCGGCGGCCAGGCAGAGCGCGTAGGCGTAGGGGCCCAACGCCGCGCCGGTGGCCTCGGTGGCGGTCCACACCCCGGTGTAGGTGCCGGCCCGGTCGGCGTCGGCGGCCCGGATCACGTCGGGCAGCATCGAGAAGGGCAGCAACTGCATCCCGGCGAACGCCACCCCGAGCACCGCCACCGCCCCGACCAGCACCGGCAGCCCGGCCGGCCGGCCGACGGCCAGCACCAGCGCGCCGACGGCGAAGGCCACCTGGCCGGCGAGCAGCGCCGACTGCTTGCCGACCCGCCGGGCCACCGCCAGCCAGGCCGGGGTGACCAGCAGCGCCGGCGCGACGAACGCGGCGACCAGCACGGTGGTCAGTTTCGGGCGGCCCAGCTCGTACTCGGCGTAGTAGGGCACCCCGGCGAGCACCAGGTGGGTGGTGGTCGACATGGCCAGATACGCGCCCACCAGCCAGCGGAACTGCCGGTCGCGCAGGCTCGCCGCCAGGGTCGCCCAGCCGCCCGCCCGGTGCGGCGGCGACGGCGCCGCGGCGGCACGGCGCAGCCGGTCGATCCCGGCGACGCCGACCACCATCGCCGCGAGCATCCCCACCGCGAGCAGCACCGCCATCCGCAGGTACCCGGCGCGGGTGGCGGTGTCACCGCCGGCCAGCAGCGGCGCCAGCAGCCCGGAGACCAGGATGCCGAGGGTGAGGACCACCATCCGGAAGGCCATCAGCCGGGTGCGCTCGTGGTAGCCGATCCGCAGGTCCGCCGGGGTGGCCAGGTAGGGCACCTGGTACGCGGCGAAGAGCAGGTTCCCGGCGACGAAGAACAGCGCCACCCAGGCCGCGGCCCGCGCGCCGCTCAGCTCGCCGGGCACCGCGAACAGCGCGGCGAAGGCCAGCGGCAGGGCGCAACCGGCCAACAGCAGGCGCCGCCGGTGGCCGCGCCGGGCCTGCTCGACGTCGCAGCGGTGCCCGATCCAGGGGTGCAGCAGCACGTCGGCGATCTTCGGCACCAGCAGGGTCAGCCCCGCCAGCCACGGGGCGACGGCGAGGACGTCGGTGAGGAAGTACAGCAGCAGGAGCCCGGGCACGGTGACCCAGACGCCCATGCCGAGCGAGCCGGCGGCGAAGCCGGCCAGCGGGCCGCGCGGCAGGACGGCGGCGGCCCGCCGTCGCTGGTCGAGCGTCATCGCCGCCTCCTCCTCGGGGCACGCCGACCCCAATCCAACGGATGCTGGATTGTAGGGGGAACAATGGCGGGATGACCATGCCCCGCCGGCGACCGGGCCGGCCCCGCCGTGGCGACGAGCGGCCCACCCGGGAGCTGGTGCTCGCCGCCGCCACCGCGCTCTTCGCCGAGCGTGGCTTCGACGCGGTCGGCCTGCGCGACGTGGCCGCCGCGGCGGGCGTCGACGTGGCCACCGTCGCCCACCACACCGGTACGAAGGCGGAGCTCTACGACGCCTGCTTCGCCCGGGTCTTCGCCGCCGAGCGGGAGGTCCTCGAGGTGGCCGGGGAGCGCGCCCGGACGGCCCTGGCGGCCGGGCGGGCCGACGCGCTGCGGACGCTGCACGACCTGGTCGACGTGTTCGTCGACTTCCTGGAGGACCGGCCGGAGACGACCGCCCTGTGGCTGCGGCGCTGGCTGGAGCCGCACCGGCACGCCGACCTGGACCAGCGCTACGCGGCACCGCTCTACGCGCTGGTCGAGGAGTTGCTGGCCGCGGCCGCCGAGGGCGGCGCCCTGGTCGAGCCGACCCCGCACGTGACCGTGCGCAGCCTGGTCTGGGCGGTGCACGGTCACGTGGTGGCCCTCGCCGCCGGCACCGGCTCCGGCGCCCGGGAGCGGCGCGAGTTCCGCGGCTTCGTGCACCGCTTCCTCGACGGGCTGTACCCGCCGGCCGGCCCTTGACGGGTCGCCGCCCGCCGGGGATTATCCAGCGGTCGTTGGATTAAGGAGGCGGGCATGGCGGCACCACCCCGGGTCGCGGTCGTCGGCGCCGGCGCGGCCGGACTGGCCACCCTCAAGGCACTCGCCGACGCCGGCGTGCCGGCGGTCGCGTTCGAGGCCACCGACACCGTCGGCGGCCTCTGGGTGTACGGGTCACCCGGCTCGCCCGCGTACCGGACACTGCACCTGAACACCAGCAAGGGGCGCACCCAGTTCGCCGACCACCCGATGCCGGCGCACTGGCCCGACTACCCCGACCACAGCCGCGTCGCCGGCTACCTCGCCGACTACGCCGACCGGTTCGGGCTGCGCGACGCCGTGCGGCAGCGGCACACCGTCGAGCGGGTCACCCGGGCCGCCGGCGGCGGCTGGACCGTGCAGGCCACCGGACCCGACGGACCGGCCCGCGTCGACGTCGAGGCGGTGGTGGTCGCCAACGGGCACAACCGGGCGCCGAAGTGGCCCGATCCGTACCCGGGCGGATGCACCGCGGAGCAGGTGCACAGCCACGACTACCGGGGCCCGGAGCAGCTGGCCGGCCGGCGGGTGCTGGTCGTCGGCGGCGGCAACTCCGCGATGGACATCGCCGTCGACGCGTCGTACGCCGCCGCGCGCACCCTGCTGTCGCTGCGCCGCGGGGTATGGGTGGTGCCCAAGTACCTGCTCGGCCGCCCCTCCGACACCCTCAACGGGGCGCTCGCCCGCCGGCTGCCCTGGCGGCTGCGGCAGCGGATCAGCCAGACCATGCTCACGGCCACCGTCGGTCCACCCGCCCGGTACGGGCTGCCCGCCCCCGCCCACGGGTTCCTCCAGGACCACCCCACCCTCTCCGACGGGCTGCTGTCCCGGCTCACCCACGGCGACATCCAGGCCCGCCCCGGGATCGCCCGGTTCGCCGGCGACCGGGTCGAGTTCACCGACGGCCGCGCCGACGAGGTGGACCTCGTGGTCTGGTGCACCGGCTACCGGGTGGAGGTCCCCTTCCTCGACCCCGAGCTGCTCGGCGACGGCGCCGACCGGCTGCCGCTGTACCGGCACGTGTTCCACCTCGACGCTCCCGGGCTGGCTTTCGTCGGCCTCATGCAGTCCACCGGTGCGGCGTTCCCGCTGGTCGAGGCCCAGGCCCGGCTGGTCGCCGGCTGGCTCGCCGGCACCTGGACCCCACCGGACCCGGCCCGGCAGGCCGCGGCCGCCCGCGCGGAACTGCGCGCCGCCACCACCCGGTGGGGGCAGCGCCGGCCGCACATGCGGGTCGACTTCGACGCGTACCTGAACGAGCTGGAGCGGGAGCTGGCCGCCGGGCGCCGCCGGGCGGGGGTACGGCGGTGAGCGGGCTGGCGGGACGGCGGGTGCTGGTCACCGGCGCGCGGGGCACCTTCGGCCGGCACCTGTGTGCCGCGCTGACCGCGGCCGGCGCCCGCGTCGTCGGGCTGGACCTGCACCCGGACGAGGACGGCGCGACGCCGGTGCTCGGCTGCGACCTGACCGACCCGGCCGCCGTGCCGGCCGCGGTGGCCGCCGCCGTGAACCGGCTCGGCGGCCTGGACCTGCTGGTCAACAACGCCGGCGTCGGCGGACCCGCCCCGGCCGAGCTGCCACCCGACGAGGTGGTCCGCCGGCAACTGGAGGTCAACCTGCTCGCCGCCTGGCGCACCACGGCGGCGGCGCTGCCCGCCCTGGAGGCAGCGCGCGGCCGGGTGGTCTTCGTGGCCAGCCGGATGGCCGTGCTGCCGCTGCCCCTCGCGGCCGCCTACGGGGTGAGCAAACGGGCCCTCGTCGCGTACGCCGACGCGCTGCGTCACGAGGTCGGCACGCACGTCGGGGTCAGCGTGGTCTACCCGAGCATGGTCGCCTCCCCGATCCACGACAGCACCGCCGAGGCCGGGCTGTCGCTGAGCGGGGTGTCCCGGCTGGAACCCGTCAAGGGGGTCGTGGCGGCGATCCTGCGCGCCGCCGCCGCCCGCCGGGCGCCCCGGGACGTGGCCACCACGGCCCGGGGCCGGTTGGAGCTGGCCCTGGCCCGGCACGCGCCCGCGCTGGCCGACCGGATGGTGCGGCGTACCGTCGCCGGGCGGGTCGCCGCCGGGGACCTGGACGCCGCGCCCCTGGCCGCCGGCCTGGTGCGGCGGCACCGGGAGGCCCGCCGGTAGGGTGCCGCCATGGCTGTCTCGCCCTACATCGCGCGGATGCGCCGGCACATCGGACACGACCTGCTCATGTTGTACGGGGTCAGCGCCGTGGTAACCGACGAGGCGGGGCGGGTGCTGCTGGCCCGGCGCGGCGACAACGGCCGCTGGTCGGTGCCGGCCGGCACCGTCGACCCCGGTGAGCAGCCCGCCGACGCGCTGGTCCGCGAGGTCCGCGAGGAGACCGGCATCGAGGTCGAGATCGAGCGGGTCGGCGGGGTGGCCACCCACCCGGTCGTCTACCCCAACCGGGACGCCTGCGAGTACCTCAACGTCTGGTTCCGCTGCCGGGCCGTCGGCGGCGTGCCCACGGCCGACGGCGACGAGTCCCTCGCGGTCGGCTGGTTCGCCCCCGACGAGCTGCCCGAACTGGACGAATGGTCCCGCCTGCGGATCACCACCGCGCTGCGCGAGGACCCGCGACCCTGGTACGCCGCGCCCGGCGAGCACCACCCCGCCCTGCACCAGCCGGACAACCTCTGACCCCCGCCACCCGGCGGCGTGCCGGTCAGGGGGTGGCGACGGCGGCGCGCGAGCGGTCGGCGGCGATGCGCACCGCGAGGCCGGCCAGCACGGTGCCCATCACGTAGCGCTGGGCCCGCGCCCAGGCGGGCCGCCGGGTGAGGAACGCCGACACCGTGCCGGCGGTGAGCACGATCAGCCCGTTCACCGTCAGCGCGATGCCGATCTGGGTCAGCCCCAGCAGCAGGCTCTGCACCGCCACGTGCCCGCGCGCCGGGTCGACGAACTGCGGCAGCAACGACACGTAGAGGATGGCGATCTTCGGGTTCAGCAGGTTCGTGACCAGGCCCATGGTGAACAGCCGTCGCGGGCGGTCCGGTGGCAGCGGCGCCGGGGTGAACGCCGACCGCCCACCCGGGCGCAGCGTCTTCCAGGCCAGCCACAGCAGGTACGCCGCGCCGGCCAGCTTCACCGCCGTGTACAGCGGCGGGACCAGCACGAAGACCGTGGCGATGCCGGCCACCGCGGCGGCCAGGTAGATCAGGAAGCCGACGGCCACACCGAGCAGCGACACCAGCCCGGCCCGCCGCCCCTGGGTGACCGAGCGGGACACCAGATAGACCATGTTCGGGCCGGGCGTGAGCACCAGACCCAACGCCACCAGGGCGATTCCCACAAGCGCGCCGACCGTGACCACGCGACCTCCCCGCCGTCCGTCCTGCCCGGACCATACGCCCGGACCACGACGCCGGGTGGGTGGGCTCGCCGCGCGGCGGCGTGACGGGCGACACTACCGGGATGCCGATCGTGCTCCACGCCGCCGCCACCCCCTCCGCTCCCGGCCTGCTGCTGCGACCGTGGCGCGACGACGACGCCGAGGCGCTGCTGGCCGCGTACCGGGACCCGGTGCTGCGCAGTTGGACCCGGTTCCCGGTGACGACTCCCGCCGACGCCCGGACCTTCCTGCGCCGCAGCCGGCAGGGCTGGGCGTCCGGCCGCCGGTTCAGCTTCGCCGTGCTGGAGACCACCGGCGAGGGGGAACGGCTGGTGGCCAACGTGGTGCTCAAGGACGTCACCCCCGGGCGCCCGGCCGCCGAGGTGGGCTACTGGACGGCCGCGCCGGCCCGGGGCCGCGGGGTCGCGCCACGGGCCGTGGACGCGGTCACCTGCTGGGCGTTCGCCCGGTTCGCCGCGGGCGGCCTGACCCGCCTGGAACTGCTGCACCAGGTCGACAACCCGGCCTCCTGCCGGGTGGCCGAGAAGAGCGGTTACGTCTTCGCGGAGGTGCTGCCCGCCCGGCCGCCGTTCCCGCGCGACGGCCACCGGCACGTCCGCCTGCGGCCCTGACCCGCGGCCGCGCTCAGCGCTCGGCCGGTTCGGGGCCGGCCGCGTGGCCGGTGGGCTCCGGGCCGAGCAGGCGCAGCAGCAGCCGGGGCTCGCCCGGCCAGGCGTCGAGCAGCACCTGCCGGGGGACCTGCCGGCCGGCGTACCGCAGGGCGAGCGCCACCACCACGATGTCGTCCAGCGGGCCGATGACCGGCAGGAACTCCGGGATCAGGTCGATCGGGCTGGCCAGCCAGAGCCCGGCGAACACGATCGCCACCCGGGCCCGCCGCGGCACCCGGGGGTCGCGGCGCAACCGGCGCACGGTGGTCAGGCAGTCCGGGATGAAGGCGGCCAGGTCGCGCAGGATCCCCGGCGGCAGCCGCCGGGCCAGCAGCACCAGCAGCGCCCAACTGGCCAGGAGGCAGGCCACCGCGACGCCGAGGCCGATGAGCCAGTCGCGCACGCCGGTGGTCCCTCCCTGCCGGGGTACGGGCCGCCCGCCGACCCACCCGGAATGTACGCCGTCGAGCCCGGGCGGCGCCGATCGACCGGAACGGTGCGCTCCTCGCCGGCCCGGCGAGATGTCCGTCCCGGGGCGGCAGCGCGGCCAGCCCTCCCCGGATCCGCGCCGCGGCTGTGGCCGGTGTCTCACCCCGTACCCCGCGGGGGCCGCCCGGGCGGGGAACAGCCCGGTCGCGGCCGGCGCTGAACCGGGTCGGTGACCGGCGGATACGGTGGGAACGGGAGGTGACGGCGGTGACGACAGGCTGGGAGGCCGCGGTCGAGGCGCAGATCCGCTCGGCCCAGGAGCGCGGCGAGTTCGACAACCTGCCCGGGGCCGGCAAGCCGATCCCCGGCCGTGACCTGCCCTACGACGAGGGCTGGTGGATCCGGAGCTTCCTGGAGCGCGAACAGCTCCCCAGCGACCTGCTCCTGCCCACCCCCCTGCAACTGCGCCGGCGCATCGAGCAGCTCCCCGAGGAGGTCCGCGACCTGCCCACCGAGGAGTCGGTGCGGGCGTACGTGTCCGCCCTCAACACCGAGGTGGTGGCCTGGCTGCGCGCGCCCACCGGGCCGCGCGTGGTGGTGCGCCCGGTCAACGCCGACGACGTGGTCCGCGACTGGCGGGCCGCCCGGGAGCGGGCCGCGGGCGAGCGGATGCCCGTGGCCACGGACCCGATGGCCGTCCCGGCCCCGCCACGGCGTCGCTCGTGGTGGCCCTGGCGCCGCCGCTGATCCACGGGCGGGGGGCCGCCACCCCCAGCCGGTTCACGCTCTCGTCGAGCCGCGCCCGCGTGCAGCCTCATTATCGAATTACCGTTAACGGTATTGCGATAATTACTCGCCACAAAAGGGACGGAACGCCACCACACCATAATGACGCTTTTGGTGTATCAGGTGCCCGTCACTGCCCCAGGCGACAGTGCGGGAGCGCGTGGGCCGGCGCTCGCCTGGCCCACCCCGCGTTGGTGGCGAGCGCGACGTCGAGGAACGCACCGACCCCGACCTCGGTGACGTCGGCGAGCCGGGCGATGAGCAGCAGTCGCCGCCGCAGCGCCTCCGGCTCGCCGGCCCCGTACCGCGTCGGTCGCCGGCCACCCGGGTACGGCGACGCCCGGCGCCGGGTCGCCGTGGCGGCGGGAGCGTCGTCGTCGAGTTGCGCCGCGAGCAGCGGCCACACGTCCTGGCCGTCCGGGTCGAGTTCCTCGACGAGCAACGCGGCGGTGTCCCCGAGCACGTGGTACGCCCACGGGTGGGGCAGCCGCGCCAGCCGGTCCACCGCGGCGTCGACGCCGGCCGGGTCCGACCCGTCGGCGGCCCGCACCCCGGCCGCGACCGCGTTCCACAGCTCCTGCTCCGCCGGGGTCGGCGGGTGCCGCATCGCCATCTTCGCTCCGCTTCTGACCTGCGAGGGGCGTCCAGAGTTCGGGGCGGCCGGTGCGCCGCCCGGGTCGGGGGTGGCCGGCACGGGCCCGTAGGAGGGCGAGACCCGTGCCGGCCGCGGTGATCACCCCAATCACCGCTTTGGCGCCGCCGTGGGCTGCCGCCCCGCGGTGACGTCGTCTCCGAGGTGAGGCGGGTCGGTTGCGCCCGCCAACCTGAGTCAAGTATCAGTCACATTCGCCTGGTTGTGACGATTTGAACGTTCGTGTTGCACGTGTTCACGTCCTCATCGGCGTCGCCTCGCGGTGCACCGTGGTCGGGCCCGCGACCGGAGGTTTCACGGCGTGCCGGCCGCTCGCGGGACGGGGCCAGGGCAGCAGTCGTGGTGGCCGCCGGGCGCTGAGGTCCTCGATCCAGCCGAGGACCACCACCACGCCGGCGAGCAGCATGAGGGCGACCGCGAGGTAACCCACCTGACCGACCCGCCAGAGACCGATCGAGTCGCCCACGGCGAAGCAGACCGCGATGGCGGCGTTGTGCCACAGGTAGATGGTCAGCGCCCGGCTGTTCAGCGCGGTCACCAGCCGGTCCAGCGACCGGAGCCGGGACAGCCAGCCCATCGGCGGCGCGGCGCGCAGCAGCAGCAGCACGAACCCGAGCGACCAGAACGCCTGCGCCACCGGGACGTCGTTGAGGTCGCGCCCCGCGTCGGGATGGGTGGCCAGCCAGCCGACCGCCGCGCCCAGGCAGAGCACCGCCAGGCCCAGCAGCGCCGGCACGGGGAGCCGCCGCAACCGCCGGTCCTGGTGCGCGAAGCCCACGAGCCAGCAGGCGGCGAACGTGACGAGGTCGGTCAGCACCGACTCCACCGGCCCGTCGAACCCGGGCGCCGCGGTCTGGAGCAGCACCACGCCGGCCAACGGCACGAGCACCGACCACAGCGGCCACCGCCGGTGCAGCGCCAGCATCGCGGGGGAGAGCAGCACCAGCCAGAGGTACGTCACCAGGTACCAGAGCACTCCGGTCACGTCCGCCGCCCACGCGCTGCCCGGCGGCTGCACCAGGGGCACCGCCCAGCTCAGCAGCGCCGGCCAGGCGGGCCGGCCGGCCCAGCCGTGCCAGAGCATGAGCGGCACGAGCACCAGGGCCAGCGCCCACAGCCCCGGCAGCAGGCGACGCAGCCGGCCGCTGACCGCCCGCTCCGGCGTACGGTCCAGCGAGCGGGCCATCAGCGAGCCGCCGAGGGCGAACATCACCCCCATGGCGGGGAAGGCGAAGCTGAGCCAGGCGGCCCCGAACATGTGGTACGCGATGACCCGGCCCAGCGCGAGGGCGCGCAGGGTGTCGAACCAGCGGTCCCGGCCCGGCCGCGTCCCGGCCCCCCGTGGCGCTGGTGTCTGCTCGACCGCCTCGCCGGCCCGTTTGACCCGCCGCCAGCCCAGCCGCGCGCCGGTCAGCGCGGTGACCACCGACCGGGCCAGCACCAGGTACATCAGCTGGCGGTAGGCGAACTGCTGGATGGGCAGGGTGAGCAGCGGGCGCAGCGGCTCCCGGTCCAGTTTGAAGGCCACCGCCGCGGTGAGCATCTGCACGGCCAGCATGACCAGCCAGGCGACCGCCGTCTTCGTGGTGTCCAGGAAGAACAGTCCGTAGACGGCGAGCAGGTCGAGCACCGGCCCGAGCAGGGGAAGCAGCACGCCGAACAGGGCGAGCATCGGCAGGCCGAACCGGCCGAAGCGGGCGCCCGCACCCCGGTCGCGCAGGGCGCCCCGGTGCTTCCACATCGACTGGAGGGTGCCGTAACTCCAGCGATAGCGCTGCCGCCACAGGTCGCCCACCGACGCGGGCGCCTCCGTCCAGGCCCGGGCGCGGTCCTGGTACACCACGCGCCAACCCGCGCGCAGGACCGCCATGGTGACGTCGGTGTCCTCGGCCAGGGTGTCGCCGCTCATCCCGCCCACCCCGGTCAGCGCGCGCCGGCGGAAGGCGCCGATCGCGCCGGGCACGGTGGGGATGCAGCCCAGCTTCTCGTAGAACCGGCGGTCCAGGCTGAAGCCGATGACGTACTCGATGTGCTGCCACTGGCCGAGCAGCCGGTGCCGGTTGGCGACCTTGACGTTGCCGGCCACCGCCCCGATACGTGGGTCGGTGAACGGCTCGACGAGCCGCCGGATCGCGTCCGGCTCGAAGACGGTGTCCGCGTCGACGGTGACGATGATGTCGTGCGAGGCGTACAGGAGTCCGGTGTTGAGGGCGGTGGCCTTGCCGCCGTTGGGTCTGCGGATCACCCGGACTCCGGGCAGGCCGAGGGAGTCGACGAGGTCGGCGGTGCCGTCGGTCGAGCCGTCGTCGACCACGATCACCTCGATCCCGGGGTGGTCGTTGGCGACCAGGGACCGGACGGTGGCGACGATGCCGGCCCGCTCGTTGTAGGCCGGCACGATGACCGACACCGGGGCGTTGGTCACCCCCCAGGGCCAGCGGTGCGCGCGCCGGCTCCGGGCCAGCCGGCGGGCCAGCAGGAGCAGGAGCAGTGTCCGGGTCAGCATGAGCAGCCCGACGGCGACGAAGAGCAGGGCGAGGCCACGCAGGATCCCGTCGGCGAGCCGGATCGCCCAGCAGAGCGGGGCGGCCCGCCACCGGTCCCAGGTGGACGCCGGGACGTTACCGGCGAACGTGGCCGCCTCGGGCCGCGCCCGGCTCATCCCCGCGCTGACCGTGGTGAAGGTGTAGCCGCGGGCCCGCATCAGCGGGATGAACCGGTCCAGGGCCGCGACGGTCTGCGAGCGGTCCCCGCCGGCGTCGTGCAGCAGCACCACGGCGCCCGCGTCGCCGGCCGGCGTCAGGTTCCGCACGACGGCGTCCACGCCGGGGCGGGCCCAGTCCTCGCCGTCGAGGTCGTTGACCACGGTCAGGTAGCCCTGCCCGGCGGCCTGCCGGATCACCGGCCAGGTGGCGTCGTCGACGGCGCTGGGCACCGACGAGTACGGGAAGCGCAGCAGGCTGGTGCGGACCCCGGTGGCGTGCACGATCGCCATCTGGGTCTGCGCGTACTCCATCCGCTGCCGCCAGGCGGGCAGCAGGCTGACGTCGGGGTGGGTGAATGTGTGCACCCCCAGCTCGTGTCCCTCGGCCACCGCTCGGCGGGCCAGGTCCGGATGGCGGGCCACCTCCGACCCGACGACGAAGAAGGTGGCCGGGGCGTGGTGCCGGCGCAGCACATCGAGGACCCGGGGGGTCCAGGTCGGATCCGGCCCGTCGTCGAAGGTGAGGGCGATGGTCCGCGCGGGCAGCCGGTAGGTGCGGGGCTGCGCGCCGCGGGCGTCGAGCACCGGCCCGCCGTCCAGGATCTCCGTGGGCACGGTGACCTGGTCCTCGGCGTCGCGGACGTGGTCGGGGCGGAAGCGCGCGTTCGCGTACGCATCGACCAGCAGCACGGATCCGACCACCAGGGCCAGCGAGGCGACGACGAACCGGCCGGCGGTGCGACGGGTGGGCAGCGTCATCCGACGACCTCCGGATCGATCAGGGGCAGGGTCGGCGGCGTCGTGCCGGGGTCGGTGGTCGCCGCGGGTGTCGGGGTGACCGGCGGCGTCGGGTCCGCCGGTGGCGGGGTCGGCGACGGGGCGGTGTCCGGCGGCGGCGCCGCGTCCCGGGTGGGGCCGACCTGCCGGGGCGCCGGTCGCGCGTCGCGGGCCGGGCGTCGCGCGGCGGCCGGCGCCGGTGGTGTGTCGGCGGCTCGCGTCCGCGGCGGAACCGGGCGCGGCGCCGTGGTCGCGGGCGAGGGGACGAGGGCGGGTGGACGGGCGTCCCCGCCGCCGACCGAGACCGGGCCGGGCAGCATCGGCGTCGCCGGGCCCGGAAGCAGGGCGGCGGCGGCCATCGGCAGGTAGGCCAGCGAGGCCACCGCGACGAGGACGCCCGCGCGCCGGATCCGTTGCCGGCGGGCGCCGGTCGCGTCGACGAAGACCGGGCGGGCGGGACGGGGCGGAACTGTCGTCGCCGGAGGGTGCGGGCCGCCGGGGAGCCGGTCGAACGAGATGCGAGAAGCCACCGGCTGAGGCTATTGGGGAGCTTGTGAGCTTATGTCCAGATTCTAAAGTGAGGATGCGCGCCGAATTTTCACCATTCGCGTATCCGGAAGAAGAGGCATGCTCGTCTCAGACGGAGCAGACGGGCATTGAGCGGCGAAACAGGATGAAGGTCCACAATGCTCCGCGAGCCACCCCCACCGGCGGGGGTGGCTCGCGGTTCCCGTCGATCAGGGCTGGGTGCGGTCGTCGATCTCGGTGCCGGATTCCCCGGGCCGGGCGCCGATCGCCTCCTCGGCGGCACGCCCGCCGGTGCTCTCGTCACCCAGATCCAGGCTGCTGCGGGGAAGCCCCGACAGCCCGGCCGGATCCTGGCTGTCGCCCCGTACGCCCCGGTCGTCCTCGGTGCGGTCGTCGATCTCGGTGCCGGATTCCCCGGGCCGGGCGCCGATCGCCTCCTCGGCGGCACGCCCGCCGGTGCTCTCGTCACCCAGGCTCAGGCTGCTGCGGGGAAGCCCCGACAGCCCGGCCGGATCCTCGGTCGGCTGGTCCGGCCAGTCGGCGGTCTGCCCGCCCGCGCCGCCGGCGGACTCCCGCCGTCCGACGCCCTGCGCGTGGTACGCGCCGGGCACACCGGGGTCACCCGGATCGGCCAGGCTCGTGTCGACCGGCCGGGCGTCCGGGTCGGCCAGCCCCGCGCGGCGCAACATGTCGACCAGCTCGTCGTGCGGCATGCGCTCGGTGTCCGTTATTCCGGCCCCGCGCGCGATGGACCGCAGGGTGGTCAGGTCCTGATCTGCGAAGGTCTCGGCCATGCCGGTGCCTTCCCGGCGCCCCAGAGAAGGAAACCTGTCAGGCCCGTGCGCCGCCCAGTCCCAGCAGCACGGCCAGGCCGAGCGCGCTGCGCGGGGCGTACGGCACCCGCCACAGGCCGCCGTGCGCCGCCGCGTACGCCTCGTCCCGCCACGGGTGGTCCTGGACCGGACCGCCGCCGGTGCGCAGGTCGTGCACGAGCAGCGCGGCCATCAGGGTGTTGCTGGTGGCCGGCTCGAACACCTCGATGCCGAACCGGTGCGCCCCGGCGTACGCGGCCGCGAGAGCCCGGTTGCGCAGCACCGAGCGGGTCCGGGTGGGCGGGGCCACGGTGAACGACACGGTGGCGCCCGCGTCCCGCGCCACGGCCGCCCGCCAGCGCTGCAGCCGCTTGGCCAGCGCGTAGTTCGGCCCCTGCTGCGGCACCAGACTGTCGTTGATCCCCGGGTCGGCGCCGGGCGGGTAGTTGCGGTGCAGCAGCCGGCCGCCGGAGAGCAGCCGCAGCGACCGGCGTGCCAGTCCGCGGGCGGCGTACCCGCGTTCGGCGTGGGCCACGGCCTCGGCGGGCACGGCGTACACGTCGGTGGGCGTGGCCAGGAAGGCCAGCGCGGTGTCCGGGCGGCGGCGTCCCAGGTGGACGGTGAGCGCGTCGACAGCGGTGGCGACCCGGACGTTCGTCGCGCCGTCGGCGTACACGTAGTTGCCGAGCACGAGCCGGCCGTCCAGGCCGTCGAGCCAGCGGGCGGCCTGCGGCAGGCGGTGCAGCAGGTCGGCGCCGGCGCCGGCGGCGAGGGCGGCGTCGCCGTCGCCGGTGCCGGGCCGCACCGGCAGGCGCAGCCGGCCGCCGTGCCGCTGGGCGGTGCGCAGCAGGCGGCGCCAGATCTCCGGGCGGGGCAGGTCGACGGCGGCCACGTCGCCGCCCCAGCGCAGCACCGACGGCAGCGGGCCCATCTCGGCGCCCGCGCCGAGCACCACGATGCGCAGGTCGCGCAGGTCCAACCAGTCCGGGTTGGCCTGTACGGCACGGACGGCCTCGGCGAAGCTGGGCTCGACGACGCCCGCGTCCACCCAGGCGTCGAGCCGGCGGCTCAGGTCGTCGCCGCGCAGGCGCTGCCCGCGGTACGGCACGGACAGCTCACGCTCGACCGGGCCGGCGCCGGTCACCGTGGCCGTCTCCAGCGGCGGCTCCCGGTCGGGCAGCGCGAACGCCTCGTCCAGCGTGACCTCGCCGCCGTCGGCGGGAACGTAGCGCATCCGGGCGTGCAGGCCGGCGAGCCCGTCCCGGGCGACGGTGAGCGCGGCCTCCCGGGAGAGCAGGCCGGCCTCGACGAGCCGGCGGAAGTGACCGAGGTAGCCGTGCCGCCAGTCGGTCTCGTGCTCGGCGGAGCGGGCGCCGACCGGGTCCACCGCCCGCAGGGCGTCGGCTACCACCGCCCGCCCCAGCGCGGTCGTGCTGCGCCGGCCGTCGCCGGTCGCGGGGAACACCACCCCGGTCGGGCCGTCCACGGCTCACCTCCTGCTCGCACCGGCCACCGCCGGCCGTGCGCCCACTCTGCCCCATGGACGGCGCGGCCGCCCGCCGGGCCGGCCGGGTAACGGCCCGCGCACGGATCGGTCACGAGGGTCGCGCGTGGGTATCGGCTCGGCCACGGCGGGATCCGCCGCGTCGTCGCCCTGCGTCAAGGGCCGGCGCCAGGGGCAGGGGAGGCGCCGGCCCCGCCGGCTCAGCGGCGGGCGGGTTTCGGCTCCGGGGCGGGGCGGTTGCGGTCCGGGTCGACGCCGACCTGCACGGCGAAGGCCGGGTCGACGGCGAGCAGCGGGCGCGGCCCGAACAGCGCCATCGCGGTCAGCAGCTGGTCGGTGCCCCGCTCCCGCCAGGTCGGCCGCCGCTGCGGGTCCAGTTCGGCGTGCTCCCGGCGCTGCCGGCGCAGCAGCCGGCGGGCCGCCGCGCCGGTCTCCGGCACCTCGCACAGCCACCAGCCGCCCAGCGCGGTGGCCAGGCAGCACAGCAGCAGGCCCACCACCGAGGCGGGCCCGCCCGCGTCCCGCCCCTCGACGGCGCTCTCCACCAGCCGGGTCACCCCGACCGCGGCGACCGCGAACAGCGGCAGGGTGCCCAGGGCGATGCGTCGCCGCTGCGCCGGGGTGAGCAGCCAGCCGTCCCGGACGAGCCGGCCGACCAGCCGGCGCAGCGCCCGGCCGACACCGGGGTCGGCGAGCACCGCGGCCCAGGTCTGCGGCCGGCGCAGCGCGGCGTGCAGGGCGCGGACCAGCGCGGGCGACCGGGGCGGCGGCGGGCCGTCCACCGACAGGGTGGCCAGCTCGCCGAGGCGTACCACGCCGGCGCGGTGCAGCGCGGCCACGCCCACCTGGCAGGCCAGCAGGGCACGGTCGGTGAGGTAGGCCAGCTCGACCGCGTCCGGGAGGTCGCCCCGGGCCCGCCGGCCGGTCAGCTCCCGCGCCGCCAGCGCGACGGCGACGGCCACGGCGACCGCCCCCAGGTAGTCGAGGAGGAAGAGCGGACCGCTGACACCCCAGAGCATGGCGACAAGTATGGCCCGGCCGCACCGGTGGCCCGGCGCTCAGGAGGCGTGCGTCACCTCGCTGTCCCAGATCTGCGACCAGGGGCGGCGCAGGCCGCGGCAGACGAAGATCGGCCCGCCGTTCTCGTCGTTGTCCACGTCGACGCGCTGGTCGACCCGGCCGGCCTCGGTGACCTCGGTGAACCAGGCGCGCAGCGGGTCGGGGCGCTCCCAGCCGACGACGATCACCACGTCGGCGTCGTCGGCCGGCCGGCCGAACCCGGCCATGTTGTTGTGCCCGGAGTAGGCCCGGGGCAGGCCGCGGGCCGGGCCGTAGCGGGCCAGCGCGCCGGCCTCGCCGTAGTTGCCGGTGAGCACGACCGCCCGGTCCCGCTCCTCGGGCGGCAGGCTCCGGTGCACGGCGGCGACCGAGTCGGCGAACGCCGGCCAGCCGATGGTCTCGCCCGCGTCGTAGTTGACCTCGACCACGAACCCGGGCAGCCGGTCGGCGGGCAGGGTGGGCAGCAGCAGGATCGCGCTGCCGGCGACCATCAGGACGGCGGCCGTGGCGAGCAGCGCCTGCCGGGCCCGGGCCGCGCCGCGCCGCGCCCACTCGGCGGTGACCACCGCGCCGGCCGCGGTGAGCACCAGCAGCAGCGGGGCGTCGTAGTAGCCCTTGCCGCCGGCGAGCACGACGATCGCGAACACCACGAGCCAGGCCCAGCCGACCGCCCGGTACGCCGCCCAGCCGGGCCGGCGCAGCAGCGCCACGAGGCCGGCGATCCACACCGGGGTGGCGAACGGGCTGATGATGAGCATCTGGAGCACGATCGCGTCGACCCGGCCGCTGTAGGAACTGTCCCCGCCGGCGATCGACGAGGCCACCGAGAGCTGGGGGAAGCCGTGCGCGGCCTGCCAGGCGAGGTAGGGCACGGCGAGCAGGACGGCGACGCCGGCGCCGGCCAGCACCCACCGGTCGCGCAGCAGCCGGCGCGGCCCGGCGATGAGCACCCCGGCCAGCAGACCGACGGCGAGCAGCCCGGGCAGCAGCTTGTTGAGCATGCCCACGCCGAGCGCCAGGCCGATGCCGAGCGCCCAGCGGGTGTCGCCGGTCCGCAGCATCCGCACCGCGCACCAGGCCGCGACGAGCCAGACCAGCAGGTCGACAGTGGTCGTGCTGAGCAGGTGACCGGCGGCCAGCACCACCCCGGCCGCGGCGGCGAGCACGGCGGCGGCCAGCTGGGTGCCGCGGCCCGCGCCGAACTCCCGGGCGATCGCCGCGACCAGCACCACGGCCGCGCCGGCGATCAGCGCCGACGGGGTGCGCAGGAGCACCAGGTTGCCGGGCGCGAGGGTGTCGGCCAGCCGGGCGAGGGCGGGCACGAGCGGCCCCTGGTCGACGTAGCCCCAGTCGAGGTGCCGGCCGCAGAGCAGGAAGTAGAGCTCGTCGCGGTGGTAGCCGTAGCGGCCGGCGAGCAGCAGCAGCACGGCGGTGACGGCCCCGCCGACCAGCCAGGGCGCGGCGGTGCGCGGCCCGGGTGGCGGGGTCGTCGGCGCGGCGGACGCCCCGGCGTCGGGGCGGTCGAGGTCGGTGACGGGTTCGGCCACCCGTCCATGATGGTCCCGCCGCGCCGTCTCGCGCTGCCCCGCGCCGCCGGACGGAAATCGGTGTCCGGCCGCCGGCCGCCCGGCTAGCGTGCGCGGGATGCGCATCCGGGAGTACGCCGAGACCGACTGGGACCAGGTCCGGCCGATCGTCGAGGACGTCATCGCCGCCCAGGAGACCTTCCCCTACGACCCGGCGTGGCCGGCCGAGGTGGTCCACGAGGTGTGGGTGGAGCGGCCGCCGGGCCGCACGGTGGTCGCCGAGGAGGACGGCACGGTGCTCGGTACCGCCAAGATGGGCGCCAACCGGCCGGGGCCGGGCGCGCACGTGGCCACCGCCAGCTTCATGGTGGCCGCCGGCGCCCGCGGCCGCGGCGTCGGCCGGGCGCTGTGCGAGCACGCCCTGGACTGGGCCCGGCGGCAGGGCTTCGCCGCGATGCAGTTCAACGCGGTGGTCGAGACCAACACGGCGGCCGTCGCGCTGTACCGGCGGCTCGGCTTCACGGTGGTCGGCACCGTGCCGGAGTCCTTCGCGCACCCCACGCTCGGGCGGGTCGGGCTGCACGTCATGCACCGTCCCCTCTGAGCGGCGGCGCTGCGCGAGGATGGGCCGATGAGTTCTGAGCCGATCGAGCTGGCCGCCGCCCTGGCGCGCTTCGACCAGCTGTGGAGTCCCCGCATCGTCACCACCGTCAACGACTACGACGTCCGGATCGCCAAGGTGGCCGGCGAGCACGTCTGGCACGCCCACGACCACACCGACGAGTTCTTCCTGGTCCTCGACGGCGAGCTGCGCATCGCCCTGCGCGACGGGGCGGGCGGCGCGGTACGCGAGGTGGTGCTGCCGCGCGGCGCGGTGTTCGTGGTGCCGCGCGGGGTGGAGCACCGGCCGTCCGCGCCGGACGGCGCGTCGATCCTGATGTTCGAGCCGTCCGGCACGTCGAGCGTCGGGGAGCGGCACGACGAGGTGCCCGGGCACGTGGACGCCACCACGGGGCACCGGCTCTGAGCGGCCCGCCTCAACGCCCCGCCGGCGCGGGCTCCGCGACGGCCGGCGGGGTCGGGGCCGGCCAGCCCAGCCGGCGTACGCCGGGGACGGCGGCCGTCCCGACGCAGGCGACCAGGACCAGCACCCCGGCCACGGCGAGCGGGACGGGGGCGCCCCAGGCGCCGGCGGCGAGCGGGGCGAGGGCGTACCCGAGCGGCATGGCGCCCAGCGACATGAGCCAGTCGTACGAGGTGACGCGCGCGAGCACCTCGGGCGGGAACTGGCCCTGCACGACGGTCTCCCAGATCGGGTTGAGGAAGCCGAGGGCGATCAGCGCGAGGCAGTAGGCGGTGATGGTCACCGGGGCGGGCGCGGCGGCGGCGAGCAGCAGCAACGGCGCCGCGTACGCGGCCAGTGCCAGGTTGCCGAGCAGCACCGGGCGGCGGGGGCGGGCGCGGGCGGCGAGCACCGACCCGGCGAGCAGGCCGATGGCGCCGGCCTGCTGGAGCAGCACCCAGACGCCCTCGCCGCCGAGGCGGTCCACGGCGACGACCGGGCCGAGGGTGAGCAGCACCGCGGCGGCGCCGTTCCAGACGCCGTGGGCGAGCAGGCTGCTCCAGTACCAGTCGCGGGAGCGGACCTCGCGCCACCCGAACAGCAGGTCGGCGCGCAGCGACCGGTGCGGGACTGGCACGTGTCGCACCCGGATGACGGCCAGCAGCGCGGCGCTGAGCGCGAACGAGGCGGCGTCCAGCACGAACGCCCAGCCTGGTCCGGCGGTCCAGACCAGCAGCCCGGCGAGGGCGGGGCCGGCCAGCCGGCTGGCGTTGCCGGTGGCGCCCATCAGCGCGTTGGCCCGCTGCCGGCCGTCGGCGTCGACGGTGCCGGCGACCAGCGGGGACGAGGTCGGCATGGCGAACGCGGAGGCCGCGCCGCCGACGGCGGAGGCCACCGCGAGGTGGGCCAGGGTGGGGGCTCCGCCCAGCAGTTCGAGGCCGACGACCAGTTGGGCGACGCAGCGCACGAGGTCGGTGCCGAGGGCGACGCGGCGGGCGTCGAAGCGGTCGGCGACGACCCCGCCGAGGGGGAGCAGCAGCAGCCGGGGCACCATCGCGCAGCCGAGCACCACGGCGAGGGCGGCGGTCGAGCCGGTGGCGCGGAGCACGGCCAGGGCGAGCGCGGTGGGGACCACGGCGTCGCCGACCGCGGAGACGGTGCGGCCGAGGAACAGCAGGCGGAAGGCCGGCAGCCGGAGGGGATGCGTCATTCCGGCAGGGTACTTCGACGTCTAATATTTCGACAGCGAATATTTCGTCGTCGGCGTACCGTTGCTCGCGTGACCGACCGCGATCCCGTCGACCAGCACATCGAACGCTGGCTGCCCGTGCTGCCCGACCTGGACCCCGACGTGGAGGGGGCGGTCGTCCGGATGCTGCTGCTCAGCCGGCACCTGCGCGAGGTGAAGGACCGGGCGCTGGCCGAGCTGGACCTCCAGGAGAAGGAGTACGGCACCCTGCACGCCCTCGCCGGCCGGGGCGGCCGGGCGGCGCCCTCGGAGATCGCCGGCGACCTGCGGATGGCGCCCGCCTCCATCACCGCGCGGGTGGACGCGCTGGTCCGCCGGGGCTTCGTCCGGCGGATCCCGTCCGAGGTGGACCGCCGCCGCATCGACGTGGAACTCACCGACGCCGGCCGGGCCACCTGGCGGCGGGCCATCGGGGTGGTCGGCGACGAGGAGCACCGGGTCTTCGGCGCGCTGACCCCGGACGAGCGGCGGACCCTGTCCGGCCTGCTCCGCCGGGTCACCCTGGCGGCCGAGCCGCCGCCGGGCCGGATCTGACCCCGGCCGGAGTGTCGGTGGCCGGGGCTAGGTTGGTCACCACCAGCCGACACCCGTCCGGGAGGCGCCATGAGCACGCTCGTCGACCGACCGCACACCGCCCTGCTCGTCATCGACGTGCAGAACGGCGTCGTGCGGCACGCCCACGACCGCGACCGGGTGGTCGGCAACATCGCCGCCCTCGTCGACCGGGCCCGCGCCGCCGGGGTCGAGGTGGTCTGGGTGCAGCACCGCAGCGAGGACCTGCCCACCGGCAGCGAGCAGTGGCAGTACGTGCCCGAGCTGGTGCGCCGCGACGGCGAGGCGCTGGTGCACAAAGCCTGGGGCGACTCCTTCGAGGAGACCGACCTGGAGTCCGTCCTCGCCACGCGCGGCGTCGGCCGGCTCGTCGTGGCCGGCGCGCAGACCGACGCGTGCATCCGGTCCACGCTGCACGGCGCGATCACCCGCGGCTACGACGCGACGCTGGTCGCCGACGCGCACACCACCGAGGACCTCTCCGCCTACGGCGCCCCGCCGCCGGAGCAGGTCATCGCCCACACCAACCTCTACTGGCGCTTCCACTCCGCGCCCGGCCGCACCGCCGGCACGGTCGACACCGCCGACGTCGACTTCGTCGCGCCGGTCCGCGCCTGACCCGAGCCGCCCCGCCGCCCCGGTGGACCCCGCGGACCGGCGGAAAACCCGTGGCCGGTCGGGGGCGGGCGCTGGCAGGCTGCCCGTCATGAGTGCACAGGCCCTCGCGGGGGCGCTCGCCGACGAGCGCCGCCGCGCCGTCTTCGCCGCGATCGTGCTCGGCGCCGCCGACATCCCCGCCGTCGTGTCCCGGACCGGGCTGTCCGCCCGGGACGCCGCCACCGCCGTCCGCCGGCTCACCGACGTCGGCGTGCTGGCCGGCGACGGGGCCGGGCTGCGGGTCGACGGCGAGCGGCTGCGGGACTTCGCCCGTGCCGGCGGCCCGCCCGCTCCGGCGCCGGCCGCGGACCCCCGCGAGACGATCCTGCGCACCTTCCTGCGGGACGGCACGCTGACCCGGCTGCCCGCCCAGCGGGGCCGCCGCCGGGTGCTGCTGGAGCACATCACCGAGCGCTCCTTCGAGCCGGGTGTGCGCTATCCGGAACGGGCCGTGGACGACGCGCTGCGCCGGTGGTGCGAGGGCGGCGAGGCCGACCACGTGAGCCTGCGCCGGTACCTGGTCGACGACCTGCTGCTCACCCGCGAGCACGGCGTCTACTGGCGACCGTGACCGTCGAGCCCGGGTTGACGACGCCGCCGGGTCGCGCTAAAACAGGAATCGAGGACTTGAGTCACCCCGACTCAACTTGACACCTTCGGCCAGGAGAACCGAGGAGGCACGACCATGTTGATGCGTACCGACCCGTTCCGCGAGATCGACCGGCTCACCGAGCAGTTCTTCGGCACCACGGCCCGGCCGGCGGTCATGCGCCTCGACGCCTACCGCGACGGCGAATTCTTCTACGCCGCGTTCGACCTGCCCGGCGTCGACCCGGACAGCATCGACTGCACCGTGGAGCGCAACGTGCTGACCGTCCGCGCCGAGCGGCGCCGGGCCGGCGGCGACAACGTCGAGCTGGTCGCGGCCGAGCGGCCGATGGGAACCTTCACCCGCCAGCTCTTCCTCGGCGACACCCTCGACACCGACAGGCTGGAGGCCGGCTACGAGAACGGCGTGCTGACCCTGCGCATCCCGATCTCCGAGCGGGCCAAGCCGCGCCGGATCGCGGTCACCACGGCGGCCAACGGCCGCCGCGAGATCAGCGCCTGACGGGGCCCCCGCCGGGAGGCGGCAGCCCGATGAGGCACCCCACCGGTAGACGAAGGGCCTGGCGGAGCGCGCCGGGGAAGGCGAGGGCGCGAGGCCGTCAGGGTGCGGTCGGAGCGGGGGTGGCCGGAGACACGGCCGCCCCCGCCGGCGTGTGCGGGACCGCCGGGTAGAGCCGGGCCAGGGCGTGCGCCGTGGCGGTGAGGCGCTCGCGCAGCTCGGCCGGCGCCAGCACCTCCACCTCGGCGCCGAGCTTCAGCAGCTCGGTGTGCGCGTGCCGCACCGACTCGATCGGCACGGTGGTCTCCAGCCAGCCGTCCGGTCCGGGCTCGCCGGCCGCCGCGCGGGCCGCCCGGCTCATCTCCGGTGGGAAGACGTACGGCATGAACTCCAGCGCGGCCACGGTCAGCCGGATCCGGGCCTGGTCGCGGTAGACGTCCCGCTCGTAGCGCTCGGTCCACTCCCGCCAGTAGTCGGCCAGGTCGAAGTCGGCGGGCCGCTCGTAACGCTCGTCGCGGATCACCACGTCGAGGACCGCGCCGACCCGGTACGTGCGCAACTGCTCGTCACAGCGGGCCACCAGATACCACCGCCCCGCCTTGAGCACCACACCCAGCGGGGCGACCACCCGGGTCACCTCGCGCGGCGCGCGCCAGCGCCGGTAGCGCATCTCCACCAGCCGGTCCTCCCACACGGCCCGGGCCAACGCGGCCAGGTGCGGGGTCGGTTCGGGGTGCCGGAACCAGCCGGGCGCGTCCAGGTGGAACCGCTGCCGGACCCGGCCACCCCGGTCGGCCAGCTCGTCGGGGAGCGCGGCGAGCACCTTCAGCTCGGCGGCCGCCACCACCGGCCCGAGGCCCAGGTCGGCGGCCGGACCGGGCATGCCGGCCAGAAACAGCGCCTCGGCCTCCGGCGCGGTCAGCCCGGTCAGGCGGGTCCGGTAGCCCTCCAGCAGCCGGTAGCCGCCGGCCGGGCCCCGGTCGGCGTACACCGGGACGCCGGCGGCGCCGAGCGACTCGACGTCGCGGTAGACGGTCCGGACCGACACCTCCAGGGCGTCGGCGAGCTCCTGGGCGGTCATCCGGCCCCGCGTCTGCAGGAGCAGCAGCAGGGAGACCAGGCGGCTGGCACGCACGCCGTGACGGTATCCCGCCGCGGTGGACTCCCGGAGGTCCGGCCGGCCGGAGCCGCCCGGATCGCCCCGGCGGGGCCGGCCGGGGGAGGCGGCGGGAGATCGTCGGGCGCGCCTCGTCGCGAATCGCCCGGCGGGCTGAGAGCCTTTCTCACATGCTGCGTCCCGAGGTGCTGCCCCGCGGGTCGGTCCCCGCCCTGGAAGGCGGGCCGACCGACTTCACCGAGGCGTGGCTGCGCAACCGGAGGCTGTCCGAACACACCCGGGACGCGTACCGGCGGGACGTCGCCGGCTGGCTGACCTGGTGCGCCGGCCGGGGCCTGGACCCGCTGCGCGCGAGCTTCCTCGACGTCAACGCCTACGGGCGCGAGCTGGAGTCCACGCCGCGCGGGCGGGGCGGCCGGCCGCTCACCCCGGCCACCGTGGCCCGCCGCCTGTCGGCCCTGTCGAGCTGGTACGACTTCCTGGTCAAGCTGCGCGCCCTGGAGGCCAATCCGGTCGCCGCCGCGGACCGTCCCCGGGTCGACCGGGACCACTCGGCCACGATCGGGCTCACCCCCGACGAGGTCGACGCGCTGCTGGCCGCCGCCGACGCGGACACGGGTCCGACGGCCGCCCGCAACCGGGCCGCCATCGCGCTCCTGGCCGACCTCGGGCTACGGGTCGGCGAGCTGGTGTCGCTGGACCTCGCCGACCTGGGCGCCGAGCGCGGGCACCGCAGCGTCCGGTTCGTCGGCAAGGGCGGTAAGGTCCGCCGCCGCGCCCTCACCCCCGGCACCGCGTACGCCATCGACGCCTACCTGACGGCGCGCGCCGCGGCCGAGGGGGTGAGCGTGCCGGAGCTGACCGGTCCGCTGCTGGCCACCGCGACCGGCGGTCGGCTGGACCGGCACGCGGTGTTCCGGCTGGTGCGCCGGCTCGCCCGGGCCGCCGGGATCCCCGCGTGGGCGAAGCTGTCCCCGCACTCGTTGCGGCACGCGTTCGCCACGACGGCCCGCGCCGAGGGGGTGCCGCTGGAGGACGTGCAGGACGCCATGGGGCATGCGGACCCCCGCACCACCCGCCGCTACGACCGGGACCGGCACAACCTGGACCGCGACCCGGCGTACGCGATCTGGGCCGCCCGCGCCCGGCGGCGCGGATAACCGCATCGTGCCACGCTGACCGACACGGCCGGCTGGTCCGACGTCACTCCCGAGGAGGTGCGGGACCTGGTCGCCGCGCTGCCGGCGACCAGAGCGGCGGTCGCCCTGGGCCCTGCGCTGACCGTTCAGCGCCCGCGCGAGGGCCGCTGGCGGGCGTCGTAGTCCTGGCGGGCCTGCTCGACCCGGTCGAGGTGGCCGGCCGACCACTGCGCCAGGTGGGCGAAGAGCGGGGCCAGGCTGCTCCCCAGCTCGGTGATCTCGTATTCCACCCGGGGTGGGACCTCGGCGTGATAGGTGCGCCGCACGAGGCCGTCGCGTTCGAGTTGCCGCAGCCGCTGGGTGAGCACCTTTGGCGTGATGGTGGCGAGCCGCCGTTCCAGCTCGACGAAGCGCTGCCGGCCGTATTCGTGCAGGGCCCAGAGGATCGGCGTGGTCCAGCGACTGAACACGAGGTCGACCACCGGGGCGATCGGGCAGGCCTGTTCCGGGTCATCGCCGGTCCGGGACGGCCAGGTGGTGCTGCTCACAGTTCCTCCCGGAGCCGTTACTTTCCTCTAGGTACCTACTATACGCAGGAGATTAACGTGCTCGGTGTTCACATCAGACACCGAGAGGGGCATCTCATGATCGTGGTTACCGGCGCGACGGGTAACGTCGGACGGCCGCTGGTGCGGGCGCTGGCCGGGGCGGGTGAACCGGTGACGGCCGTGTCCCGGCGCGTCTCGGCGACCGACCTGCCACCGGGCGTTCGGGCGGTCCGCGCCGACCTGGCCGACCCGGCCGGGCTGACGGCGGCGTTCGACGGCGCCGAGGCGTTGTTCCTGCTGTTCACCGGCGAGCAGTTGACCGGCGGCGCCGACCCGGGCGCCATCCTCGACACCGCGCGGCAGGCGGGCGTGCGTCGGGTGGTCCTGCTGTCCTCGCAGGGCGTCGCCACGAAGCGCCACCCACCCGAGCAGGAGGAGGCGGTCCGCGCGTCCGGGCTGGAGTGGACGGTGCTGCGGCCGGCCGGCTTCCACTCCAACGCCCTCGCCTGGGCGCCGGGGGTGCGTTCCGGGCGAGTCGTGCACGCGCCCTTCGGCGACGTGGCGCTGCCGAGCGTCGACCCGGCCGACATCGCCGAGGTGGCGGCGATCGCGCTGCGCGACAGCCGCCACGCCGACGGCACCTACGAGCTGACCGGCCCCGCGGCGGTCTCGCCCCGGGAGCGGGTGGCGGCGCTCGCGGCGGCGCTCGGCGAGCCGGTCCGGTTCGTCGAGCAGACCCCGCAGGAGGCGCGGGAGCAGCTGCTGGCGTTCATGCCGGAGCCGGTGGTGGCGGCGACCCTGGGCATCCTGGGCGCGCCCGCACCGGCCGAGCAGCGGGTCAGCCCCGATGTCGCGCGGCTGCTCGGCCGGCCGCCCCGCGGCTTCGCCGACTGGGCGGCGCGGCACGTCGCCGACTTCCGCTGACGGCCCGCCGGCCCGCCGGGAAACCCCGGCGGGCCGGCGAGGGTGCTCAGCCCTGCGGCCGGGGGCAGAGGCAGAACGGCTGCCCGATCGGGTCGAGCAGCACGGTCCACCGCTCGCCCCCCGGCTGGAAGTCCGGCCGGGTCGCGCCGGCCCCCACGAGGTCCTTCTCGGCCAGGGCCACGTCGTCGACGTAGAGGTCGAGGTGGTAGCGCTTCCTGGCCGTGTCGTCCGGCCAGGCCGGCGGGGCGTATCCGGGCACCAGGCCGAAGCCGATCGAGGTGCCGTCCTTGCTGATCATGGCGTATTCGGCCTGGCTGTGGGTGACCTCCCAGCCGAGGGCACGGGAGTAGAACGCGGCGTGGGCGGCCGGGTCGGAACTGTCGAGGTTGACCATCGCGAGGTCGGCGTGCTCTGTCATGCCGACAGTCTGCCGAAGGTACCTGCCATCTTCTGTCAGGTTCGTCCGGCGGATCGCCCCGAGCGGTCGGTCGGGCCGGGCGGCCGCAACTTCCTGCGGGCCGGCCCGCCAGTCTTTACCGTCGGTGGTGATGGGCAGGGAACGGGCGGGAAGCCGGCCGGCCCGGCGCGGCCGCCGGCCGGTACGCGCCGGTGTGCTGGTCGCCGTCCTCGGGCTGGGCACCTGCCTGGTCGGGGTGGCCGGGCTCGGCGTCTGGAACGTGCAGGTGGTGCTGCAGGCCAACGGCCCGGTCCGGGACACCGCCGAGGCGTTCTTCCGGGAGGTCGCCGCGGGGGAGACCGACCAGGCGTACGACAAGCTGTGCCGGGAGGCACGCGGGAAGTGGAGCCAGGTCGGCTTCGGCAGTTGGGTGCGCACCCCGCCGCAGGTCAGCGGCTACGAGATCGTCGACGTGGCGGTGCAGACCCGGGGCGGCCGGCCCCGCGGCACGGTGACGGTGCGGCTGACCCGCGACGGCGGCGGCAGCGAGGAGCGGGAGCTGCCGATCGTGCAGGAGGACGGGAAGTGGCGGGTCTGCGGCGACCCGTTCTGACCGCGGGTCACCGCAGTCTCGGCTCGACCCACACGGCGGCGTCGTCGCAGGACGTGAGGCCGACGCTCTCGACCTTCAGCACCAGTCGGAGCTTGCCGCTGACCGGCACGTCCACCCTGGCGGTGTCCCCGAGTGCCAGCTCGCGCTGGAAGACCGTCTCGCCGTCGGCCTGGACGGTGAACCGGGTGCGATAGTCGCCCGGTGCGGAGTCGGCGACGCCGATCGTGGCCTGGAACCTGGTGAAGCGCTTGCCGAGGTTGAACGACTCCGTCTCGTCGTTGGTGGCGAAGCAGGTCGAGGCGACGAGGCTCTGGTCGTACCGCTTCCCGGCGACGGTCGCCGGGCGGAGCCGCCAGCCCTGGCCGCCCTCGACGGGCGGCAGGTCGAACAACCAGGTCTCGCCGTCGGCGGGAGGCGCGGGCGCGCCCGTGCGGGAGGTGTCCAGGGCCGCGCGGTCCGGCGCCGCCGGGCGGGGTGCGGGGTCCGGAGCGGGCCGCGCGGCGTAGCCGAAGATCGCCGCGCCGGCGACCGCGACGGCCAGGCCGAGCAGCGCGGTCCGGTCGACCGGCTGCCCCAGGCGGCGTACCAGGAGGTAGCCGCCGGCCAGGACGGCGCCGGCGCTGGCCGCCAGGACGAGGGGCCGGCCGCCGCCGGCCAGCAGTGCGGCCACCGCCGCCACGTCGGCGACCACGCCGACGCCCTGCGGCAGCAGGCGCGCGCGTCGGCCCTCGTCCGGTGCCGTGGTGATGACCTCGGTTCGCACGCGCCGTTTGTATCAGGCGCGCGCCCGTCAGGCGCGCGGGCCGAGGTCGCCGGAGCGGTAGTGGCGCCGGCACAGCACCTGGTAGCGCACGTCGGCGGTGTCCACGGTGTCGCCGATGACGACCTGTTCGCCCTCGCGCACCACCCGGCCCTCGACGACCCGGGCGTTGAGCCGCCCTTCGCGGCCGCACCAGCAGAGCACCTCGACCTGGATGCGGGCCACCTCGTCGGCGAGTTCGAACAGCCGCTGCGCGGCGGGGAACAGGCAGGACCGGAAGTCGGTGGCCAGGCCGAAGGCGTACACGTCGACGTCGAAGTTGTCGACCAGGTCGGCCATCTGCTCGATGTGGGCCAGGTCGTAGAAGGACGCCTCGTCGCAGATCAGGTAGTCGACGCGGACGCCCTCGGCCCAGGCGTCGCGGACCAGGTCGCGCAGGTCCAGGTCGTCGGTCACCTCGACGGCGGAGTGGGCCAGCCCGATGCGGGTGGTGACCTGCGGGCCCAGCGAGCGGTCGATGCGGGTGGTCACCAGGCCGCGCCGGCCCTGCCGGGCGTGGTTGTAGTTCATCTGCAGGGCCATCGTGGACTTGCCGCAGTCCATCGGCCCCCAGAAGAACTTCAGCGCGGCGGCGTGCAGGGGCCGGCCGTTCACGGCGCGGGCGGCGGCGCAGCCGCCGGCACGGTCGTCGCCGGGCCCCGGGAGCGGGAGGGCCAGGCAGATCGGGGCGGCAGCGGCGTCGTCGGTCACGTCGGGGCAGCCTAGCCCATCGACCCGGAAGGATCTTGACCGCGCACGGCGCGGGCGAACCTCACAGCACCCGGGGCGGGGTGTTTCCGGCGGCGACGATGGCCCGGCGGATCGGCACGGCGGCCAGCAGCGCGAACCCGACCACGAAGAAGATCAGCAGCGAGACCAGGCCCACCCGGTAGGAGGAGGTCAGCTGGAACACCAGGCCGAAGGCGAGCGGCCCGAGCCAGCTGGTGCCCTTGTCGCTGATCTCGTAGAAGCCGTAGTACTCGCCCTCCTTGCCGGTGGGGATGAGCTGGCTGAACAGCGACCGGCTCAGCGCCTGGCTGCCGCCGAGCACCAGGCCGATGCACCCGCCGAGCACCATGAACGGCACCGGCGCCTCGGCGGGCAGCCGGAACGCCGCGATGATCACCCCGGTCCAGAGCACCAGGGACAGCAGCACGGTCTTCCAGGCCCCGATGCGCCGGGCCAGCGCGCCGAGGGCGAGCGCGCCGCCGAAGGCCAGGAACTGCACCAGCAGGATCGTCACGATCAGGGTGCCCTGCTCCAGCTTCAGTTCCTCGGTGCCGTACTGGCTGGCCAGGGTGATGACGGTCTGGATGCCGTCGTTGTAGACCAGGAAGGCGAGCAGGAAGAACAGCGTCAGCGGGTAGGCCTTGATGTTGCGCAGGGTGTGGCCGAGCTGCCGGAACCCGTCGGTGAGAACGTTGCCGCGGCCGACCCGGGCCGCCGCCGCGGCGGCGGGGTGTTCTCGCAGCCAGCGCAGCGGCAGCAGGGTGAACGCCGCCCACCAGACGCCGGCGGACACGATCGACCAGCGGGCCAGGTCGAGGGTGCGCTGCGGGTTGCCCTCCTCGCTGAGCAGGGTGACCGCGACGAGGTTCACCGCGAGCAGCAGCCCGCCGCCGAGGTAGCCGATGGCCCAGCCGCGGCTGGAGATGGCGTCGCGGTCGTCGGGGCCGCCGAGTTGCGGCAGGAACGAGTTGTAGACCACCACGGCGGCGCCGAAGGAGATGTTGGCGACCAGGAACAGCGCCCCGCCGAGCAGGTAGCGGTCGCCGGTGACGAAGGCGAACGCGATGGTCGCGGCGGCGCCGGTGAACGCGGCGAGGGCGAGCAGCCGCTTCTTGTGCGCGGACCGGTCGGCGATCGCCCCGACGACCGGCAGCACGAACACGGTGAGGAACACCGACAGCGAGATCAGGTACGGGTAGTAGGAGCCCGCGGCGACCCGGATGCCCAGCGGGTGCACGACGCCGTCGCAGCTGTCCGCGCCCAGCTCGCAGCCGGCGGCGAGCTCGGTGACGGTGGTGAGGAACGGGCCGAGGAAGACCGTGATCACCGTGGTCTGGAAGGCGGAGTTCGCCCAGTCGTAGAAGTACCAGCCGGTGCGCTCGCGGCGGGTGCTGCCCGGGTGGGCGGGTTCGGCGACGGCGGGGGCGACCGTATCGGCCATCGGGGTCCTCGAGGTTCAGGCGGCCCAGTGGCCGCGGCTGCGGTAGACGTCGCGCAGCACGCCGACGTGATCGGTCATGATGCCATCCACACCAAGGTCAAGTAAGTCGTGCATCTCGGCGGGTTCGTCGATCGTCCAGACGTGCACCTGCAGCCCGAGGCGGTGGCAGTAGTCGAGGAACCGCCTGTCGACCACGGGCAGGCGCCCGTACCGGACGGGGACCTGGGCGGCGACGACCGACGGGGGCAGCCGCATGGGTCGCCCGTGCAGGGAGGCCATCCGCAGCCGGGCCACCCCGCGCATGCCGAGGCTGGTGGCGACCTTCGACCCGGCCAGCGCCCGCAGCCGGGTCAGCCGGGCGTCGCTGAACGAGGCGAGCAGCACCCGGTCGCCGGCCCCGGTGCGGGCCACCGTGTCGACGGTCGGCACGACACCGCCGTCGGACTTGACGTCGACGTTGAAGCGGACCTCGGGCCACGCGCCGAGCACCTCGTCGAGGCGGGGCACCACGGCGGCGCCACCGACGCGTACCGAGGCCAGGTCGGCCCAGCGCAGGTCGGCGATGCGGCCGGGCTCGCCGGTGACCCGGCGCAGGGTGGGGTCGTGGAAGATCACCGGTACGCCGTCGGCGGTGGCGTGCACGTCGGTCTCCACGTAGCGGTAGCCCAGGGCGATGGCGCGGGCGAACGCGGCGGCGGTGTTCTCGTCGCCCTCGGCCGCCCCGCCGCGGTGGGCGAAGGCCAGTGGCGCGGGGGCGTCGAGGTAGCCGTGACGGGGCTGCACGCCGGAAGTATGCCGGGCGTGGGTGGCGGGCAGGTGACCGGCCGGCGTCGCGGTAACGACGTTCCCTATCGTTACCTGTTCGCGCTAGCATGGGGAACGATGGGGAATGACATGTACTCGGTCGAGCAGGTGGCGGAGCTGCTCGGGCTGCACGTGCGCACCGTGCGGGGCTACATCCGCGACGGCCGGCTGCGCGCCGTGCGGATCGGCAGGCAGTACCGGATCGCCCGCGCCGACCTGGACGCGCTGACCGGCCGACCCGCCCCGGCGGCCGGCCCGCCCGCGGTGGAGGTGTCGAGCATCGTGCAGGTCGACGGGGTCGACCGGGCCGCCGCCGACCGCCTGGCCACGCTGGTGCTGGCCGGCGTCAACACCCACCACGATCCCGCCCGCCCGCTGCGCGTGCAGACCGTTCACGACGAGGAGCGCCACCGTATGAAGATCGTGATCCTGGGCGACGCCGCCGCCACCGCCGACCTGCTGCGCCTGGTCGACGCCGTGCTGGCCGGCGACAACGACCTGGTCGTGAGGAAGGAGACCGGCGATGCCTGACGTGCTGGAGGAGCGGGCCGGGGTGCCGGTGCTGGTCTGCGACCCGGCCGGCCCGCCGGTGGCCACCACCGAGGCGGCCCTGGACCTGATCGGCGCGGCCTTCGGCGGCGCCGAGGTGGTCGCCGTACCCGCCGGCCGGCTCGACCCGAGCTTCTTCTCGCTGGGCACCCGCTTCGCCGGGGAGGTCATGCAGAAGTTCGTCAACTACCGGCTGCGGCTGGTCGTCGTGGGCGACATCTCCGCGCACCTGGCGGCCAGCGGCGCGCTGCGGGCCCTGGTGGCCGAGTCCAACCGTCACGACCACATCTGGTTCGTGCCCGACCTGGCCGCTCTGGACGCCCGGCTGGCCGCCGTCGGCTGAGACTCAGCGCACCCACCCGGCGGTCAGCGCGGTCACGCCGAGCCCGTCGGGGTCGGCCAGCTTGACCCCGACGAACTGCCGGGCGGCGGCGGAGGTCTGCACCCGGGGCGCCGGCTCCGGGTCGATGAGCGTCGCCACCACCGCGGCGGCGGCGTCCGCGGGCGACTGGGCGGCGGCGAACGCGGCGGCGGTGCGATCCAGGTACGCGCGCAGCGCCGGCCCGTACACGCCGGCGGCGGCGACCGCGGCCTCGGCGTCGAGGCCGACGTTGGTGACGAACTCGCTGGCCACGGCGCCGGGCTCGATCACGGTGACGCTGACCCCGAGGGTGGCGGCGACCGGGGCGAGGCTCTCCATGAAGCCCTCGACGGCGAACTTCGCCGCGCAGTACGCCTCGTTGAACGGCTGCCCGACGACCCCGCCGACGCTGGTCACGGTGATCAGCCGTCCCCGGGTGGCGCGCAGGTGCGGCAGCGCGGCACGGGTGACGTGCAGGACGCCGAAGAAGTTGACCTCCATGACGGCGCGGACGTCGTCGACGGTCTCCCGTTCGAGGGTGCCGACGTGCCCGGCGCCGGCGTTGTTGATCACCGCGTCGAGCCGCCCGTGGCGGGCGACCACCTCGGCCACGCAGGCGGCGGCCTCGGCCTGGTCGACGACGTCGAGCCGGCGTACCTCCAGCAGGTCACCGACCCCGGCGGCGTCGGCGGCGGCGCGCAGCCGGCCGGCGCGGGCGGGATCGCGCAGGGTGGCGACGGTGCGCCAGCCGGCACGGGCCGCGCCCACGGCGGTCTCCAGGCCGATGCCGGTGGACGTGCCGGTGATCAGCACGGTGGGTGCGCTCACGGGTGCCTCCTGCCGCCACGGTCTCACCGCCCGGGCGGGCGGGGTGGCGATTCGGCGGCATCAGCTCCGGTCGGTCCGGCCGTCCCCGTCGGCGCGCCCGGGCCCCCGCGACGGCGGGCGGCGCCGGGGCGCGGCGGGGTCATCCGGCGAGCCGGCGGCGGTGTGACCGGCTGGTGTCCAGCGGCCGGCCCGGGTCGACGTGGCGGGGGCGGTCCGGCTCGTCGGGGCGTAGCGGCGCGAGGTCGTCGGTGATCGCGTCGATGATCCGGTCGGTGGCGCGCCGCGCCGCGCCCGGTGTGCCGGGATGCAGGTCACGCAGCAGCACCGGTGCGCCGAAGCACACCCGGATGACCGGCCGCCGCAGCACCGCCCGGGCGAGGCCGCGCAGCATGCCCTTCGGCGCCCGGTAGGGCAGCACCTCGTGGGAGCCCCACTGGGCGACCGGGACGACGGGGGCGCCGCTGGCGAAGGCGAGCCGGGCGGCGCCGGTCTTGCCCCGTTCGGGCCACATGCCGGGGTCCAGGCCGATGCGTCCCTCCGGGTAGACCAGCACCACCGAGCCGCCGGCCACCGCGCCGGCGGCCATCTCCAGCGAGTGGTGCACGGAGCTGGTGCCGCGGTCGACCCGGATGTGCCCGGCGCGGCGCATCAGAGCGCCGATCACCGGGGCGCGGAACAGCCCACCGGTGGCCATGATCCGTGGGCGGATGCGGCGGACCTGGCAGGCCGCGGCGAGCACCACGGGGTCGAAGGGGCTGATGTGGTTGGCGGCCAGGATCAGCGGCCCGCGCCGCAGCTCCTCCGGCACGTCGCCGGTGACCTCGAGGCGGCCGAGCAGGCCGACGAGGCCGCGGGCGGCCAGTTGCGCGGCGCGCCACAGCAGGGGCGCCCGCCAGTGGGTGGTCGGGGTGTCCATCAGTGCTGGATGGTCGCACGCGCCGGGGTGAGCGGGGCGACCGATCCCGGGTACGCCGCCGGCGGCCGGTGTCCTCCACGGCGGCGGAGGACACCGGCGGTCCGCGCTATTCGGCGTAGGGCTGGTTCTCGCCCTGGGCGCTGTAGCCGAGGCTCCAGACGTAGCCGTCCGGGTCGGCGAAGGTGCCGCCGTACCCGCCCCAGGGCAGGGGACCGGCGGGCTTGAGGATCGTGGCGCCGGCCTTCTCGGCCTCCGCCATGACCTCGTCGATCCGCCCCTCGCTGCGGACCACGTAGGTGAGGACGAGGCCGCTGAAGCCGCCGCCCTCCGGGCTGGCGCCCACCTGCTCGGCCAGGCCGTCGCGGCCGTAGAAGCCGACGGGCGAGCCGCCGTCCGGCGCGAAGAACACCGAGACGCCGTAGTCCTGCGCGATCTTCCAGCCGAGACCCTCGGTGTAGAACCGCTTGGCGCGCTCCATGTCCTTGACGCCGAGGAGGATCGAGCTGACGTGGGCCTTCATGCGTTGTCTCCTTCTCCGTACCTGCTGGTCAGGTGCACGCCGGTCACGCTACGGAGCGGCCGCGGCCCGGTGCTTCTTGAATCCTGACCGGTTTCCGGGGGTGATCAGGGTCATTGGTCCCGGACCTGATCGGGCCCCGTGGCCCTGCACCGCCAGCTACGACGCCGGGTAGTATTTACTACGTCTCGTAGTATGCACAGCTGGGGGTTTCAGGTGGACGCGTTGGACGTCGCCCGCTGGCAGTTCGGTGTCACCACCGTCTACCACTTTCTCTTCGTGCCCTTGACCATCGGCCTGTCCGTGCTGGTGGCCATCCTGCAGACCCTGTGGCACCGCACCGGCAACCCGCGGTACCTCAAGCTCACCAAGTTCTACGGCAAGCTCTTCCTGATCAACTTCGCGATGGGCGTGGTCACCGGCATCGTGCAGGAGTTCCAGTTCGGCATGAACTGGTCGGACTACTCACGCTTCGTCGGCGACATCTTCGGCGCGCCCCTCGCCATCGAGGCGCTTGTCGCGTTCTTCCTGGAGTCCACCTTCATCGGCCTGTGGATCTTCGGCTGGGACCGGCTGCCCCAGCGGCTGCACCTGGCCGCCATCTGGGCCGCGGCGATCGGCACCAACCTGTCCGCCTACTTCATCCTCGCCGCGAACTCGTTCATGCAGAACCCGGTCGGCTACCGGATCAACCCGGACACCGGGCGGGCCGAGCTGACCGACTTCGTCGCCGTGCTCACCAACAAGGTCGCCCTGATCACGTTCCCGCACACCCTGGCCGGCGCGTTCCTGGTCGCCGGGTCCCTCATCGTGGCCGTCGGGCTGTGGCACCTCATCCGCGGCTCCGGCGCCGACACCGACGCCTACCGTTTCGCCACGAGGTTCGGCTCCTGGGTGGTGCTGGTCTCCGCGGCGCTGGTGCTGTTCACCGGGGACATCCAGGGCAAGATCATGACCCAGGTGCAGCCGATGAAGATGGCCGCCGCCGAGGGCCTCTACACCACCGAGAGCCCCGCCTCGTTCTCCGTGCTCACCGTCGGCAGCCTCGACGGCAGCCGGGAGATCTTCGCCATCAAGATCCCGCACCTGCTGTCGTACCTGGGCACCGGCGACCCGAACGGCACCGTGCACGGCATCAACGACCTCCAGGCCCAGTACGCCAGCCAGTACGGCGCCGGCAGCTACACCCCGATCATCCCGGTCACCTACTGGAGCTTCCGGTTCATGATCGGCCTCGGGATGGCCGCCGCCGCGATCGCCCTGCTGGTGCTCTGGACCCAGCGCAAGGGCCGCACCCCGACCAACCGGTGGCTGCTGCGCGCCGGCCTGGTCATGCCGGCCCTGCCGCTGCTGGCCAACTCCTTCGGCTGGATCTTCACCGAGATGGGCCGCCAGCCGTGGATCGTCTTCGGCGAGATGCTCACCCGCAACGGCGTGTCCCGCAGCGTCTCGCTGGCCGAGGTGCTCACCTCGTTCACCGCCTTCACCCTGATCTACGCCACCCTCGCGGTGATCGAGTTCAAGCTGCTGGTCCGCTACGCGAAGGCCGGCGTGCCCGACGTCACCCCGCAGCCCGCCGAGGACGACACCGACGACGCCGAGCGCCCGCTGGCGTTCGCCTACTGACCCCGGAGCCCACCGTGGAACTCACGACCATCTGGTTTCTCCTCGTCGCCGTGCTCTTCACCGGCTACTTCGTCCTCGAAGGCTTCGACTTCGGCGTCGGCATGCTGCTGCCCGTGCTCGGCCGCGACGACCGGGAACGCCGCGTCCTGATCAACACCATCGGCCCGGTCTGGGACGGCAACGAGGTCTGGCTGATCACCGCCGGCGGCGCCATGTTCGCCGCCTTCCCCGAGTGGTACGCCACCCTCTTCTCCGGCTTCTACCTGCCGCTGCTGCTGATCCTGCTCGCCCTCATCGCGCGCGGGGTGGCCTTCGAGTACCGGCACAAGCGCCCCGAGGCGGTCTGGAAGCGCCGCTGGGACCGGGCCATCTTCTGGGGTTCGGCCCTGCCCGCGGTGCTGTGGGGCGTCGCCTTCGCCAACATCCTGCGCGGCGTGCCGCTGAGCGCCGACCACGAGTACGCCGGCGGCCTGCTCGACCTGCTCCACCCGTACGCGCTGCTCGGCGGGGTGACCACCCTGGGCCTGTTCCTCACCCACGGTGCGGTGTTCCTCGCCCTGAAGACCGTCGGTGACATCCGGGCGCGGGCCGGCGCGCTGGCCGTCAAGCTCGGTGCCGGCACCGCCGTGGTGGCGGTGGTCTTCCTGGCCTGGACGCTGAGCATCCGCTCCAGCGCGGCCGCCGTCGTGCTCGCCGTCGGCGCGGCCCTTGCCCTGCTCGCCGGTGTCGCCGCCGCCCGGGTACGCCGGGAGGGCTGGGCGTTCACCGGCACGGCCGTGGCCATCGCCCTGGCCGTGGCGACCCTGTTCGCCGCGCTGTTCCCGAACGTGCTGCCGTCCACGCTGGACGCCGCCGGCACGCTGACGGCCACCAACGCGGCCTCCACCCCCTACACCCTGAAGATCATGACCTGGGTGGCGGTGGTGTTCACCCCGATCGTGCTGGCCTACCAGGGCTGGACCTACTGGGTGTTCCGCAAGCGGATCGGGGTACAGAACATCCCGCAACACTGAGGGACCTGTGGGCGCGGGTGACGCGGGGCCGGTGCGAGGGGGTCGCACCGGCCCCGCGGGGCGTCTCACACCAGGTCGATCCGCTGCCACTCGACCGGGTAGCCGGCGCGGGCGAACGTGGCGGCCATCGGCGTGTTGCCCTGGTCGGTGGCGGCCACGATCTCCTCGGCGCCCGCCTCGACCAGCAGGTGGGTGCCCTCGACGAGCAGGTCGTAGGCGTAGCCGTGGCCGCGCTGGGCGGGCAGCACGCCGACGAAACCGACGACGTGGTGCGTCGGGTTGCGGGCCGGCACCACCAGCCCGACCGGCTCCCCACCCGGGGTGAACGCCATCCGCCACCAGTCGCGGGGGCTGGGCATCCACCGCAGCAGGTCCAGGTCCTCCCGCGCCGCGGCGAGCGGCCCGTGCGCGGCTGCCGCGGCCCGGAAGTGGGCGTCCAGGCTGCCCTCGCCGATGCGGCACAGCACGTCCAGGATCACCGCGTCGTCCGGCTCGGGCCGGAACTCCAGCCGGCCCGGCCGGGCCGGCAGGCCGCACCCGGGCGTCCAGTGGTAGCGGTACCGCTCGACCAGCACCCGCATGCCGGCCGCCGTCGCGGCGTCGATGCGGGCCTGCGCCTGCGCGCGGACCGCGGGGTCCGCCCGCCAGCCGTGGGGGAGCAGGATCGAGTACTCGGTGCGCAGCGGCGCCGCGCGCAGCAACTCCACGGCCGCCTGCGCGTCGGTGAAGTCGAACCAGTCCAGCGCCAGCGGCGCCGGGTCGTCCGGCCCGGCCCACCAGGCGGCCCGGGCGACCACCACCCCGTCGCGCAGGGCCACCCAGGTCCACTCCGGGCGGAAACCGCCGCCGGCGTACGTCTCGCCGAGCACGGCGCGCCCGACCAGCCCCGGGTCGGGCAGGGAGTCGAAGAGATGTTCCTCGCCCGCGACCAGCGGGCGGATGACCAGATCGGTCATGAAGGTCCTTCCGGAAAGCGGTGCGCTCCCCGGTTCAGGAACCCGGCGTCCTCGCGGCCGGACGGGAGCGCGTGACAGTCGTGCGTGCCATGGCGCTCACCTCCCTCCGGCCTCGTCGAGGACGCGGCGGAACCATACCAGGCACCCCGCGCCCCGGCCGAGGCGTTCACCCGGCCGGGCGCGGGGCGCGGCTCAGCGGGCCTCGCGCAGCTCCGCCAGCCGGGCCTCGATCTCGGCCAGCTCGGCGCGCAGCTTCTCCGCCTGCTGCTCCGCCTCGGCCCGCTCGGCGGCCAGGATCTGCTCCACCGCCTCCTGCACGCCGGGCACGTCGACGAGCGCCACCATCCGCAGCGCCTCCGCCGGCTTCACCACGTACGGCCTGGCGAGGGCCTTCGCGCCCTGCTGCGCCGCGACCGTCCACTCGCCCTCGGCGTAGGCCAGCGTCACCGTCAACCCGGCCGGGCTCTTCGGCTTGACCGCCTTCACGGCCCGCCGCGCCGGCTTCGGCTCCGCCTGCTGCTCCACCCTCGTCTCCTCCCGCCGCGGCGCCGGCACCGGCGGCGCGTCCAACACGAACTCCGGCTCCGCCGGCGCCGCCTCGGCCGGGGGCTCCGGCTTCGGCTCCGCCGGCCGCCGCCCGGCCCCCTTCGGCGCGATCGCCACGTCGGCGGGGGAGAAGGGCAGCTCGTCGCGGCCGAACCGCACCACCACGAACTCCTCGGACACCTCCGGGTCGGTCAGCTCCACCACCTGCCCGAGCTGGCCGGCCACCTGCCCGGCCGCCGCCGTGAACACCACCCTGGGCCTGCGGCCGGCCGCCAGCGCCTCCCGGATGCCCTGTACCTCGTCAGTGGACAAACCCTGGCCCGCCATCACAGCCCTCTCCCGTACCTGTGTCTGATGCCTGCCTTGATACCAGCCGGCACCGACACCCGGAAGATCAACCCCCGGCCGTCCAGACGGCGGCCACCTCCTCGGCCACCGCGGCGGCCTGCGCGAACCCGGCCCGCGCCGACGCCGGCCTGCGCGCCGGGTCCAGCACGTTGCGCCCGATCGCCGCCCGCGCCGCCCGGTCCGGCGACACCACCGCCACCTCCGCGCCCGCCGACCGCACCTGCGCCACCTGCGCCGACAGCCGCGGCATCGGCCCGAACCCGGCCCGCGTCGGCGCCAGCACCACCACCGCCCGCGCGCCGGCGGCCAGGTCCGCGTTCACCGGGGAGCGCACCCCACCGTCGACGTACCGCCGGCCGCCGATGGTCACCGGCGGCCACACCCCCGGCACCGCGCAGCTGGCCCCCACCGCGTCCGCCAGCGGCACGTCCGCGCCGGCGTCGAAGACCACGAACTCGCCGGAGGCCGCGTCCACGGCCGTCACCAGCAGCCGCCGCGCCGGCCAGTCCCGCACCGGCAACCGCGCCGCGATGACCGCCCGCCGCGACTCCTCCGACGGGGTACGCGCCGCCAGGGCCATCGCGCCGACCCGGGCCCGCGCCCGCACCTCGTCGCGGCCCCGCGCACCCGCCCACGCCCAGCGGGCCAGCACCGCGACCCCCAGCCGGGCCGGCAGCTCGCCCCGGCCCGGGCGCAGCTGCGCCGCGTACAGGTCCTCGACGGGTGTGCCGGAGCACACCTGCGCGCCCACCATCGAACCGGCCGAGGTGCCCACGACCAGCTCCGCCCCGGTCACGTCCAGCCCTCGCGCGGCGAGCCCGGCCAGCAGCCCCAACTCCCAGGCCACCCCGGTCACCCCGCCGCCACCCAGCACCAACGCCCGCGTCATGTGTGACCGTCCTCTCCACCGGGACCCGCGCCGATCACGGTAACGTCACCGGCACCGCCAGGGCAGGGGAGAGAACATTGACCTCCGTCACCATCGTCACCGGTGGGGGGCGCGGCATCGGCGCGGCCACCGTCCGCCGTCTCGCCGCCGCCGGCCACGACGTGGTCATCGGCTACCGCAGCGACCACGCGGCAGCCGAGGGTGTCCTCGCCGACGTGCGCGCCGCCGGCCGCCGCGGCGTCGCCGTCGCGGCCGACACCGCCGACCCGGACCAGGTCGAGCGCCTCTTCGCCGCCGCGGCGACGCTGGGCCCGCTCACCGGCCTGGTCAACAACGCCGGGATCACCAGCCCGATCGGGCCCTTCACCGACCTGCACGTCGACGACCTGCGCCAGGTCGTCGACGTCAACCTCGTCGGGTACGTCCTCTGCGCCCAGCAGGCCGCCCGCACGATGACCCGCGGTGGCGCCATCGTCAACGTCTCGTCCGCCGCGGCCACCCTCGGCAGCCCCGGCGAGTACATCCACTACGCCGCCGTCAAGGCCGCCACCGACACCCTCACCGTCGGTCTCGCCAAGGAACTCGCCCCGCGCGGCATCCGGGTCAACGCGGTCGCCCCGGGCATCATCCGCACCGACATCCACGCCCTGTCCGGCGCGCCGGACCGTCCCGACACCGCGGCGGGCCGTGTCCCGCTGGGCCGCGCGGGGGAACCCGACGAGGTCGCCGGCGCCGTCGCGTTCCTCCTCGGCCCGGACGCCTCCTACACCACCGGCGCCGTCCTGCGCGTCGCCGGCGGCCTCTGACACGGCGGCGGGCCCGGGGGGGGGGGGCCCGGGCCGCCGCGGCGGGCCGGGGCCGGCGGGGGGGGGCCCGGCGCCGGCGCGGGACCGCCCGCGGCCCCCCCCCCCCCCCCCCCCCCCCCCCCCCGCCCCCCCCCGCCCCCCCCCCCCCCCCCCCCCCCCCCCCCCCCCCCCCCCCCCCGGGGGGCCCCCGCCCCCCCCCCCCCGGGGGGGCGGCGGGGGGGGGCCCCCCCCCCCCCCCCCCCGCCGCTCGCGCTAGTGGGTGAACAGCTTCGCCGCCGTGATCACCGTCTGCACCACCCCGTACCCCAGCAGCGCCGACACCACCACCCACGACACCACCAGGCGGACCCGCTGCCCGCCACCGGCCTGCTCGTTCACGACCCGCTCCTCTCCGCCGTCACCGGCTGCGCACCCTCGACACCGTCCGGACCCGGCGCCGGCTCGTGGAACCGCTCCGGCACCGGCCGGATCAGCAGGTTCGCCACGAACCCGACCGCCAGCACCCCGACCATCGTGAACAGCGCCGGCCGGTACGCCGCCGCCGTCAACGTGCCCGGCTTGCCCTGCGCGTCGAGGAAGGCGTTCACGATCAGCGGGCCGGCCACCCCGGCCGCCGACCACGCGGTCAGCAGCCGGCCGTGGATCGCGCCCACCTCGAACGTGCCGAACAGATCCCGCAGGTACGCCGGCACCGTGGCGAACCCGCCGCCGTAGAACGACAGGATCACGCACGCGAACAGCACGAACAGCGCCGTGGCCGCCTGCCCGAACAGGGCCAGCAGCACGTACAGCACCATCCCGACGCCGAGATACAGCAGGTAGATCGGCTTGCGGCCGATCACGTCCGACGTCGACGACCAGGCGAACCGGCCGGCCATGTTGAACAGCGACAGCAGGCCCACGAACCCGCCGGCCGCCGCCACCGACACCGCCGAGGTCCCGTTGTCCCGGAAGAAGTCCTGGATCATCGGGCTGGCCTGCTCCAGGATCCCGATGCCCGCCGTCACGTTGCAGAACAGCACCACCCACAGCAGCCAGAACGACCGGGTCTTCACGGCGTTCGCCGCCGACACGTTCGCCGTGGTCACCAGCGGCTTCGCCGCCACCCGCGCCGGGTCGAACCCGGCCGGCCGCCAGTCGGGGGCGGGCACCCGCACGTTGAACACCCCGAACATCATGATCACGAAGTAGCCGACGCCGAGGGTCAGGAACAGCCAGACCAGGGCGCTGCCCGACGCCGTCGAGCCCGCGTTCGCCGGGTCGTACCCCCGGTCGTAGAACGACAGGAGCTGCCGGGACAGGGGAGAGGCGACCATGGCGCCACCACCGAAGCCCATGATCGCCAGCCCGGTCGCCAGGCCCGGCCGGTCCGGGAACCACTTGATCAACGTGGAGACGGGGGAGATGTACCCGATCCCCAGCCCGATGCCGCCCAGCACCCCGTAGCCCAGGTACAGCAGCCACAGCTGCTTCGTGGCGATGCCCAGCGCGCCGACCAGGAAGCCGGCCGCCCAGAAGCAGGCCGAGACGAACATCGCCTTGCGCGGCCCGTTCGCCTCCACCCACGTGCCCGCCACCGCGGCGGACAACCCCAGCATCACGATCGCGATGCTGAAGATCACCCCGATCGCCGTCTGGCCCGTGTCGAAGTGCGCGATCAGGGAGTTCTTGTACACGCTCGTCGCGTAGACCTGCCCGATGCAGAGATGAATCGCCAGCGCCGCGGGCGGTATCAGCCAGCGGCTGTAGCCCGGCGGCGCGACGGTGTGCCGACGATCGAGTGCGGAAAGCATGCCTGCTTCCTCTCCGGAGAATGGCGAGAATCCCACCCGTTCATGCCCCCGCCGCACGCCGCGCCGAAACCCGCCACGCGCCGGACGGTCGAAACCCTGAGCCGAACGGTCACCCCGGCCCGGGGCCCCGCACCGGGCGTCGCCCCACCGTCACCGCCCGTCCTGGCCGATCATGGGCGCATGCCGCTGCTCACCACCCCCGCCCTGCGCCCGGGCGCCCTCGCCGGCCAGCCCCAACCCGACCTGCACGCCGGCGACCTGCTCCTGCGTCCGTGGCGCCCCGACGACCGGCCCGCCGTGCTCGCCGCGTACGCCGATCCCGCCGTCCGCCGCTGGCACTGCCGCGCCCTGACCGACGACGAGGCCCGCGACTGGATCGACTCCTGGCCGCGCCGCTGGCGGCACGAGACCGGCGTCGGCTGGGCGGTCACCGACCACACCGGGGTGCTCGGCCAGATCAGCCTCCGCGCCGTCGACCTGCCCGAGGCCCAGGCCGAGGTGTCGTACTGGGTGCTGCCCGCCGCCCGGGGCCGGCGCGTCGCCGCCCGCGCCCTGACCGCGCTCACCGCCTTCGGCTTCGACCGGCTCGGCCTGCACCGCGTCTGGCTGCAACACTCCACCGCCAACCCGGCCTCCTGCCGGGTGGCCGCACGCGCCGGCCTCGCCGCCGAGGGCACCCACCGCGGCGCCGCCCGCCACACCGACGGCTGGCACGACATGCACGTGCACGCCCGCCTGCGCACCGACACCTGACCGGCGCCGCCGCCACGGATGCGACGATGAGCCCGTGAAGATCCTGTCCATCCAGTCGTCGGTCGCCTACGGGCACGTCGGCAACTCCGCCGCCGTGTTCCCGCTGCAACGGCTCGGCCACGAGGTCTGGCCGGTCCTGACCGTGCACTTCTCCAACCACACCGGCTACGGGGCCTGGCGCGGCCCGCTGCTGCCCCCGGCCGACGTCGCCGAGGTGATCGCCGGCATCGAGGACCGCGGCGTGCTCGGCACGGCCGACGCGGTGCTCTCCGGCTACCAGGGCGACCCGGCGATGGGCGCGGTGATCCTCGACGCGGTCGCGCGGGTGAAGGCCGCCAACCCGGACGCCCGGTACTGCTGCGACCCGGTGATGGGCGACGTCGGCCGCGGCATGTTCGTCCGGCCGGGCATCCCCGAGTACCTGCGGGACACCGTCGTGCCCCGCGCGGACATCGTCACCCCCAACCAGTTCGAGCTGGAGTTCCTCGCCGGCCGCCGCACCGACACCCTCGACGACCTGCTCGCCGCCGTCGACGTCGTCCGCGCCACCGGACCCCGGCACGTGCTGGTCACCAGCGTGCTGCACGGCGACCTCCCCACCGGTTCCCTGGAGGTCGTGGCCGTCTCCGACGACGGCGCGTGGGCGGTCACCACGCCGCTGCTGCCGATCACCCCCAACGGCGGCGGCGACGTCACCGCCGCGCTCTACCTCGCCCACCTCGCGAGCACCGGGTCACCGCAGACGGCGCTGGAGCGCACCACCAACTCCATCTACGCGGTCCTCGAGGCCACCCTCGCCGCCGGCACCCGGGAGCTGCAGCTCGTCGCCGCCCAGGACGCCATCGCCGACCCGCCCACCCGGTTCGGCGCCCGCCGGCTGCGCTGAGCCGCCCCCGCCGCGCCGGCCGGGGGACTTCACCGGAGCTCCGCACCCCGGCCGGCGGCTCGGCCTACGCTCGGAGGCGACGCAGTCCGCCGCCGCGCCTGCGGGCCCGACGCGGAGGACGCCGGATGGAGGGAACCACCTTCGCGGCACCGGCCTGGGCCTGGCTGGCCGTGGGCGCGGTCATCGCCGCCATGCTCGCCGTCGACGTGTTCTCCCACCGCGACCACCACGTCGTCGAACTGCGCGAGGCGCTGCTCTGGAGCGCAGTGTGGATCACCGCCGGGATCAGCTTCGGGCTGGTGATCTGGCTGTGGCGCGGCAGCGGGCCGGCGGTCGCCTACTACTCCGGCTACCTGCTGGAGAAGGCGCTGTCGGTCGACAACGTGTTCGTCTTCGCACTGCTGTTCGGATACTTCCGGGTGCCCCCCGCGTACCAGCACAAGGTGCTCTTCTGGGGGGTGCTCGGCGCGCTCGGCTTCCGGCTCGTGTTCATCTTCGCCGGCGCCGAACTGCTGGACCGGCTGACCTGGGCCGGTCTCGTGCTCGGCGCCTTCCTGATCTGGACCGGCTGGCGCCTCGCCGTCCGCGGCGAGCCGGACGTCGACCCCGACCGCAACGTCGCCGTCCGGCTCTTCCGCCGGCTGGTGCCCACCGAGTCCCGCTACCACGACGGCCGCTTCACCGCCCGCGTCGACGGCCGCCGCAAGGGCACCGTGCTGCTGGTCGCGCTGGTGGCGATCGAGGCCACCGACGTCGTGTTCGCGATCGACTCGGTCGCGGCGATCCTGGCCATCACCACCAACACGTTCCTGGTCTGGACGGCGAACGCCTTCGCCGTGCTCGGGCTGCGCAGCCTGTACTTCTGCCTGGCCGGCCTGCTGCGGCACTTCGGCTACCTGCGCTACGGGCTCGCGGTGCTGCTCGCGTTCGCCGGGGTGAAGTTGATCCTCGCCGAGACCCCGGTGGGCAAGCTGCCGGTCTGGCTCACCCTCGCCGTGGTGGTGCTGACGCTCGCCACCGCCATCGGCTGGAGCGTGGTGGCCGCCCGCCGGGACGCCCGGGCCCGCTGACCGGCCGCGGCACGCGTCGACACGACCCGCAACGCGGTGGGCAACCCGCGCGCCGCGTGGCACCATCTGGCACGTGACCAGCAGTTCCGACCCGGCGCAGCACCTGCGCGACCTCGCCCGGCTGCGCCGCGTCCGCGACCGCATCGACCGCGAGTACGCCCAGCCGCTGGACGTCGAGGCGCTCGCCCGCGGCGCGCACATGTCGGCCGGCCACCTCAGCCGCCAGTTCCGGCACGCCTACGGCGAGTCCCCGTACGCATACCTCATGACCCGGCGCATCGAGCGGGCCATGGCGCTGCTGCGCCGTGGCGACCTCAGCGTCACCGACGTCTGTTTCGCGGTCGGCTGCTCCTCGCTCGGCACCTTCAGCACCCGCTTCACCGAACTGGTCGGCATCCCGCCGAGCACCTACCGGGCCCGGGCGGCGGCCGGCGGCGCCGGCGAACTGCCCCCGTGCGTGGCCAAGCAGGTCACCAGACCGATCAGGAATCGAGAAGCGCCGGCCGTCACGCCGCACCTAGCCTGACTGCCATGGACCTCACCATCGACACCACAGTCCTCCCGCACGACGACCCGGACGCCTCCCTGGCCTTCTACCGCGACGTCCTCGGTTTCGAGGTCCGCGGCGACGTGGGGCAGGGCCGGATGCGCTGGATCACGGTCGGCCCACCCGGGCAGCCCGACACCTCCATCCTGCTGGCGCCGCCGGCCGTCGACCCCGGGATCACCGACGAGGAACGCCGTACCATCGTGGAGATGATGGCCAAGGGCACCTACGGGTGGATCCTGCTGGCCACCCACGACCTCGACGGCACCTTCGACAAGCTCCAGGCCGGCGACGCCGAGGTGGTCCAGGAGCCGATCGAGCAGCCCTACGGCGTCCGCGACTGCGCGTTCCGCGACCCCGCGGGCAACCTCATCCGCATCAAGGAGCTGCGCTGATCTGTCGTACGGACCTGATCAGATCGAGCCAGCCGACGCCGGACGGGGCCGCGACCGCGGCCCACGGACAGATGGAGACACGATGAGCACGGCCCCGAGGACGGACAGCCCGCCACCCGCGCAGCACGCCGCCGACGCCCATGAGCTGATCCGCGTGCAGGGCGCGCGCGAGAACAACCTCAAGGACGTCAGCATCGAGATCCCGAAGCGCCGGCTGACCGTGTTCACCGGCGTCTCCGGCTCCGGCAAGAGCTCGCTGGTGTTCGGCACCATCGCCGCCGAGTCACAGCGGCTGATCAACGAGACCTACAGCGCCTTCCTGCAGGGCTTCATGCCGACCCTCGCGCGGCCCGAGGTCGACGTCCTCGAGGGCCTGACCACCGCGATCATCGTCGACCAGGAGCGGATGGGCGGCAACCCCCGCTCGACCGTCGGCACCGTCACCGACGCCAACGCCATGCTGCGCATCCTGTTCAGCCGGCTCGGCCAGCCGCACATCGGCGGGCCCCAGGCGTTCTCCTTCAACGTCGCCTCCATCAGCGGCGCGGGCGCGGTCACCCTCGAACGCGGCGGTCAGACCACCAAGGAGCGGCGCAGCTTCAGCATCACCGGCGGCATGTGCCCGCGCTGCGAGGGCATGGGCTCGGTCACCGACTTCGACCTGACCCAGCTGTACGACGACAGCAAGTCACTCAACGAGGGTGCGCTCACCGTCCCCGGCTACAGCATGGACGGCTGGTACGGCCGCATCTTCAGCGGCTGCGGCTTCTTCGACCCGGACAAGCCCATCCGGAAGTTCACCAAACGGGAGCTGCACGACCTGCTCTACAAGGAGCCGGTCAAGATCAAGGTCGACGGCATCAACCTCACGTACGAGGGCCTGATCCCGAAGATCCAGAAGTCGATGCTGTCCAAGGACGTCGACTCGATGCAGCCGCACATCCGCGCCTTCGTGGAACGGGTGGTCACGTTCACCACCTGCCCGGACTGCGACGGCACCCGGCTCAGCGCGGCCGCCCGCTCCTCCAAGATCGCCGGCATCAGCATCGCCGACGCCTGCGCCATGCAGATCAACGACCTGGCCGAGTGGGTGCGCGGCCTCGACGAACCCTCCGTGGCGCCACTGCTCACCGCACTGGGCGCCACCCTCGACTCGTTCGTACGCATCGGGCTGGGCTACCTGTCGCTCAACCGGCCGTCCGGCACGCTGTCCGGCGGCGAGGCGCAGCGCACCAAGATGATCCGCCACCTCGGCTCCTCGCTCACCGACGTGACCTACGTCTTCGACGAACCCACCATCGGGCTGCACCCGCACGACATCCAGCGGATGAACGACCTGCTGCTGCAACTGCGCAACAAGGGCAACACCGTCCTCGTCGTCGAGCACAAACCCGAGACCATCGCCATCGCCGACCACGTCGTCGACCTCGGCCCCGGCGCCGGCACCGCCGGCGGCGAGGTCGTCTTCCAGGGCACCCTCGCCGGGCTGCGGGCCAGCGGCACCCTCACCGGGCGGCACCTCGACGACCGGGCCCACCTCAAGCCCTCCGTACGCACCCCCTCCGGGGTGCTGGAGGTGCGCGGCGCCAACACCCACAACCTCCAGAACGTCGACGTCGACATCCCGCTCGGCGTACTCGTCGTCGTCACCGGCGTGGCCGGCTCCGGCAAGAGCTCACTCATCCACGGCTCCGTGTCCGGGCGCGACGGCGTCGTGTCCGTCGACCAGAGCGGCATCCGCGGCTCACGCCGCAGCAACCCCGCCACCTACACCGGCCTGCTCGACCCGATCCGCAAGGCCTTCGCCAAGGCCAACGGCGTCAAACCCGCGCTGTTCAGCGCCAACTCCGAGGGCGCCTGCCCCACCTGCAACGGCGCCGGCGTCATCTACACCGACCTCGCCATGATGGCCGGCGTCGCCACCACCTGCGAGGAGTGCGAGGGCAAGCGGTTCCAGGCATCCGTCCTGGAATACCACCTCGGCGGCCGCGACATCAGCGAGGTCCTCGCCATGTCCGTCACCGAGGCCGAGGAGTTCTTCGGCGCCGGCGAGGCCCGCACCCCGGCCGCCCACAAGATCCTCGGCCGGCTCGCCGACGTCGGCCTCGGCTACCTCACCCTCGGCCAGCCACTCACCACCCTGTCCGGCGGCGAACGGCAACGCCTCAAGCTGGCCACCCGCATGGCCGACAGCGGCGGCGTCTACGTCCTCGACGAGCCGACCACCGGCCTGCACCTCGCCGACGTCGAGCACCTGCTCGCCCTGCTCGACCGGCTCGTCGACTCCGGCAAGTCGGTCATCGTCATCGAGCACCACCAGGCGGTCATGGCCCACGCCGACTGGATCATCGACCTCGGTCCCGGCGCCGGCCACGACGGCGGCCGCATCGTCTTCGAGGGCACCCCCGCCGACCTCGTCAAGGCCCCCTCCACCCTCACCGGAGAACACCTCGCGGCCTACGTCGGCGCCTGACCCGTTGGCATCGGGACGGGACGGCAACCGAGCCACCCCGTCCCGACGCCCGGGCCCGCCGGGGGAGCGCCCCCCGGCGGGCCCCACACCCGCCGGGCGCTCAGCGCACCGCGGCGGCGAAACTGCCCGGCTCGTACGAACCGCCCCGCTGGTGCACGATCACCGACATCCGGTTCGCCGCGTTGATCAGCGAGACCAGCGCCACCAGCGCGGCGATCTGGTCGTCGTCGTAGTGCTTGCGCACCGCCTCCCACGTCTCGTCCGACACCCCCTGGTGGGCGTCGGCCAGCCGGGTGCCCTCCTCGGCGAGCGCCAGCGCCGCCCGCTCCGCCTCCGTGAACACGGTGGACTCCCGCCACGCGGCCACCAGGTTGAGCCGCACCGCCGTCTCACCCGCGGCCGCCGCCTCCTTGGTGTGCATGTCGATGCACCACCCGCAGCCGTTGATCTGGCTGGCGCGCAGCGACACCAGCTCCTGCGTGGAGCTCGGCAGCGGCGACTGATGGATCACCAGAGCGGCGTTGGCGAACCGCTTGGCGAACTTCACGGCGATCTCGTTGGCGAACATGTCGAATCGAGCATCCATGGCTCGGCCTCCCTCGTGGTGTCACATCGGACGACCACGAGATGCCGGCCAGCCCGTCCCCGTGACAGGGCGGCCACGTGACGCACCGCACACCCTCCCCAATGTCACACCACGGCCCGGACCGGCATCTGATGGGGGACACCATCGACACCGAACAGGAGCCACCCATGGCCGGCACGGCGCAGAGCGCACCCGACGACCGCCCGGACCCCGCCACCGAGGTGTTCCTCACCCACCGCAACCTGCTGTTCACCGTCGCCTACGAGATGCTCGGCTCGGCCGCCGACGCCGAGGACGTCCTCCAGGAGACCTGGCTGCGCTGGGTGGACGTCGACCTCGACACGGTGCGGGAACACCGCGCGTACCTGGTCCGGATCACCACCCGCCAGGCGCTCGCGCGGCTACGCACGCTCGGCCGCCGCAAGGAGTCCTACGTCGGCTCCTGGCTGCCCGAGCCGCTGCTCACCGCACCCGACGTCGCCGAGGACGTCGAACTGGCCGACAGCGTCTCCATGGCGATGCTGCTCGTCCTGGAGACGCTCACGCCCACCGAGCGCGCCGTGTTCGTGCTGCGCGAGGTGTTCGACCTCGACTACGACGAGATCGCCGAAGCCGTCGACAAGAACCCGGCCACGGTCCGCCAGATCGCCCACCGGGCCCGGGGACACGTCGCCGCGCGCCGGCCCCGCGGGGCCGTGTCCGCCGCCGAGAGCCGCGACGCGCTCGCGGCGTTCCAGCGGGCCACCGAGACGGGCGACCTGCAGGGCCTGCTCGACATCCTCGCGCCCGACGTGGTCTTCCTGGGTGACGGCGGGGGAGTCAAGCAGGCGGTCGCGCGGCCCGTCGTGGGCGCCGAGAAGGTCGCCCGACTCCTGGCCGTCGGGCTGGGCCGGATCGCCGAACTGATGTCGCTGCGGCCGGCACAGGTCAACGGCTTCCCGGCGCTGATCATGGAGCAGGGCGACGAGATCGACACCGTGCTCGCGGTACGCATCGACGACGGGCTCGTCACCGGGCTCTACGCCGTCCGCAATCCGCACAAGCTGTCGCACATGGAGCGCGAGATCAGCCTCAGCCGCTGAACTCGCCTGCCGTGACTACCAGTTCCGTCAGTTGCGCACCGCCACCGGTCACCCCTCGATGGTCACCGGACGGCCCGGCGCCGTCGGGTCAGGAGCAGCAGCACGCCGCCACCCACCACCAGGGCGAGGCCGGTCCCGGCGGTCACCCCCGCCCGGGACCCGGTGATCGGCAAGCTGCCGCCACCACCAGCGCCACCCCCGTCACCAGGGTGGCCGCCGCCACCACCACCGTCACCGGGGTCGCCGCCGCCACCACCTCCGCCGCTGCTGTTCGCGACCACCACGACCGCGAACCCGTCCTGGTTGTCGCTGTCGTCCACGTCGACCGCTCGTACGGCGACGGCGTTCCTGGGAAGGACGCTCCACGCCGGGCCGGAACGGTCCGATTGAGGGCCGCTCAGGCCCTCGACCCGGACGGTCCCGTTTCGCAACGTGACCGGCGCCTTCGTGGCGGCCGACACCGTCACCAGATGGTGCAGCTCCACGGCGGAGTGGAGCTGGTCGTTCGGGTCGGTGTCCTGGTCGGCCGGAACGAGGGCCAGTCGGTCGTAGGTGCAGACCGCCGCACGTCCGGCGGCACCGAGGACGCATTCACCGGGCGGCCTGGTGAACGTGGCGCCCCTGGGCAGGCGAAGCTCGACCTTGACGCCGTCGACCGGCCGCCGCCCCTGGTTGACGATCGTGTAGCGCACCGCGCCCGTCTCGCCCGGATTCAAGGTGCCGGTGGATGTGAGGCTGCCGTCGGCAGCGATCCGCACCGACTGCGTCACGTCCGGCGCGACCACCGAAAGGTCGGCTTCGGGGTGATCCACCACCTCGATCGGGAACCACCTGATGTTGTCGGCCGGATCCGTGTCGACCGGTTCGACCTCGACCGTCACCTTGATCCGGCCCGCGAAGGGCTCTCCGGTCTGGACGGTGGCGAGGACGGGAAGCTCCAGCGTCTCGCCCGGCCCCGGAAGCTGATCCGGCAGCAGGTCGCAGTACCAGCCGGAGAAGTCGCCGTCGCACTCGGCCAGCCCGCCGGTCGGCCAAAGCATGATCTTGAAACTCGACGGATCCAGCTCCGACGCGTCGACCCGGACGACGACCCGGGTCGGGGTAGCGTCGCCCTGGTTGCTGATCTTCAGGTGAAGCGTCTTCTTCGTGACCCCCAACGGAATCGTCCCGCCGGCCAGGTCGACGGTGACGTCCGTACCCGCCGGCGCCGCCGACGCAGATGCGGCGGGCACGCCGACCCCTCCGAGAAGAAGCAGCACGGTGGCCACCGTTCGGGGCAGCCACGGAAGTCCGAACCTCATGACGGAGCCCTCCGGATGAACGGACGGTGCGAGTTGTTGACGCTATCGGCAACCGGCCGGGTTCGGTATCCCTCGCGTGGCCCGTGTCGGGCCGCACCGGAGGCTCTCCGACTACGTGCGCGATCGGACGGGCGCCAGGGGTGCAGTCGTCCTCCAGCCACCAGTTCCGAGCGGCTGCGGGGGCGGATGACCAATCATGCCCGTCACGCAGCGCGGGGACAGGCTCCCAAAGCCGCCAGACGGGCGACCTGCAGGGCCTGCTCGACATCCTCGCCCCGGGCGTCGTCCTCCTTGGCGACGGCGGGGGAGTCCGGCAGGGCTGTCCACCGAGCTCCACGCCGTACCCAGAACGCACAAGCTGTCACACATGGAGTGAGGAACAAGCCTGAGCCGCTGAACGCGGCTGGGCACGGAAAGTTTCATCCGAAGGAGAGGCAGGAGAACATGCCGGGGCGACACGACACAGACGAGACCAGCATCCGCCAGCAGATCGACGGGATCATCGAAGGACTGCGGAACAAGGACCTCGACGGCCTGCGAAGGCTCTACACGATCGACGTGGTGTCCTTCGACGTCGAACCGCCACTGCAACACGTCGGGATCGACGCCAAACTCAAGAACTGGGCGAACGTCTTCGCGTTCTTCGACACCGTGTCCTACGAGGTCCGGGATCTGACCCTGACCGTCGGCGACGACGTGGCATTCGGACACGCGTTCGGCCGGCTCAGCGGCACGCTGAGGGACGGGACGGCGACGAACGGCATGTGGGTCCGGGCCACCTTCTGCTTCGAGAAGGTCGACGGCACCTGGCTCATCGCGCACGACCAGGTCTCCGTGCCGCTCGACATCCGCACCGGCAAGGGGGTGGTCGACCTCCAGCCCTGACCCGTTAGCCGAGGCCGACGCGGATTCGATAATGCACATTATGTCAAGTAAGCAGGGTCCGGGCCTCCCCGGCGTCAGTCCACGACCGGATCGGCGAGGACCGACGCCAGGACCCGCGCCTGCTCCTCGTGCCGGCCTCCCGGACGCGCCAGCTGGATGAGCGCCTTCCACAGCGCCCAGCCGCGGGCGCGTCGCCACGCGTCGTCGGGCAGGCCGGCCGCCTCCCGGAACAGTTGCCGCTCGGGACCGGCGAACCACGTCCACGCCGGCACCAGGTCGCAGGCCGGATCCCCGACGCCGCAGGTGCCGAAGTCGATGACCGCGGACAGCCGCCCGCCGGAGACGAGCAGGTTGCCGACGGCGACATCACCGTGGAACCAGACCGGCGGCCCCGGCCACGCCGACACCAGGGCCCGCGCCCAGACGTCCCGGCACGCCGCCGTGTCCACCCGCCCCCGCAGCACGTCCAGGGCGTCCTCCACCTCGTCGCCGTAGACGCTCGGATGGCAGCCCCGGAAGCACGAGTGCCGACCGGCCACCGGGCCGCCGGCCGCCGGCGCCCGTCGCAGCGCGGCCAGGAACGCCCCGAGGTCACGCGCCAGGCCCGGCCGGTCGACCTGCGCGGCGGCCTCCACCGTCTCGCCGGGCAGCCAGCGCCGCACCGACCAGGGGTACGGGTAGCCGGAGCCGGGCCGGCCGGTGGCGACCGGTTCGGGTACGGGCAGCGGCAGGTGTCGGGCCAGCGCCGGCAGGCAGCGGTCCTCCTTGGCGATGCCCGGCACGTAGCCCTCGGCGCTGGGCAGCCGCACGACGAGGTCGTCCCCGAGGCGGAACGTCCGGTTGTCCCATCCCTGCCGGTCGACCGCGGCGACCGGCAGGTGCGCCCAGTGCGGGAACTGCGCGGCGACGAGCCGGCGTACGAGTTGTTCGTCGATCACGGACCCCAGTCTGGGTGCCGTGACAAGTGGGTTTCGCTCCCCCGTGCCGAGCACTGGCGGGAACGCGAAAATCATGCATAATATGCCTTATGCATGACAAACCGGACGAACCGGTGGGCCGGTTGATCGAGGAGTTCCTGACCGCCCGGGCCACGCGGAAGCCCTCCCCGCACACCCTGGCCGCGTACCGCAGGGACCTGACCACGGTGGCCGGCCTGGTGGCAGTCCAGGACGGGACCACTCCCCTCCCCCTCGACCGGCTCCCGGTCACCGCCCTGTCCCCCCGGGTCATGCGCGCCGCGTTCGCCCGCTTCGCCGCTCCCCGCGCCGCCGCGTCGGTCCACCGTGCCTGGTCCACGTGGAACAGCTTCTTCACGTTCCTGGTGGCCGAGGGTGTCGTACCCGGAAATCCGATGCCCGCGGTGGGGCGTCCCCGGACCCCGCTCCCCCAGCCCAAGCCGCTGCGGGGCGAGGACACACCGGAGGAGCTGCTGGCCGCGGTGGCCCGGGAGGACGGCCGGCAGCGCGACCCGTGGCCGGAGCGGGACCTGGCGGTGCTGGTACTGGCGCTCTGCGCGGGCCTGCGCCTGTCGGAGCTGCTGGCGCTGCGGGTGGCGTCGGTGGCCGGCCGGACCGGTGAGCGCCGGGTGGACGTGGCGGGCAAGGGCGGCCGGCCGCGGACGGTGCCGATCGAGGCGGGCGTGGACGGGGTGCTGGCGGACTACCTGGACAGCCGGCGGCGGCGGTTCGGGGCGCGTACCGTCCGGCCGGACGCGCCGCTGCTGGTGGACCGGCGGGGCGAGCCGCTGCGCCGGGGCGGCCTGCAGTACCTGGTGGAGTCCTGTTACCGGCGGGCGGGCATCGGTGACCGGGTGCCGCGGGGCGCCCGGTTGCACGCGTTGCGGCACACTTTCGCGACGCGGTTGGCGGAGGACGGGGCGAGCGCGGCGGAGATCATGCGGTTGCTGGGGCACGCGTCGTTGGCGTCGTCGCAGACGTACATCGAGGTGACGGCGGGTCAGCAGCGCGCGGCGGTGCATGCGAACCGGACCAACCGGGCGGTCGCGGCGCTGGTGGACGGGCCCGCGGGGGGCGGTGGCTGATCCGGGCGGAGGCGGTCAGTGGCGGCTTTCGAGCACCCGCCTCAGCTTCTGGTAGCTGACCGGCGCAGCGCGTCGGGACTGCCGGCGTACCAGGGGCAGCAGGGCGACGCCGATGCCGTGACCTTCGAAGTCGAGGGTGAAGGTGACGCGGGACCGGGTGCCGTCGTCGAGGGGTTCGACGGTGATGGTGGCGTGTGCGCGGACCGGCCCGTCGATTCCCTGGGCGGCCCAGCGGTGCGGGGGGTCGTTGCGGGTGATCCGTTGACGCATGGCGCGGTCGGTGCCGTTGATGCGGCGGGTGGTGGTGAATTCGGCGTCGTCGCCGACCTGTACGCGGACCACGTCGTCCTGCCACTCGGCGAACCGGGACGGGTCGGTGGCGTAGGCGAAGACGTGGTGCGGGGGGCGGGCGATCTCGATGGTGGATTCCACCGCGGCCATGGTTGCTCCTCTGTTACGGACGGCGGGTCTGTTCCGTCAGGGTTATGACGGACGGCGCGGCGGGAGGGTAACGGTGGAGGACTTCGAGGCGCATCGCTTCTGGCGCTGCTGGTGGTGCTGGACACGTTGACGCCGGCCGAGCGGCTGGCGTTCGTGCTGCACGATCTGTTCGGTGTGTCGTATCCGGAGATCGCGTCGATCCTCGGCCGGTCGAGCGACGCGACGAAGATGCTGGCCAGTCGCGGGCGCCGCCGGGTTCGTGCGGCGGAGCTGCCGGACGGGGATCCGGTTCGGCAGCGTGAGCTGGTCGAGGCGTTCCTCGCGGCGGCGCGCGCCGGTGATTTCGGAGCGCTGCTCGCGGTGCTGCATCCGGAGGTGACGGTGAGCGCGGACGCCGTCGCGGCCGGATCCCCCGGCCCGGTGCGGCTGCGCGGTGCCGGTGTCGTCGCCCGGCAGGCGCTGCTGTTCTCGCAGCGGGCGCCCGATGCCCGGGTGGGGCTGGTCGACGGGGCGGCGGCGATCGTGGTGGCGCCGCGGGGGCGGCTGCTGACGGTCCTGACGTTCCAGGTGGCCGGTGACGTGATCGTGGCGGTCGAGGTGGTGGCGGAGCCGGGCCGGTTGGGGCGGCTGGCCGTCGGGGTGTGAGGGGCGCGCCGGGCGCGGGCCGTGGTGGCAGGATCCGGGCGGTGCGGGTTGGTGGCGCGCGGGCGGTGGCGGTCGACTGGGTGCGGGCGGAGATGCGCCGGGACGCGTCGATCGGGGGTGCGTTCTTCTCGGGGTCGACGGTGGGTCTGCCGGATGAGGCGGTGCTGGCGCCGTCGTCGGATGTGGACGTGCTGCTGGTGCGGGACGTCCCGGCGGCGAAGGTGGGCAAGTTCGTTCACCGGGGGGTGCTGTTGGAGGTGTCGTCGCTGACGTGGGCGGAGTTGGGGTCGCCGGCGGACGTGCTGGGGTCGTGGGTGTTCGCGCCGATGTTCCGGGCGGACGCGGTGATCGCGGACCCGTCGGGGCGGCTGGCGGTGATCCGGGAGCGGGTGGCGGCGGGGTTCGCGGATCCGGTGTGGGTGCGTCGTCGGTGTGCCGGGGTGCGGCGGCGGATCGAGGGCGGGTTGGCGCGGCTGGACGGGCGGGCGTCGGTGCCGGAGCAGGTGCTGGCGTGGGTGTTTCCGACGTCGCTGCTGGCGGTGTTGCCGGCGGTGGCGGGGTTGCGGGATCCGACGGTGCGGCGGCGGTACGTGCGGGCGCGGGAGGTGTTGGCCGGGTACGGGTTCGCCGACCGGTACGAGGAGTTGCTGGCGTCGTTGGACGGCGGTGGGGTGGGTCCGGGTCGGGTGCGGGAGCACCTGGCGGGGTTGGCGGTGACGTTCGACGAGGCGGCGCGGGTGGCGCGTACCCCGTTTCCGTTCGTGGCGGATCTGTCGGCGGCGGGGCGGCCGGTGGTGCTGGACGGGAGCGCGGAGCTGGTGGCGGCGGGCGCGCATCGGGAGGCGATGTTCTGGGTGGTGGTGACGTACGCGCGGTGTCATGCGGTGCTGGCGGTGGACGCGCCGGGGCGGGAGCGGGTGCGGCGGCCGGCGTTCGAGGCGGTGTTGGCGGATCTTCGGGTGGGGTCGGTGGCGGAGCGGCGGCGGCGGGCGGCGGCGCTGGTGGGGTCGTTGCCGCGGTGGCAGGCGGTGGCGGATGCGGTCGTGGAGCGGGCTGTGGCAGGCTGAGGGGTGAACGCGACTGGCGGCACGGGGATGGGCAACCATCGGGGAGCTCGGCGCGGGGGTCGACCGCCTGGGCCTCCGTGGGCGGGGTGCGGCATGTCTTCTTCGGGTACGACGACGGCGCGGTTGCTGCCGGGTGCGCCGGTGGCGGCGCAGGTGTTGGCGGCGGTCGCCGAGTCGGTGGTGGCGTTGCGCGCGGCGGGGGTGACGCCGGCGTTGGCGACGGTGCTGGTGGGTGACGACGACGCGAGCGCGGGTTACATCCGGATCAAGCAGCGGCAGGCGGCGGAGCTGGGTTTCGTGTCGCCGCACGTGCATCTGCGGGCGTCGGCGTCGCAGGCGGATCTGCATGCGGTGCTGGCGGATTTCAACGCGGACAAGGCCGTGCACGGGGTGCTGGTGCAGTATCCGATTCCGGGTCACCTGGACTATGACCGGGCGCTGGCGGAGCTGGACCCGGACAAGGACGTGGACGGGATGCATCCGGTGAACATGGGCCGGTTGGCGTTGGGGTTGCCGGGTCCGTTGCCGTGCACGCCGGCGGGGATCGAGGCGTTGCTGGCGTTCCACGGGGTGCCGGTGGCGGGCCGGGAGGTGGTGATCCTGGGTCGGGGCGCCACGCTGGGCCGGCCGTTGGCGATGTTGCTGGCGCAGAAGCGGCCGACGGCGAACGCGGCGGTGACGGTGGTGCACACGGGTGTGCCGGACTGGTCGCGGTACACGCGGCGGGCGGACATTCTGGTGGCGGCGGCCGGGGTGCCGGGGATCATCCAGCCGGAGCACGTGCGCCCGGGTGGTGTGGTGGTCGGCGGTGGCGTGCGGTACGAGGGGCGGCGGCTGCTGCCGGACGTGGACGAGTCGTGTGCCGAGGTGGCGGGGGCGATCACGCCGCGGGTCGGCGGGGTGGGTCCGACGACGGTGGCGATGTTGTTCCGCAACGCGGTGCGCGCGGCGGAGCGGGCGTCCGGGCTGGGCTGACGGCCGGGCCGGTCAGCCGAGGTCGACGATGAGCGGCCGGTGGTCGGAGATGGTGGACAGGGGGGTGTCCACGGCGGTAACTGGGGGCAGCCGGTCGAGGCCGCGCCGGTCGGCGAGGATGTGGTCGAGCTGCACCCGGGGTTGCCCGGCCGGGTAGGTGGGCAGCCGGCCCAGGGGCCGCCAGCGGGTGAGCAGGGCGGCGGGTCCGGCGGGCAGGTTGAGGTCGCCGAGGAGGATCCGCGGGGCGGGCAGCGCGCGGAGGGCGCGCACGACGCGGCGCAGTTGCAGCATGTTCCAGCCGGGTACGAAGGACAGGTGGGTGGCGGCGACGGTGAGCGGCCCGTGCGGGGTGTCCAGGACGGCGGCGAGGACGACGCGGGGTTCGTCGCGGAGCAGGACGAGCCCGCCGCCGGGGCCGGGGACGTAGATGGGTGAGCGGACGGGGGCGGGTCGCAGTCGGGTGACCTGCCAGGAGCGGACCGGGTGGCGGCTGACGAGGCCGACGCCGTAGAGGGGTTCGCCGTGGCCGTCGTCGTCGTGGGTGAGGGGGCGGAACTGTTCGCCGGGGGTGCCGACGACGGCGGCGGCGAAGTGGTGTTCGGGGGCGTCGAGGGCGCGGGCGGCGATGGCGGTGAGGTCGAGGCGGCCGCTGCGGGTCTGGTCGCGGTCGACCTCCTGCAGGGCGAGGACGTCGGCGTCGAGTGCGGTGACGGCGGCGGCGAGCCGGTCGGGGTCGACGAGTCCGTCGGTGAGGGACCGGCCGTGCAGCAGGTTGAAGGTGGCCAGGCGCACCTGCACACCCTACGTCCGCGTGGCAGGCTTGCCCGGTGCTGAAGGCGTTGCTGTGTTCGATGCTGGTGTTCGTGGCGGTGGCGTCGTTGGGGTTGTGGTTGCGGCGGCTGCGGGGGCGTTGAGCTGCGGTGAGGCTGGCCACACGCCCACCCGTCGGGGTGCCGGGGGTGGGCAGAATGGCGGCCCGTGGATCCTGTGTCGCTGACGACCCTGTTGACCGCGTCGGCTCTGGCGGGCTGGGTGGACGCCGTGGTGGGCGGCGGTGGCCTGTTGCTGTTGCCGGCGTTGCTGCTGGGCGCGCCGGGGGTGCCGGTGGCGACGGCGTTGGGCACGAACAAGCTGGCCGCGATCTTCGGTACTTCGACGGCGGCGGTGACGTACGCGCGGCGGACGAAGCTGGACTGGGCGGTGGCGGGGCCGGCGGCGGGGTTGGCGGTGCTGACGGCCGGGGTGGGCGCGGCGCTGGCGGGTGCGGTGCCGGCGGGGGCGTACCGGCCGGTGGTGCTGGCGGTGCTGGTGTCGGTGGCGGTGTTCGTGCTGACCCGGCCGCGGCTGGGGGTGGTGTCGTATCCGGGGCGGCGTACGCCGGTGCGGGTGGCCACGGCGGTGGCGGTGGCGGGTCTGGGCATCGCCCTGTACGACGGGTTGATCGGCCCGGGCACGGGGACGTTCCTGGTGTTGGCGTTCACGGCGCTGGTGGGGGCGGATTTCGTGCACGCCTCGGCGATGGCGAAGGTGGTGAACGCGGGCACGAACCTGGGGGCGCTCGTGGTGTTCGCCGCGACCGGGCACGTGTGGTGGCTGCTGGGCGCGGCGATGGCGGTGTGCAACGTCGCCGGGGCGGCGGTGGGCGCGCGGATGGCGTTGCGGCGCGGGTCGGGTTTCGTGCGGGTGGTGCTGCTGGTGGTGGTGCTGGCGTTGGTGGGCAAGCTGGGCTACGACCAGTGGGTGGCGGCGTGAGGCGCTGACCGGCGGCGTGTGATCATCGGCGGGTGCCTGTCCGCGCCGAACACGACCGTGCCGTCCTCGCCGAGCTGTTGGGCCGGGATCCGGTGTTGCACGCGTACCAGTTGGGCGACCTGGACGACTTCTTCTGGCCGTACACGTCGTGGTTCCGGCGGGGTGACGAGGTGGTGCTGCTGTACCACGGTGTCGAGCTGCCCACGCTGCTGGCGTTCGCGCCGCCGGAGCGGGCCGGGGACCTGGCGGCGCTGCTGGCCGAGGCGGCGCCGGTGCTGCCGGCCCGGCTGTGGGCGCACCTCTCCCCCGGCCTGGCCGCGACGGTGTCCCGCTGGTACGCGGTGTCCGACGCCGCCGCGCACCACCGGATGGCGTTGACCGACCCGGCCCGGCTGGCCGCGGTGGCCCCGGCCGGGGAGCCGCTGGGCCGCGCCGACCTGCCGGAACTGCGGGAGTTGTACGCGGCCGCGTACCCGGGCAACTGGTTCGACCCGCGGATGCTGGACACCGGCCGGTACGTCGGGGTGCGGGAGGGCGGCCGCCTCGTCGCGGTGGCCGGGGTGCACGTGTGGTCGCCGACGTGGCGGGTGGCCGCGCTGGGCAACGTGACCACCCACCCGGACGTGCGGGGGCGGGGTCTGGCCGGGGCGGCGGTGGCCGCGGTCTGCGCGGGGCTGCGGGCCACCGTCGACCACGTCACGCTCAACGTGCAGGCGGACAACACCCCGGCCGTGCGCCTCTACGAGGGGCTCGGCTTCACCCGGGTGGCTGATTTCACCGAGTGCGCGCTGCGCCGCCTGCCGTGACCGGCTGACCGGCGCCTGCCGTGAGCGGCTAACCGGTGCCCGGTGTTCCCGGCCGGGGTCAGCGGCCCCGGCTGGGCGAGTCGAACCGGCCGGCGCGGATCTCCCGCAGGGCCCGGCGGCGGGCGTCGCCGCGCAGCGTGTCCACGTACAGGCGGCCGTGCAGGTGGTCGGTCTCGTGTTGGAGGGCTCGGGCCAGGAATCCGCTGCCGGCGATGGTGAGCGGCTGGCCGTGCTGGTCGAAGCCGCGGGCGGTGGCGTGCATGGCCCGCGGTGTCGGGAAGTACAGGCCGGGGATGGACAGGCAGCCCTCGTCGTCGTCCTGGCGCTCCTCGGACAGCTCCAGGGTGGGGTTGACGAGGTGGCCGCGGTGCCCGTCGGCGTCGTAGACGAACACCTGCGCGTTCACCCCGATCTGCGGGGCTGCCACGCCGGCCCGGCCGGGCGCGCCGAGCAGCGTGTCCATGAGGTCCTGCACGAGCGCGCGCAGCTCGGCGTCGAAACTGGTCACCGGCTCGGACGGGGTGCGCAGCACGGGGTCGCCGATGATCCGGATCGGGCGCATAGTCATGCCCGGAAGGCTAGCCGCCCGTTACCCCGGCGGGTGCGGCACCCGCCCGGTCGCGGACCAGGACCTCGACGCCGTCGAGCAGGCGGGCCAGCCCGAACTCGAAGGCGCGGGCCGGGTCGCCGGTGGCCTGGTACTCCTGCCCGGCGGTGGTGCCGACCCGGGCGGCGAGGGGGAACCGGTTCGGGTCCAGGACCTTCTCCAGGTACGGGGCGTGCGCGTGCCACCATTGCTGCTCGGTCATCCCGGTGTCCCGGCTGGCCTGGGCCGCCTCCACGGCCGGGCGGGCGGCGCCGTGCACGTACCCGGTCACCAGGGTGACGACGGCGTCCATCTCCAGGTCGGTCAGGCCGATGCCGTCGACGGCGCGCAGCTCGTACTCGTACTTGGCGATCAGGTTCGGGCCCAGCGGCGGGCGGGTGGTGGCGACCTGCAGCAGCCACGGGTGGCGCAGGTAGAGGGCGAAGTTCTCCCGGGCGATCTGCGCCAGCCGGCCCCGCCAGCCGCCCGGCACCTGCTCGGGGCGGTCGGTCTCGCCGTAGACGGTGTCGAGCATGACGTCGAGCAGTTCGCCCTTGCCGGGCACGTGCGTGTAGAGGGTCATGGTGCCCACCCCGAGCCGCTCGGCGACCCGGCGCATCGACAGGGCGGCGAGCCCTTCGGCGTCGGCGACCTCGATGGCCGCGCGCACGATCCGCTCCACGGAGAGGTCGCCGCCCTTGCGGCTGGCCTTCTCCCGGGTGCGCCAGAGCAGGGCGAGGCTGCGCGCCGGGTCGCCGGTGCCGCTGTACTCGGTGGTCACTCGCCGACTGTACCGACCCCGTTGTCGTATGGTGTACGGTACGGCGTACCGGACGAGGAGCGGAGGGGCCATGCGACGGCACGGACCGGCGATCGAGGCGGAGGGCCTGCGCAAGCGCTACGGCGACCAGGTCGCCCTGGACGGCGTCGACCTCACGGTGCCCGCGGGCACCGTGTGCGCGGTGCTCGGGGTGAACGGGGCCGGCAAGAGCACCCTGGTCCGCATCCTCACCACCCTGCTGCGCGCCGACTCCGGTGCGGCCCGGGTGGCCGGGTTCGACGTGCGGCGGCAGGCCGACCGGGCCCGCGCGCACCTGGGCCTGGTCGGCCAGCACGCGGCGGTCGACGAGATCCTCGGCGGCCGGCAGAACCTGGTGCTGTTCGGCCGGCTGCACCACCTCTCCCCGGCCCGCGCGGCGGCCCGCGCCGACGACCTGCTGGACCGGTTCGACCTGGCCGGGGCCGCCGGGCGGCCGGTGGCCGGCTGGTCCGGCGGGATGCGCCGCCGGCTCGACCTGGCCGCCGCGCTGATCGTCGACCCGCCGGTGCTGTTCCTCGACGAACCCACCACCGGCCTGGACCCGCGCGCCCGCAGCGACGTCTGGGACGCCGTGCGCGGCCTGGTCGGCGCCGGGACCACCGTCCTGCTGACCACCCAGTACCTGGAGGAGGCCGACCGGCTCGCCGACAGCGTGCGGGTGCTGCACCACGGGCGGGTGACCGCGGCCGGCACCCCGGAGGAGCTGAAGTCGACCCTCGGCGGCGACCGGATCGACGTGGTGCTCGACCACCCCGACGACCTGGCCCCGGCCGCCGCGGCGGTCACCGCCGCCACCGGCGTGTCGCCCACCGTCGACCGCGCCGCGCTGCGGCTCAGCCTCCCGGTCACCGACCGGGTCGCCGCGCTCGCCGCGGTGCTGCGCGCCGTGGAGGCCGCCGGCCTGCGCGCCGGCGACGTGGCGGTGCGCCGCCCCACCCTCGACGAGGTGTTCCTGCGCCTCACCGACTCGCGCACGGAGGTGCCGGCGTGACCGTCCTGCCGCTGTCCCGGGCCCGCTGGGCCGCCGCCGACACCGCCGTCCTGACCCGCCGAACCCTCGCCCACTGGGCACGCCGCCCCGGCGAGGTGCTGTTCGGCCTGCTGTTCCCCGTCCTGCTGCTGCTGATGTTCGGCTACCTGTTCGGCGGCGCCATGGCACTGCCCGCCGGCGGGACCGGGACGCCGTCCGACGGCGCCGACTACCGGGAGTTCCTGCTGCCCGGCATGGTGGCCATGACCATGCTCTTCGGCGTGGAGACCACCTACACGGCCGTGGCGGTGGACACCGCCCGGGGCGTGACCGACCGGTTCCGGTCGTTGCCCATGAGCCGCGCCGCGGTGGTCACCGGCCGGGCCGTGGCCGACCTGCTGCACTCGGCGGTGGCCCTCGCGGTGGTGCTCGCCTGCGGCGCCCTCGTCGGGTGGCAGCCGCACCGCGGTCCCCTCGCGGCGCTGGCCGCGGTGGCGCTGCTGCTGCTCCTGCGCTTCGCGATGATCTGGCTCGGGGTGTACCTGGCGCTGCTGCTGCGCCGCCCCGAGACGGTCGCCGTCCTGCAGATCCTGGTCTGGCCGCTGGGTTTCGCCTCCAACGCGTTCGTCGCGCCGGCCACCATGCCGGGGTGGCTGGCCGCGGTCGCCGCGTGGAACCCGCTGTCGGCCACCGTCGCGGCCACCCGGGGCCTGTTCGGCAACCCCGGTTGGGGCGCCGGTTCCTGGCCCGCCGAGCACGCGGTGGCCCTCGCGGTGCTCTGGCCGCTGCTGCTGGTCGCGGTGTTCCTGCCGCTGTCCGTGCGCCGCTGGCAACGCCTGGGCCGCTGAGGCCCGCGGGCCGGCGGTCGGGCGGCTCAGGCCGGCGGTCGGGCCGGCGCCAGGCCGGTGTCGGCGATCCGGTCGCGCAGCGGGCGGCGGCGCAGCGCCGCGAGCACCGCGGCCAGCTCGTCGGCCAGGGGTACGGGCAGCTCGGCGTCGAGCCCCCGCATGGCGGTGGTGGTGGCCGCCCACTCGGCCTCGATCACCGGCAGCAGGGCGCGCGCCCGGTCGGTGAGGGTCACGATGCGCTGCCGGGCGTCCGCGCCGGAAGCCAGGACGACCAGGCCGGCGCGGGCCATCTGGGCGACGGTCTGGCTGGCCGCGGAGTGGGTGACGCCGACCCGGGCCGCCAGGTCACGGATCGCGAGGGGACCGTCGGCGACGAGCACCCGCACCAGCGGTGAGAAGCGCGGCCGGTAGTCGGCCAGGTCGAGGTCGGCGTAGACGGCGGCCACGTCGCCGTCGAGCACCTCCAAGACGTGGCGCAGCAGGGTGCCGAGGGCCTCACGGTCGGGGGTGCCGGTCACGTCCGCTAATGTAACAGCGCCGTTGTATCCGGGCCGTGGGAGGGGAACCCGATGTATCCACCGATCGAGCCGTACGCGCAGGGCCAGCTCGACGTGGGCGACGGCCAGCGGATTCACTGGGAGACCTGCGGCAACCCCGACGGCCGGCCGGCGCTGGTGGTGCACGGCGGCCCGGGCTCCGGCGCGGGCGCCTCCTGGCGGCGGCTGTTCGACCCGGCCGCCTACCGGATCATCCTGTTCGACCAGCGCGGCTGCGGCCGCAGCACCCCGCCGGCGAGCGACCCGGACACCGACCTGTCGGTCAACACCACCGCGCACCTGCTGTCCGACATGGAACTGCTGCGCGCGCACCTGGGCGTCGACCGGTGGCTGCTCTGCGGCGCCTCCTGGGGCTCCTCGCTGTCCCTGGCGTACGCCCAGCGCCACCCGGAGCGGGTCACCGCGCTGGTGCTGTTCAGCGTGGTCGCCAACACCCGCCGGGAGATCGACTGGGTGACCCGGGACATGGGCCGGATCTTCCCCGAGGAGTGGGCCCGGTTCCGCGACGGCGTACCGCCGGCCGAGCGCGACGGGGACCTGTCCGCCGCGTACGCCCGCCTCGTCAACGACCCGGACCCGCGGGTGCGCGACCGGGCCGCCCGGGACTGGTGCGCCTGGGAGGACGTGCACGTCTCGCTGGCCGGCGGGTTCAAGCCCAGCCCCCGCTACGCCGACCCGGTGTTCCGGGCCGGCTTCACCCGGGTGGTCACCCACTACTTCAGCAACCTGGGGTTCCTGCCCGACGGGCAGCTGCTGCGCGACGCCGGCAAGCTGGCCGGGATCCCGGGGGTGCTGGTGCAGGGCCGGCTGGACGTCAGCGGCCCGCCGGACATCGCCTGGCAGCTGACCCAGGCGTGGCCCGACGCCCGGCTGGAGATCGTCGAGTCCGGCGGCCACGGCAGCGGCCACGGGGTGGGTGAGCGGGTGGTGGCCGCCCTGGACGCCTTCGCCCGAGCCTGAGCCGGTGGGTGGGTGGCGGCGGTGGTCGCCGCCTGACCCGCCTTTGCCCGCGGCGCTGAGCCGGCGGGGTCAGGCGGCGGCGAGCAGCGCGCGGACCGGGGCGGCCTTCGCGGCGGCCTCGGCCACCTCCGCGGCCGGGTCGCTGTCCCAGGTGATGCCACCGCCGGCCCACAGGTGCAGCCGTTCGGCGTCCGCGGCGGCGGTGCGGATGGTCAACCCCAGGTCGACGCGGCCCGGCCCGACCCAGCCGAACGCGCCCATGCTCGCGCCGCGGCCGACCGGCTCCAGGGCGGCGATCTCGTCGAGGGCGGCGAGCTTCGGGGCCCCGGTCACCGACCCGCCGGGGCACACCGCGCGCAGCAGGCCGGCCAGGCCCAGCCCGTCGGCGGGTGCCGCGGACACCGTCGACTCGGCCTGCCACAGGTCGCACCACCGGCGGACGGCGAACAGCTCGTCGACCCGCACCGAGCCGGTGCGGGCCACCCGGGCCAGGTCGTTGCGCTCCAGGTCGACGATCATGACGTGCTCGGCGCGTTCCTTGGCCGAGGCGAGCAGTTCCCGGCGGCCGGCCGGGGTGGCCGGGCGGGTGCCCTTGATCGGCCGGGTGACCAGGCGGCCGTGTTCCACCGCGACGAGGGTCTCCGGGGAGGCGCAGCCGATCGCCCAGCCGAGCCCGGACAGGGTGCCGCCGTAGCGGGCGCCGGGCAGCGCGCCCAGCCGCGCGAGGGCGGGCAGCGGGTCGCCGGCGTACCCGGCGGCGGCGTGGCCCACGACGTTGACCTGGTAGACGTCGCCGCGCCCGATGGCCGCCCGGACCGCCGTGACGGCCTCGGCGTGCGCCGCGGCGGTCCAGCTGTCCCGCCAGGGGCCCAGCCACCAGCCGCCGGCTGCGGGGCGGGCCGGCGGGGCGGGCCGGTCGGCGTGGCCGTAGACCACCACCGCCAGGTCCGGCAGCGCCGGCACCGGCGTGGGCGCGCCCGCCGCGGCGCCGGCGGCGCGGGCACCGGCCGCGGCGGACAGGAACAGCGCGGCGCCGCAGGCCCCGGCCGGGTCGTGCGCGGCCGGCCGGGCCAGGTCGGCCAGGGCCACACCGTGTGCGGCCAGGAAGTTCTCCGCCAGCGCCGCCGGGTCGCCGCCGTCGGCGAGCCACCATTCCAGCCGGGCCCGTTCCACGAGCCGGTCCCGGCATTCCGGCGGCGCCCCCGGCACGTCGACACCCATCTTTGGGAGCGCTTCCACACCGTCCGGCCGGTTCACACTCATCCGTTCAGCCGATTTCGGGTGAACAAGCCGCATCCTTGCTCGATAGCGCGCGCTTGCGCTTGGTACTGTGCGTCACTGGTCATGTGAACCATGACACAGTGCCCCCACAGTCCGGAGAACCCGATGTGCCAGCACCTACCCCACTGCCCCTCCGCCGAGGCGACCGACCGCGAAGCCGCTCGCGTCATCGCCTGCTTCCCTGAGCAGGGCTGGAGCCTGCTCTGCAACGGTGTCATCGTCTTCGAGGACACCGGTGAGCTGCTCCCCGACGGCAGCACCATCGCCCCCCACCGCGGCCCCGCCCGGCACGCCCTCGTCGCCTGACCGATCACGCTCCGTCAGGGAGCGTACGCGCCGACCGACCGGTCGACGCGCCGGCCGGGGCGGCGGCATTGCACCGCCCCGGCGAGCTGCGCCTCAGCTCTCGAACGCCTCCGGCGCCGGACACGAGCAGACCAGGTTCCGGTCGCCGTACGCGCCGTCGATCCGCCGCACCGGCGGCCAGTACTTCCCCGCCCGGTCCGTCCCGGCCGGGTACGCGCCCACCGACCGCGGGTAGGGGTGCGGCCACTCGTCACCGGACACCATCGCCGCGGTGTGCGGCGCGTTGGCGAGCGGGTTGTCTCCCGCCGGCCACTCCCCCGAGCCCACCTTGTCGATCTCCGCGCGGATGGCGATCATCGCGTCGCAGAACCGGTCCAGCTCGGCCAGGTCCTCGCTCTCGGTCGGCTCCACCATCAGCGTCCCGGCCACCGGGAACGACATCGTCGGCGCGTGGAAGCCGTAGTCGATCAGCCGCTTCGCCACGTCGTCCACGGTCACGCCGGTCGCCTTCGTCAGCGGCCGCAGGTCCAGGATGCACTCGTGCGCCACGAGGCCCTTGTTGCCGGCGTACAGCACCGGGTAGTGCTGCCGCAGCCGCGCGGCCACGTAGTTCGCGGCGAGGACCGCCACGCCGGTGGCCCGGGCCAGCCCCTCGGCGCCCATCATCCGCAGGTACGCCCACGGGATCGGCAGGATGCCCGCCGACCCGTGGTTCGCCGCGGAGATCGCCGGCCGGCCGTCGACGTGCGCGGCGAGGGGGTCGCCGGGCAGGAACGGCGCCAGGTGCGCGCGCACCGCCACCGGGCCCACGCCGGGCCCGCCGCCGCCGTGCGGGATGCAGAACGTCTTGTGCAGGTTCAGGTGCGACACGTCCGCCCCGAACCGGCCCGGCTTGGCGAACCCGACCAGCGCGTTGAGGTTGGCGCCGTCGACGTACACCTGGCCGCCGGCGTCGTGGACCTTCGCGCACAGCTGCGCGATGCCCGTCTCGTACACGCCGTGGGTGGACGGGTAGGTCACCATGATCGCGGCGAGCGCGTCCCGGTGCTTGTCGATCTTCGCGTCGAGGTCGACCAGGTCGACGTTGCCGTCGTCGTCGCAGCCGACCACCACCACGCGCATGCCGGCCATCACCGCCGACGCGGCGTTGGTGCCGTGCGCCGACGACGGGATGAGGCACACGTCGCGGTGCGCCTCGCCGCGCTCCCGGTGGTAGGCCCGGATGGCCAGCAGCCCGGCCAGTTCCCCCTGCGACCCGGCGTTGGGCTGCACGCTGACCGCGTCGTAGCCGGTCACCTCGGCCAGCCAGCCCTCCAGCTGGGCGATCAGCTCCCGGTAGCCGGCGGTCTGCTCGGCCGGGGCGAACGGGTGCAGGTGCGCGAACTCCGGCCAGCTGACCGGCTCCATCTCGGTGGTGGCGTTCAGCTTCATGGTGCACGACCCGAGCGGGATCATGCCCCGGTCGAGGGCGTAGTCGAAGTCCGACAGCCGGCGCAGGTAGCGCAGCATCGCCGTCTCCGAGTGGTGGGTGCGGAACACCGGGTGGGTGAGGAAGTCGCTGCCGCGGGCCAGGTCGTCCGGCAGCGCCGCGTCCACCTCGCCGTCGACGCCGGCCACGCCGAACGCCGCCCACACGGCCGCCAGGTGCGCGGCGGTGGTCGTCTCGTCGCAGGAGACGCCGACCCGGTCGGCGTCGACCAGCCGCAGGTTCACGTTGCGCGCCGCGGCGGCGGCCACCACCTCGGCGGCCCGCCCGGGCACGGTCGCGGTGACGGTGTCGAAGAACGCGACGTCCGCGACCTGCACGCCGCCGGCACGCAGCCCGGCCGCGAGCCGCGCCGCCGCCTCGTGGGTACGCCGGGCGATGGCCCGCAACCCGTCCGGGCCGTGGTAGACGGCGTACATGCCGGCCATCACCGCGAGCAGCACCTGGGCGGTGCAGATGTTGCTGGTGGCCTTCTCCCGCCGGATGTGCTGCTCGCGGGTCTGCAACGCCAGCCGGTACGCCGGGTTGCCGTCGGCGTCCCGGGACACCCCGACGAGGCGGCCGGGCAGCATCCGCTCCAGCCCGGAGCGGACGGCCAGGTAGCCGGCGTGCGGGCCGCCGAAGCCCATCGGCACGCCGAAGCGCTGGGTGGTGCCGGCGGCGATGTCCGCGCCGATCTCGCCCGGCGGGCGCAGCAGGGTCAGCGCCAGCAGGTCCGCGGCGACGGTGACCAGCGCGCCGGCGGCGTGCGCGGCCTCGACCAGCGCGCGGTGGTCGCGGACCGCGCCGGAGGCGCCCGGGTACTGCAGGTGCAGGCCGAAGAACTCGGCGGGCAGCTCGTCGCGCTCCACGTCGAGCACCCGCACGTCGATGCCGAGCGGCTCCGCGCGGCTGGTGATCACCGCGATGGTCTGCGGCAGGGTGTCGGCGTCGACCACGTACACCGGGCTCTTGGTCTTCGACGCGCGGCGGGCCAGGGTCATGGCCTCGGCCGCGGCGCTGCCCTCGTCGAGCATGGACGCGTTGGCGGTGGCCAGCCCGGTCAGGTCGGTGACCATGGTCTGGAAGTTCAGCAGCGCCTCCAGGCGGCCCTGGCTGATCTCCGGCTGGTACGGCGTGTACGCCGTGTACCAGGCCGGGTTCTCCAGCACGTTGCGGCGGATCACCGCCGGGGTGTGCGTGCCGTGGTAACCCAGCCCGATCATCGACACCGCGACGGTGTTGCGGGCGGCCAGGGCGCGCAGCTCGGCGATGGCCTCCCGCTCGCTGGCCGGGGCGGGCAGGTCCAGGGCGCCGTGCCAGCGGATCACCTCGGGGATCGCGGCGTCCATCAGCTCGTCGATGGAGCTGTGACCGACGGCCTCCAGCATCCGGCGCTCGTCGTCCGGGCCGGGGCCGATGTGCCGGTCGGCGAACTGCTCTACGGTCATGCGCTGCGCTCCTTGTGGGGGCGAGGTCGACGGGTCGGCCTCCCCCTGAGTCGCGCTGACGCGCTCCACAGCGCCTGCCCACGTGGTCCTTTTGCCTGAGAGGTTCCGGGGAGAATCTGCCCCTTCGGCGCCGTCCGAGTGGTTCCCGGGCGGTCTCTCCCACGTGGGTGGTACCGGCATGGTCAACGCTACCAGCGACCATGTTTCCGGCTCATGTCGTACCCCGCCGGGGGTCGGTCACACGGCGGCGGGCACCGGACCGGCGGCGACCCGGTCGGCCAGCGCGGTCAGCGTCGCGCCCAGCGGCGCGTCGAGGGTGAGGGTGGCGTGCCCGTCGCCGCGGGTGGGGCCCTGGTTGACGATGGCCACCGGGATGCCGAGCTTCGCGGCGCGCAGCACGAACCGCCGCCCCGACATGACGGTCAGGGAGGAGCCGAGCACCAGCAGCGCCCGGGCCCGCTCGACCAGGGCGAAACAGTCCGCGACCCGGGGCGCCGGCACCGTCTCGCCGAAGAACACCACGTCGGGCTTGAGCATGCCGGCGCCGCAGATGCCGCAGTCGACGGTGCGGAAGGCGGCCACCGCCTCGTCGGGCAGGTCCACGTCGCCGTCGGGGTTGACGTGCGCGACGTGCGCGTCGAAACCCGGGTTGGCCTCGGTGAGCCGCCGGTCCAGCTCGTCGCGGGAGGTCAGGTTGCCGCAGTCCAGGCAGGTCACCTCGTCGAGCCGGCCGTGCAGCTCGATCACGCCGGTGGCGCCGGCCTCGGTGTGCAGGCCGTCGACGTTCTGGGTGATGATCCCGCCGAGCAGGCCGGCGCGTTGCAGCCGGGCGACCGACCGGTGCCCGTCGTTGGGGGCGGCCCGGGCGATCAGCCGCCAGCCCAGGTGGCTGCGCGCCCAGTAACGCCGCCGCGCGTCCGGGTCCCGGGTGAACGCCTGGTAGGTCATCGGCGTGTGCCGGCGGGCCGCGCCGGAGGGCCCCCGGTAGTCGGGGATGCCCGACTCGGTGGACAGGCCGGCGCCGCTGAGCACCACCACGTCCCCGGCGCCCACCAGCCGGGTCAACGCGTCGAACGTCTCGGTCACGGCGTCCATGCTGCCTCGCCCGACCCGTCTCCGGCGAACCCGGGCCGCCCGCTCACCCGGTGCGGCTCCGGTCGCGGGGCTAGGTTGAGGGCATGCGCGTCGTCATCGCCGGAGGCCACGGGAAGATCGCCAAGCTGCTGGAGCGGGAACTCGCCGGACGCGGCGACACCGCCGTCGGGCTGATCCGCAACCCCGGGCACGCGGCCGCGCTGCGCGCCGCCGGCGCCGAACCGGTGGTCTGCGACCTGGAACACACCGACGTCGACACCCTCGCCGGGCACCTGGCCGGCGCCGACGCGGTGGTCTTCGCCGCCGGCGCGGGCCCGGGCAGCGGCGCGGCCCGCAAGGACACCGTCGACCGGGCCGCCGCGGTGCTGCTCGCCGACGCCGCGCAACGCGCCGGGGTCCGCCGCTACCTGCTGGTCTCCTCGATGGGCGTGGACCGGCCCCCCTCGGCCGGCACCGACGAGGTGTGGGCGGCGTACCTGCGGGCGAAGAAGGCCGCCGAGGACGAGGTCACCGGCCGGGACCTCGACGTGACGGTGCTGCGCCCCGGCCGGCTCACCGACGACGCGCCGGTCGGCCGGATCACCCTGCGCCGGCACGTCGACCCCGGGCCGGTCACCCGCGCCGACGTGGCCCGGGTGCTGCTCGCCCTGCTGTCCGCCCCGCACACCGCCGGGCTCACCCTGGAACTGGTCGGCGGGGAGACCCCGATCGCCGAGGCGGTCCGCGCCGCCACCTGAAGCGCGCGTCCCGCCCCGGTCAGCGGCGCAGCCCCGCGTTGAGCCGTGCCGCCTGCCGGGTGAGGTGGTCGCGTTCGGGGAGGCTGGGCGCCGACCGGGCCGCCTCCGCGTACAGCCGCGCCGCCGTGGCCGGGTCACCGTCACGCTCGTGCAGGTACGCCGCGACGGCGGTGTGCCGCGGCAGGCCCGGGTCCAGCCCCGCGAGGGCGGCCAGCCCGGCGAGCGGGCCGTCGGCCTCGCCGACCGCCACGGCCCGGTTCAGGCGGGCCACCGGGCTGTCGGTGAGGCGCACCAGTTCGTCGTACCACTCGACGATCTGCACCCAGTCGGTCTCCTCGACCGTCCGCGCGTCGGCGTGCAGCGCGGCGATGGCCGCCTGGGCCTGGAACTCCCCCAGCCGGTCCCGGGCCAGCGCCGCCTGGAGCACGTCGACGCCCTCGGCGATCAGCCGGGTGTCCCACCGGCCGCGGTCCTGCTCGGCCAGCGGCACGAGCCGCCCGTCCGGGCCGGTCCGCGCCGCCCGCCGCGCGTGGTGCAGCAGCATGAGCGCCAGCAGGCCCGCGACCTCCTCGTGGTCGATCCGCGCCGCCAGCTGCCGGGTGAGCCGGATCGCCTCCCCGGCGAGGTCGACGTCACCGGAGTAGCCCTCGTTGAACGCCAGGTAGAGCACCCGCAGCACGGTGGCCACGTCACCGGGCTGGTCGAACCGGACATCCGAGACGGTCCGCTTGGCCCGGCTGATCCGCTGGGCCATGGTCGCCTCCGGCACCAGGTAGGCCCGCGCGATCTGGCGCGTGGTCAGGCCGCCGACCGCGCGCAGCGTGAGCGCGACGGCCGACGCCGGCGTGAGCGACGGGTGCGCGCACAGGAAGTACAGCTGCAGCGTGTCGTCGGCGGCCTCCCCCGGACCGGGCGCGGGCTCGGCCTCGACGCGGGCCTCCCGGTGCCGCCGGGACGCGTCGGCGCGGACCGCGTCGAGGAACTTCCGCCAGGCCGCCGTGACCAGCCAGCCCTGGGGGTCGCGCGGCGGGTCCACCGGCCACACCCGCACGGCCTCGATCAGGGCGTCCTGGACGGCGTCCTCGGCCGCCGCGAAGTCGGCTCCGCGGCGGACGAGGATCCCGATCACGGTGGGGGTGAGAGCCCGCAGCAGAGCCTCATCCACCGTGCCTCACTCCGTGATCGTCGAGGGCTCGCCCAGGAACGGGCGCACCTCGAGCCACTCGTGGATCGGCTTCCCACCCGCGCCCGGGGCCGCGGACAGCTCCCCGGCCAGCTCGACCGCCCGCTCCCAGGTGTCGACGTCGATCACCATCCAGCCGGCGATGAGGTCCTTGGTCTCCGCGAACGGGCCGTCGGTGACCGGCGGCCGCCCCTCACCGTCGTAGCGGACGAACGTGCCCTCCGGCGACAGCGCCTGCCCGTCGACGAACTCGCCGGTGCCCTCCAGCCGGGCGGCGAAGTCCCGCATGTACCCCATGTGGGCCGAGACCTCCTCCGGCGTCCACTGGTCCATCGGCACGTCGTTGACCGCCGCGGGCGCGCCCCGGTAGTGCTTGAGCAGCAGGTACTTGGCCATCATCGTCTCCTCGGTGCGGTACGGCCATTGTTGCCGTGTTCGCTCCGGGGACGGAGCCGCGACCCGGTTCTCGACATCCCACCGCGACTTTTTCCGGCCGGATTTTTCGCGGCGCCTCGTGGCCGCCGGCGCCCGGCCCACCGGGGTCACCCCCGGTGGGCCGGGCCGCCGCTCAGCGCTGGTGGCGGGGCAGCGCCACCTGCGGCTGCCCACCGGTCATCGCGGGCACCTCCCGGGCGATCCGCTCCATCGTCCGCGACAGCTGCTCGCTGCCGTCGTCGAGGTGCCGGGCCGCCGCCTGCATGTGCGAGATCATCATCTCGCCGAAGATCCGCAGGGCCTCCCGGGTGGCCACCGAGTCGTCGAAGTTCACCCCGGCGCTGCTGCGGTACTCCGTCACCGCCCGCTCGGCCTCCTGCTTCGCCTCCTCCGCCGCGGCCTGCATGTAGCTCTCGTACTGCATCCGGGCGTACTCGGCGACCCGCCGGGCGTAGTCGTGGGCCTGCGCGATGATCTGCTCGGCCTCCCGCTGGGCCGCCGACAGCAGGTTCACCTCCTTCGCCGCCGGCACCGCCGCCGCGTTGTCGGCGCTCGGGATCACCCCGTGCCGGTGCAGCTCCAGATGGTCGTTGAGCCGCTCGTTCTCCGCCCGCAGATTCGCCAGCTGCGTGGCCAACTGGTCCAGCTCGTCGGCCACCTGCATCCGGAACCGGTCCACGTCGGCGTGGTCGTAGCCGCGGCGGGTGAACGACGCCGACCCGAACTCCCACCGGCGCACCCGGTCGGCGCTGAGACGCACGTGCACCGCGCCGCCGGTCACCTGGCCCTCATACCTGCTGATCGGGCTCGCGCTCACCGGATACCTCCGGAATCGTCAGGGGCCGTCATGGTCCGGAAGGCCGGCCCGTACCAGTGCTTGCCGAAACCCTCGTGGTGCAGCTGACCCGGCTGGTAGCCGGCACCGGTCAGCGCCGCCACCGAATGGCTCACCATCTCGTCGGAGCCGCACACGTACACGTGCCGGGACCGCCAGTCCCCGTCGGCCAGGGCCTGATCGGCCACCTGCACGAACTCACCCGGGCGCCGCGGGTCCGAGCCCGCCACGTACGTCACCCGCAGCCACGGGTACGACGCGGCGAACTTGTCGATCGCCTCGCTGTCGTAGAACTCCAACCGGGACCGGGCCCCCACGTACAGGTCGACCCGGCGGCCCACGCCCTCCGCGGCGACCTGCTCCAGCAGGGACTTCACCGGCGCCCAGCCGGTGCCACCGGCCAGCAGCAGCAGATCCGACGACCCGGCCTGCCACAACGTCAACCGGTCACCCACCGGCGCGGCCAGGTGCACCTGGTCGCCCACCGCGCACCCGTACACCAGCCGCGACGACACCGCGCCACCCGGCGCGGCCCGCACGTGCAGCTCCAGCGTCCCGTCGGGACGGGGCGCGTTCGCCGGCGAGTAGTACCGCCACGACCGCACCGCGGGGTGGGACACCCCGATCGACTGGCCCGGCGTGAACTGCAGCAGGTACTGCGGCCGCAGCGTCAGCACCGCCACGTCGAACGTGCGCCGCTCGTGCCCGAGGATCTCCGCCACCCACCACGGCGGGGACTTCGCCTCCGCGGCCTGCGCGGCGTCCATCATCACCTGCGCGACCAACCCGTACGCGGCCGCCCAGTCGGCCGCCAGCTCGTCGGTCCACGCCTCGCCGGAGAAGTGCCGCAGCGTCGCCAGCAGCGCCTCACCGACGGCCGGGTAGTGCTCGGCGCGCACCGCGAACTTCCGGTGGTCCGCGCCGAGGTCCTGGAGGAACCCGACGAGCCGGTCCACCTGGTCCACGTGGGACACGATGTGCCCCAGCGCGTTCACCAGGCGGTCCCGCTGCCCGGCCATGTTCGTGGGGAACATCTGCCGGGTCTCCGGGTGCGCCAGGAACAGCGTCGAATAGAAGTAGAGCGGCACCTGGTCGCCGTGCGCGGCGACCAGGGACCAGCTCTGCTTGAGCCGCCCTGCGTCCACGCTCAGGCGTTCCCCGACGACACGACCTGGTCCTGGACCTGACCCAGCACGACGTGCACGTCGGCGATCACGTCGGCCGGCACCCCCAGCTCGACCAGCGTCGCGGTCAGGTGCTCGCCGACCTTCACGTAGTGCGCCACCGGGATGTTCAGCGGCTGGTGCGCCTCGGCCAGGCCCCGACCCGCGTACTCGTTCGGGCCGCCGAGCACCACGGCGAGCATCAACGCCAGGTGCCGCCGCTGCTCGGGCATGTTCACGGTGGTGAAGTAGCCGGCCAGGTCCGGGTCGGCCAGCACCTTGTCGTAGAACAGCTCCACCGCGGCCTTCACCGCGGCCGCGCCGCCGATGCGCTCGTAGTGGGAGATCGGGGTGGTCTCTTCGGTCACCGTCATGGCGGATCCTTCCGGGAGGGGGGCAACGCGACCAGCGCCGCGGAGGGGGCAGCCGGCAGCTCACGCGCGTCGCGCCGGCTCCACCGAACGGTCACGCGCAAGCGACCGTGTCGGACCATAGCGTGCCCGCCGAAACGGGTCAGCCCTGCCCTATCCGATTCCCGACAACCGTCGACCACGGACAGTCAACAACCGCGGCGGATCGTTCGCGGCATGCGAGCACACCGACACACTGGGTGGATACTTCCGGCACCCGACAGCGTCGACGGTCCTCTTCGGACAATGCCCGCCGGCGATCCAGCCGACCGTCGTTTCCGCACGTCACACCGGCGCCGACCCCGCGACGGCCACCGCCATGGGCAGCCCTCCGGCGCCCGGCCGGCCGCCCGACACGCACGGTGATCAAAAAAGAGGACCACGCCGTGCCCGTTCTGGGCGTGGCGTGGTCCCGCGAACACTGACCGGCGACTCAGCCCGCCCGGCGACGCGCACGCCGAGCCGCCAACTCGTCACCCACCGACTCCGACTCCGACTCCGCCGGCGGCGCGGCCGGCTCCGGCTGCCCACCCACCGGCTCCGCCGGCAGATGCGACAGCGAACCCTGGATCTCCTTGAACGCGCCACCGATCGCGATGCCGAACACACCCTGGCCGCCCTGCAACAGGTCCACGACCTCCTCGGGCGACCGGCACTCGTACACCGTCGTCCCGTCCGAGATCAACGTGATGCCCGCCAGGTCCTCCACCCCACGCGACCGCAACGCGTCGATGGCCTTCCGGATGTTCTGCAACGACACCCCGGCGTCCAACAACCGCTTCACGACCTTCAACACCACCAGGTCGCGGAAGGAGTACAACCGGGACGTCCCCGAACCGGACGCGTCCCGCACGCTCGGCACCACCAGACCCGTCCGGGCCCAGTAGTCCAACTGCCGGTAACTGATGCCCACCGCGTGACACGCGGTCACACCCCGGTAGCCCACCTCACCGTCAACGACCGGGTCGGGCTGCTGCTCCGTCGTCGGACCAGGATCTCGCGGCTCGTGCATCCGGACAACCTCCCCGCCCGTGCGGTGTCACGCCGTCTCCCCGTGCGCGCACCCCTCGATACCGCAACCCTAGCCCCGACACCGGGAGTTACCCCGCAGGAGACACCGCGACACGCCGCACCGCCACCCGGAAGATCACCGACGGCGGCGAGCCGTCACCCACCGTGACCACCGCCGCCGCACGACACCGGCCCACCGGCCGGGCCACCTCAGCCCGCGAAATCCTCCGGACGCACCTGCTCCAGGAACTCGCGGAACTTCTCCACCTCGTCCTCCTGCTCGTCCGGGATCACGATCCCCGCCTCGGAGAGGACCTGCTCGGCACAACGAATCGGCGCACCGACCCGCAACGCCAACGCGATGGAATCGCTCGGCCGCGCCGACACCCGAACGCCGTCACCGATCAACAGATCGGCGTAGAAGACGTTCTCCTTCAACTCGGTGATCTCCACCGCGTGCAACGGCGCCTTCAACGCCGCCAGCACATCCCGCAACAGATCATGCGTCAACGGCCGCGCCGGCTTGACACCCTGCTGCTCGTAGGCGATCGCCGTCGCCTCGACCGCGCCGATCCAGATCGGCAGATAGCGGTCCCCCTCGACCTCCCGCAGCAGGACGATCGGCTGGTTGCTGGGCAGCTCCACCCGAACTCCGACCACGCTCAGCTCGCGCACCGCCGCCTCCGTGTCGTTGTCACCTACGCCCGCACCGCGCCCTTCCCTGCACGGTACACGGACCGCGACACGGGAGTCCCATCCGCTACGTGCACCACGCCTCGCCGCAACGGGTTACCCCGGCAAGCCTACGACACGCTTCCCGACCCAGATCTTTCCGCGCCCCGCCCGCTCGGCGCACCCCGGCCGCCACCGCCCACGGCGAAGGCCGGGCGCCCCCACAGCACCCGGCCCACGAACCTCACCGACCCAACGTCGACCGCAACCCCACCCGCACCAACGCCGCGTGCAACTGCTGCGACAACGCCACCAACTCCCGCGCCGTCTCCGCCGCCCGCGCCCGCGCCGCCGGATCCGACTGCCGCGCCAACGGCGCCACCAACTGCGCGAACAGGCCGACCTCCCGATCCGCCGCCGTCCGGTACGCCCGCAGGTGCCGCGGCTCCAACCCGTACGCCGCCAGACCCGCCACCGCCCGCGCGATGATCAACGCGTCCGCGTCGTACCAGCCCGGCGGATCCGACACCAGCACACCGAGCCGCTCCAACTCCGCCAACGTCGACTCGTCGACGCCGCTACGGGAAATCAGCTCCGCCCGACCCAGCCGCACCTCCGACGACTCGGCGGACTCCGCCGCCTCCCGGCCCGGCACCTCACCACCCGGACCCACCGCCACCAGATTCGGCCGCTGCCGCGCCGGCCCCGCACCCGACGAGTCCCACTCCGCCAACTGGTCCCGGATCACCCGCAACGGCAGGTACTGGTCCCGCTGCGCGGTCAGCACGAACCGCAACCGCGCCACATCGTCCCAGCTGAACTTCCGGTACCCCGCCGGCGTCCGCTCCGGCTCCACCAGGCCCTCGGCCTCCAGGAACCGCAACTTCGAGATCGTGACGTCCGGAAACTCCACCCGCAACTGCGCCAACACCTCGCCGATGCTCATCAGCGGCGTCGCGGACGAGCGCGGCGGACCGTCCGGCGCCCCGGGCGACGTCGAAGCCGCAGGCCCGCTCACCCCCGGCCGGCCTCCTCCTCCGGACGAGGACCGGCGATGAACACCACCCGGAACTTGCCGATCTGCACCTCGTCGCCGTTGCTCAGCGTCGCCGCCTCGACCCGCTCCCGGTTCACGTACGTGCCGTTCAGGCTGCCCACGTCCCGCACCGTGAACGTGCCACCGTCCCGGTGGAACTCCGCGTGCCGCCGCGACACCGTCACGTCGTCGAGGAAGATGTCACTGTCCGGGTGCCGGCCACTCGTCGTCACATCGTGGTCCAACAGGAACCGGGCGCCCGCGTTCGGACCCCGGCGAACCACCAGCAACGCCATCCCGGGCGGCAACGAACCGGACATGCGGCTCGGCACCACATCGGTGTCCGGACCCTCCAGCACCTCGTCGAGCGAACCGAGATTGAGCGTCGAAGTGACGTCGAGTGGGGGGAACTCGTCGTCTGGGCGCGTCATGGGGACCACCTCACGGATCTGTTTCGGTCGGCGTCGGGCAATGGCGGGTCTGGCCGCCGGGCAGAAACACACCCGGCGGCTGGCTCCCCGTGCCGGGAAGGCGCATTCCGCAACGCTCAAACTATTGGTTCTCGGTCAACTGGGCGAGCCTAGCCAGCGCCGAAAAACAGGGCAACCGGACGCGCGGACAGGAGCCCGCCGCCCGGAACGGCACGAACTCAGCTCTCGGTGAGCTCGCGGTACGCACCAGCGGTCAACAAACCCTCGACCGCCGCCGGATCATCCGGGGTGATCTCCACCAACCACCCCGCACCGTACGGATCCGTGTTGATCACCTCAGGGGTGTCGGCCAACGCCTCGTTGCGCGCCGCCACCGTGCCGCTCAACGGCGCGTAGATCTCCGACACGCTCTTCGTCGACTCGATCTCGCCCAGCGACTCACCCGCCGCCACCACCGCGCCCTCGTCCGGCAACTGGACGAACACGATGTCACCCAGGGCGTCCTGCGCGAAGTGCGTGATACCGACCCGGACGGCACCGCCGTCCCCACCAGCCACCCACTCGTGCTCGGCGGTGTACCGCAGATCCTCAGGAATCACCAGCTGCGTCCTTCGTCATCGGTGCACCGGGGGAAACCGGCGCGGCCGCGACCGGTCAGGAGACCGGCCGGGCGTGTTCCAGCTTGATCGGCGCGTGCAGCTGCGAAACCTCCACAGCCTCACTGTCCTCCGGCGTCACGTTACCGCCGGCCTCCTCCACCGATGCGACCACCCCGCCGGGAATGTTCAACGCCGTACGCAGCGTCGCCGGATCACCGATCACCAGGATCGTGTACGGGCCGTTCAACCGCCGCCCGTCCACCACCAGGCCACCACCGGGTCCGTCCACGAAATACGTCGACGCGATGATCCGCACCGCCGTCCCGTCCGCGCCCGCGATCTGCATCGCCTCCGCGCCAGCGCCCCGCAGCTCCTGCACCGCGTCCAGGATCCGCGCCGCCGAGATCGCCTTGTCCGGGCCGTCGAACCGCACCGACAGGCCCGGCCCCACCGCCGGCAACGTGCCCGCCAGGATGCCCAGCTCGTCCGCCCGCCGCGTCGCCTCCTCCAGCGCCGCCTGCCGACCCTGCTCACCCGAACGCAACTGCCGCTGGCTGTCCTCCAGCGTCTCGATGTCCTGCCGAAGCCGCCGCTCCCGCGAATCCAGGTCCGACGAGATCCGGACCAGGTCCTCCTCCCGCGTCGCCGCGAGGGTCGGATCCGTCGACGTCGTCTTCAACTGCACCACCAGGGTGAACCCCAGCAACGCCAGCAACACCGCGATCATCGCGCCCGCCGACGTCAACCGCCGCGACACGGGCTTCGCCCCGGCCGGCGACGGCTCCTCCGCCGCCCCCGGCTCCCCGGCCACCGCTCCCGGCTCCTCGGCCGGCGGCGGCACGTCCTCCTGCTCCACCGGCCCCGCCGGCCCCGCCGGCGCCAACGGGCTCAACTCGTCCGGATCGGGCGCGTCCGGACGCGGATCCGGCTCACCGGCCGGACCCGCCGGCCGCTCCGGCTCCGCCGGCTCCGGCCAACCCGTGCCCGTCTCCCTGTGCTCGTCGCTCATCGCCACAAACCTACGCCCGGAACAGGTGCCGGCGGATCGCCGCCACGTTTCCGAAGATGCGCACCCCGAGCACGACCACCACACCCGTGGACAACTGACCGCCCACCCCCAACTGGTCACCCAGGTAGACGATCAGGCCCGCCACCAGCACGTTCGAGATGAACGACACCACGAACTGCTTGTCGTCGAAGATCCGGTCCAGCTTCGCCCGCACCCCACCGAACACCGCGTCCAGCGCCGCCACCACGGCGATCGGCAGGTACGGCTGCAACGCCGCGGGCACCGTGGGATCCAGATACACCCCGAGCACCACACCGGCGAGCAACGCCAGCACCGCGATCATCGGCCACCTCCGGAGGGGCGAGGAGAGGAACCCGAGCCGGACGGCCCGGGACTGGTCGAACCGGCGACACCCGAACCCGACGGGCTCGGACTCACCGAAGGCTCGGCGTAGCGTAGCCGCGGCTGCGGAGCGGCCGGCAGGGTGAGGTCGTCGGCGTCCCTGACCCGGAACGACAGGCCCGTCGTCCGCTCCACGTCCCGCATCAGGTCCGCCGCCCGACTGTCCTCGAACCGGTCCCGCATCGACCCCGGCCCGATCGCCGACACCTCGTACGGGCTCGTCACCGGCCGGTAGTCCACCAGGATCGCCTCACCCGCCTGACGGATCGTCGACGTGGCCGTCAACCGCTGGCCGTTCACCGCCACCGCCTCCGCGCCCGCCGCCCACAGCGCGTTCGCCACCTTCTGCAGGTCGGAGTAGAGCACCTGCGACGGCCCCGCCTCCGCCCCGGTCACCGCGTCCTTGTCCCTCGGCGCGTCCGCCAGGCGCACCACCACACCGTCACCGCGCACCCGGCCCAGACCGGTCCCCGCCTCCAGCGTGCGCAACCGCGACGCCTGCGAACCACTCAACGCCGCGTCCCGCTGCCGGCCGACCTCCTCGCGCAGCTGCTCCGCCCGCGCGGTCAACCGGTCCGTCTCCGCCTCACGCTGCTTGATCTCGGCGATCAGCCCGGCCCGCGCCTTCGCCCGGCCCGGCTCCTCGGCCATCGTCTCCCGGTAGGCCACCGCGAACAGCAACCCGATCACCAGCAGCACCACCACGCTCACCGGCCGGGCGAGCACCCGCCGCAGCCGCGACGGCGGCGCCACCGCCCGCCGGGCCGCCGCGTCGGCGTAACCCGGATCGAGCGGGTTGCGGAACAGCTCGGTGAGGAAGTCCGGGGCGTACACCCGCGCCGACGGGTCGCGGCCCTTGTCCTGCGGCGGCACCGCGGTCACGCCGCCGCTCCCGCGCGCCGCGCCCGCATCGCCCGGACCAGGCGGTTGGCCTGCACCACGTACATCGCGCCGGCCACCCAGTAGAGCACCAGGCCCCACCAGGCCAGCCCCCAACCGATCGCCCCCGCCGCGCCGGCGACACTGTCGGCGGCGGACGCCAGCAGCAGGATCGGGAACGCGGCCAGCAGCAGGAACGTGGCGGTCTTGCCGACGTAGTGCACCGGCGGCGGACCGTAGCCGTAGCGGCGCAGCACCCCCAGCGAGCCGAGCAGCAGCAGCTCGCGGGCCAGCAGCGCCCCGGTGAACTGCCACGGCACCACCTCGCGGGCGGTGAACGCCAGCAGCGTGGCCAGGATGTAGAGGCGGTCGGCGAGCGGGTCGAGCAGCTCGCCCAGGCGGCTGACCTGCTGGAGGCGGCGGGCGATCCAGCCGTCCACCCAGTCGCTGGTGCCGCCGATGGCCAGCACCACGATGGCGGCCACGTCGGCCTTGACCACCAGGAACAGGTAGAGGAAGAGCGGCACACCGACGAGCCGGACGAAGCTGATCAGGTTCGGCACGGTGAGGACACGGTCCCCCACGGCCTCCGCCGCACCGCCGGTAGCCGGGTGCTCCGATGGAGCCGGCCGACGCGACACCGAACCTCCCTTCGCAGCACGGTCCGGCGGCCGAGTGAACGGCCGCCGCGGGAACGTGCGCGTTGCCGGCCGGTCAGACGCCGGCGCCCTCTCTGCGATCCCGGGCTGGGACCTCCCCCTCGCGGCCCAGGAACGAGTCGATCATGGGCCCGCCAGTTGCGCTGCCACTATATCGGGCTCCCCCGGCCCGCTCCGGTCCCCGCGTTGCGCCGGCGCTCAGGTTCGGCCTGTGTGCGGCGCCACACCACCGCTAGGGCATCCTAGGACACTAGTGGGGTACGGTGCGCACCGAGGCCGCGCGGTTGGGAGGTCAGGCCGTGCGGGCGGTGGAGTCGGCGGCCGCCTGGGGGGCGTTCATCGACGCCGCCTGGCCGAACGCGACAAGCGCCAGCAGCAGCTCGTGCTGCGCCCGGTGGGGCATGCGGTCCAGCACCGCCTGCACCGCCCGGTGCCGCCGCTCCGCGAGCTCACGCAGCAGGGTCTCCGCCGCGGCCGTGGGGATCAGCCGCACCTCGCGCCGGTCGCGCGGGTCGGCCACGCGGCGCAGCAGGCCGACGGCCTCCAGCCGGTCGCACAGCCGGCTCGCCGACGAGGGCACCACGTCGAGCAGCTCGGCCAGCCGGTTCACGTTGGTGCGCGGGTGCGCCATGATCAGCGACAGCACCCGCAGCTGGGTCGGCGAGACGCTGACGGTGTGCCGCGAGGTGGCGGAGTCGAGCACACCGATGAGCGCCTCGGCGGCCGCATCGATGGCCGCGGCAAGATTCGGAGGTCGCTCCACCCGGTGTCCCCTGCGATCGTCCCGCTCGTGTTCGCTCCGCCGGTCCGTCACCGCCCGCCGACGTCACCGTCCGGCGGGCCGGAACCGCGCCAGTCCAGGCAGACGACGACCGCGTCGTCGCGGAGATCCGCCTCGACGTGGTACGCGTGCAGTTCGCGCATCACCGTACCAACTGCCTCGGTCGCCGGCTGCAACCGAGTGGACCGCATCGCGCGTGCCATGGCCCGGTCCCCGTACGGCTCCCGGCCGGCCGGCTCGGCCGCGTACACCCCGTCACTGACCACGAAGAGCCGGTCCCCCGGCTCCACGGTGAACTCCTGCACGTCGTAGCGGGTCTCGGCGAACATGCCCAACGGCAGTTGCTGATCCAGCGTGATCGGCGTGACCGTCCCGCCGCGCAGCCGCAGCACGTGCGGCGAGCCCGCGTCCACGGCCCGCACGACGCCCCGCCGGCTGTCCAGCTCCAGCAGCAGCGTGGCCACGTGCCGGCTCCCCCGGTGCTGGTAGAAGATGGTGTCCGAGGCCAGCTCGGCCTGCTCCACCAGACTGCCGCCGGAGCGTCGCGCGTTGCGCATCGCGTTGACCGTCACCGCGGTGAGCAGCGAGGCGGCCAGGCCGCTGCCGGCGCCGTTGAGCACCGTGACGGTGAGCCGGTCGCCGTCGACCGACCAGTCGAAGTGGTCACCGCCCACCGTGTACGCCGGTTCGAGCTGCCCGGCCAGCACGAAGTCGCCGTGGGTGACGCTGCGCCCGGGAAGCAGGTCCCACTGCATCTCGGCGGCCATGGTGAGCCGTTCCCGGCGGCGCGCGCGGCGGTAGCGGTCGGTCTCCCGGTCGGCCGCCCGCAGCGCCACCGCCAGCTCCCCCGCGGCGTCCCGGACGGCCGCCACCGTCGCCGCGTCCGGCGCGGCAGGCAGCTCGACCATCAGCACGCCGAGCCGCTCCCCCCACGCCGACAGCGGCAGGTACGCGCGGCACCGGCCGTCCTCGCCGGTGTCCAGCACCGGTTCCTGGCTGCTGAAGCAGCGCTGCGCGACCCCCTGGCAGGCGAGGAACCCGCCCTCGGGCAGGTCCGGGTCCAGCACCGGCCAGAGCCCGGTGAACCGGTAGTCGGCCACGAACACCTCGGTCCGCGACGCGCCGAACACCCGGCGGACCGCCGCGTCCGCGGCCTCCGCCAACTGGTCGGGGGGCGCGGCGCGCAGTGCGCGCGACACCGCTCCGGACGCGTCCGGCATGCTGACATCCTCCGATGACGACTATTGCTGTAGGGCAAGCATCATACGGAGGCCCGCCGACACCGGCACGACCCGGCTCCGGCCGGCGCCGTTTTCGAGGGTGGACGGTCAGCCGGCCGGTCTGGTGGCCAACACGCCGTAGAAGGCGTCCGGCACCGGCTCCGGGGCGCCGGCCGGCCGCCACCGCGCCACCGGCACGATGCCGTCCGCCGTCGGCTGCCAGCGGCCCAGCAGCGGCGCGAACCGCGCGGGCGCCCGCATCCGGAACGCCGGCCCCATCATGGCCAGCGCCTCCGGGTACGCGGCGAGTTCCTCGCTGTCGAAGTCGATCGCCAGGAAGCTGCCCGGCGCGACCGCCTCGTACAGCTCGTCGAGGGTGCGGGCGAGGGTGTCGTCGTCGAGGAACGCGGCCAGCCCGAGGAACACCACCCCGACCGGCTGCCTCCCCCACCCCGGCACGAACCGGTGCAGCTGGGCCGGGTCGACGGTGCCGATGTCGGTGGCGTCGCCGTAGCCGTAGCCGGCCCGGTCGCTGTCGGCCAGCAGGCGCTGGCCCAGCCGGATCGTCACCGGGTCGACGTCGGTGTAGAGCACGGTGGCGTCCGGGGCCACCTCGTGCACGTTGCCCCGGGTGGGCACGCCCGCCCCGAACACCAGGAAGCTGTCCACCCCGGCGTCGGCGATCGACCGGACCGCCCGGCCGAGGAAGGCGCGCAGCGAACGGAAGATCTCCGCACACGGCCCGTACGCGCCCTCGAAGGCGCCCGCCGCGGCCACGTCGACCGGGTAGTGGTGCTCGCCGCCGAGCCAGTAGTCGATCATGCGGGCGGTGCTCGGCTGGTCGGGCTCGGCCATCGACGACGCTCCCTCTCTCCGGCGACGGTCGCCAGCGTACCCACGGGTCGGCTCGCGCGGTATCGCCTCGGCGACGGCCCGGGTGCCGCGATACTGGCCGCGGGCGCCCACGGCGAGGAGGTACGCGTGAACTCGGCGAACGGCGCGGCGGTGGTGGTCGGGGTCGACGGCTCGGAGCCGGCCCGCGCCGCCGTGCGCCTGGCGGCGCGGGAGGCGGCCCGGCGGCAGCGCCCGCTGCGGGTGGTGCACGGGTTCATCTGGCCGCTGCTGCGCGTACCCGTGTCGGCGCCGGCCGAGGGACCACCCGGCGGCGGCCTGCGGCACCAGGCCGAGGAGCTGGTCGCCGAGGCGGTCGCCGAGGCCGAGGCGGCGGCGCCCGGGCTGCGGGTCTCCGGCGAGATCATCGACGGGGAGGCCTCCGCCGTGCTGCTCGGCGAGTCCCCGACCGCCGCGATGATCGTGCTGGGCGACCGCGGTCTCGGCGGATTCGCCGCGCTGGTCCTCGGCTCGGTCGCGATCCAGGTCGCCTCGTACGCCGACTGCCCGGTGCTGGTCGCCCGCGGCACGGCGCGCCCGGCCGGTCCGGTGGTGGTCGGGGTCGACGGCTCCACCCTGTCCCGCGCGGCCGTGGAGTTCGCCGCCGAGGAGGCCGCGATCCGGGGCACCCGGCTGCACACCGTGCACGCCTACACCCACCCGGCCTCCGCCGGTCCCGGCGACATGCAACCCCTGGTGTACGAGGAGAGCGACCTGCGCGACGAGGAGGAGCGGGTGCTGACCGAGTCGCTCGGCGGGCTCACCGAGCGCCGGCCGGAGGTGCCGGTCACCCGGGCCGTGGTGCACGCCCGGCCGGTCGCCGCGCTCGTCGACGCGTCCCGGGAGGCCCAGCTTTTGGTGGTGGGCCGGCGCGGCCGGGGCGAGCTGACCGGCCTGCTGCTCGGCTCGGTGAGCCAGGGGGTGCTGCACCGCGCCGACTGCCCGGTGGCGGTGGTCCGCGCACCCGGCTGAACGGTTGGCCCCGGCCACGGCGGGTAGACCGTACGGTCAGCCACAGCGACCGGAGGAGGCAGCGATGCCAGGACCACGGCCGGGCAGCAACGCGTACGACAAGGAACGGGCGCGGCTGCGCGATGTGATCGAGCAGTCCGGGCGTGCCGCCGACCAGGAGGCGAACCAGGTCGCGAACCGGATCCTCCAGGACGACCGCGGCCAGCGGGGCGTGGTGCGGGGCGAACGGACGTTCGGGCCCAAGGGCGAGCGCGAACCGGGCGACCCGAAGTGAGGGCCGCTCCCGTGGTCGACGGCGCCATCGCGGGCGCCGTCGGCAGCGCCGCGTTGAACGTCGTGAGCTACCTGGACATGGCGGTGCGGGGGCGGCCGGCGAGCAGCACCCCGGAGCAGACCGCCGGCAAGCTGGCCGACGCGGCGCACGTGGACCTGGGGCCCGAGGCGAAGGCGGCGAACCGCCGTTCCGGCCTCGGGCCGGTCATCGGGTACGGCACCGGCATCGCGGCCGGCGCGCTGTTCGGCCTCCTGGCCGCCCGCCGCCGGATCCCGCTGCCGGTGGCGGTGGGGCTGCTCGGCGGCGGCGTCATGGCCACCTCGGACGGCTCCATCGCGGCGCTCCGCATCAGCGACCCGCGGACGTGGGGCAGGGCCGACTGGCTGTCCGACCTGGTGCCGCACCTGGCGTACGGAGCGGCGGCCGCAGCCACCTGGCGGAGGCTGCGGCCGCCGGCACGGCGGGGCTGACTCAGCCCCGCCGGTCGCTCTCGTCCTCGGCCACCGGCTGGCCCGCCGGCCCGTACGGCGACACCTGTCCCTTCGGGACCGGTCGCCCCACGTCCGCGTTGGAGCTGCCACCCTTGCCGTGCGGCCCCTTGCTCCCGCTCTGGGGAATGAGTTCCCGGCTGTCCTGGCTGGTCGCGCCCTTGTCGTTGCGGCGCAGTTCCTCCTGCTGCGGCTTGACCACAGGTCTCTCCTTCCGCTGGCGGCGCACGGTTGGGCCGCGCACCTGAGCTGGGTACCCGCCGCCGGGAGGCGCATTCGGGCTGGGCCGCGGGCGTCTGGTCGGCCGCCGGGCGGGTATCACCGAGGGATGCCAGACGATCGGAGCGTGGCGCGGGCGCTGCTGGACCGGCAGTCCCGGACCTACGCGGAGGAGGCCGGGATCGGGCTCGCCGACCGGCCCGGCCCGCTCTACCAGCTGCTGGTGCTCACCACGCTGCTGAGCACCCGGATCCGGGCGTGCGTGGCGATCGCCGCGGCGCGGGAACTCTTCGCCGCCGGCTGGCGCACCCCCCAGGCCATGGAGGCGGCGAGCTGGCAGGACCGCGTCGACGCGCTCGGCCGGGGCCACTACCGCCGTTACGACGAGCGGACCGCCACCATGCTCGGCACCGGGGCCCGGCTCTGCCTGGACCGGTGGCACGGGGACCTGCGCCGGATGCACAAGGAGGCCGACGGCGACCGGACCGTGCTGCGCCGGCTGCTCACCGAGTTCCCCGGCATCGGCCCGACCGGGGCGGACATCTTCCTCCGCGAGGCTCAGGCCGTGTGGCCGGACGTGCGCCCGTACGCCGACCGGCGGACCCTGGCCGGCGCCCGCCGGCTGGGCCTGCCGGCGAACCCCGGCGGGCTGGCCGGGCTGGTCGGCGAGGCCGACTTCGGGCGGCTGGCGTCGGCGCTGGTGCGGGTGGCGCTCGGCGAGGAGTCGGCCGGCGAGATCAGCCGGACCGCGGCGGCCCGCTGAGCCGGCCGCGCGTCACTTGGCCGGGCCCGGCTTGGTCAGGTTCCAGGCGAGCGCCGAGGCGAGCAGGGCCAGCAGCACCACGCCACCGGAGATGCCCCCGCCCTCCTCACCGCTGCTGCGGTGCCCGGTGGCGCCGAAGTAGATCACGGCCAGCCCGGCGAGCACGGTGATGAACGTCCGCAGTCCTCGGTCCTTCACGCTCCGGACGGTACGGCGCCCCGGCGCCACGGAAGGCCGGTTTGGCGTGCCTGTCCCCCGGTCGGGTCATTCGGCCCGGCAGCCGGCGGCCGGGCCACGCAGGCGCACCCGGCGGATCGTCCGGTCCGACACCTCGACCACCTCGACGGTGAGCCCGGGCAGCCGGATCCGCTCCCCCGGCCCGGTGGGCAGGTGCCCCAGCCCGGCGAGGACCAGCCCGGCGACGGTGGTGTACTCCCGGGTCAGCGGAAAGCTCACCTGCACGCCGGCGTCGGGCAGGTCGTGCAGCGGGAAGTCGCCGGGAAGCAGCAGCGCGCCGTCGGGCTCCCGGACCGCCTGGTGCACGTCCCGGTCGGTCTCGTCGTACAGCTCGCCGACCACCTCCTCGAGCAGGTCCTCCATCGTGACCAGGCCGTCGACCCCGCCGAACTCGTCGATGACCAGGGCGAGCTGCTCGTGGCGCTGGCGCAGCTGCCGCATGGCGTCGGCGACCGGCAGCGTGCCGGGCAGCAGCACCGGCGGCCGGGCGCGCTGCCCGACCCCCGCCCCGTCGGCGTCGACCAGGTCCCGGATGTGCACCACCCCGCGCACGTCGTCCAGGCCGCCGGGGCCGGTCACCGGCGCCCGGGAGCGGCCGGTGGCGGCCAGCCGGCGCATGGCCTCCACGGCCGACAGCTCCACCGGCAGCATCGTCACCTCGCGGCGCGGCACCAGGATCTCCCGCAGGGTGCGGCCGGCGATGTCGAACGCCCCGGACAGGATCTCCCGCTGCTGCGCGGAGAGCCCGCGCTGGCTGACCAGCATCTCCCGCAGCTCCTCCTCAGTCACCTCCTGCCGGTTGGCCCGGGGATCGCCACCGGCCAGCCGGACCAGCAGGTCGGTGGCCCGGCTGAGCAGCCACACCGCCGGGCGGGACACCCGGGCGAGCAGGTCCAGCGGCGCGGCGCTGAGCAGCGCCCAGCGTTCCGCCGACTGCATGGCCAGCCGCTTCGGGGCCAGCTCACCGACGACAAGCGTCACGAAGGTCAGCGCCACCGTCACCAGCACCACCGCCACCGGGTTGGCGGCCCGGCCCAGGAAGCCCAGCGGGCCGACCAGCGGCTCGGCCAGGGACACCGCGGCGGCCGCCGAGGCGAGGAACCCGGCCAGGGTGATGCCCAGCTGGATGGTGGCCAGGTAGCGGTTCGGCTCCCGGGCCAGCCGGGTCAGCCGCGCCCCGCTGCGCCCGGTCCGGCCCAGCCGCCGCAGCTGCGCCTCCCGCAGGGTCACGATGGCCATCTCGCTGCCGGACAGCGCCGCGTTGACCAGCACCAGGACCAGTACCAGGACGAGCTGACCGGCCATCAGTCGGTCTCCAGGTCGTCCAGGGAGATCGCGTGGGTCATGAGCCACCGGGCCAGCGCGCCCATCCCGAACAGCCACAGCGGCGCCGACTCGGTGGTGCCGTTCGTGGCGAAGATGGCGAACCGCAGGTCCGGTGCCCGGTACGCCTCGATGCGCCACCGGTGGTTCCGGTCCCGCCAGATCGCGGAGGGGTCCATGGCGTCACGGTAGGTGACCGGGTGGGGCCGCCGGTGCCGCTTGGCTCACCCGCCCGGGCGGACCACCTCGCGGGCGTCGTCGGGCAGCCGCCGCGTGGCGCCCCGCCGGTCGAGCAGTTCCAGCAGCGGCACCGCCACGCGGCGGGTGGTGTCCAGCGCCTGCCGGGCGGCGCTGAGCGTGAACGGCTGCGGCAGCCCGGCGAGCACCCGCACCGCGTCGTCCAGGGCGCCGGGCAGCAGCACCACGTTGTCGGCGAGCCGGAGCAGGGCGCCGGCGCGCACGGCCGCCCCGATCTCGCGGGGGCCGAGGCCCAGATCGGCGAGGCGGTGCGCCTCGGGGGCCTGGAACGGGCGGTCGCCGTACTCGGCGCGGACCCGCGCGACCGCCCGGGCCACCGGTTCCGGCAACGCGTCGCCGGGAGCGGCGGTGACCCGGCCGGCCCGCAGCCGCAGCGGCGGGCGCAGCAGCGCCTCCACGAGCGCCCGGTCCGGCAGGTCGAGCCGGTGCCGGAGCACGTCCACCGGCACGCCGGCCGCCAGCGGTTGCTCGCGGGCGTACCGGGCGACCTCCTCGGCGAGCCGGCGGCCCAGCTCCCGCCAGTGGTCCGGGTCGGCCAGCCAGTCCCCGGCGACCGGGGCGGCGTCGGCCGGAACGCCCATCCGGGTCAGGTCACCGGCGCGGACCAGGCGCCGCCGCCGCAGCTCCCCGGCCGGGTCGGGCCGGCCGTCCAGCCCGGCCAGCACGGTGGCCCGGGCGGCGGCCGCGCCCCGGCGGCGCAGCGCCGGCGGGTCCACGTCCAGCACGGTCACCCCGCCGCTCACCTGGTGCCGGCCCGGGTCGCGCAGCAGCGCCCGGTCGCCGATCAGCAGCGGCAGCGGGCGGGCCAGCCGGAGCCGGACGGTGTCCGGGCCGAGCGGGCGGACCCGGGCGGGCACGGCGGCCGAGCCGACGTGCAGGGTGAGGGTGGGCGGCAGGTCGGCCGCCGGATCACCGGCGAGCCGCACGTCGAGCAGGTCGGTGGCCCGGAACCGGCCGGGACTGAGCAGGGCGTCGCCGCGGGCCACCCGGTCGCGGGACAGCCCGCGCAGGTTCACCGCCACCCGGGCCACCGCGTCGACCTGGGCGTGGGCGGTGTTCAGCGCGTGCAGGCCACGGACCCGGACCGGTTCCCCGGTGGCGGCGAGTTCGAGCGTGTCGCCGACGCGCAGCCGGCCGCCGCCGAGGGTGCCGGTGACCACCGTGCCGCTGCCCCGGACGGTGAACGAGCGGTCCACCCACAGCCGGACCGGGGCGTCGCGGGCCGGGTCGGGCAGCCGGGCGGCCAGCCGGTCCAGCGCGGCCCGCAGCTCGGGCAGGCCGGCGCCGGTGACCCCGCTGACCGGCACGGCCTCCACCGCGCCGAGCGAGGTCGCGGCGATCTCGGCGCGGGCCCGGGCCAGCGCCGGGCCGGGGTCGGCCAGGTCGGCGCGGGTCACCGCCAGCAGCCCGTACGACACCCCGAGCGCGTCCAGCGCGGCCAGGTGCTCGGCGGACTGCGGCATCCAGCCCTCGTCGGCGGCCACCACGACGAGCGCGGCCGGGACCGGCCCGACGCCGGCCAGCATGTTCGGCACGAACCGCTCGTGCCCGGGCACGTCGACGAACGCCATGGTGCCGCCGGAGGGCAGGGCCGTCCAGGCGAAGCCGAGGTCGATGGTCATGCCCCGGCGGCGTTCCTCCGCCCACCTGTCGGGTTCCATCCCGGTCAGCGCCCGGACCAGCGTGGACTTGCCGTGGTCGACGTGCCCGGCGGTGGCCACCACCCACATGGTCAGGCCCCGACCCGCAGGATCGCCGCCCGCACGTCCGGGTCTGCGGCGGCGGGCACGCAGCGCAGGTCGAGCAGGAGCCGGCCGTGCAGCACCCGGCCGAGGATCGGCGGCGCGCCGGTGCGCAGCGGCTCGGCGTACCGCTCGGGCAGGCTCAACGCCCACGAGTCGAGGTCGACCCCGGGGGCGCCGCCGCCGCCGACCACCGCCACGCTGGGCACCACCTCGGCCTTGCAGCCGTCCTCGCCGAGCCGGTCGCGGAGCCGCTCGGTGCGGGCGCGCAACGCGCCCGGCTCCGCGTGCAGCGCCTCCCGGGTCGGGTTGGTCGGCGCGTGCAGGGTGGCGGCGAGCGCGGCCAGGGTCAGCTTGTCGACCCGCAGCGCCCGGGCCAGGGGGTGCCGGCGCAGCCGCTCGACCAGGTCCGCCGCGCCGAGCAGCAGCCCGGCCTGCGGCCCGCCGAGCAGCTTGTCGCCGCTGGCCGTGACCAGGTGCGCGCCGGCGCGCAGGGTCGTCGCGGCGTCCGGCTCGTCGGGCAGCAGCGGGTCGGGGGCGAGCAGCCCGGAGCCGATGTCGGCGACCACCGGCACGCCGAGGGTGGCCAGGTCGGCGACCGGCACGGCCGAGGTGAAGCCGGTGACCCGGAAGTTCGACGGGTGCACCTTGAGCACGAACCCGGTGCGCGGCCCGACGGCGGCGGCGTAGTCCGCGAGGGCGGTGCGGTTGGTGGTGCCCACCTCGCGCAGCCGGGCGCCGGTGCTCTCCAGCAGGTCGGGCAAGCGGAACCCGTCGCCGATCTCGACGAGTTCCCCGCGACTGACCACGATCTCCCCGTCCGCGGCGAGCGCGGTGGCGGCCAGCACCAGGGCGGCCGCGCCGTTGTTGACCACGTGCACGGCCGCCGCGTCGGGCACGGCGGCGGCGAGCGCGTCGAGCGCCTCCCGGCCGCGCCGGGCCCGCCGGCCGGTGCGCAGGTCCAGTTCGACGTCGGTGTGCCCGGCGGCGGCCACCAGGGCGTCGACGGCGGCGGCCGCCAGCGGGGCCCGGCCCAGGTTGGTGTGCAGCACGACGCCGGTGGCGTTGAGCACCGCCCGGGGCGTCGGCGCGGGCAGGTCGGCCAGCGCGGCGTCGCGGACCTGCCCGGGGGTGAGCTCGCCGGCGCGCGCCCGCCGCTGCGCCCGGACGATCGCGGCCTTGACCCGGTCGCGGCCGAACGTGACGGCTGCGGCGGCCAACGCCGGATCGGCGAGCAGCGCGTCGGTGCGCGGCACGCGCCGCCGCGGGTCGACGTCACGCATCGGGTCTCCCAGGGAACGGCTTGGCGGAGACGGACGGGAATCGAACCCGCCTGGCCCGGGTCCCGGACCACACCGGTTTTGAAGACCGGGAGGGGCACCAGCCGCCTGAACGCCTCCACGAGCACTTAACCACACCTGATCTCGGGCCGCCCGGGGAGGACCGGATCAGGGCCCCGGCGTCTGGAAGTGGGGCCGCGGCTTGCCGGGAGTGGTGGGCAGGTGGGTGACGGGCGGAAGCACCAGCGCGACGAAGGCGAGGATGCCGATCACCGTGAAGGGCAGGGTGTAGCTCTTGTCGCTGGCCTCGTAGAGCAGCGAGGTGAGCAGCGGACCCACCACCCCGCCGATGCTCCAGGCCACGATCATGGCGCCGTAGATCGCGCCCGCGTTCGGGGTGCCGAAGTAGTCGGCCGCGGTCGCGGGCATGGTGCCGAAGCCGCCGCCGTAGGCCAGGTAGACCAGCGCGGCGAGGACCGCGAAGAGCCAGAACGCGGAGGCGTGCGGCAGGATCAGGAAGCAGACGCCCTGCAACGCGAGCATGCCGATGAACGCCGTCATCCGGCCGATCCGGTCGGACAGCCACGCCCAGGCCACCCGGCCGCCACCGTTGAACAGGCCGAGCACGCCGACCATGCCGGCGGCGGTGGCGGCGCTGACCCCGGCGACCGCCTGGGCGGCGTCCGCGGCCTGGGAGATCAGCGCGATGCCGCAGGTCACGTTGAGTGTGAGGATCAGCGTGAGCAGGTACCACTGCCGGGTGCGCAGCGCCTCGCCGAAGGTGTAGACCCGGGTGCCGGCGACGGCCCGGCCGCCGACCGCCGGGGTGAAGCCCGGGACCTGGTAGCCGGCCGGCGGATTCCGGAAGAAGGACGCCCCCAGCAGCACCGCGACCAGGTACGCGAGGCCCAGCGGCAGGAAGACGCTGGTCTTGTGGTCGGTGCCGTTCAGCAGCGACTTCGCCACCGGTGCGGTGATCACCGCACCGAAACCGAAGCCGGCGACGGCGATCCCGGTGATCAGCCCGCGCCGGTCCGGGAACCACTTGCTGAGCATGGCGATCGGCGTGATGTACGCGGCGCCGAGCCCGATGCCGCCCAGCACGCCGTAGGTGAGCAGCAGCAGCCACAGCTGGTCGCTCGACGACACCAGCGACGCGAGCATGGTGCCCACGGCGTAGAGGATCCCGCCGCCCAGCGCCACCGGCCGTGGCCCCCGCCGGTCCTGGATGCGCCCGCCCACCAGGCTGCCGATGAAGATGGTCCCGATCGCCACCTCGAACGGCAGCACCACCTCGGCCTTGCTCCACCCGAACTCGGCCTGGAGCGGCTTGTTGAACACGCTCCAGGCGTACACCGCGCCCAGCGCGAGCTGGACGAGCACGGCGGCGACGACGAGACCCCAGCGGCCTCGTGTCGGTGGTCGATCCCCCCGCGATCTCGCGGCTGTTGTGGCCATGAGCGGTACCCCCGTATCGGCTCATGGGCCGGCGCCTGTCCTGCCTATCCCCCGTTCGGGCCGGCGCCCGGCCCGCTGACGTCTGTTTCCGGGCTCTCCCGTCGCCGGGCCCGTTCCCGCTGTGGCACGACGGTGTACTTCGGGTCCCGCGCCGAGGCGACCCCGCCGTGGAAGATGCCGAACCGGGTGCACACCGACGCGGCGAGCAGCGCGCCGCCGGACAGCCCGGAGAGCACGCGGCTGCGGCGCCCGGCCAGCGCGCCGAGCACCCCGGCGGTGGTGAGCGCCCGCCCGGCGCGCAGCAGCTTCCCGGCGGTGCCGGTCGCGTAGGGCTCGCTGAGCAGGCCCAGCCGGGTCTCCACCCGGTGCGCGGCCCACAGCTCCAGCGCCGCGCCGGCGACCGCGAGACGCCGCGCCGGCCCGGCCTGCCGGGTCGGCGCGGCCAGCAGCCCGACGCCGGCCCCGCTGGCCAGCGCGCTGCCCGCGAAGATGACCGGCAGTTCCGGGTACGCCTCGTGCCAGGACGGCACCGCCGTGTCGGCGAGCAGCACCCCGGTGTACGTGGCCAGGGCCGGGGCGGTGACCGCGGCGGCCAGCCCGGCGGCGTTCCCGGCGGGCGGCAGCAGCTTCCGGCCGAGCCCGAGCACGCCCCGCTCCGGCAGCCAGCGGGCGGCCTCGGCGACCGCCGCCACACCGGCCGCGGGACCGAAGGCGCTGAGGATCCAGGTGCCCATCGACATCGGCGAGGTCGGCTTCGCCACCCGCAGCATGTGGTGGAACCGGGCCGGCCGGCCCAGGTCGTGGATGAGGAAGTACGCGCTGGCGCTGACCGCCGCGAGGGAGGTGACCCGACCGGCCCGGCGCAGCGCCGGCCGGTCGGTGAGCTGTCCACCGGCGGCCAGCAGCGACGACCCGGCCGCGAGCCCGCCGGTGAACAGGTACGCGGCGATGTCCCACTTCCACACGGGCGCCTTCAGGATCGGCCGCCCGTAGTACGAGGTGAACTCGGCGGGCGGCACGGCGAGCTGCTCCCCGCCGCCCCCGCGGCGACCCCGCCGCCGTTCCGTCGGCGGGACGTCGCGGGGTGGCCGCGGCGCGAGCCGGGCGTCGGCGGCCCCCGCGTCGGTGCGCGCCACGCCGGCCCCGGTGCCGGTCGCCCGGCTCCCGTTCGCTCCCGTCTTCGGGGCGTGGCCACCCGGCTGGCCCGGGCGGACCGGCCCCTCGGCGGCGAGCCGCTCGCGGAACCGGCGGAACAGGTCACCGACGGCGGGGCGGTCCGGACTCACGATGAACCTCCGACGAACGCGGCGACGGCCGCCGCCGCCATGGCCAGGGCGGCCAGCCCCGCGCGCTTCCACATCCTCGGCAGGTCCCGGGTGGTGACCACCGGGTCCGGCGGCAGGCCGTACACCTCGGGCTCGTCGAGGAGCAGGAAGAACGCGCCGTCCCCGCCGACGCCGTCGGTCGGGTCGTGGCCGTAGAGGCGGGCCTCCGGCACGCCGTGCTCGTGCAGCTTGGCGACCCGCTGCGCGGCGCGTTCCCGCAGCTCGTCCAGCGGGCCGAACTGGATCGACTCGGTGGGACAGGCCTGCGCGCAGGCCGGCGTCTGCCCGGCGCCCAGCCGGTCGTAGCAGAGCGTGCACTTCCACGCCCGGCCGTCGTCCTTGCGCTGGTCGATCACCCCGTACGGGCAGGCGGAGATGCAGTAGCCGCAGCCGTTGCAGATGTCCTCCTGCACCACCACCGTGCCGAACTCCGTGCGGAACAGCGACCCCGTGGGGCAGACGTCCAGGCAGGCGGCGTGCGTGCAGTGCTTGCAGACGTCCGACATCATCAGCCAGCGGAAGTCGGTCCGGGTGTCGGCACCGGTGGCCCGCCCGGGCGGCTGGGCGCCGGGCATGCCGAGGAACTCCGGGCCGGCGGCCATCCGCGCCGCCGCCTCCGGCCGGCCCGGCGGCAGCCCCGGGTCGGTGCCGGTGTCGGTGGCCGTGCCGGCGGCGGTCGCCGCGCTGCCCGCGCTGCTCGGCGGCCCGGTCGGGTTGTCCGCGAACGGCGGGGTGCCGTGCCCGACCGGGCGGGGCTGCTCGATGAACGCGACGTGGCGCCAGGAGTTGGCGGTCAGCGCGCCGGTGTTGTCGTAGGACATGCCGAGCAGGTCGAAACCCGAGTCCGGGACGCCGTTCCACTCCTTGCAGGCGACCTCGCACGCCTTGCAGCCGATGCAGACGCTGGTGTCGGTGAAGAACCCCATCCGGGGGCCGGTCTCGACCCAGCCGGCGTCCGGAGCCGGGTCGAGCGGGCCGTAGAGGCTGTTGGCGTCAGGCATCCCCGCCCCTGTCCCGCGCCGCGTCGGCGGACCGCTCGTCGGTGCTGCCGGCGGCGTCGTCCCCGCCCGCCGTGCCGGTGGTGACGAGCGGCACCTTCCGGCCCGGCGTGAGCCCGGCCCGCCGCTGGTAGTCGGCGACCAGGTCGAGCAGGGCCGGCCCGGTGGGCCGGCGGCCCGGCCGCACGTCGCAGGTGCCCACCTTGCTCTCCTGGATGAGCACGTTCGGGTCCAGGGTGATGCCGAACAGGTCGTTGGCGGAGTCACCGGTGACCAGGCCCTCGCTGCCGAAGTGGTACGGCAGCCAGAGCTGGTGGATCACCCGGCCGTCGACCCGCAGCGGGGTGAGCCGGTCGGTGACCAGCACCCGCGCCTCGATCACCGCGCGGCCGCTGACCAGGTGCGCCCAGCCCAGGTGCGTCAGCCCGACCTCGGCGGCCAGTTCCGGGGACACCTCGACGAACATCTCCGGTTGCAGCTCGGCCAGGCGCGGCACGGTCCGGCTCATCCCGCCGGCCGTGTGGTGCTCGGTGAGCCGGCTGACCGAGAACACGTACGGGAAGACCTGGCTGTGCGGCTCGGGCGGGCTCGGGTTGACCGAGTTCACCGGGTGCTCGTAGACCTTGCGGGTCGGGTTGGCCTGCTGCCCGTAGAGCGGGTTGCGCATCGGGGACTCGGCCGGCTCGTAGTGCGTCGGCAGCGGCCCGTCGAGCACGCCGGTGGGCGCGTACAGCCAGGCCTTGCCGTCGCCCTGCATGACGAACGGGTCGTCCCCGGCGAGGGCCGCCGGACCCGCGGCACCCTCCGGGGGCCGGTAGCTGGGCGGTTTGGTCTTCTCGAAGTCCGGCACGTCGTAGCCCGTCCACTCGCCCCTGTCGGCGTCCCACCAGACGTACTTCTTGCGCTCGCTCCACGGCCGGCCGTCCGGGTCGGCCGAGGCGCGGTTGTAGAGGATGCGCCGGTTGGCCGGCCAGGCCCAGCCCCACTCCGCGGCCACCCAGTCCTGCTCGTGCCGGGACTTGCGGCGGGCCGCCTGGTTGACGCCGTCGGCGTAGACGCCGGTGTAGATCCAGCAGCCGACGGCGGTGGAACCGTCGTCCCTGGCCTCCGGGAAACCGCCGAGCAGGCGGCCGGTGGCCACCTCGTAGCCGTTGATCTCCTTGAGCACCGCCTCGGCGCTCGGCTCGGCGTCCGGGCCGTGCGTCGGGTAGTCCCACGCCAGGTCGAGCAGCGCCCGGTCGCGGGGCTTGGTGGAGCCGGCCAGCTTCTCCCGCAGCACCCGGCCGAGGTGGTAGAAGAACCACAGCTCGGAGCGGCAGTCGCCCGGCGGGTCGACGGCCTTCTCCCGCCACTGGAGCAGCCGCTGGGTCTGGGTGAAGGTGCCCTCCTTCTCCACGTGCGACGCGGCGGGCAGGAAGAAGACCTCGGTGCGGCACTCCTCCGGCACGATCTCGCCGGTGGCGATCTCCGGGCTGTTCCGCCAGAAGGTGGCGCTCTCGATCATGAACAGGTCGCGGACGACCAGCCAGTCCAGGTTGGCCATGCCGAGCCGCTGGGCGCGGCCGTGCGCCGAGCCGACCGCCGGGTTCTGGCCGAGCAGGAAGTAGCCCTTGATCTTGCCGTCGATCATGTTGAGCACCTGCTGGTAGGTGCCGTGGTCGCCGGTCATCCGGGGCAGGTAGCCGTAGCAGAAGTCGTTCTCCGGCGTCGCCGCGTCCCCCCAGTACGCCTTCAGCAGGCTCGCCGCGAAGGCCCGCGAGTTGCCCCAGAAGCCCTTCTGGCCGGGGTGCCGGATGCTGTCCACCCACTCGTCGAAGGTCGGGTGGTCGGCGTGGTGCGGCATCGGCAGGTAGCCGGGCAGCAGGTTGAACAGGGTCGGGATGTCGGTGGAGCCCTGGATGCTGGCGTGCCCGCGCAGCGCCAGGACGCCGCCGCCGGGCCGGCCCATGTTGCCCAGCAGGGTCTGGATGATGGCACCGGTCCGGATGTACTGCACGCCGACGCTGTGCTGGGTCCAGCCCACCGAGTAGACCAGCGCGCCGGTCCGCTCCCGGCCGGAGTTCTCCGTCCAGGCGCGGGCCAGTTCCAGGAACTTCTCCTCGGGGATGCCGCAGACCCGGGCCACCATCTCCGGGGTGTAGCGGGAGAAGTGCCGCTTGAGGATCTGGTAGACGCAGCGCGGGTGCTGCAACGTCTCGTCGCGTTCGGTCTGCGCCGGCACGGGCATGCCGTGCGACTCGTGCCGCAGGCCGGCCGCGCTGTCGCGCTCCTTGCCGGTGCCCCGCTCCGCGGACTCGCCCTCGTGCCCCTCGTACTGCCAGGTGGTCTGGTCGTACGAGCCGGTCTTGGGGTTGTAGCCGGAGAAGAGCCCGTCGAGGTCCTCGGTGTCGGCGAACCGCTCGCTCACGACGGTGGCCGCGTTCGTGTACGCCAGCACGTACTCCCGGAAGTCCAGCTCGTTCTCCAGGATGTACCGCACCACGCCGCCGAGCAGCGCGATGTCGGTGCCCGCCCGGATGGGCAGGTACGTGTCGGCGAGCGCGCTGGTCCGGGTGAACCGGGGGTCCACGTGGAAGACCTTGGCGCCGCGCTTCTTGGCCTCCATCACCCACTGGAAGCCCACCGGGTGGGCCTCGGCCATGTTGGAGCCCTGGATGACGATGACGTCAGCGTTGACCAGGTCCTGCTGGAAGTCCGTCGCGCCGCCGCGACCGAAGCTGGTCCCCAGACCGGGGACGGTGGCGGAGTGTCAAATGCGGGCCTGGTTCTCGATCTGGAGGGCCCCCATCGCCGTGAACAGCTTCTTGATGAGGTAGTTCTCCTCGTTGTCCAAGGTCGCCCCGCCCAGGCTGGAGATGCCCAGCGTCCGGTTGAGCGGGCGGCCCTGGTCGTCGACGTCCTCCCAGGTCTCGTCGCGGGCGGCCAGGATCCGGTCGGCGATCATGTCGAGCGCGACGTCGAGATCCAGGTCCTCCCACTCCGTGCCGTACGGCCGGCGGTAGCGCACCTTGGTCTGCCGCAGCGGGCTGGTCACCAGGCTCTTGCTGGCCGAACCCTTCGGGCAGAGCCGGCCGCGGGAGATCGGGCTGTCCGGGTCGCCCTCGATCTGGGTGACCTGCCCGTCCTTGACGAAGACCCGCTGCCCGCAGCCCACCGCGCAGTAGGGGCAGATTGAGCGGGCCATGCTGTCGGCGGTCTCGGTGCGGGCGGTCAGCGCCGCCGAGCGGGCCGACTGCGCCGCGGCGCCCCGGCCGAGCGGGTCGGTGCCGGTGAGCTGCCGGTAGACCGGCCACCCCTGGATGAAGGTCTTCACACCCATGCGGCGCACCCCCTTCCCGCCTGGCGGGTAGCTGACCTCTTGAACATTAGGCCAGCCGAGTGGTGCTCGCGACCCAGGACGCGGAAAACAGCGGCGCCCCGGCTGACAGCCGGGGCGCCGCTGGGCGTCGGTGTGCAGGTCGCCTCTCGGCGAGTGGCGCGACGCGGCTCCAGCCGGACGGTATTCCGCGAAGGCAATTTAGGTGAGGCCCGGGGACACTGGACACACCGACGCTCTGCACAACGGTACTGGCTCGCTCGTTCTTCCGCCGGTTGTCGGTGACGGCGGTCACCGCCGGCCGGCCCCCCGGATTCGGGTGCCGGCCGGCGGTCGTCGTCGGGTCAGCTGTTCCAGTACTGGGCGACGATGTCGGCGGCCTGCTGCTCCCACTGCGCGTACGCGTCCGGGTAGGCCGACACCTGCACGGTCTGCGCGGCCTCGGTCAGCGGCATGTCCTGCCAGCCGTCGACCTGCTTGAGGCCCTTGAGGAACGCGAGGGTGGAGTACTCGGGGTCGGTGATCTGCTCCGGCGTGCCCCAACCACTGGAGGGGCGCTGCTGGAACAGGCCCAGCGAGTCGTGGTCGTTCTGGTCACCCAGGTGGCCCAGGTTCTCCAGTTTCGACTCCTGCAGGCTCGTGGCGATCGAGATGACCGCGGCCCGCTCCGGCAGGCCGGCCTTCTTCGTCGCCGCGATGATCGCCTTCGCGTTGGCGACCTGCTCGTCGTTCAGGTCGATGCGCGACTGGGCGCCCTGCACGCCGTGCGGGATCAGCTTGCCCGCATCCGGCTTGTCGGCCTGCACCACCGCGGCCTCCGACAGACCCGCCGACGGGGCCACCTCACCATGGTGCAGCGGACCCGCCGCCAGACCACCGGCAACCGCCAGACCGACAACACCCAGCACGCTCTTACGCAGCATCGTGTTCATGGGGAAAGCTCCATTCGGGGGTCGGCGCACAAGGACCGATGGGGGTCGGCCGTGCGCAAGCACCGTCCGGCGCTCAGAACGTCATTTCCGGGGGATCATCCGGCCCGCGGGGCGGAGCCTCGTCGCGGCGCCGGGACCAGGTACAACGACCGCCGGCCCACCAACATTCCAGGCCCGGGGCACCCACCACGGGGGCCGCCCTCCTCGGTCGCGCACCCCGATTCAACGACGCCCACCCACCCGCCATTCCGCCACCGGGGTGCCGGCGATCACCGCCGATCCGGACAACCGCCCCAGGCGGCGCGGGACGGCGCGGACCGCGGAGCCTGTCGGTTCGGGGGTCCGGTGGCCGGCGGGCGGCAGGTCAGGGCGATGGGAAAACGCCGGACAGGGGTTACCCTGACACCATGTCGGCCACCAGCACCGCGTACCTCGCCCGTCCCGGGCGACCCGCCGTGGTGGCGCGCACCCTCGGCGAGCTCGCCGGCCCCACCCGGGGCATCGTGGAGTTGCCGGTGCGCCTGATGTGGAGCAGCGAGCGCGCCTTCGACCTGGCCGACCCCGACGACCTGCTCTGGATGTACGAGAACGTGCTGCGCGAGACGAGCCGCGTCGAGGATCTGCGCGAGCTGATCCACGGGGGCACGCTGCGCCGGGTGTGGCCGCTGTTGAACCTGCCCCGGGGCGTACGCCTCGCGTGGGAGAGCCGGCACCGGGGCCTGCGCGCCGCGTGACCCACCTGCACGACTTCTACCGGGAGGTGGCCCGGGTGGCCCTCGCGGCCGCCGGCCCGCACCGGTTCGTGCTGGGCGGCGGGGTGGCCTGGGCCGCGCACGGCCTGGTCACCCGCCCGACCGAGGACGTGGACCTGTTCGCCGACGTGGAGGGCGCCGCCGCCGCGGCGGCCGCCGGGGTGCGGGCCGCGCTGGAACGGGCCGGCTACCGGGTAACCGACGCCGATCCGGACAGCGAGCTGGGCGAGCTGTTCGACGGCTACGACCGGGACCTGCGGGACTTCGTGGTGAGCCGGGACGGCCGGGAGATCCGGCTCAGCCTGGCCCGGCTCGACCGGTACCGCAGCCCGGTGGTGATGGACCTGGGCCCGGTGATGGACGTCCGGGACCTCATCGCCAACAAGACCGCCGCGCTGGTCAACCGCCGGGAGGTCCGCGACTACATCGACGTGTCGGCCGCGCTGGGCCGGTACGCGGTGGCGGAGCTGCTGGAGCTGGCCCGGCAGGTGGACCCCGCGCTGGACGACGACGACGTCCGGGCGGCCGGGCGCTACCTGGACCGGGTGCCGGACCGCCGGTTCGCCCGCTACGGCCTGGACCCCGGCCAGGTCGCCGAGGTCCGCCGCCGGATGGCCGCCTGGCCGCGCTGACCGCAGGCGCGGTCGGGCGGCCGCGTCACTTGGTGGGCCGGCCGCCGGTCACGCCGAGGATCTCCCCGGTCACGTAGCTGGACTCCTGGGAGGCGAAGAAGACGTACGCGGGAGCCAGCTCGGCGGGCTGGCCGGGGCGCCCCATCGGCGTGTCGGTGCCGAACTGCTTCACCTTCTCCGCGGGCATGGTGGCCGGGATCAGGGGCGTCCAGACCGGGCCGGGCGCGACCGCGTTGACCCGGATGCCCTGGCCGGCCAGGTTCAGCGCGAGGGCCTTGGTGAAGTTGGCGATGGCCGCCTTGGTGGTGGCGTAGTCCAGCAGGTGCGGCGACGGGTCGAACGCCTGGATCGACGAGGTGTTGATGATCGCCGAGCCCTCGGGCAGGTGCGGCACGGCCAGCTTGCAGAGCCAGAACATGGCGTACACGTTGGTCTTGACGACCCGGTCGAACTGCTCGGTGGTGATGTCGAGCAGGCCCCGGTCCTGCGACATCTGGAAGGCGGCGTTGTTGACGAGGATGTCGATGCCGCCGAGGTCGGACAGGGCCCGCTCGATCAGGCTCCGGCAGTTCGCCTCCTCCCGTACGTCGCACCGCACGGCGACGCCCCTGCGCCCGGCCTGCTCGACGAGCCGCACGGTCTCCCGCGCGTCCGCCTCCTCCTCCTCGTCGAGGTAGGAGATCAGCACGTCGGCGCCCTCGCGGGCGTAGGCGATGGCGACCGCCCGGCCGATCCCCGAGTCACCGCCGGTGATCACCGCCCGCTTGCCGCTGAGCCGGTCGCTGCCCCGGTACGACTCCTCGCCGTGGTCCGGCTTCGGGCCCATCTCGCGTTCGGTGCCGGGTGCCGACTGCTGCTGGCCGGGCTGGCCCTGCCGCTGACCGTACTGGCGGGTGGGGTCCTGCTGGGTGTACTGGTCGTCGCTCACCGGGTCTCCCTCGCGCCGTCGATCCGTCCTCCCGCCCTACCCGTGGAGCGCGGACGGAAACGGCGGCCGTGGGTGTTACGCCGCGAGGCCCCGTGACGCTGCTGGTGTGAGATACCTCTGGGCGATGTGGCGTCTGTGACAGCAGGTCGTTATGGTGCGCAACGGCGCCCACGAGGCGCGTCCACCCCCATGGAAGGGCACCTCATGACCTCCTCCTCCGGCGCCTCGCGCCGCCAGGTGCTGGCCGTCGCGGCCGCCGCCGCGACCGCCCCCCTGATCGCCGGCGCTCCCGCCGAGGCCAAGCCGAAGCCGCCGAAGACCTGGGACCTCACCGTCCTCGGCACCTCGGACACCCACGGCAACGTCTACAACTGGGACTACTACCGGGACGCCGAGTTCGACGACAGCAAGCACAACGACGTCGGCGTCGCGAAGCTGGCCACCCTGGTCAACCAGATCCGCGCGGAGCGGAAGGGTAAGGCGACCCTCGTGCTGGACGCCGGCGACACCATCCAGGGCACCCCGCTGGCCACCTACTACGCCAAGCAGGAGCCGATCACCAGCACCGGTGAGACGCACCCGATGGCGAACGCCATGAACGTGCTGAGGTACGACGCCGTCACGCTGGGCAACCACGAGTTCAACTACGGCCTGCCGCTGCTCGCCACCTGGATCGGCCAGCTCGGCTTCCCCGCCCTGGCGGCGAACGCGATCAACGAGAAGACCGGCAAGCCGGCCTTCCTGCCGTACGTGATCAAGGAGGTCGACCTCGGCGGGCACGGCGCGCCGAAGCTGAAGGTCGGCATCCTCGGCCTGACCAACCCGGGCGTGGCCATCTGGGACAGGGGCAACGTCGAGGGCAAGCTGGTCTTCGCCGACATGGTGGCCACCGCCGCCACCTGGGTGCCGGTGATGCGGGAACGCGGCGCCGACGTCGTCATCATCTCCGCCCACGGCGGCGACAGCGGCACCTCCAGCTACGGTCCGGAGCTGCCGAACGAGAACCCGGTCGCGCTCATCGCCGAGCAGGTGCCGGGCATCGACGCGATCCTCTTCGGCCACGCCCACAACGAGGTGCCGGAGAAGTTCGTCACCAACAAGGCCACCGGCGCGCAGGTGCTCACCTCCGAGCCGTCGAAGTGGGGCCAGCGGCTCACCCGGATGGACTTCACCCTGACCCGGGAGAAGGGCCGCTGGAAGGTCGTCGGCAAGGGCTCGACCATGTTGAACACCAACACCGTGGTCGAGGACCCGGCGGTGCTCGCGGCCGTCCGCGGCCAGCACACCAAGACCGTCGGGTACGTCAACCAGGTCGTGGCGCAGTCGGAGGTGGAGCTGTCCACCGTCGAGTCGCGGTACAAGGACACCCCGATCCTGGACTTCATCAACCACGTCCAGGCCGAGGTCGTCACCGCGGCCCTGGCCGGCACCGCGTACGCGAACCTGCCGGTGCTGTCGCAGGCGTCGCCGTTCAGCCGGACCGCGGTCTTCCCCGCCGGGGACGTGCGGATCCGCGACGTCGCCGGGCTGTACGTCTTCGACAACACCCTGGAGGCGGTCGTCATGACCGGCGCCGAGGTGAAGGCGTACCTGGAGTACTCGGCGAAGTACTTCGTCACCGTCCCGGTGGGCGCGGCGGTCAACCCGGAGACGATCAGCGACCCGGCCGTCCCGGACTACAACTACGACGTGATCTCCGGCCTCGACTACGACATCGACATCTCGAAGCCGGTCGGCCAGCGGATCACCCGCCTGGTCCTGCCGGGCACCGACACCCCGGTCGCCGCGGACGCGCAGTTCGTCGTCGCGGTCAACAACTACCGGCGCAGCGGTGGCGGCAACTTCCCGGGCATCGTGAAGACCCAGGTCTACAACCAGCAGCAGGAGATCCGCCAGCTGCTCATCGACTGGGCGCAGGCCAAGGGCGTCATCCGCCCGGCCGACTTCTCCGTGCCGAACTGGAAGCTGGTCCGCGAGGGCGTGCCGGTCTTCTGATCCGTACCGGTCACGGCGGGCCCCGGGTGTCGCACCCGGGGCCCGCCGGCGTCTCGGCCGTTCAACCGCCCCCGGCCCGCAGGTCCCACTCGTGCTGACCGCCCGTCGGGTCGGGCCGGTCCCGGCGCGGCTCGGTCTCGCTCTCGGTCGACTCCAAGCGCTCCTCGGGGCGCACCCCGGGCGGCAGCTCGCCGAAGCGGACGTGCCGTAGGAACGCGTACTCCTCGTCGGTGAACGACTCGCGCGGCTCGCTCATGACCGCATTGTCCGCCAGCCCGTCCACCCGCCGCATCAACCGATCCGGCCCGGGTAAGCCGCCCCGACCCGTCCGGCGACAGGGTGGAGGGCGACCATGCGCGCGGTACGGATGACCGCACCCGGGGTGCTGGAGCAGGTGGAGGTGCCGACGCCGACGGCCGGGCCGGGCGAGGTGCTGCTGCGCGTCGGCGCGGTCGGCGCCTGCCACTCCGACCTGCACGTCCTCGACGCGCCGGCCGGGGTCTTCCCGATCCCGATGACCCTCGGGCACGAGATCGCCGGCACCGTCGACCAGCTCGGTGCGGGCGTCACCGGGTGGTCCGCCGGGGACCGGGCCGCGGTCTACGGGATCATCGGGTGCGGCCGCTGCCGGGCCTGCCTGCGGGGCGCGGAGAACCAGTGCCGGGTGGTGCCGGTCGGCGGCGTCGGGCTCAGCCGCGACGGAGGGCTGGCCGACCACGTGGTGGTGCCCGCCTCGCGCCTGCTGCCCGTCGGGGACCTGGACCTGACCCAGGCGGCCCCGCTCACCGACGCCGGGCTGACCCCGTACCACGCCGTCGAGCTGGCCCGGGACCGGCTGCGTCCCGGCACCTCCTGCGTGGTGATCGGCATCGGCGGGCTGGGCCACATGGCGGTGCAGATCCTGGCCGCCACCACCGCGGTGCGGATCATCGCGGTGGACACCAGCGTCGCGGCCCTGGACCTGGCCGGCCGGGTGGGCGCGACCGACCTCGTGCAGGCCGGCCCGGACGGCGTGGACCGGATCCGGGCGCTGGTGGGCCCGCCGCCGGACGGCGCGGACGTGGTGCTCGACTTCGTCGGCGCGGACCCCACCGTCACCACCGCCCGGCAGGTGGTCGCCACCGGCGGTCAGATCCTCCTGGTCGGCCTGGCCGGCGGCACCCTGCCGGTACGGCCGGTCGCCGACGAGCCACCGACCGTCCCGCTGGAGACGGCGGTCGAGGTGCCGTTCTGGGGCACGCGGGCGGAGCTGCAGGAGGTCATCGCCCTGGCCGGGACCGGGCAGCTGCGGGCCGACGTGCAGACGTTCCCGCTGGCGGACGCGCCGGAGGCGTACGAGCTGCTGCGCCGCGGGGAGATCCACGGCCGCGCGGTCGTCGTGCCCTGACTACCGCGCGGTCTCCGCGGCGCCCGGCTGCCGCGGCGGCAGCCGGTCCAGCAGGGCCAGGCCGGCCCGCACCGGGCGGCGAGCCAGCACCCGCGCGAAGCTGGCCTGCCCCTGGCAGAACCGGACGAACATCCGCCAGCCCGGCGGGGTCGCCAGCAGGGCGTGGAACACGTCGGGCCGCCGCGTGAAGACCTCCAGGAGGCGGTGCCCGGCCCGCATCTCCGGCACCAGCCCGCGGCGGACCTCCCGCTCGTAGGTGCCGAGGTCGCCGCCGGCCACCGCCTCGCCGGCCAGCCGGCCCGACCGCAGGGCGAAGCTGATGCCCTCCCGGCTCCACGGCTCCAGCAGGCCTGCCGCGTCCCCGGCGACCAGGACGCGGCCGCGGCGCAGCGGCGAGTCCTCCGCCCGGCAGCGGGTCAGGTGCCCCGAGTCGTGCTCCGGGGTGACCCCGGCCAGGCCCAGTCGCGCCACGAAGTCGCGCAGGTACGCCCGGGTGCGCTCACCCTCGCCCCGGGCGGCGATGACACCGACGGTGAGCCGGTCGCCCTTCGGGAAGACCCAGGCGTACGAGCCGGGGACCGGCCCCCAGTCGATGAGCACCCGCCCCCGCCAGCGGTCCGCCTCGGCGGGTGGGACCGGCAGCTCCAGCTCCAGCCCCAGGTCGACCTGCCGCCAGGTCACCCCGACGTGCCGGGCGGTCACGCCCGACGAGCCGTCGGCCCCGATCACCGCGCGGGCGCGGACCGTGTCGCCGTCGGCCAGCCGCAGGCGTACCTCGTCGGGGTCCTGCTCGACGGCGCGGACCGCGACGCCCTCGCGGACCTCGACGCCGGCGGCGACGGCGGCGGCGCGCAGCCGGTCGTCGAACTCCTCCCGGCGGACCATGGCCACCAGCGGCGCGGAGTGCCGGCGGGTGAAGCCGCGTCGCCCGTCCCGGGTGAACGTGATCCGGGCGACGCGGTCGTGCGCCGGCACCTCGATCCGGTCGGCGACCTCGGTCAGCGACGTGCCGATGAGGCCGCCGCCACAGGTCTTGTACCGGGGATGGGTGGCCCGCTCGACCACCAGGGTGCGGACGCCGGCCCGGGCCGCCGCCTGCGCGGCGGAGAGGCCGGCGGGGCCGCCACCGACCACGACAAGGTCCCAGATGATCACGGGAGCAGCCTAGGCCACGGCGCCGACCGGCCGCCCGGCACGCGCCGGCTCCGACCCCCCGATCGGGTGGGCATCATCGGACGCCGCCGGGGTAACCGCCGGGCGCAGACCGCCCGCCGGTCGGGCGGTCCATGCCGAGGAGGGAAACGATGCAGCAGGTACGGCTGTCTGCTATCGAGGAACGGGTGTACCAGGCGGTGACCGCGCTCGAGGTGCGGGGACACGTCCCCTACCCGGACCTGATCGCCCAGGAGGCCGGTATGACCGAGGAGGAGCTCCGCGAGCCGCTGCACCTGCTCACCGAGCGGGGGCTGCTGCACCGGGAGGACTCCCCGATGGCCGGCCTGGACTTCGGACCGCGGTGGTGCGCGCGCCAGCCGGCGTGACATCGTCGTTTGCCCCACCCGGGGCCGGGTAGCGATCGGGGATGCATGATCGACGGTCTTCGGGAGGCACGATGAGCACGGACCGGTCGTCGGCGCCGGTGGACACCGGCGGATCCGACGACCGGCGCCGCTGGAAGGCCCTCAGCGTCGGCCTGGTCGCGGCGTTCATGACCCTGCTGGACGTCAGCATCGTGAACGTCGCCGTGCCGTCGATCGACCGGGCGCTTCACGCCACACCCAGCGACCTGCAGTGGGTGCTCTCCGGTTACGCGCTGACCTTCGGTCTGGTGCTGGTGCCGGCCGGGCGTTTCGGGGACGCCCGCGGCCGGCGTACCGCGTTCGTGGTCGGGGTGGCGCTGTTCACCCTGACCAGCGCGCTGGCCGGCCTGGCCCGCTCGCCGGAGTGGCTGGTCGTCGCCCGGCTGGTCCAGGGCGCCGCCGCCGGGGTGGTCAACCCCCAGGTGAGCGGCATGATCCAGCAGTTGTTCCGGGGCGCCGAGCGGGGCCGGGCGTTCGGCCTGCTCGGCGCCACCATCGGCATCTCCACCGCCGTCGGCCCGCTGCTCGGCGGGCTGCTCATCCAGCTCGGCGGGGAGGAGCACGGCTGGCGCTGGGTGTTCTTCGTGAACATCCCGGTCGGCGTCCTCGCCGTGGTGCTCGGCTGGCGACTCATCCCGGCCCGCCCGGCCGGCCAGCCGGACCGGCACCGCCTCGACCCGGTCGGCGTGGTGCTGCTCGGCGTCGGGGTCACCATGGTGCTGCTGCCACTCGTCCAGCGGGAGCAGTGGCACGGCGCCGGCAAGTGGGCGCTGATCCCCGCCGGGCTGCTCTTCCTGGCCGGCTTCGCCCTGTGGGAACTGTGGTACGGCCGGCACCGGCCGCCCCTGTTCGACCTGCGGCTGTTCCGGATGCGCTCGTACACCCTGGGCTCGCTCATCGGCCTGGTCTACTTCGCCGGGTTCACCGCGATCTTCTTCATCTTCACGCTCTACCTGCAGGTCGGGCTCGGCTACAGCGCACTCGTCGCCGGCCTGGCCATCACCCCGTTCGCCCTCGGCTCGGCGGCCGCCTCCGCGGTGGGCGGCCGGATCGTCACCCGGTACGGCCGCCCGCTGGTCGCCGCCGGCCTGCTGGTGGTGATCCTCGGCCTGCTCGCCACCGTGTGGGTGCTGCGCGACGAGCCCCGGCACTCCGTGCCGCTGCTGCTCGCCGTGCCGTTCCTGCTCGCCGGGCTCGGCAGCGGCCTGGTCATCGCGCCGAACCAGACCCTGACCCTCTCCGAGGTGCCGGTGCCGCAGGCCGGCAGCGGCGCGGGCATGCTGCAGACCGGGCAACGCATCGGTTCGGCGGCCGGCATCGCCGCGGTCGGCGCGCTGTTCTTCTCCACGCTGGCCGACAGCCGGGGCGACTTCACCGTCGCCTACCGGCACTCCCTGCTGCTGGCCGTCGCGATCATCGCGCTGGCGCTGGTGGCCGCGCTCGTCGACGTCGTCGCCGGCCGGAACCGCCCCGACTCGTCCTCCTGAACCACGTGACCGGGGGTGCCGAGGCGCGTCGGCCACACCGTGCCGCCGCGCCCTCGAATTGAGAACCGGCGCAGAACAGCTTGCGAATTCGCGGTCCCGAGGGGTGCGTCGGACACGTAGACGGCGGTAGATACATGGGTCATGACGAACACCCTCGACCGTCGTACCCTCCTGCGCCTCGCCGGCGCCTCCGCCGGCACCGCCGTACTGGCCGGCACCACCCTCGCCGGCCCCTCCCCCGCGGGCGCGGCCACCGCCGCGTTCCGGCACGGCGTCGCCTCCGGTGACCCCCTGCCGGACGGGATCCTGCTGTGGACCCGGGTCACCCCGACCCCCGACGCCCTGCCCGGCTCCGGCGCCGGTCCGGACGTGGAGGTGACCTGGCAGGTCGCCACCGACCCCGACTTCGGGTCTCCGGTCGCCGCCGGCACGCTCACCACCGGTCCGGCCCGGGACCACACGGTGAAGATCGCCGCCTCCGGCCTGGCCCCCGCCACCACCTACTGGTACCGCTTCGGCCACGCCGGCGCCTGGTCGCCGACCGGCCGGACGATGACCGCCCCGCCCGTGGACGCCGCCGTCGACCGGCTGCGGATGGGCGTGGTGTCCTGCGCGAACTGGGAGGCCGGCTACTTCGCCGCCTACCGGCGGCTGGCCGACCGGGGGGACCTGAACCTCGTGGTCCACCTCGGCGACTACATCTACGAGTACGGGACCGGCGAGTTCGCCGCCGCCGGCCGGGTGGTCCGGCCGACGCAGCCGGCGCACGAGGTGCTCACCCTGGCCGACTACCGGATCCGGCACGCGCTCTACAAGACCGACCCCGATCTCCAGGCGCTGCACGCCGCCGTGCCCTGGGTGATCACCTGGGACGACCACGAGGTGGCCAACGACGAGTGGTCCGGCGGGGCGGAGAACCACACGCCGGGCACCGAGGGCCCGTTCGCCGACCGGCTGGCCGCCGCCCGGCAGGCGTACCTGGAGTGGATGCCCGTGCGGGTCGGCGCGGACGGGGCGATCTACCGGCGGTTCCGGTTCGGCCGGCTGGCCGAGCTGTCCATGCTGGACCTCCGCTCGTACCGGTCGGCGCAGGCGTCCGGCGACGACGTCGACGACCCGGACCGGACGATCACCGGCGACGCGCAGATGGCCTGGCTGAAGGCGGGACTGTCCGGCTCCGCCGCCCGCTGGAAGCTGGTCGGCAACCCGGTGATGATGGCCCGGCTGGACGTCGGGGCGTTGCCGTCCTGGCTGCTCGGCCCGCTCGGGAAGCTGCTCGGCATCCCGGAGAACGGCGGGGTGCTCAACGCCGACCAGTGGGACGGTTACAACGCCGACCGCAACGAACTGGTCAACCACCTGCGGGCCACCGGCACCCGCGACGTGGTCTTCCTGACCGGGGACATCCACACCTCGTGGGCCAACGAGGTGACCACCCGGACCACACTGTTCGACCCGACCGCCGCGGAGTTCGTCGTCCCGTCGGTGACCAGCGACAACGTCAACGACTTCCTCAGGCTGCCGGCCGGCAACCCGCTGAGCCGGCTCGGCGCGGGGCTGCTCCGCTCCACGAACCCGCACGTGCGCTGGGCCGAGCTGGACGGGCACGGGTACGGGGTGCTCGACGTGACCCCGCAGCGCTGCCGGATGGACTGGTACCACCTGACCGACCGGACCAGCGGCACCAGCGGCAGCCGGTGGGTGGCGGGCTGGTCGGTGGGGACGGGCTCGTCCCGCCTGCGCGCCGAGAACGCCCCGGTGTGAAGACGCCGCTGGCCGGCACCCCGTGTTCCGGGGTGCCGGCCAGCTTGCGTTGGGTCAGCTGTTCCAGTGCTGGTGGACGATGTCGGTGGCCTGCTGCTCCCACTGGGCGTAGGCGTCCGGGTAGGCCGACACCTGCACGGTCTGCGCGGCCTCGGTCAGCGGCATCTTCTCCCAGCCGTCGACCTGCTTCAGACCCTTCTCGAACGCCAGGGTCGCGTACTCCGGGTTGGTGATCTGCTCCGGCGTGCCCCAACCCGAGCTCGGGCGCTGCTGGAACAGGCCCAGCGAGTCGTGGTCATTGGCGTCGCCGAGGTGGCCCAGGTTCTCCAGCTTCGACTCCTGCAGGCTCGTGGCGATCGAGATGACCGCGGCCCGCTCCGGCAGGCCGGCCTTCTTCGTCGCCGCGATGATCGCCTTGGCGTTGGCGGTCTGCTCGTCGTTCAGGTCGATGTGCGACTGGGCGCCCTGCACCGTCGCCACCGCAGCCGGCTTGGTGTCCACCGGCTCTGCGTGGGCGGCGACCGGACCGGCGAACACACCACCGGTGAAGGCCAGACCAGCAATACCCAGCACGCTCTTACGCAGCATCGTGTTCATGGGGGTAGCTCCATTCGGGGGTTGGCACACACGCCGACGGGGGTCGGCTGTGCGCAAGCACCGTCAGGCGCTCAACAAAGTCTTAGGGGGATCATCCGGCGCACGGGGCGAAGGCCTCTTCGTCGCGCCGGGACCATGTCCAACGACCGGCCAGCCACCATCATTCCCGGCGGCTGGGGCCCGCGTCGGCGGGCGGGTCGCGGGGGGCCAGGCACCCCGCCGGGCGGGGCCGCGGTCCTCGGTCGTGCGCCAGGTATAACGACCCCCACCCGCCGGCCATTCCACCGCCGGGATGCCGCCGGTCGCCCCGCGAAACGGACACGACGCCCACCCGAGCACGCTCGGTGGAGCGGCATGGAGGTATCCGGGCGCCGGAGACATCCATAGCGCTCCACTCACCGCCCCCAGGGCGGCCGCAACCGGACATTCGCCCCACGAACCGAAGCCGGGTCGGGGACGTCGAGGGACGGAATCATCGGGGGCAGACGGGAGCGGCCGGCCCTCTGTCCGAGGGCCGGCCGCTTCGCGGGTGTCGTCACCAGAGCTGCTGGACGATGTCCGCCGCCTGCTCCTCCCACTGCGCGTACGCGTACGGGAAGGCGGACACCTGGACCGTCTGGGCCGCGGCGGTCAGCGGCAGGTCCTGCCAGCCGCCGACGTTCTTCAGCGCGTTGAAGAACGCCTTGCTGGCGTAGTCCGGGTCGGTGACCTGGTCGGGCGTACCCCAACCGGACGACGGGCGCTGCTGGAACAGGCCCTCCGAGTCGTGGTCGTTGTACGTGCCGAGGTGACCGAGGTTGTACAGCTTCGACTCCTGCAGGGAGGTGGCGACGCCGATCACGGCGCCCCGCTCCCCCACGCCGGTCTCCTTGGCCGCCTTCACGATGGCCTTGGCGTTGTCGAGTTGCGCGTCGTCGAGCGGGATGCGCGACTGGGCGCCCTCGACACCGCGCGGGATGAGCTTCTCCCGGTCGGGGCGGTCGGCCTTCGTCGGGACCTTGTCACTGCCGGTGGTCAGGCCGGACTTCACCGTCTCGGTGCCGGTCTTCTTGCCGGTGGCCAGGTCGATGGCGGCCAGGGCCCCGGCGTGCGGGCCGCTGGTCACGGGGGCGGCGACGGCGGTGGGGCCGAACGCCAGCCCGCCCAGGCAGGCCACGCCGGCCACGGTCAGCGCGGTGCGGCGGTTGGGGCCGGCGGTCCTCGCGGCGGCGGTCTTGGCGATGGCGGTCGTTGCCACGGCGGTCTTCGCGATGGCGGGGAGCCATCGAGTGAAGTGCTGCTTCACGATGGTTGCCCTTTCGATCGTCACGACGCGCTCCGGGGTGAGCGCCCCTCGGGGACTACTCGCCGGTACGGGTTTGGGTTCCGGCGGTACGGGGGACACAACCAGCTCGACCTGTCGGGCATTCCGGAAATGCCCGCGCCTGCCGTTGCTGCGGTCCAGGTCACGCGGGGTTCCGGACACCCGTGACGGCCCGGACGGTCCGGCGGAAACGGTCTAGCCGGCCGCGGGTGCCCCGAACCGGACCAGGACGTGCCAGAGCTGCTTGAGGTGCTGCAGGGTCACCTCGGCCGGGCCGCGGTCGGCCCAGCGCTGCGGCTCGCGTACCACCGACGCGGCGGCGCGGCCGATGAGCGCGGCATGCACCGGCTCTCCCGGGCGGGCGAACTCGGCGTGCACGCGGGCGGCGAGCGGTGGAATGGCCGGCCCCCGGAACTCGGCGTCGACGCCGTCGACCGGCAGTTCGAACCCGGTGTGCCAGCACAGCGCGAAGCCGTGTCGCCGGGCCACTTCGGCGAGGATCCGCCCCTCCGCCGTGCCCCGGAACGACGGGTCCACCACCACGGCCTCGACGTCCCGGGCGAGGCTCAGCTCACCGTGCACCTGCGCCTCGATGTAGTCGTCCAGCGCCCGGCCGGCCGCGTCGGACGCCCGCTCCCGGCGGCGCAGCAGCGTCCGCAGGAGGGTGCCGGTGTCCATGCCGGCCACGCCGAGGCTGGTCCCGGTCGTGGCGGTGGCCGCCAGCAGCGCGGCGAGCACGGGCTCGAACACGGTGACGGTGCCGAGGTCCTTCGGCTCGGTGTGGCTGTCCCCGAAGCTGAAGGTGGCCCGGGCGAGCGCGGCGGGCCGCAGCCGCAGGTGGCAGGAGCCGAACCGGGGGCAGGCGCCGTCCGGATGGTCGAGCAGGTTGAGGCCGCCGTACTTCGGGCGCTCGGCCGGGGGCACACCGGGCCGCTGGTACGCCCCGCCGAACAGCCGCTCCTCCCAGCGGTCCCGGTCGCCGCCGGGGAAGGCGGTCAGGCCGCCGTTGGAGACGCCCGTCTCGAACTGGCTGCGGTAGACGCCCTCCTGGTCGAGCGCCTCGGCCACCGTCCGGCCGTCGCGCAGCAGCCGGTCGGGGTGGAAGTTGAGGGTCAGCCGCCCGTGGGCGGCGACCGCGGCGACGATCTCCTCCGCGTGGTAGGCGGCGCCGGAGCCGGCGAGGTGCCGGGCGATGACGGCGAGCGCCGCGGGCCGGTCGCGGAGGGCGACCTCGCGGACGTGCCGGAGGGCGGCGGCCTGTGCGGGGGTCAACGTCACGTCGGGCACGCGCCGAAGTATCGCCGCAGCCACCGGCGGCACGCCACGCGGATTCTCAGCCGTCGGTGCCGAACCCCTCCAGGGCCTCCCGCTCCGCGGGGCTGCGCAGCTCCTGGAAGACGGTGAGGTGCAGGCCCGCCGGGCCGTCGAGGCGGGCGTTGAGCGACTGCCACGGGGTGACCGTCGGAGGGGCGACCTCGGTGGCGCCCGCCGCGACGAGACGCTCGGCGGCGGCCCGGCTGTCGTCCACCTCGAACGCCACCCGCAGGCGGGGTGCGACCTGCCGGCCGACCTCCACCTCGTCGATCAGCCGCTTCTGCGCGGGATTCGCCAGCTCCAGGGTGGCCCGGCCCGCCTCCAGGATCACCACCCGGGCACCGTCGCCACCCGAGTACGCGGCCTGCTCCGGCAGGCCCAGCGCGTCCCGGAAGAAGGCGACCGCGGTGTCGTAGTCCTCGGCCTCGACGACCAGGCGCAACTGGCGTACGGTCGGCGGCCGGTCGGCCCGGGGAGCGTCCATGGGCACCGATCCTAGCCGCGGGTCGCGGCGCCGAGGCGGGCCAGGAAGTGGGCGTTGCCGCCGGTGCCGGCGAGCTGGTGGAGGAGCTGGTCCAGCGCCGCCTGGCGGTCCAGGGTGGACAACGCGGAACGCAGGGCCCGCAGGCGGTCCCGCTCGACGGCGGTGAGCAGCAGGTCCTCCCGGCGGGTGCCGGAGGCCCGCACGTCGACGGCGGGGAAGGTGCGCCGTTCGGCCAGCGCGCGGTCCAGCCTCAGCTCGGCGTTGCCGGTGCTCTTGAACTCCTCGAAGATGAGGTTGTCCGCGGCGGACCCGGTGTCGACCAGGGCGGTCGCGACGACGGTCAACGAACCGCCCTCCTCGACCATCCGGGCGGCGGCGAGCAGCTGCTTGGGCGGGGTGAGCGCGGCGACGTCGATGCCGCCGGAGAGGGTGCGGCCGGCCGAGCGGACGGTCAGGTTGTAGGCGCGGCCCAACCGGGTCAGGGAGTCGAGCAGCACGACCACGTCATGGCCCAGCTCGACCAGGCGCTTCGCCCGCTCGATCGCCAGCTCCGCCACCGTGGTGTGGTCCTGCGACGGACGGTCGAACGTGGCCGCGATGACCTCGCCCTTCACCGACCGCTGCATGTCGGTGACCTCTTCCGGCCGCTCGTCCACCAACACCACCATGAGGTGGCACTCCGGGTTGTTGCGGGTGATCGCGTTCGCGATCGCCTGCAGCACCATCGTCTTACCCGCCTTCGGCGGCGAGACGATCAACGCCCGCTGACCCTTGCCGATCGGCATCACCAGGTCGATCACCCGGGTGGTCAGGATGTGCGGCTCGGTCTCCAGCCGCAACCGCTGGTGCGGGTGGACCGGTGTGAGGCGGTGGAAGTCCGGGCGGCGGCGAGCCTGTTCCGGGGGCGTCCCGTTGACGGTGTCGACCCGGAGAAGCGGGGCGTGCCGGCCCCGCTGGGGAGTGGCGGCGACCGCGCCGGTGACGAGGTCACCGCGGCGCAGGCCGTACCGGCGCAGCTGGCCGGCGCTGAGGTGGGCGTCCGCGGTGGACGGCAGATAGCCGTCCACCCGGAGCAGTGCGTGGTCGTCGACGGTGTCGACGATGCCGCTCACCGGGAGCGGCGCGGAGGTGTCGGTCATCGGGTGCCTTTCGGGGCGTGCCCGTCCCGATCGGGACGGGCGAAGGAGAAGCGAGCGTCGGCTCGTTCGGTGCGCGAGGCGAGGCATGCGGGCCTCGCCACGTGTCCTCGAACCGGCGTGGGCCGGGTCGTCGGCCGGACCGGGCGGGGCGAACCGCGGGACGCGCGGCGAGGGCGCAGGCCGGAGTGGCCGCACTGACCTGTGCGCCGGTGAAACGTTCTGCCGGAGCGGCCGGCCAGAGACGGCGGGAAGCGACTCTGCGGCCTGAGGCCCGGAGGCGCACCCAGCGGGCGAGCCGCCGGGCGGCGCGGGAGCCGATGGCCGGGTTCACTCGCGCGGAGGCCCGAGTCAGGCGAGCCAGGACGCGGTGGCGGCGGGCTAGCGGCAGGATCGGCGCCGTGTCGCCGGATGAGCTGTCAGCTCGGTGGAGTGGACCCCGGGTGGCGCGACGCGCCGGCATCCGGGTCCATCGGCAGGTTACCCCGGAATGCCGCCGTCGACAAGCGGATCACGGCCGGCTCCGTCGGCGCCCGGGGCGGGGCTACAGTGAGGGGCGCGCCGACCGGGAGGCCAGCACCGTGACTGCTACCACCGTGGTCGACCAGGTCCACCTGGGTGACCACGTCTGCTGGACGCACGACGACGAGAGCGTCGCGCTCGACGTCGTCGGCCGCTTCGCCGCCACCGGCCTGCGGCTCGGTCACAAGGTCGTCTGCTTCACCGAGACCTCCCCGCCGCAGGCGGTACGCGCCCGCGTCGACGCCGTCGGCGTGCCGACCGAAACCGCCGTGGCCGCCGGCCAGCTGCGCATCCTGCCGGCCGTGGACGCCTACCCGACCAGTGGCAGGCCGGCCCCGGAGACGATGGTCGCCGTCGTGGTCGACGAGGTCGACCGCGCACGGCACGAGGGTTACCCGGGGATCCGGCTGGCCGGCGACATGGCGTGGGTGCTGAGCGCCGGCATCACCCTGGACGACCTGCGCCGGTACGAGACCGCGCTCAACCCGCTCTTCCTGGACACCCGGGTCGCCGGCCTGTGCCTGTACGACCGGCGGCTCTTCCCGGCCGACGGCCTGCGCGCCGTGGCCGCCGCCCATCCGGGCACGGCCGGTCCGCACACCGCGCGGACCTGGGCGCCGCTGCTGCGGGCGTACCGGACGACCGACCCGCCGGGGTTGCGGCTCGTGGGGCAGGTGGACCGGAGCAACCGGGAGGCGTTCACCGCGGTGCTGGACGACGTGACGGCCGACGAGCGGGCGGCGGGGCCCCCGCCGGTGCTGGACGTCTCCGACCTGAGCTTCGCCGACGTGGGCGCCGCCACCGCCATCGTGGCGGCGGACCGGGCGAGCGCCACCGGCGTACGGCTGGTGGGCTGCCGGCCGGCGCTGCACCGCCTGCTGCACCTGCTCGCCGACGTGCCGACCCCGGAGCGGTCCGCGTGAGCGCGCCCACCGGGTCGGCACCGGCCGGCTTCCGCCACGAACTGGCCTTCTACACCGACGCCCCGAGCCTCCTGGCGGTCACCGTGCCGTTCGTCCAGGAGGGACTGGCCGCGGGCGAGCCGGTGCTGGTGGCGACGCCGGGCCCGCAGCTCGCGCTGATCCGCGCGGCGCTCGGCGCGACCGGCGACCCCGTCGGCTGGGCCGACATGACCGAGGCGGGACGCAACCCGGGCCGGATCATCCCGTGCGTGCTCCAGGCGTTCGCCGACCGGCATCCCGAGCGGCGGGTCCGGATCATCGGCGAGCCGGTCTGGGCGGGACGCACCACCGAGGAGTACCGGGCCTGCGCCCAGCACGAGGCCGCCATCAACTGGGCCTTCGCCGGCCGGGAGGCGAGCATCCTCTGCCCGTACGACGCGAACCGGCTCGACCCCGGCGTGCTCGCCGAGGCGCGCTGCACGCACCCGCTGCTGGTCGACGGCCGTGGGTGCCGCCGCATCGCCGGCTACGCGCCGGCGGCGGTCACCGAGCGGCACAACAAGCCGCTGCCCACCCCCGCCGAGCAGGTCGCGGTACTCCGCTACGACCTGGCGACGCTGCCGCACGTCCGCCGGTTCGTCGCCGAGCACGGGCGGGCCGCCGGGCTCTCCGCCGACCGGGTGGCCGACCTGCAGATCGCGGTCACCGAGGTGGCCACGAACAGCGTGGTCCACGCGGGCGGCGCCGGCCTTCTCCAGGCGTGGCGCACCGACCGGCACCTGGTGTGCGAGGTCCACGACGACGGCTGGCTGGCCGATCCGCTCGCCGGCCGGCTCACCCCCGCGCACGACGGCATCGGCGGCCGGGGGCTGGTCATCGTGCACGCCCTGTGCGACCTGGTGCTGCTGCACACCACCGCGGTCGGCACCACGGTCCGGCTGCACATGCTCCGGGAGGTCCCGTGACGGGAAGCGAACAGACACTGCGTCCGGTCGGCCGGGTCGAGTCGCCCCTGACCGATCCGGCCACCGCGCCGAAGCAGGGCGACGAGGGCGCCCCGGAGGCGTGGCTGGTCTTCGACGAGGCGTACGCGCCGGCGCTGGACGGGTTGCGGCCCGGCGCGGACGTGCTCGTGCTGACCTGGTTGGACCGGGCCCGGCGGGACGTCCTCGCGGTGCACCCGCGCGGCGACGTGTCCCGGCCGGAGACGGGGGTGTTCGCCACCCGCTCGCCGCACCGGCCGAACCCGATCGGCCTGCACCGGGTGCGGGTGCTCGCCGTGGACGGCGTACGGCTGCGGGTGGCCGACCTGGAGGCGCTCGACGGCACGCCCGTCCTCGACGTCAAGCCGGTGCTCGACGGCGAGCGCTGAGGCCGGCGGCGCCCGGCCGGGCCGCGACCCGGCCGGGCGGTCGGCTCAGTGCCCCCGGGCGATCCAGTCGTCGAGGTGGGGCGCCTCGGCCGCGATGCTGGTGTCGTCGCCGTGCCCGGTGTGGACCACGGTCTGCGGCGGCAGGGTGAGCAGGCGGGTGCGGATCGACTCCACGATGGTGCCGAAGTCGCTGAAGGAGCGGCCGGTGGCGCCGGGACCGCCGGCGAAGAGGGTGTCGCCGGTGAAGACCGCGCCGAGGTCGGGGGCGTAGAGGCTGCACGCGCCCGGGCTGTGGCCCGGGGTGTGCAGCACCCGGAGGGTGGTGCCGCCGACCTCGACGGTCTGCCCGTCGGTGAGGTCGCCGTCGGGCGGGGTGTCCGGGTGGACCAGGTCCCAGAGCACCCGGTCGGCCGGGTGCAGCAGCACCGGTGCGCCGGTGGCCCGGGCCAGCTCGGGCGCGACCCGGACGTGGTCGTCGTGCGCGTGGGTGGCCAGGACGGCGACCACCCGGCGCTCGCCGACCACCGCGCGGATGGCGGCGACGTCGTGCGGCGCGTCGACGACCACGCACTCCTCGTCGTCGCCGACCACCCAGACGTTGTTGTCGACGTCGAAGGTCTGCCCGTCGAGGGAGAACGTGCCGGACGTGACCGTGTGGTCGACGCGGGCGGTCACGGGAAGACCACCACCGACCGGAGCACGTCACCGTGGTGCATCCGGGTGAACGCCTCCTCGACCTGGTCGAGGGCGATCTCCTCGGTGACGAAGGCGTCCAGGTCGAGGCGGCCCTGCCGGTACAGCTCGGTGAGCATCGGGAAGTCGCGGCTGGGCAGGCAGTCGCCGTACCAGCTGGACTTGAGGGCGCCGCCGCGGCCGAAGACGTCCAGCAGCGGCAGCTCGATCCGCATCTCCGGGGTGGGTACGCCGACCAGCACCACGGTGCCGGCCAGGTCGCGGGCGTAGAAGGCCTGCTTCCACGTCTCCGGGCGGCCCACCGCGTCGATGACCACGTCGGCGCCGAACCCGCCGGTCGCGGCGCGGATGGCCTCGACCGGGTCCTCCTCCGAGGCGTTGACGGTGTGCGTGGCGCCGAACTTCCGCGCCCAGTCGAGCTTCCGCGAGTCGGTGTCCACGGCGATGACGGTGGTCGCGCCGGCCAGGGTCGCGCCGGCTACCGCCGCGTCGCCGACCCCGCCGCAGCCGATCACCGCGACCGAGTCGCCCCGGGTCACGTTGCCGGTGTTCATGGCCGCGCCGAGGCCGGCCATCACACCGCAGCCGAGCAGGCCGACGGCGGCGGGCCGGGCGGACGGGTCGACCTTGGTGCACTGGCCGGCGTGCACCAGGGTCTTCTCGGCGAACGCGCCGATGCCCAGCGCGGGTGCCAGCTCGGTGCCGTCGGTGAGCGTCATCCTCTGCGCGGCGTTGTGCGTGTTGAAGCAGTACCAGGGGCGGCCCCGCCGGCACGCGCGGCACTGCCCGCAGACCGCCCGCCAGTTGAGCACCACGAAGTCGCCGGGGGCCACGTCGGTGACCCCCTCCCCCACCTGCTCCACGACGCCGGCGGCCTCGTGGCCGAGCAGGAACGGGTAGTCGTCGTTGATGCCGCCCTCGCGGTAGTGCAGGTCGGTGTGGCACACCCCGCAGGACTGGACGCGCACCACCGCCTCACCCGGCCCCGGGTCGGGCACCACGACGGTGGCGACCTCCACGGGCGCGCCCTTGCGCCGCGAAACGACTCCCCGGACTTCCTGGCTCACTCTGCCTCCTTCGTTCGCGACTGCGGGGCTCGCAGACCCGGCTCACTCCTCGCGCTCACGGGCGCCTCCTTCGTTCGCGACTGCGGGGCTCGCAGACCCGGCTCACTCCTCGCGCTCACGGCGCCCCGTGCGTTCGCTGTGCGTCGAAACCTACCGCCGATCACGGTGCGCGGCCCACCGCCGTCCGGCGGGTTATCCCCGCGCGTCGCCGGGTACGCGGTGGCCCGGTTGTCCGGCACCGACGGGAGTGATCATGAGGTTGACCCATGCGCCACTACGGATCATCATCGGCGCGTTCTTCCTGAATTCCGGGCTGTCCAAGCGGTCCCTGGAGGGCGAGGCCGCCGCCGGCATGCACGGCATGGCGGTCGGCGCCATGCCCCAGCTGCGGCAGTTCCCGCCGGACCAGTTCGCGAAGCTGCTCTCCGGTTCCGAGATCGCGCTGGGCGCCGCGCTGCTCACCCCGTTCGTGCCGTCGCTGCTGGCCGGCGCCGGGCTGACCGCCTTCGGGGCCGGCCTGGTGCAGCTCTACCTGAAGACGCCCGGGATGCGGGAGGGGAACAGCCTGAAGCCGTCCCAGGCCGGCATCGCTCTGGCCAAGGACAGCTGGCTGGTGGCGGCCGGGCTGACGCTGATCCTGGACTCGCTGGCCCACAAGCGCCGGTTCACGTGACCGGGCTCCCCACCGCGCCGGCGGGCACCCGCGGGGCGTCGGCGGCGTAGCGGCGGCGGGCGGCGTTGCGGTAGCGCAGCACCTGCACCGCGCCCAGCCCCCAGAGCAGGTACTGCACGGCGAACGCCCAGCGGAACGCCGACAGCGGCGGCGTGCTCCGGCCGGCCGGGGTGGCCAGGTCGAGCACCACGCCGACCGCCAGGATCAGCAGGATCGAGGCGACGAACCCGCCGACGTTGACGATGCCGGTGGCGCTGCCGATCCGGTGCACCGGGTTGAAGGTGCGCGCGTAGTCGAAGCCGATCACCGAGCCGGGGCCGTTGACCGCGAGGACGACCACGAGGGCCACGAGCAGGCCGTGCGGGGCGCGGCCGGGCCAGGCCAGCACCACCGCCCAGACGGCGGCGGTGCCGGCGGTGATGGCGAAGACCACGGCCGAGCGGTGGAACGGGTGCCGGGCGCACAGGTGCGCGATCACCGGCCCGCAGACCAGGGTCACCACGGTCATCAGGGTGAGCAGGCCGGCCGCCGCGGTGGGCGAGAAGCCCTGGCCCTGCACCAGGAACGGGTAGCCCCAGAGCAGGGCGAACACCGAGCCGGAGAACTGCGTGACGAAGTGCGTCCAGAGGCCCAGCCGGGTGCCGGGCTGGGCCCAGGCGTCGGCGAGCTGCCGGCGTACCGTCGTCAGGTCGGGGGCGAGCGCGGTGGTGTGCTCCGCGTGCGGGGTGTCCCGGACCGCGACGAGCACCACCAGCAGCACGGTCGCGCCGAGCGCCGCCGCGGTGAGGAACGCCGGCGTCCAGCCCGCGTGGTGCAGCAACGCGACCAGGGGTACGGCGCCGAGCACCGCGCCGAGCTGCCCGATCGTGCCGGTGAGCTGGACGAGCAGGGGGTTGCGCCGGCCCGGGAACCAGAACGCCACGATCCGCAGCACGCTGATGAAGGTCATCGCGTCGCCCAGGCCGACCAGCACCCGGGCGGCGACGGCGAGCCGGACGTCGGTGGCCACGGCGAAGCAGAGCTGCCCGGCCACCATGAGCGCACCGCCGGCGAGCAGAAGCCGCCGCGAGCCGAACCGGTCGAGCAGCACCCCGACCGGCACCTGCATGGCCGCGTAGACGGCGAGCTGCGCGACGCTGAAGGTGGCCAGGGCGGCGGCGTTGATGTGGAAGCGGTCCGCCGCGTCGACCCCGGTGACGCCGAGCGAGCTGCGGTGGAAGACCGCGGTCACGTACGCGGTGACGGCCACCGCGAAGACCAGGGCGGCGGGCCGGCGCGGCGCGACCGTACGGAGGGCGGCGGTCACCGCAGCGTCCGCAGGACGGTCGCGGCGTTGTCGATGTGCGCGCCGACCGCGTCGAGCCAGGCCCGCGGGTCGTCGCCGTCGAGGGCGGCGAGCTGGCCGGCGTGCTCGGTGAGGGCCACCTCGGCCCAGCCCGGCGAGAGCCGGAAGCTGGCCTCGCCCATCCGCAGCTGCCGGTCGCGCAGCCGGTGGTACAGCTCGGCGAGGATCTCGTTCCCGGCCGCTTCCACGACGGTGGCGTGGAAGGCCCGGTCGGCGGCCATCAGCGCGGTGACGTCGCCGGCGGCGTGCGCCCGGCGCATCTCGTCGAGCCGGCGGGCCAGGTCGTCGCGGATGGCGGCCCGGCGCGGCCAGACCCGCTCGGCGGCGTGCAGCTCGACCAGGCGGCGGGCCTCGACGACGTCGGCGATCTCCCGGGCGGAGACCGGCCGGATCAGGGCCCCCCGCTTGGGGTAGAGCTTCACGAGGCCCTCGGCCTCCAGGCGCAGCAGCGCCTCCCGGACCGGCGTCCGGGACACCCCGGTCGCCTCGGCGATCTCCCCCTCGCTGATCAGCAGCCCGCCCGGGTAGACCTGCTCCAGGATCGCCCGCTTGAGGTGCCGGTACGCCCGCTCGGCGGCGGACGGCGCGGCCGGCCGCGCCCCGGACACGGGGGTGGGATGCGTCATGTATCTATGGTGCGCCCCGGTCGGCGCGGCACCGCCGTCGACCGGCCCGAACGTGGCCCGGGCCACGTCAGCGCAGCGTGAGCACGCCGTCGGCCGTGCGGGTGAAGCGGGTGCCCCGGCCGACGCTGTCGAGGAGGTCGGCGAGCCAGCCGGCCTCCGCGGGCGTGGCCGGTCGCAGGCGCATCCGGCGCATCCGCAGCGGGACGAGGCGCAGCGCCCGCAGCTCGCCGGAGGCGGCGTCGAGGGTGGCCAGGTACAGCAGCCGCAGCTCCGGCCGGTACGCCTCCTGCCCGCCGATCCCCTCGTAGTCGTCGATCAGGTCGCCGCAGCCGTAGAGGACCAGCCGGCCCCGGTAGCGCTCGACGGCGCGGGGATGGTGGGACGAGTGGCCGTGCACCACGTGCACGCCGGCGTCGATCAGGGCGTGCGCGAAGTCGACGTGCCCGTCCGGCACCTCGTGGCCCCAGTTGCTCCCCCAGTGCACCGAGACCACCACGAGGTCGGCCGGCCGCACGGTCCAGGCGATCCGCTCGGCGAGCGCGCCGGCCGCCGCGGCGGACACCTCCGGCAGGTACGCCACGCCGGGCCGGCCGGCCGCCGCGGCCCACTGCGGGAGGATCCCGCTGGACACCGCGCCCACCGACCAGACCAGCAGCCGGCGGTCACCGGCCAGCGGCACCACCGCCGGTCGCCACGCCTCGTCGGCGTCCCGGCCGGCGCCGGCGGTCCGGATCCCCGCGCCGCGCAGCGCGTCCAGGGTGTCGGCCAGGCCGGTGGGGCCGAAGTCCAGCACGTGGTTGTTGCCGAGGGCGCAGACGTCGAGCCGGGCGGCGGTGAGGCAGGGCAGGTTCGCCGGGTGCATCCGGTAGTGGATGCCCTTGCCGGGGTCGTGCGCGCCGCGCGCCGTCACCGCCGTCTCGAGGTTGACGATCCGCGCGTCCGGGCGTTCCGCGTCGAGCAGCCGCAGCGCGTCGCCCCACGGCCACCCGGGCGGGGCCGGGCGCGGCACCGGCCCGGCCACGGACTCGGCCAGCGCCACGTACCGGCGGGCGTCGGTGACCAGTTCCTCCCGCAGCTCGGGCGAGCCGGGGTGCGGCAGGATCTGGTCCACGCCCCGCCCGGTCATCACGTCACCGGCGAGGAAGAGCGTCACCTCGGCCATGCCCGGGGTGTTCCCGCCGCGCGTCCCGCCACGCGTGAGACCCGCCGGCGGGGGTACCAGGGCCGCCATGACGACGGACGTGACGATCGTGGTGGCCACCCGCAACCGGCGCGACCAGCTCCTGGCCCTGCTGCCCCGGCACGCCGCCCCGGTCATCGTGGTGGACAACGGCTCCGACGACGGCACGCCTGCCGCCGTGGCCCGCGAGTTCCCCGGCGTCCGGGTGGTGGAGCTGGGCCGCAACGCGGGCGCCGGGGCGGCCCGCAACGTCGGGGTGGGCCTGGCCCGCACGCCGTACGTGGCGTTCGCCGACGACGACTCGTACTGGGCGCCGGGCGCCCTCGACCGGGCGGCCGCGCTGCTGCGCCGGCACCCGCGTACCGCGCTGCTCACCGGCGAGGTGCGGGTCGGCGCGGCGGCCCGGCGGGACCCGGTCTCGGCCGCCATGGCCCGGGCGCCGCTGGGCACCGGGCCGGGCGCGCCGGGGCCCACGGTGCTCGGCTTCCTGGCCTGCGCCGTGGTGCTGCGCCGCGACGCGTACCGGCAGGTCGGCGGTTTCGCCGAGCGGCTCGGGACGTACGGCGAGGAGGCGCTGCTGGCCATGGACCTGGCCGCCGCGGGCTGGAACCTCGCGTACGTGCCGGAGCTGGTGGCCCACCACCTGCCGGTGCCGGACGGCCGGGACCCGCGGGCCCGCCGCCGGGTGGAGGCGCGCAACCGGGTGCTCACGGCGGCGCTGCGCCGGCCGGTGCCGGTGCTCCGCGAGGTGGTCGCCGACGCCTGGCGCGATCCGGCCGGACGGGCCGGCCTGCGTGAGGCGGCCCGGCAGGCCGGCTGGGTGCTGCGGCACCGGCGTCGGCTGCCCGCGGACGTGGAGGCCGCGCTCGTCACGCTGTCCCGCGCCGACGCCGCGCCGCCCCTTTCCGCCGGAGTTCCCCAGCCGGCCGGGTCCGCGGCGGCTTAGCTGGTTATCGTGTGGGCGCAGCTGACCGGCCGTCGGCGAGGAGCACCGGGTGAAGAACAGCGCGTCCTTCCGGGCCTGGTACCGGCCCATGCGGGCGCGCCGGCGCGACGAGGAGCACCGGTCGGCAACCCCGCTGGAGCTCTTCTTCGACCTCTGCTTCGTGGTCGCGGTCGCGCAGACGTCCGAGGGCCTGCACCACGACGTCGCGGCGGGGCACCTCGGGCACGGGCTGCTCTCGTACCTGAGCGTGTTCTTCGCGATCTGGTGGGCCTGGGTGAACTTCACCTGGTTCGCCTCCGCCTACGACACCGACGACGACGTCTACCGGCTGACCGTGCTGGTGCAGATCGCCGGGGCGCTGGTCCTCGCCGCCGGCGTGCCCCGCGCCTTCGCTGTCGGGGACTTCACGACGATCACCTACGGGTACGTGGTGATGCGGCTGGCCTCCATGGTGAACTGGCTGCGGGCGGCCGCCGGCGATCCGGCGCACCGGGCCACGGCCCTGACGTTCGTGGTCGGGGTGGGCGTGGTGCAGGCCGGTTGGCTGTTCCGGCTCCTCCTGCCGCACGCCTGGATGGCGCCCGCGTTCGCGCTGTTGGTCCTCGCGGACCTGCTGGTGCCGGTGCTCGGCGAACGGCGCCGACAGACCACGTGGCACCCGCACCACATCGCCGAGCGGTACCAGCTGTTCACCCTCATCGTGCTCGGCGAGGTGGTGCTCTCCACGTCGGTGGCGATCCAGCGCGGGCTGGACGCGGGCAACGGGCAGCTGTGGTCGGCGGCCGCGTCCGGCACGCTCATCGTCTTCGCCATCTGGTGGCTGTACTTCGACCGGCCCGACCCGCTGCCGCCCCGGTCGGTGCCCGGCGCGCTGTTCTGGGGCTACGGCCACTACTTCGCCTTCAGTTCGATCGCGGCGGTCGGCGCCGGGCTGGCCGTGGCGGTCGACCACGACCTGCACGCCGGGCACATCTCCGGCCGGGTGGCCGGCTACGCGGTCGCCGTGCCGGTCGCGGTCTACCTGGTCGCCCTCTGGGCGCTGCACCTGCCCGCCAAGCGCGGCGCCGGGCTGGCGTTGTTCCCCGGCGCGGCGGCGCTGGTGCTGGTGGTGCCGTGGCTGTTCGCGCCGGTCGACCTGATCGCCGGGGTGCTGGTCGTGCTCGTGGCCGTCACGCTTGTCGTGCGGCACCGGACGGCGACCAGAACTGCCTGACCAGGGTCGCGAACTCGGCGGCCCGCTCGATCTGGGGCATGTGCCCGGTGTCGCGGAACAGGTGGCCCTGCGCCCGCGGCAGCCGCGACCGCGCGTACGCGAGGTGGGCGGCGGGCAGGATCAGGTCCCGGTCGCCCCAGACGACCAGGGTGGGCAGGTCGAGCGCGGCCACCGCGTCGAGCAGTTCGGCTCGCCACTCGGGGCGTACCCCGCGCCAAGTGCCGAGGCTGCGGACCAGCTCCAGCATCACCCGGGGGGCGTGCGGCTGCCGGGCCGCCGCCAGGGCGGTGGCGATCCGCGCCTCGGTGACGTACGCCGGGTCGTGGAAGATGGCCCGCTCGGTGCGGCGGGCGATCGCCGGGTGCGGGCGCAGCAGCAGGCGGGCCAGGGGCCGCACCGCGAGCAGCCGCAGCGCGGCGGTCACCTCCCGGCCGAAGCCGGCGCTGTTGACCAGCACGAGGCTGGCCGCCCGCTCCGGCGCGTCGGCGGCCAGCCGCATGGCCACCGCCCCGCCCATCGAGTTGCCGACCAGGTGCGCCGGGCCGGTTACCCCGGCGGCGTCGAGGAACTCGGCGACGGCCGTGGCCAGGGTCGGCAGCGTGTGCCGGTCGTCCAGCGGCGCGGAGCCGCCGTGCCCGGGCAGGTCCAGGGCGAGCACCCGGTGATCGCGGGCCAGCGCCTCCTGCACCGCGGAGAAGTCCTCCATGGTCCGGCCGATGCCGTGCAGCAGCACCACCGGCGGGCCGTCGCCGGCGATCCGGTAACGCATCCGGCGCCCGGCGACGGTCCGGGAGTCGGCCGGCGGCAGGGCGAGGGTCACGCCGGCCGTCCCGGCTCGGTCGGAACGGCCTCCGTCCGAACGGCCTCCGTGCGAACGGTCTCCGTCGGAACGGTCTCCGTCCGAACGGTCTCCGTCGGGGCGGCCTCCGCGGCGGGCCGCGGGGTGGGCACCCGGGCCGGGCGCGGCCGCATCCCCAGGGCCAGCACCTTCCCGTACCCGGCGGGGGCGACCCGGGCGAGCAGGTCGGGCAGCTTCGCCGACCAGCCGATGAGCACCCGGCCGCGGCGGCGCTCGACCCCGCGCAGGATCACCTCGGCGGCCTTCGCCGGGTCGATGGAGAGCAGCTTCTCGAACTGCTTCCGGCCGGCCTCGTACTCCTCGACCGGGACGCCGCTGCCCACCCGGGCGCTGGCCGCGATCCGGGTGCGGATGCCGCCCGGGTGCACCGAGGTGACCCCGACCCCGTCGTCGGCGAGTTCGTGCCGCAGCGCCTCGGTGAAGCCGCGCACCGCGAACTTGCTGGCCGAGTAGGCGGCCTGGCCGGCGGGCGCGATCAACCCGAAGAGGCTGGAGACGTTGACCAGGTGCGCGCCGGGCTCGGCCTTGAGCGCGGGCAGCAGCGCGTGGGTCAGCCGCACCACGGCCCGGAAGTTGATCTCGATGACCCAGAGGAACTCGTCCAGGGTGACCTGGTCGAACCGGCCGCCCAGCGCCACGCCGGCGTTGTTGACCAGCAGCCGGATGCGCGGGTGCGCGCGGTGGATCTCGGCGGCGACCCGGTCGGTGGCGTCGGCGTCGGCGAGGTCGACCAGGTGGGTCTCGATCCGCCGGTCGGGATGCGCGGCGCGGATCGCGGCGGCCACGGCGTCCAGCCGCTCGGCGTCCCGGTCGAGCAGGACCAGGTCGGCGCCGCGCTGGGCCAGCCCGTGCGCCAGGGCCTCGCCGATGCCGCTGGCCGCGCCGGTGAGCACCGCGGTGCCGCCGGGGAAGACGAAGTCACGCATAACGCTCCTGAGGGGTCAGGCGACGGGCGCGGGCCGGTCGGCGACGGTGGCGGGCGTGCCCGCGCGGGAGAACCGCACACCGGCGTCGGTGAGCCGGCCGTGCCGCATCAGCAGCACGTCGCGGGGATAGTTCTGGTGCAGCCGCCACGGCGCCGCCGGGCCCTGCTTGGGCAGCTGGTCGACGGCGCGCAGCACGTAACCGGACTGCAGGTCGATGATCGGCACGAGGTCGTCCGAGTCCGGGGCGAGCGGGGTGACGACCTGCTGGCCGGTGTCGTCGAGGTGGCGCAGCAGCCGGCAGACGTACGTGGCGACCAGGTCGGCCTTCAGCGTCCAGGAGGCGTTGGTGTAGCCGATGGTCATGGCGAAGTTCGGCACGCCGGAGAGCATCATGCCCTTGTAGGCGACCGTCGCGGCGAGGTCGACCTCGGCGCCGTCCACGGCCAGGGTCATCCCGCCGAGGGCGAGCAGGTTGAGGCCGGTGGCGGTGACCACGACGTCGGCGGGCAGCTCCTCGCCGGAGGTGAGCCGGATGCCCCGCTCGGTGAAGGTGTCGATGGTGTCGGTGACCACCGAGGCCGTCCCGGCGCGGAGCGCGGCGAACAGGTCCCCGTCGGGCACCACGCAGAGCCGCTGGTCCCACGGGTTGTAGCGGGGTGAGAAGTGCCGGTCGAGGTCGTAGCCGACCGGGAGCTTGCCCCGGGCGGCCCGGCGGAGGAACCTCTTCACCAGGCCCGGGGCGCGCCGGCTGAGCTGGAAGTTGGCCACCCCGAGGGCGACGTTCTTCCAGCGGGTCACCGCGTACGCGGCCGTCGCCGGGAGCCAGCGCCGTGCCGCGTCCGCGAACACGTCGCGCGAGGGCAGCGAGATCACGTACGTGGGCGAGCGCTGGAGCATGGTCACGTGGCCGGCCCGCTCGGCCATGGCCGGGACCAGGGTGACCGCCGTGGCGCCGCTGCCGATCACCACCACCCGCTTGCCGGCGTAGTCCAGGTCCTCGGGCCAGTGCTGCGGGTGCACGAGCCGGCCGGCGTACCGCTCGACGCCGGGGAACTCGGGCGTGTAGCCCTCGTCGTAGCGGTAGTAGCCGGAGTTGGTGAACAGGAACCCGCAGGTCAGGACCACGTCCTCGCCGGTGTCGTCGCGGCGGGCGCGCACCGTCCAGCGGGCCGTGGCGCTGTCCCACTCGGCGCGCAGCACCCGGTGGTGGAAGCGGATGTGCCGCTGCACCCCGTGCTCGCGGGCGGTCTCCCGGACGTAGGACCGGATGGCGTCGCCGTCGGCGATCGCCTTGGGGTTGGTCCACGGCTTGAACGAGTAGCCGAGGGTGAACATGTCGGAGTCGGAGCGGATGCCCGGGTAGCGGAACAGGTCCCAGGTGCCGCCGACGGCGCCCCGCGCCTCCAGCACCGCGTAGGTCTTGCCGGGGCACCGGCGTTGCAGGTGGACGGCGGCGCCGACGCCGGAGAGCCCGGCGCCGACGATGAGGACGTCGACGTGGTCGGAGGCCATGACATCTCCCGTTCGGCCGGCAGTGGACCGGACACTATCCACCACCGTCGACACCAGTCAACACCCTGTCGAGTGGAATCGACAGGGTGTTGAGCGGGTGTAACATCGGCCGACATGACACCCGCCCGTACGCCGACCGGCACCGCGCCGACGCGCGGGCGGCGACCCGGCCGCTCCACCGGCGACGACCGCGAGGTGGCCATCCTCGCCACCGCCGAGCGGCTGCTGCGCCAGCGGCCCTTCGGCGACATCTCCATCGACGACCTGGCCCGGGGCGCCGGCATCTCCCGGCCCACCTTCTACTTCTACTTCCCGTCCAAGGACGCGGTGCTGCTCACCCTCCTCGACCGGGTGACCGAGGAGGCGGACGCGGCCGCGGGTGACGCGCTGGTCCGGCTCGCCGAGGACCCGCGGGCCCGCTGGCGGGAGCTGATCGCCCGGTTCCACGCCACCTTCGGCGGCCACCGGGACGTGGTGCTGGCCTGCGCCCAGGTGCGCGGCACCAACGCCGAGGTGCGCCGGCTCTGGGCCGAGGTCCTGGAACGCTGGGTACGTGCGGTCGAGGCGGCCATCGAGGGGGAACGCGCGCGCGGCGCGGCCCCGGACGGGTTGCCCGCCCGGGACCTCGCCATCGCGTTGAACTCCATGAACGAGCGGGTCTGGTACGCGACCTTCGCCGGGGACGGGCCGGCGGTCGCCGAGCGCGACGTGGTCGACGTGCTGCTCGACGTCTGGCTGACCGCTATCTACCGGACCACCACGCCACCGGTCAGCCCGTCCGGGTGAAGTCCATGGTCCAGTTGGTCTCCCAGGTCCGCTCGCCGTCGGTGGAGAACGCCTGCTCCCAGCGGCAGGAGGTGGGCGTGCTCCGCGACCAGATGAACCGGCAGCGGATCGGCCGTCCCTCGTCGGTGTCGTCGGCGTAGAAGGTGCCCACGCCGTCGACGAACCGGCCGACCATCGGCGGCAGTTCCAGCACCCCGCGCTTGCTGTTCATCCAGTAGATCGACCACAGTCCGGTGGCCGGGTCGAGGATGCGGACGGTCGAGCCGGAGAAGCCGCGGGTCGGGCAGCGCATCTCGTCGAAGCTGCCGGCGCCGTCGAAGAACGTCCGGGCCACCGAGGTGCCCGGGAACTCGTCCCAGTCGTCGCTGCCGACGTGCCGCTCGCGCAGCCGCCGGTTGGCCACGTCCCAGGTGCCCACGAGGAAGTCGAAGTCGCCCATCAGAAACCCACCGTCCCCTCGGCGTGGCTGTCGGCCAGGTAGCCGGCCAGGTCGGGCCGGTCCGGGGCGAGGACGTGCCGGACCCAGGCGGCCCGCTCGTGCTCCAGGGCGCCCAGTTCCCAGACGCAGCCGACGCCGGGCCGGTCCAGCGGGACGAAGTGGGTCGGGTCGTCGTCGGGGCAGTCCAGGGCGGGCTGACCGGCGATCGCGATCCGGCACTCCACCACGTTGTCGAAGAACCAGCTGTACGCCAGCAGGTACGCGCCGGTGTCCGCGCCCCGGTGCAGCACCACCCAGGTCGCCGGCGGGGTGGCGCCGTCCGGATCGGGGAGCAGCTTCGGCAGGTACGCGTAGGCGGCGTCGACGACCTCCGGTTCGAGGCGGCGGTCCGGCTGGTCGATGTGGTAGCGCTTGACGTGCCGGCCCGCGACCTCGACGGTCCCGGGCACGGTCAGTTCCTTGTTCTGGAAAGCCATGCCCGGACGGTAGACCCGCTCCCCTGACAGCTAGTGTCAGTGGAATGCGGGCCAGCCGTCTCCTGTCCCTCCTGCTGCTGCTCCAGGCCCACGGCCGGCTGACCGCCGCCGAACTGGCCCGCCGGCTGGAGGTCTCGGTCCGCACCGTCTACCGGGACGTCGAGTCGCTGCACGCCGCCGGCATCCCGCTCTACGGCGAGGCCGGGCACGCCGGCGGCTACCAGCTCGTGGACGGCTGGCGGACCCGGCTCACCGGGCTCACCGCCGAGGAGGCCGACCGGCTGCTCTTCGCCGGGCTGCCCGGGCCGGCCGCCGAACTGGGCTACGAGTCGGTGGTGGCCACCCTGCAACTGAAGCTGCGCGCCGCGCTGCCGCCGCCGCTCGCCGACCGGGCCGCCCGGCTGGAGCAACGGTTCCACCTGGACACCCCCGGCTGGTACTCCGACGGCGACCCGTCGCCGTACCTGGCCGCCGCGGCCGACGCGGTGTGGCGGGAGCACCGGGTCCGGGTCCGCTACCGGAGCTGGAGCGGCGAGGTGAGCCGGGTCCTCGAACCGTACGGGCTGGTGCTCAAGGGCGGCCGCTGGTACGTGGTGGCCGCCCGCCCGGACCGGGCCGAGCCGGCCACCTACCGGGTCAACCAGATCCTCGACCTGACCCCGCTGGACGAGCCGTTCGACCGGCCGGAGTTCGACCTACCGGCCTGGTGGCGGGCGCACGTGGCGGCCTTCCGCGCCGGGCTGCACCGGGACGAGGCGACCATCCGGCTCTCGCCCGCGGGCCGGGCGCGGCTGCGCGAGATCGCCAGCGACGCGGTGGTCGGGGCGGTGGACGCCGGCGCCGGGCCGCCCGACGCGGCGGGTTGGGTGCGGGCGGTCGTACCCATCGAGTCGCTCACCCACGCGCACGGCGACCTGCTGCGGCTCGGCGCCGAGGTGGAGGTCCTCTCCCCCGCCGCGCTGCGCGACCGGCTGGCCGAGACCGCCACCGCCCTGGCCGCCCTCTACCACCGGCCGCCGGCCTGACCGCGCGCTACGGGCGGTCCGCCAGCCGCAGGACGGCGGCCCCCGTGGCAGCGCCGAGGGCCTGGCAGGCGGCCACGCCGAGCAGCAGCAGGCCGACCCCCGAGCCGGTGAGGGCACCGGCGAGCGCCGCGCCGGCGGCGGCCGCGCCGCACTTCAGGCCGGCGCCGACGGTGAACACCTGGGTGCGCGCCTCCGGCGGCGCCTCCCGCTCCCGCACCGCCAGCACCGCGCAGAACAGCGGTCCGTTCAGCAGCCCGACGGCGGCGAACAGCGGCAGCGTGGCCCACACCGACGGCACGAGCGGCACCAGCGCGAACGGCACCGCCGTGGCGAGCAGGCTGACCAGGACCACCCGCTCGGGCGGGTGCGAGCGGATCGGGTGGCGCGCGGACCACACCGAGCCCACCAGCCCACCGACCGACGCGGCCGCCAGGAACAGCCCGGTGTACGAGGTGTGCTGGAACCGGCCGGCGAGCAGTGCCGCGACCACCGGCAGGGCGCCGACGCCGAGCTGCCCGAAGCTGCTGGCCAGGGTCACCGCGCCGAGCCGGGGCCGCCGCCACAGCAGCGGCACCCCGCCCAGCGGGTTGCGCCGGCCGGGTCCCGCGTCGCGGCGGGCGCGCGCCGGGCGGTCGCGGATCGGCAGCGTCCACAGCACGAGGCCGCCCAGGGCCACGAACGCGGCCAGCACCACTGTCGCCGCGGTGGCGCCCGCCGCGCCGGCGACGACCGCCGCGATGGCCGGACCGGCGATGCCGGCCAGGTTGTACGACGTGGCGTCGATGCCGAAGGCGGTGTCCAGCCGGTCCGGCACGAGGTCGCCCAGCAGGCTCGTCATCCCGCCGATCATGATCGGCGCGAGGCACCCGGCCAGCACGACGAGGGCGATCGACAGCGGCCGGGACGCGGCCGCCGACGCCACGGCGGCGACCAGCGCCCCGCCGTACCCGAGCAGCGCGAGGGTGTAGAACAGGCGGCGCCGGCGTACCGCGTCGGCGACCGCGCCGACCACCGGGCCGGCCACCACGTGCGGCACCATGAGCGCCGCCACCAGCAGCCCTCCGTACGCCGCGCTGCCGGTCCGCTCGATCGCCAGCAGCACCAGGGCGACCCGGGCGCCCTCGTCGGCCAGGCGGACCAGCACGGCGGCCGTGGCGTAGCGGCCGAGCACCGCCCGCGACCGACCGTCCACATCCGGCATCGCGGGCGCCCGCTCCAGCACCATCCCTCTGCCCTCCCCGCCGTCAGGGCCGCCTGCCTCACCACTCCTTACCCCTCCGGCCCCCTCCGGAACGCGTGCCCGCCCGAGGTGTGCGTCCGGATCGATCTGCCCCGGCGGCCCGATCCCGGTCGACGGGGCGGGCAGCCGGGTCAGCGGAGGCCGCGGAGGACGGCGCCGAGGGTGGTCAGGGCGCGGTCGATGTCCGAGGGCGGATTGGCGGCGTAGCCGAGGACGAGGCCGGGTGGTTGCGGGCCCTGGCCGTGCCAGGACAGCGGCTGCACCTTGACGCCCCGGCGCAGCGCCGCCGCCGCGAGGGCCGTGTCGTCGACCTCGCCGGGCAGGGTGACCAGCAGGTGCAGGCCGGCGGCGGCGCCGTGCACCACTGCGCCGGGCAGGTGCTCCCGGACCGCCCGGATCATCGCGTCCCGGCGGCGGACGTGCCGGCGGCGCAGCAGCCGCAGGTGGCGTTCGAGCGCGCCGGAGTCCATCAGCTCGGCCAGCACCAGCTGCGGCAGGGCGGCGTTGCCGAGGTCGGCCATCCGCTTGGCCGCCACCAGGTCGGCGTGCCAGCGGGCCGGCACCAGGACCCAGCCGATCCGCAGCGCCGGGGCGAGCAGCTTGGACACGCTGCCGGTGTAGCAGACCTGGTCCGGCAGCATCCCGCGCAGTGCCGGCACCGGCGGGCGGTCGTAGCGGTGCTCGGCGTCGTAGTCGTCCTCGATGACCAGCCCGCCGCGCCGGGCCCAGCGCAGCAGCCGGCGGCGCCGGTCGCCGTCGAGCACCACCCCCGTCGGGAACTGGTGCGCCGGCGTGAGCATGACGGCCGGGGCGCCGGTGGACTCCAGCCGGTCGACCCGCAGGCCGTTGGCGTCGACCGGCACCGGCGGGGTGTCCAGCCGCCAGTTGTTCAGGTGCTGGCGTACGCCGAGCGAGCCGGGATCCTCCACGGCCACCGTGTGCACCCCGTGGGTGTGCAGCACCTGGGCGAGCAGGCCGAGGGCCTGGGACACCCCGGCCACGACCACCACCTCGGCCGGGTCCACCCGGATGCCGCGGTTGCGGGCCAGCCAGGTGGCGACGGCGAGCCGCAGCGCGGGGGTGCCGGTCGGGTCGCCGTACCCGAAGGCGGCGGGCGCCAGGCGGTGCAGCACGGCGCGTTCCGCGCGCAGCCAGGCCGCGCGGGGAAAGGCCGCCAGGTCGGGTACGCCGGGCGTCAGGTCCAGCTCCGCCGGAGCGTTGCGCAGCGCGTCGAAGACGGTGGTGTCCGGCCGCGCGGCGAACACCTCCGGCGGGCGGCGTGGTGCCGGCGCCCGGGTGACCACGGCGGCCGGGGTGGCCACCACGACGGTGCCGGCCCGGCCCCGCCCGAGCACGTGCCCGTCCTCGGTCAGCCGCTGGTACGCCTCGGTCACCACGCCCCGGGACACGCCCAGCTCGGCGGCGAGCACCCGGCTGGCCGGCAGCCGGGCGCCCACCGGGACCCGGCCGTCGGCGATCGCGGCCCGCAGCCGGGCGGCCAGCCAGTCGGCACGCCCGCCCGGCGGGGCCTCCCCGACGTCGAGCTGGAGGAAGTCCGCACCGGGCGTTATGGACCTCTCGACCGTCGACGGTTTGGCCCTGTCCATCCGACCATTATGGGCCCAGGCTGGACCTCGTGAGCATCGCCTTTCTGCTGACCACGCTCGTCGTGGTGATCACCCCGGGCACCGGGGTCGTCTACACCCTCGCCACCGGCCTCTCCGCGGGCCGGCGGGCCGGCCTGGTGGCCGCCGCCGGCTGCACCCTCAGCCTCGTCCCGCACCTGGTCGCCGCGGTGACCGGGCTGGCGGCCCTGCTCCGCGCCGGCACCCCGGCGTTCCGGGTGGTCACCTGGCTCGGCGTGGCGTACCTGCTCTGGATGGCGTGGGCAGCGCTGCGCGACCGCGGCCCGCTGCCGGTGGACGAGGACCGCCCGCCCCGCCCGGCCGGCCGGCTGTTCCGCGACGGGGTGCTGATGAACCTGCTCAACCCCAAGGTCACCGTCTTCTTCGTGGCGTTCCTGCCCCAGTTCGTCCCGCCGGACGCGCCGGACGCGCCGGTCCGGATGCTGGCCTGCGGCGCGGTGTTCATGGCGGCCACCCTGGTGGTCTTCGCCGGGTACGCGCTGCTGGCCGGCGCCCTGCGCCGCCGCGTGCTGGCCCGGCCCCGGCTCACCGCGCTGCTGCGGCACGGCTTCGCCGGCAGTTTCCTCGCCCTGGGCCTCGGCCTGGCCCTCACCGCCCGATAGGAGCCTCCCGTGCGCTTCCGGCACTCCCCGCAGGTCTGGTCGACCTTTCCCGAACTGACCTGCGGCGTCCTGCACGCCACCGGCATCACCCCCGGCGTCGACGTCACGCCGCGGCTCGCCCGGTACGCCGACACCGCCCGGGCCCGCCTCGCCGGCGGCACGGAGGGTGGCTTCCCCGAGATCCAGGCCTGGCGGCGGGCCTTCGCCCGGGCGGGTTCGCCGCCGACCCGCTACCGGTGCGCCGCCGAGTCGCTGCTGCGCCGGTTCCGCCGCGAGGGGACGCTGCCCCGGCTGCACCCGCTGGTCGACCTGGGCAACGCCCTCTCCCTCGGTCACGCCGTGCCGGTGGCCGTGCTGGATCTCGCCCGGATCACCGGTGACCTGACCGTGCGCCCGGCTCTCGGCACGGAGGTCTACCGGACCCTCGGCGGGGACGAGGAGCATCCGGAGCCGGGTGAGCTGATCTTCGCCGACGCGGCCGGCCGGGCCCACTCCCGGCGCTGGACCCACCGGCAGAGCGGCGCGTCGGCGGTGCGCGCGGAAACCACCGAGGTGCTGGTCGTGATCGAGGCGATGCACGACGACGGGCCCCGGGTCGTGCCCCGGATGCTCGCGGAGCTGGCCGCCGCGCTGGCCGCGGACTGGGCGGCACCGACCCGGACGGCGGTGCTCACCGCCGGGGCGCCCGACTTCGTGGTGTCCGAGCGGACCGGCGCGGCCGCCGCCGGCCGCTAGCCGCCGGCCGGTGTGCGCGGCGGCGCGCCCGCCGCCGGGTCAGCCGGGGGAACGGTCCTCATCAGGTCGTCGAAACCGGTGGGGCGCCGGACGGGCGGCGGCATGATCGGGGCATGGAGCGACGACCGGCCCGCGGGCACCGGAACATCCCGCACACCGCCGACGTGCGCATCGAGGCGTGGGCGCCGGACCGGGAGGGTTGCGTGGCCGAGGCGGTCACCGCGCTGGTGGACACCTTCGTGGACACCGCGGGGGCGGTCGCCGACGGGGAGACCGGGTTCCGGGTGCCGCCGGGCGCCGACGCGGACCTGCTGGTCGGCGTCCTCGACGAGGTGATCTTCCGGCTGGAGACGGCGGACGAGCTGCCGCTGGAGACCGAGGTGCGTCCGGCCGACGACGGCGGCCTGGCGGTGCGCTGGCGGACCACCGGCACCGACGCGGTGGAGCTGGTGGGCGCGGTTCCCAAGGCGGTGTCCCTGCACGAGCTGCGCTTCGCGGCGGAGCCCACCGGTTGGCGCTGCGCGGTGACGCTGGACGTGTGAGCCGGCTCAGCCCTTCACCACGCCGAGCGGCACGAGCCGCGCCACCTTCCGGCACAGCCCGGCCCCCTCGGCCGCCGCCACCACGGCGGCGACGTCCTTGTACGCGGCCGGCATCTCCTCGGCCAGCCCGCGCCGGCTGGCGCCCCGCACCGCGATGTCCTGCGCCTCCAGCTCGCGGCGCGGGTCGTGCCCGGCGACCGCCCTGGTGGCCTGCTTGCGGCTCTGCACCCGGCCCGCCCCGTGGCAGGTGGACGCCCAGGCCGGCGAGCCGGCCACGCCGGTGAGCACGTACGAGCCGGTGCCCATGGAGCCGGGGATGAGGACCGGCTGCCCGGCCGGGCGCAGGTCGTCGGGCAGCTCGGGGTGTCCCGGCGGGAGGGCCCGGGTGGCGCCCTTGCGGTGCACGCAGAGCGGGCGCGGCGCCCCGTCCACGTCGTGCGTCTCGATCTTGGCGAGGTTGTGCGAGATGTCGTACACGAGGTCGAGGTCGCAACCGGTGACCCGGGCGAACACCTGCCGGGCGGCGTGGGCGAGCAGCTGCCGGTTGGCGCGGGCGTAGTTGGCCGCGGCGGCCATCGCCCCGAGGTAGGCCCGGCCCTCGTGGGACGAGACCGGCGCGCAGGCCAGCTGCCGGTCGGGCACGTGGATGCCGTGCCGGGGCATCACCTTCTCCATCTCCCGCACGTAGTCCGTGCAGATCTGGTGGCCCAGCCCCCGCGACCCGCAGTGGATCATGACGCAGACCTGGCCGGCGCGCAGCCCGAAGGCCTCCGCCACGGCCTCGTCGTAGACCTCCTCCACCGCCTGCACCTCCAGGAAGTGGTTGCCGGAGCCGAGGCTGCCCACCTGGCGGGCGCCCCGCTCCACCGCCCGCTCGCTCACCTGGGCCGGGTTCGCGTCGCCCACCGCGCCCTGGTCCTCGCAGCGGTCCAGGTCCCGCTGGACGCCGAAGCCGCGCTCGACGGCGTACCGGGAGCCGCCGCGCAGCACCGCGTCCAGCTCGGCCCGGTCGGTCAGGTGCCACACGGCGCCCTTGCCCATGCCGCGCGGGGTGGACTCGCTCAGCCCGTCCATGACGGCGTCCAGCCGCGGGCGCAGCGCGGCCCGGTCCAGGTCGGCGGTGAGCAGCCGCACCCCGCAGGAGATGTCGAAGCCGACCCCGCCGGGCGAGACCACTCCCCCGTCCTCGACGGCCGTGGCGGCGACCCCGCCGATCGGGAAGCCGTAGCCCCAGTGCACGTCCGGCATGGCGTAGGAGGCGTCCACGATGCCGGGCAGGGTGGCCACGTTCGCCACCTGCTCCAGCGACCTGTCCGCCCCGGCGTCCGGCAGCAGCGCGCGGGAGGCGAAGACCACGCCCGGCACCCGCATCGGCTCGTGCCGGTCGATCCGGAACCGGTACGGCGACTCCTCGACCAGGTCCATCCGGCCCGGCTACCCCGGTCGCGAGCGGTTACACCCCGTCCGATTCAGCCCGCCCGATCCGGGTAGTGCGGCAGCATGCCCCAGCGATACGAGGAATACGACAGGATCGCCGTCGTGACCGGCGCGGACTCCGGCATCGGCAAGGCGTGCGCCGTGGCGCTCGCCGAGGCCGGCTTCGACATCGGCATCACCTGGTACGGCGACCCGGACGGCGCCGAGCGCACCGCCGGTGAGGTACGCGCCACCGGCCGCCGCTGCGAGGTGGCCGAGATGGACCTGACCCGGCTGCCCGAGGGCGCGGCGGTCGTCGACGAACTGGCCGACCGGCTCGGCGGGCTCGGCGTGCTCGTCAACAACGCCGGCACCGGGCTGGCCACGCCCTTCGTCGACGTGGCCTGGGAGCAGTGGCGGGAGGTGCTCGCCGTGGACCTGGACGGGCCGTTCCTCTGCTCCCAGCGGGCCGCCCGGCGCATGCGCGCGGCCGGCCGGGGCGGCCGGATCATCAGCATCACCAGCGTGCACGAGCACGCCCCGCGGGTCGGCTCGTCGGCGTACTGCGCGGCCAAGGGCGGGCTGGGACTGCTCACCAAGGTGATGGCGCAGGAACTGGCGGCCGACGGGATCACCGTCAACGCGGTCGCCCCCGGCGAGATCGCGACCCCCATGACCGGGCAGGAGGACGTCGACCCGTTCACCCAGGAGCGCCCGGGCGTGCCGGTGGGGCGGCCCGGGGACGCCCGGGAGGTGGCGGCCGTGGTGGCGCTGCTCGCCTCGCCGGCCGCCGCGTACGTGACCGGGGCGTCCTGGCCGGTGGACGGCGGGATGCTCATGATGGGCCCCCAGGCGTCGTCCCTGCCCGACGACGGGTGGCGGTCGGTGTGAGGCTGCGTGTCACACCCACCGACGGCCGGGGGTGAAACGGTGTAACACTTCGTGACGCTGTGCGTTCACACCGTCCACTTAGGGTTCTCGTCGGTCCGGTCGCACGACGGCCGGGCCGACGCCCGGCCCCCACCCCGGGGCCCCGACGGAAGGACGACACATGCCCTTCGCCCCACGTACCGCCGCGCTGGCCCTGGCCGCCGTGCTCGGCGGCCTCGCCCTGACCGCCGCGCCCACGGCGGCCGCCGCGGCGCCCCGCCCCGGCCCCGAGACCCCGTCGGCGCTGCTGCTCACCGTCGACGCCGGCGGCGGCGACGTCCGCGCCACCGTGCTGACCTGCGGCCCCGAGGGCGGGCTGCACCCCGACCCGGCGACCGCGTGCCGGCTCGTGGCCCGGGTCGACGGCCACCTCGACGCCCTCGAGGTGCAGCCCGGCCCCTGCACCCGGGAGTACGCCCCGGTCACCGCCCGCGCGGTGGGCTTCTGGCAGGACCGGCCGGTCGCGTACACCCGGACCTTCGACAACCGGTGCCACCTGCTGCGCGGCACCGACGTGCTGTTCGACTTCTGAGCCGGAGGGCCGGCGCCCGCCCCGCGCGGGCGCCGCGCCCGGGTCCGTCACACCGCCGCGCCCCGCCGGCCGGGCGCGGCGGACCCGGCGGAGAATGGCGGTGGGCGCGAGGGGCGCGCCGGACAGTGGCGGGAGGCCGGGCGGGTGTCGGAGGCGGTGGACCAGCGGGCGGCGGGCGGCGCCCGCGAGCTGCGCGCCGACTGCGCGCGCTGCTTCGGGATCTGCTGCGTCGCGCCGGCGTTCGCCGCGTCCGCCGACTTCGCCATCGACAAGCCCGCCGGGCGGCCCTGCCCGAACCTGGGCGCCGACTCCCGCTGCGGCATCCACCGGGACCTGCGCCGGCGCGGCTTCGCCGGCTGCACCGTCTTCGACTGCTTCGGCGCCGGCCAGCACGTCGCCCAGGGCACCTTCGGCGGGCGGGACTGGCGGGACGACCCGGCGACCGCGCGGCGGATGTTCGACACCTTCGCGGTGATGCGGCCGCTGCACGAGCTGCTCTGGTATCTGACCGAGGCCGTGGCGCTGACCCCGGCCGGGCCGCTGCGCGACGAGCTGGCCGCCGCCCTCACCGAGACGGGACGGCTCACCGACGGCACCCCGGAGGAGCTGCTCGCCGTCGACGTCGACGCGCACCGGGAGCGGGTCAACCGGCTGCTGTCCCGGGCCGGCGAACAGGCCCGCGCCGGCCGGGCCGGCGTGGACCGGCGGGGCGCCGTGCTGATCGGGGTGGACCTGCGGCGCGCCGGGCTGGCCGGCGCGAACCTGCGCGGCGCCTGCCTCATCGGCGCGGACCTGCGCGGCGCGGACCTCGGCGCGGCCGACCTGACCGGGGCGGACCTGCGCGGCGCGGACCTGCGCGGCGCCGACCTCGGCGACTGCCTGTTCGTGCACCAGTCCCAGCTCGACGCGGCCCGCGGCGACCACGGCACGGTCCTGCCGCGCGGCCTGCGCCGTCCGGCGCACTGGTCCCTGACCGTCACCCCGGTCGGGTCGCCCGGGGCCACGCGGTCGTCCGGCGGGCGGGCGGGAGGCGGGCGCCCGGCGGGCGGCCGCTCCGGGGGCCGGCGTCGCCGATGACGGCACCCCCGTTCGCCGGGACGGGGCGGCCGGGTTTCGCGGCGACCCCGCCGGGTAGGCGGCGTCACCGCGCGACGGACGGGAGGCGACCGGTGAAGCCCGAGACACGGCCAGTGAAATACGAGACACGGCAAAGCAGGCAACCGGTCGACCCGGCGCACGCCGAGGACGAGGCCGGCCAGGCCCGGCTCGTCCAGGTGGAGGCGGACACCGACGTGCCCGCGCCGGAGCCGGGTGCGCCGAAACCGGACGAGGTGACCGAGGACGACGGTTCCGGCGTGGCCGGCGGGTCCTCCGGCAGCAGCTCCGGCGGCTCCTCGATGCCGACGCACCCGGACGCGGCCCGGTGAGCGTTTGTCCCCGCCCGGGATGGGCAGAAGTGCCACATGACGAGTGAAGAGTCCTTCGGCCGCGCCGCCACCGACGAGCCCGACGGCGCGACCGCGTACGAGGCGTCGCTGCGCCCGCCGGGTGAGTCGATGCACAGCACCGACGACACCGGCGACGACTTCGCCGACCTGCCGGCCGAGGATCGCCGCTCCGCCCGGGAGATCAGCCGGGCCGGCTACGACGTGGCCGACGTCTCCGGCACCACCGACCCGGCGAACGAGCCGGAGGAGATCGAGGAGGGCCGCCCCGAGCGGTGAGCGGCCCGGCGCCTCACGGTGTCGAGGAGCGCTCCGGCACCGGCCGGGGCGCCACGGTGATCGCCCCGGCCGGGCAGAGCTCCACGGCGAGCCGCACCCGGTCGGCCGTGTCGGCGGGCGGTTCGGCCCGGCGCAGCAGCACGAGGCCGTCCGCGTCGTCCTGGTCGAACACCTCCGGCGCGGTCACCACGCAGTTGCCGGCCCCGCAGCAGCGGTCCCGGTCCACCCGGACCCGCACGGCCCCGCTCACCAGGTCACCGGCAGCGCGTCGAGGCCGTAGACGACCGAGCTGTCCCGGGTCGGCAGCCGCCCCGCGGTGGCGGCCGGCCGCAGTCGGGGGAACCGCCGGGCCAGCTCCACCAGCGCGATCCGCAACTCCGCGCGGGCGAGGGGCTGGCCGATGCACTGGTGCACCCCGAAGCCGAACGCGACGTGCTGCTGCGCGGCCCGGTAGGGGTCGAACTCGTCCGGCCGGTCGAAGGCGGTCCGATCGCGGTTGGCCAGGGACAGCACCGCGATGGCCCCCTCGCCGGCCCGGATCAGCCGCCCGCCGATCTCGACGTCCTCGGTGGCGAGGCGGGGCAGGCCGGTGCGCACGATGCTGAGGTAGCGCAGCAGCTCGTCGACGAGGCCCTCGGCGTGCCCGGCGTCGTCGCGCAGCGCGGCGTACCGGGCGGGGTGGCGCAACAGCAGCAGGGTGCTCAGGCCGATCATGTTGGCGGTCGTCTCGTGGCCGGCGATGAGCAGCAGCACCGCCATGCCGACCAGTTCGTCGACGGCCAGCTCCCCGGTGTCGACCCGGTCGCGGGCCAGCCGGCTGAGCAGGTCGTCGGCGCGCTCCCCGGCGGCCAGCTTCGCCTCGACCAACCGGTGCAGGTAGTCGCGCAGCTCCCGCACGTGCCGCTGGACCCGGTCGGGCGGAGCGTCGCGGTCGATGAGCGTGCGGCTGCGCTCCTGGAAGAACTCGTGATCGGCGTAGGGGACGCCGAGCAGGTGGCAGATCACCATCGACGGCACCGGCAGGGCGACGTGCGTGACCAGGTCGGCGGGTGGGCCGGCGGCGTGCAGGTCGTCCAGTGCCCGGTCGACCGTCTGCCGGATCAGCGGCTCGATCCGCCGCACGTTCCTGATCATGAATTCGGCGGTGAGCATCCGGCGCAGCCGGGCGTGCTCGGCGCCGTCCATCCGGATGAACCCGCCCCGGCGGTCGCCGAACGCGCCGGGCGCGACCCGGCGCAGCAGGGGGAAGCCGGGGCGGGTCAGGTCGGCGCTGAACGCGGGGTGGCGCAGCATCTGCCTGACGTCGGCGTGCCGGGTCACCAGCCAGGCCGTGGCGTCGGTGGGGAGCCGGACCCGGGTGACCGGACCGGCGAACCGCCGCCGCTCCCCCGCGTCGAGCGGGACGAGCGGGTCACGGTCGAGGTTGGTCGGTGGCCAGAGCGGCAGGTCGGTGAGGGGAGCAACGGTCACGCGGACACCTCCAGGAGGGCGACTGTCCGTGACGGCATCGATCCGCTACGTTACCCATCGACCGAGGTCGACACAACCCGCCCGGCTCAGCGAGCGACCACCGCCGCCGCCCGCGCCTCGGTCATCCCCCGGTTGGCCAGCGCGTCGGCGCGCTCGTTCTCCGGGTGCCCGTTGTGGCCCTTCACCCAGAGCCAGGTCACGTCGTGCCGGGCGCAGGCCGCCTCCAGCCGCTGCCACAGGTCGGCGTTCTTCACCGGCTGCTTCGCGGCGGTCCGCCAGCCGTTGCGCTTCCAGGAGGCCAGCCAGCCGGTGATGCCGTTGCGCACGTACGTGCTGTCGGTGTGCAGCCGCACGGTGACCGGGCGGGTGAGGCTCTCCAGCGCCTGGATCGCGGCCGTCAGCTCCATCCGGTTGTTGGTGGTCGGGGTGGCCTCGCCCCCGCACAGCTCGCGCTCGTGCCCGCCCCAGCGCAGCAGGACGCCCCACCCGCCGGGGCCCGGGTTGCCGCTGCACGCACCGTCGGTCCAGATCTCCACGACCCCGCCGGCCGCCGCCTCCACCATGCCGGCAACCTACCCGGTACGCCCCGGCGCGGGACCACCCGACCCGCCCGGCGGCCGGCCGGCGCCGGAAAACCGCGGGACACCGGCGGGACGGTCTGGCAGGGTCGCTGATCATGGACGGACGCTGGGACGGCCTGCGGGCCGAGGTACGCGCGGCAGTCGACGAGCTGGTCGCCTCCGGGCGGGAGGCCGGAGTGCAGGTGGCCGCGTACGTCGCGGGCGCGCCGATCGTCGAGGAGCAGGCCGGGCTGGCCGACACCACCACCGGCCGGCCCATGACCGCCGGCACGCCGGTGCACGCCGTGTCCACCGGCAAGGGGCTCACCGCCACGGTCGTGCACGTGCTCGCCGAGCGCGGGCGGCTCGACTACGACCTGCGCATCGCCGAGGTGTGGCCGGAGTTCGCGCGGCACGGCAAGGACGGCATCACCCTGCGGCACGCCCTCACCCACACGGCCGGGCTGCCGGCCCTGCCCGCCGACATCACCCCGGCGGACTTCACCGACTGGGACCGGATGTGCGGGCTGCTCGCCGACGCCGAGCCGATCTGGGCGCCCGGCGAGCGGCTGGCGTACCACGCCTGGACGTGGGGCTGGCTGGTCGGCGAGGTGGTCCGGCGGGTCACCGGCAAGCCGGTCTCGCAGGTGCTGGCCGAGGAGGTGTCCGGGCCGCTCGGCGTGACCGGCGAGCTGTTCCTCGGCGTGCCGGAGGCCGACCTGCCCCGGCTGGCCCGGCTGGAGGACGCCGGCCTGGCCGCCCTCATGGCCTGGGCGGGCGAGAACCTGCCGAACTTCGACGCGGTGGCCCCGCCGCACGTCCGGCCGGACACCACGACGGGCAGCCGCCCCGAGGTGCTCCGCGCCGACGTGCCGGCGGTGGGGACGATGTCCGCCCGCGCGGTCGCCCGGATGTACGCGGCGCTGCTCGGACCCGTCGACGGGGTGCGGCTGATCTCGCCCGAACGGCTCCGGGAGGTTTCCGCGCCGGCGGTGCGCGCCGAGGAGTGGGTGTTCGGGCAGGAGGCGACGTTCGGCCTCGGCTACGCGGTCGACGCCGACGGGTCGTTCGGCACGGCCGGCAGCGGCGGCAGCCTCGCGTTCGCGTACCCGGCACTGGGGTTGACCGTGGCGGCGGTGCGCAACCGGCTGGGCGCCGGTGACGGCGACCCGATGGAGCGGCTGCGGGTGCTGGTCCGCGACCGCGTCGCCGCGGAACTCGGCCGCTGACCGCTGTCGGACCCGGCGGCGGTTCGGCCCGGACGGCGAACCGGGCGCGCTGCGGCTGACCGACAGCGTCGCCACCACCGGGCGCGTCGTGATCGCCCGCTACGAGCCGGCCTGACCGGGGGCGCCCGGCCCGGCCTCCGGAACGGGAGCGGAGGCCGGGCCGCGGCGCCACCGGGCGCCCAGCCGGCCGGCCGCGTCGCCGAGCACCGCGCCGGTCATCGGCAGCAGCGGGCTGGACCGCATCACCGCCAGGTCCTCGGTCGGCGAGGTGGTCCCGTCGAGGAAACGCAGCACCCGCTCCGGCGGGTTGCGGTCGAACAGCCGCTCGAAGAACGCCACCCCGCCGACGTGCCCCCGGTCCAGGGCGCGCAGCGCCACCGCGTCCATCCACCGGTGCCGCCCCGGGTAGGCGGGCGCCGGCACCGGCGGCCGGCCCGCCGCCAGGGCCCGGGCCACCTGCTCGGCCTGCCGGAGCATCGCGGAGAACGTGAAGCCGGTGGACGGGCGGGTGGCGCCACCGGCGGTGCCGAGCCGGACCACCCGCGGCGACGGGCGGGGCACGAACGGGCCGTCGGTCATCGGGATCACCCCGTTCTCCACCTCCCGGACCCGCAGCGCGGACAGGTCCAGGCCGAGCAGGCCGGCGTACCCGCGCAGCGCCGCGTCGTAGCCCGCGTCGGTGAGCACGGTCGGGCCGAACTCGGTGTACTCGACCAGGGCGTACCGGTCGTCGACCGGCAGCACGTAGCCGAAGGAGACGCCCCGGGCGGGCTGCGGGGTGCGGAAGTCCATGAGCACCGCCCGGCCCGGGTCGAAGGTGGGCCCGTCGGCCGCCAGCCACCAGCCGCGGAAGTGCTGCAACCAGCTCGTCCGCCCGGGCCGGGCCGGCGGGCGGGGCCGGGAGTCCAGCACCCAGCCGGCCCGCACCAGCGGCCGCCCCTCCGGGTCGTGGACGGTCACCCGGTGACCGTCGTCGGCCAGCACGCCGGCCGGCGCGCCGATCCGCACCGCGCCCAGCCGCCCCTCGGCCGCGGCAGCCCGGTCGTAGACCGGGGCGGAGCGGAGCATGGCGTACCGCAGCGGGGTGAGCGGCAGGACGCGGCGGGCGGCGGGCGTGACCACGTCGACCTCCGACCAGCTCGCGCTCAACAGCGGGTCGAGGTCGCCGCCCGGGGCGCCCCAGAACGCCCAGGTGCGGTCCTGGCCGCGCTTGCGGACCGGGTCGACGACGGCGACCCGCAGGCCGGTCACGCCGTGCCGGTCCAGGGCGGCCAGCACCAGGGAGGCGGCGCCACCGCCGCCCACCAGCGCGACGTCGACCTCGACCGGAATGGGATGCACCCGCCCACGCTGCCACACCCCCGGGTGGGCCGCCGCCCGGGACCCGCCGTCCCGCGCCCGGTGCGCCGCGTAGATTCGCAGGGGATCATCGAGGACGGGGGACGGCATGGCGCAGGCGCCGCTGCGGGTGGGTTTGCTGGGATACGGGATCGCGGGGCGGGTGTTCCATGCCCCGCTGGTCGCCGCCACGCCCGGCCTACGGCTCGACGCGGTGGTCACCCGGGACCCGGAGCGCCGCGCGCAGGTCCACGCCGAGCACCCGGACGCCCGGGTGCTCGACGACGCCGACCAGCTCTGGCAGGCCGCCGACACGTTCGACCTCGTCGTGGTGGCCACGCCGAACCGGCTGCACGTGCCGATGGCCCGGGCCGCCGTGGCGGCCGGGCTGCCGGTGGTGGTCGACAAGCCGCTCGCGCCGACCGCCGCCGAGGGGCGCGCGCTGGTCGCGGAGGCGGCCGCCGCCGGCGTGCCGCTCACCGCGTTCCAGAACCGCCGCTGGGACGGCGACTTCCTGACCGTGCGCCGGCTGGTCGAGGCCGGCGAGCTGGGCCGGGTGGCCCGCTTCGAGTCCCGGTTCGAGCGGTGGCGGCCGGCCATCAAGCCCGGCTGGCGGGAGAGCGCCGCGCCCGGCGAGGCCGGCGGCGCCCTGTTCGACCTCGGCGCCCACCTGGTCGACCAGGCGGTGCGGCTGTTCGGCCCGGTGCAGCGGGTCTACGCCGAGGTGGACCGGCGCCGGCCGGGCGCCGAGGTGGACGACGACGCGTTCGTCGCGCTCACCCACGCCGGCGGGGTCCGCTCCCACCTGTGGATGAGTGCCGTGACCGCCCAGCTCGGCCCGCGCTTCCGGGTGCTCGGCGACCGCGCCGCCTACACCGCGTACGGCCTCGACCCGCAGGAGGCGGCGCTGCGCGACGGCGGCCGGCCCGGCACGCCCGGCTGGGGCGAGGTCGACCCCGACCGGTACGGCCGGCTCGGCGCCGACGGTGAACTGCGGGCGGTGCCCACCGACGCGGGCCGCTACCAGGACTTCTACGCGCAGCTGGTGGCGGCGCTGCGGGACGGCGCCCCGCTGCCCGTGGACCCGATGGACTCGGTCGGGGTGGTCGAGCTGATCGAACTGGCGCACCAGGCGGCCGTGCAGGGCGTCACCCTGCCGGTGCCCCCACCGTCCTGAGGCGTCGCCCCTCAGGCGACGGTCGCCGGGGTGTCCCGGCCCTCCGGGGCCGGGTCGGCGTACGCGGCGGCCACGGTGGCCCGGTCGAACACCCGCCACGTCGTACCGATCACCGCGACGGCCACCACGAGCCCCACCCAGTACGGCGCGGTGATCCCGTACCGGTCGGCGAGCAGGCCGCCGAGCAGCGCCCCGACACAGTTGCCGCCCGCCGCGACGAACAGGGTGGTGCTGCCCACCCGGCCCATCAGCGCGGGTGGGGTGAGCCGCTGGCGCAGCGAGTTGGCGACGATGTTCCACAACGCGCTGTGCACCCCGAAGGCGAACAGCGCCACCCCGACCACCACGGCGCTGCGCGATGCGGCCAGGGCCAGGTGCAGGCCGGCCTCGATCAGCAGGCCCACCCGCACGGTCCAGGTGGCGGTGATGGCGGCGATCAGCCGGTCGCCGACCGCCGACCCGAGCAGCCCGCCCACGGCCATGCAGGTGAACAGCGCCCCGTAGCCGACCGAGCCGAGGCCGAGCCGGTCGGTGGCGAGCAGCACCAGCACCGCGAGGGCGGCGGTCAGGGTGACGTTCAGCAGCCCGATCAACAGGGCCATGGTGCGCAGCAGCCGCTGGGACAGCAGCCAGCGAAACCCCTCGGCGACCTCCGCGCGGACCGAGCGGCGCCCGCCCGCACCCGGCGCGCCCCGGTACGACCCGGCGAGCAGCCCGACGAGGACGGCGCTGAGCGCGTACGTGCCGGCGTTCACGGCGAACGGGATGGCCGCGGCCAGCACGAAAAGGAAGCCGCCGAGCGGCCCGGCGACCATGTTCTGCATGATCTGCGTGCCGCCGCCCAGCCAGCCGTTGGCCCGTTCCAGGCGGGACCGGGGCACCACGGCCGGCACGACCGCCTGGGCGGCGGTGCGGAACACCACCTCGCCGGTGTTGACCACGAACAGCACCGCGTAGAGCAGCGGCACCCCGGCCCGGCCGGTGACCAGCGCGGCGGCCAGGACGGCCAGCACGGCCACCCGCACCCAGTCGATGACCACCATGAGCCGGCGCCGGTCCACCCGGTCCACCAGCACCCCGCCGGGCAGCGCGAACAGCAGCCACGGCAGCCACGCCACGGCGGCGCCGGCCGACACGGTCAGCGGGTCGTCGGTCTGCGAGGCCACGTAGAGCGGGGCGGCCACCGTGGCCATCCCGCTGCCCAGCGCCGACATGGTGCTCGCCGTCCAGAGCCGGGCGAACCGCCCGTCGAGCCGATCCCCCGCCGTCCCCGCCACGGCGAGCGAACCTACCAGGGGTCGAGTGCTAGCCGAACCGGGTTTCCGCGCGTCCCGCCCCGGTCAGCGGCGGCCGTCGACCCGATCGCCGGCATCGCCGAAGACCCAGCCGCTGGTCTGCCCGATGAAGTCGGCCGGGAAGCCCAGCTCGATCTCGGTGGTGGCGCTGAGGCGCCGGACCGCCTCGTCGGGAAGGTCGACGTCGAGCGCCCCGAGATTGTCGGTGAGCTGCTCGACGGAGCGTGCGCCGACGATCGGGTGCACGGCGCGTGAGCGGGCACGTACCCAGGCCAGGGCGACCTGCGACGGGGTGGCGCCGAGCTCGTCGGCGACCTCCTGGACGGCGCGGGCCGCCGCGTGGTCGCGCTCGGTGAGAGTGGCGGTGGACAGGCGAGCACTGTCGGCCGCCTCGCGCCGCGTGTACTTGCCGGAGAGGATGCCACCGGCGAGCGGGCTCCACGCCGCCACGGTCATCCCGCTCGCCTCGGCCATCGGCAGCAGCTCCCGCTCGGCGTCCCGGTTGAGCAGGCTGTAGGGCACCTGGAGCCCGGCGAACGGCGTCCACCCGCGCCACTCGGCCAGCACGTTGGCCCGCGACACCACCCAGGCGGGGGTGTCGGAGATGCCGACGTAGAGGATCTTGCCGGCGCGGACCGCGTCGTCGAGTGCCCGCATGGTCTCCTCGACCGGGGTGTGCCGGTCCCACAGGTGCACCCAGTACAGGTCGAGGTAGTCGGTACGCAGCCGCCGCAGGCTGGTCTCCAGGGACAGCACCAGGTTCTTGCGGTGGTTGCCGGCGGCATTGGGGTCACCGCCGTCGCGGGAGACGGTGTATTTCGTGGCCAGCACGAACCGGTCCCGGCGGCCGGTCAGCAGCTCGCCGAGGAACTCCTCGCTGGCGCCCGCGCGATAGTTGATCGCCGTGTCCACCACATTGCCGCCCGCGTCGGCGTACCGGTCGAGCATCCGGCGGCACTCGTCCAGCGGTGCGCCCACGCCACCCTGCTCGCCGAAGGTCATCGCTCCGAGGAACAGCTCGGACACGCGCAGGCCGGTGTTGCCCAGGAGTCGATACCGCATGGACCCAGACCCTAGCGTCCACTGTGCCCGTCAGAGGGCCCCGGCGATCCGGCTGTCGCCCCCGTGCGGCGAGCGAACCCACCGGCCGGACCGACGGGGTTCCCGGTCGGCCCGGCCGGCGAGCATCCCGGCTACAGGTACGGGCGGGTGATCAACTCGATCGCGTGACCCGCGGGATCCTTGAAGTAGACGCCGCGACCACCGTGCTCATTGTTGATCTCGCCGGGGCGGCGCATCTGCGGATCGGCCCAGTGCGTGATGCCGCGGTCACACAGCCGCCGATACGCCCGGTCGAACAGATCCTCGTCGACCAGGAAGGCGTAGTGCTGCATCTGGATCTCCACCGGCGGCTCGGCGAACTGAAGCAGTACGCCACCGTCGAGCTGGATGTTGGTGAACACGCCCCAGGACGGGGCTTCGGGAACTTCCAGCAGCTCCCGGAAGAATCGGGCCGACTCGTGGCGGTCCTTGGCGGCGATGATGGTGTGGTTGAACGTGACTGTCATTCGGCTGACCTCGCTGTTGTTCGGCACTGGACGGGACCTGTCGCGCGAAGGCGCGGGGAGGCCCGCGTGCCGGACCGCGGGGGTGCCTTTTCCGCACCCGCCCGGCGATCAGCCGTCCACCGGGTCGCCGATCCGTGCGTGGCGTGGCGCCGGTCCGGTGTTCACGGTCGACGACGCTACGCCATGTGATCAACTCCGGCAACGGCGCAGCGCCGACCCGGTCGCCGGGCATGAGAAGATCACCCATGCCCGTCACCAACCCCTGGCTCGCCGGTCCCTCCCCCACCGCCCGCCTCGACCGCGACCGCCTGCAGGAACGCATCCTCCACCTGCTCTCCACGCAGAACATGTGCGTGCTGGCCACCACCGGCCCGGACGGCCCGCTGGCCACCCCGGTGCGCTACTTCCACCTGGACCTCACCCTGATGTTCACGGCCGTCGCCGACTCGCCGAAGATGCGCAACCTCGCCGCCGACCCGCGCGTCTCGATCGGGATCTTCGCGCCCCTGGTCGGCCAGGCCAGCAGCCGCGGCGCGCAGGTCTTCGGCCGGGCCCGGGTGCTGCACCCCGGCGACCCGGACTTCGACCACCACTGGCCGGCGTACCGGTGGCAGTCCGACCACGTGGAACGGTCCCGGTCGCTGGACGAGCCCCCGGCCGGCCCGCTGGTCGTGGTGCCGGCGGAGCGGATCGTCTACACCGAGCACTGGCTGCGCCGCGAGGGCTACGCGCCCCGCCAGTTCTGGCGGGCCGCCGGCCCCGGCTGAGCCGCCGGCGGCGGGCGGCCGCCGCCCGTGCCGGATCTCCCGTTTCCGGTACGCCCCGCCACCGGATGGATCACAGTGGGGGGCGTGGTGGAGGAGGTGGCATGACGGGCCTGCGTACCGATCTGTACGAGCTGCGGATGGCGGCCAGCTACCTGCGCCGGGACATGACGGAGCACGCCACGTTCAGCCTCTTCGTCCGCCGGCTGCCGGACCGGCGCGGCTTCCTGGTCGCCGCCGGGCTGGCCGAGGCGCTGGCGTTCCTGGAGAGCTTCGCCTTCGACGACGCCGAGCTGAGCTACCTGCGCGACGTCGTCGGCTTCGACCAGCCGGCCCTCACGGCGCTGGCCGGGATGCGATTCACCGGGGACGTGTGGGCCGTGCCGGAGGGCCGGGTGGTGTTCGCCGACGAGCCGCTGCTGGAGGTCACCGCGCCGATCGCGGAGGCGCAACTGGTGGAGACCGGCGTGCTGAACCTGATCACGTTCCACACCACGGTGGCCACCAAGGCGGCCCGCTGCCGGCTCGCCGCCGCCGGCGCGCAGCTGGTCGACTTCGCGTTCCGCCGCACCCACGGCATCGAGGCCGGCGCGGGCGTGGCCCGGGCGTCGGCCATCGCCGGCTTCGCCGCGACCAGCGACGTCGAGGCCGCCATGCGGTACGGGCTCACCCCGTCCGGGACGATGGCCCACTCGTACGTGGAGGCGTTCCCCGACGAGCGGGCGGCGTTCCGTGCGTTCGCCGCCGACTTCCCCACGAACCCGATCTTCCTGGTCGACACCTACGACACGCCCGCCGGAGTCCGGGCCGCCGTCGACGTCGTCACCGAACTCGGGTTGACCGGCCCGCTCGGCGTACGGCTCGACTCCGGCGACCTCGCGGCACTGGCCCGGCAGACCCGGGCCATCCTCGACGACGCCGGGCTGCCGCAGGCCACGATCATCGCCAGCGGCAGCCTCGACGAGAACGTCATCGCGGAGCTCGTGGCGCAGGGCGCGCCGATCGACGGGTACGGCGTGGGCACCAGGATGGGCGTCTCGTACGACGCGCCGTCGCTGGACAGCGCCTACAAGTTGGTCGCCTACGGCGACCGGCCGGTGCTGAAGCTGTCCCCGGGCAAGGCCACGCTGCCCGCCGCCAAGCAGGTCTTCCGTGATCCGACCGGCGGGGCGGGAGATGTGGTGGGGTTGCGCGACGAGCCACCACCGGCTGGCCGGGAGCCGCTGTTGGTGCAGGTCATGCGCGGTGGCCGCCGGCTCGACCCGGTCGACCCCGCCGAGGCGGTTCGCGCCGCCCGTGGCCGCTTCGACGCCGACCTCGCCTGGCTGCCGGAGCCGGCCCGCCGGCTGGCCGACCCGACGCCGCTGACCGCGACGGTCAGCCCGGCGCTGGCGACACTGCACGAACGGGTGGCCCGGATACGCCCGGGATCGGGGCCGGAACCGGGCCGCGCCGGGGTGTGACGGTCAGGCGGGGCCCGCCTGGCGCAGCTCGACCTTGCGCACCTTGCCGCTGACCGTCATGGGGAAGGCGTCCATCACCCGTACCTGCCGCGGGATCTTGTAGTGCGCCAGCCGGTCCCGGCAGAACTCGGCGATCTCCGCCACGGTGAGCGTGTCGTGCCCGTCGCGCAGGATGACGCAGGCCAGGATCTCCTCGCCGTAGCGCTCGTCGGGGACGCCGACCACCTGCACGTCGGAGATCTTCGGGTGCCGGTAGAGGAACTCCTCGATCTCGCGCGGGTAGACGTTCTCCCCGCCCCGGATGATCATGTCCTTGATCCGGCCGACGATGGTCAGGTAGCCGTCGTCGCGCATCACCGCCAGGTCGCCGGTGTGCATCCAGCGTGCCGGGTCGATCGCCTCGGCCGTCTTCTCCGGCTCGTCCCAGTAGCCGAGCATCACCGAGTAGCCCCGGGTGCACAGCTCCCCCGGCTCGCCCCGCGGCACGGTCACCCCGGTCGCCGGGTCGACCACCTTCACCTCGACGTGCGGCAGCACCCGCCCCACCGTGGCGGTCCGCCGGTCCAGGTCGTCGTCGTGGCGGGTCTGGGTGGACACCGGCGACGTCTCGGTCATGCCGTAGCAGATCGCCACCTCGGCCATGTGCATCCCGTCGATGACCCGCTTCATCACCTCCACCGGGCACGGCGAGCCGGCCATGATGCCGGTACGCAGGCTGGACAGGTCGTGGTCGGCGAAGTCCGGCAGGGCCAGCTCGGCGATGAACATGGTCGGCACCCCGTACAGCGAGGTGGCCCGCTCGGCGGCGACCGCCCGCAGCGTCGCGGCCGGGTCGAACGTCGGCGCCGGGATGATCACGCACGCGCCGTGGCTGGTGGCCGCCAGGTTGCCCATCACCATGCCGAAGCAGTGGTAGAACGGCACCGGCAGGCAGATCCGGTCCCGCTCGGTGTAGCGGACCAGCTCGCCCACGAAGTAGCCGTTGTTCAGGATGTTGTGGTGCGACAGCGTCGCGCCCTTCGGGAACCCCGTGGTCCCCGACGTGTACTGGATGTTGATCGGGTCGTCGCAGCTCAGCTCCGCCGCCCGCGCGGCCAGCCGCTCGACGGGCACCGCCGCCCCGCCGGCCACCAGGTCGTCCCAGCTCGACTCGCCGACGAAGACCACCGTGCCCAGCGCCGGGCAGGCGTCGCGGACCTCGGAGACCATCCCCCGGTAGTCGCTGCTCCGGTAGCCGGGCGAGGAGACCAGCAGGCTCACCCCCGACTGGTTCAGCACGTACTCCAGCTCGTGCCGCCGGTAGGCGGGGTTGATGTTCACCATGATCGCGCCGATCGCGGCGGTGGCGTACTGCACGAGGACCCACTCCGCGCAGTTCGGCGCCCAGATGCCGACCCGGTCCCCCTTGGCCACCCCCGCCGCCAGCAGGCCGCGGGCCAGCTCACCCACCGCGCGGCCGAGTTCGGCGTACGTCCAGCGCCGGCCGCTCGGGCAGTCGACCAGGGCCTCCCGGTCCGGGTACGCCTCGACGGCGCGGGCCAGGTTGGCGCCGATGGTGTCGCCCAGCAGCGGCGCGTCGGAGATCCCGCTCGCGTAGGACGGCAGGCTCATCGGAAGTCCTCCTCGCGGTACTCGCCGGCCGGCCGCGCCTCCGCGTCACCGTGCTTGTCCCGCTCGGCGGCCCGCAGCTCGGTCCGGCGGATCTTGCCGGAGATGGTCTTCGGCAGGTCGGCGAACTCCAACCGCCGCACCCGCAGGTACGGGGCCAGCCGGTCCCGCGAGTGCGCGAACAGCGCCGCCGCGGTCTCCGGTCCCGGCGCCCAGCCGGGCGCGAGGACCACGTACGCCTTCGGCACGGCCAGCCGCACCGGGTCCGGCGACGGCACCACCGCCGCCTCGACCACCGCCTCGTGCTCCAGCAGCACGCTCTCCAGCTCGAACGGCGACACCCGGTAGTCCGACGCCTTGAACACGTCGTCGGTGCGCCCCACGTAGGTGAGGTAGCCGTCGGCGTCCCGGGAGGCGATGTCACCGGTGTGGTACCAGCCGTCGCGCATCGCGGTCGCGGTCAGCTCCTCGTCGCCGTGGTAGCCGACCATGAGCGCGGTCGGCCGGTGCGCCAGGTCCAGACAGACCTCCCCGTCGTCGCCCACCTCCCCGGTGACCGGGTCCACCAGGCGCACCACGTAGCCGGGCAGCGGACGCCCCATCGAGCCCGGCTTCACCGGCGCGCCGGGTGGGTTGCCGATCTGCGCGGTGGTCTCGGTCTGCCCGTACCCGTCCCGGACGGTGACCCCCCAGGCCGCCTGGACCTGCTCGATCACCTCGGGGTTCAGCGGCTCCCCCGCGCCGACCACGCTGCGCGGCGGGCGGGCGAGCCGGGTCAGGTCGGCCTGGATCAGCATCCGCCACACCGTCGGCGGCGCGCAGAAGCTGGTCACCCCGCACCGGTCCATCGCGGCCATCAGCCCGGCCGGGTCGAAGCGCGAGGAGTTGTAGACGAACACTGTGGCGCCGGCGTTCCACGGCGCGAACACGTTGCTCCACGCGTGCTTCGCCCAGCCCGGCGAGGAGATGTTCAGGTGCACGTCCCCGGGGCGCAGCCCGATCCAGTACATCGTGGACAGGTGGCCCACCGGGTACGAGGCGTGGGTGTGCTCCACCAGCTTCGGCCGGGCCGTGGTGCCGGAGGTGAAGTAGAGCAGCAGCGGGTCGCCGGCCCGGGTCGGCCCGTCCGGGGTGAACACGTCGTCGGCGCCGTAGGCGTCGGCGTAATCGTGCCAGCCGTCGACCGGGGCGCCGACCGCGATGCGGGTGTAGCCGCCGGCCACCTCGGCGAACTTGCCGGCGTGCTCCGACCCGACCACCACGTGCCGGGCCGCGCCGCGCGCCAGGCGGTCGGCCAGGTCCGCGGGGCCGAGCAGCGGCGTGGCCGGGATGATCACCGCGCGCAGCTTGATCGCGGCGAGGATGGTCTCCCAGAGTTCGAGCTGGTTGCCGAGCATGAGGATGAGCCGGTCCCCGGCGCGGACGCCACGGGCGCGCAGCCCGTTCGCCACCCGGTTCGAGCGGCGGGACAGCTCGGCGTACGACCAGCTTCCCTCGCCGCCGCCCGCCTCGACGATCCGCAGCGCGGTGTCGTCGTTGCCCTCGGCGAACACGTCGAACCAGTCCAGCGCCCAGTTGAACTCGTCCAGCCGGGGCCAGCGGAACTTCTCGTACGCGGTCTCGTGGTCCGTCCGGTGCGCGAGCAGAAAGTCGCGCGCCTCGCGGAAGGCCTGGGTGCTGGCGGTGGCCATGGGGGTGTCCTTCCGGTCCGGGGCGCGCGGCCGGGAGGGGGACGGCGCCGCGCGCAGTACGCTGATCCTCGACCGGGTGACGCACGTCTCACCACCCCCGGACGGGGGTGGCCGGCGGGAGGTGGCCAGGTGGTGACGCTCTACCCGCGCGACGACGCCGACGAGGTCCGGCGCGGCCTGCTGACCCTGCGCCGCCGCACCGGCCTGCCGGTCGCCTTCGGCGGGCTGGTCGCGCCGGGCGGCCCACCCCGGATGACGATCACCGAGCTGACCGGCACCAGCACGGCCGCGCTGCGCGGCCTCGCCATCCAGGCGGGCGCCGGCCTCGGCGGCAAGGCGCTCGCCCTCGGCCTGCCGCTGCGGGTCGACGACTACCCGGCGGCCCGCTCGATCAGCCACGAGTACGACGCCCCGGTCTCCGCCGAGGGGCTGCGCTCGGTGCTCGCCGTGCCGGTGGTGGTGCGCCGCGAGGTCCGCGCGGTCCTCTACGGCGCCGTACGCCAGCGCCTGCCCCTCGGCGACCGCCTGGTCGCCGCCGCCGTCGACGCCGGGCGGGACCTGGAACGCCGGCTCGCCGACCGGGACGCCGCGCGGACGGCGCTGGCCGCCCTGCCGATGGTGCCGTCCCACCCGGACCCGAGCGGGCCGGAGTGGGAGCAGGTCCGCCAGGCGCACGCCGAGCTGCGCGGCCTGTTGACCCGGGTCGCCGATCCCGAGCTGCGCGACCGCCTCGACGCCGTCGCCGACCGGCTCGCCGGCGCGGCACGCCGCCCCGGGCCGCCGGCGGCCGTCGCCCTGTCACCCCGGGAGACCGACGTGCTGGCCTGCGTCGCCCTGGGCTGCACGAACGCGGACGTGGCGGGGCAGCTCGGGCTGCGTCCCGAGACGGTGAAGAGCTACCTGCGCTCGGCCATGCGCAAGCTCGGCGCGCACACCCGGCTGGAGGTCGTGGTGGCCGCCCGCCGCGCCGGCCTCCTCCCCTAGCCACCCTCCAGGATCCACTTCCGCTCGCCGAGGCGGCCTGCGCCTTGTCCATCGCCGCTTCGCCCGGCTCTCCCGGGTTGGCCAGGCCCGTCACCCCGGTGCCGGCACCGACATCGGGCCAAACAAATAGCTCCAGGCGGTAAACCGTAGGCGCGCCGGAGGCAACTTACGGATGACGACAAGCGCGCAGGCCTGCGAAAAGTCGGCAGATATCCACGAAGAGCGGAGAGACGCGTGTCTCCTACAATCTCCATTGCCGGATTTCGACGGACTCGCCTGGTTGCCGCAGTTCTCGCCTGCGCGCTGGCTGGCACCGCCGGTGCCGTCATCGCAGGACACGAACCGGCCGCCAACGCCAGCGAACAGAAGAACGGCGGCAAGCGCCACCGAGTGGTGACGTCGTCGGACGCCCCGGCGGCGATAGGTCCGTACTCCCAGGCCATAGCTGTGGGAGACACCCTGTACCTGTCCGGCCAGCTTCCCATCGACCCCGTCACGAACAAGCTCCTCGCCGGTGCGTCCATCGAGGACCAGACGCGCCAGGTCCTGAGGAATCTCGATGCCGTGCTGCGGGCCGGCGGCATGACGCTGGACAACATCGTCAGCACCACGGTCTATGTCGCGGACCTCAACGAGTTCGCACGCTTCAACACCGCGTACGCCGAGTTCTTCGGCAGTAAGCCGCCGGCCCGGGCCACCGTTCAGGTGGCCCGGGTGCCGCAGGACGCCAAGGTCGAGATCTCCGCAATCGCGGTGCGTTGACTTCACCGAGAAGGGGGACACTGCTGTGCTGAACACCAAGGCCCCAGTCCCTGGGGACACGCCGTCCAAGGGCGTTTCGCGTCGAGGCATTCTCCAATTCATGGGCGCCGGCGCGGGCGCCGTCGTCGCGGGTGCGGCCGGGCTGAATTTCGCCGCCGCCTCTCCCGCGGCGGCAGCCCCGCTGGCCGCTGCCGGGTCGTCGTCGTTGCCGCTCGCGAACGACGCGAACTTCTGGCGCCAGGTCGAGAAGCTGTTCACCCTCGACAAGAAGGTCCTCTTCATGAACGTGGGGACCGTCGGCTCCCCACCCCGCGAAGTCCTTGACGCCTTGGACAAGACGAATCGGGACGTCGCCCGTGACGCTCTTTCCGCCTACAGCGACTTCGCCGACGTCCGGGCCGTCGCGGCTCGTGGGTACGGCTGCGACGTGGACGAGCTCGTGATCTCGCACAACACCAGTGACGGCATGTCGAAGATCATCGCCGGGCTGAATCTGCGCGCGGGTGACGAGATCCTGACGACCAATCACGAGCACGGGGGTGGTCTCGTCCCGATGGCCCTGGCCCGGGATCGGCACGGCGTCGTCATCCGGAAGGTGGCCCTGCCCGTGGGCAACGACCAGCGGGCCGAGGACTATATGGAGCTGTTCCGGCGGGCGATCACTGCCCGGACCAAGGTCCTGCTGTTCTCCGCCCCGACGTACAAGACCGGGACGATGCTGCCGATCCGGATGCTGGCCAAGTTGGCGCAGGAACACGGACTGATCAGCGTTGTGGACGGGGCGCACATCCCCGGGATGATGAACTACAGCTTCCACGAGCTCGGCGTGGACTTCCTTGCCGGCTCCGCGGCCAAGTGGCAGTGCGGTCCGGGAGGGACCGGCGTGCTGTACATCCGCAACAAGGTCCTGTCCCAGATCAACCCGAACCCCCTGCCCGAGTTCTGGCCGGTTGTCTCCAGCAGTTATCCGCAGGAGGGCGGCGTACCGCCCCGCTCGTCGACCGACACGGCGAGCTACAACATCGGCAGCTACCTCCAGTCTGTCGGCAACGGCAGCATTGCCTTGAACGAAGGAGTCAGGACCGTCTGCGGGGTGTGGGACCGCATCGGACGGCAGCGCATCGAGGACCACGTCGTCGGCCTGTCGTCGTACCTCAAGGAGCTCGTCGTGGAGCGGTGGGGGGTGCAGTCGTTGTACTCCCCGAAGGACGACTCTCGCCTGGTCTGCGCCCTGACCTCGTTCAACCCGTTCCGCAATCGGACCGACGTGCTCAACGCGGAGAAGTCGGCCGCGTTCGTCACGCGGATGCACGACGAGTACGGGATCACCATCCGTAACAGTGATTTCCCCGTCATCGGCTCGGCCCAGCCGCATCGTCCCGTCCGCATCTCCACCCACCTGTTCCACCAGACACAGGACGTTGACCGGCTGGTCGACGCGGCCTGGAAACTGTCCGGCAAGATGGCCTGACACCGGCCACGAAGCGAGGGCGAGCGTCCGCTGGGTCAGCGGGCGCTCGCCCTGGCGCGCGCTCCCGGCCCACGACGGGCTGCCCGGTGATGGGCCAAGGTCAGGGAATGATCACGACGGTGTCAAGCCGGACCTCGTTCCCAGGGTCCACCGGCTTGTCGTACGGTGTCGGCGTCGTGTGATGGTGATTGCTGAGGGCCCAGAGCCCGACCACGTCAGCCAGGCCGACCAGCAGCAACGCCAGGATGACGCTGAACAATCGCCGGCGCCGCTCCCGCCGCTGCCACTCACCGCGGGCGTTGGCATATGCGTCCGGGGAGGTGACGGCCGTGGTCGCCAGAACCTGGAGGGTGTCCCGCAGCCGCGTCTCGGTCTCGTCGATGGTCATCGGGGCGCGCCCATGTGCGCGGCCAGGGCGGTCATGCCCCGGAAGATGTGTGACTTCACCGCCCCAACGCTGATCCCCATGGAACCAGCGATGTCCGCTTCCTTCAGGTCCAGCCAGTAGCGCAGCACCAGCGCCTCGCGCTGGCGCACGGGCAGTTGCCGTAGCGCCACCACCACCGCCCGCTGATCTTCTCTGAGCAGCACGGACGATTCCGCCGAGTCCACGACGCCGGCCCGGCCGGGGGGCATCTCGTCCCCGACATGGCTGCGACGCACCTGCAGATGCCGGATGTGCATGCGGGTCAGATTACAGACTATCGATCTGAGGTACTGCGGTGCCGCCGCCGGATCACGCAGCCGGTACCAGCGCCGATGTAGCTCGCAGAACGCTTCGGAGACCAGATCCTCGGCGTCGTGGTCGGCCCCGAGCAGGAAGGCAAGGCGGACAAGTTGGGCGTGCAGTCCGTCGAAAAGGGCGACCATGGCGGCTTCGCGTTCCACATCGCGGAGATCAAGGCCGGGGCCCTCCGCCAGCGAGCCGTCGGGGCCGGAGCCGACGATCTCGGATTGCGCATCCTGGTTACGACGATCCAAGGTGCCGTGGCGCTGCGTCCGGTCGAGGTTCATGACGGCACCGAGCGCGAGACGGTGGCCGGCTGCCTCTGCGTATTTCGTCGGTCCACCGTCCGATCGAGCCCCCGGCCGGGCCCCCATCGGCGCAGCAGCAACTCGGCCACGACGACGACCGCGAGGTTGACCGCGAGCCCGAGCAGCCCCGCGTACAGCTGCGTGTGGACCGGCCCGAGGGACACCAGCACCGTCGGCGAGAAGCCGCCGTGGGCGACCATCGCGGTGCCCGCGATCATCCCGACGAACCAGCCGGCCAGCAGAGCGAAGCGATGCGGTGCCCGGCGTGCGAGGCCGAGGACGAGAGCGGGCAACGTCTGCAGGACCCACACCGCGCCCAGCAGGTGAAGGTTGATGGCGTTCTGATCGTGCAGGCCCATGGCAAAGCCCAGGGCGCCAAGCTTCACGAGCAGCGACACCACCCGGGCCACCTTGGTCTCCTGCTCGGCGGTGGCAGTCGGGTTGAGGTACTCCACATAAACATTGCGGGCGAACAGGGCCGAAGCCCCGATCGACATGACAGCGGCCGGTACCAGCGCCGCCACCACCAGCGCGCCCAGCACGGCCCCGGCGAGCCATGCTGGTGCCACCTCGTGCACCAGCATCGGTACGGCAAGGTCGGCCCGGCCCGGAGGGGGCACGAGGTTCGAGGCCAGCGCGGCCACGCCGAACACGGCGAAAAGCCCGAGCAGGCCGGTCCAGCCGAGCAGCGTCACCGTCGACCGTCGAACGACGTCGTCGGTGCGGGCCGAGAAGGCGACCATCAGCACGTGCGGAAACGCGAACAGCGCCAGAGCTGACCCCAGTGCCAACGACACGTACGCGGGCCCCAGCGCCGGATCCAGCACGACGCTCAATCGGCTGTCCCGCGCGGTGATTGTCTGCTCCGCCGCGTCGAACAGCTCGCCCGGTGAACCGATCCGGGTCCACACGAGCGCCGCGATCGACACCGCGGACGCCGTGACCAGGATCGCCTTGGCGATGGAGACGGCACTGGGCGCGCGCAGCCCGTGCCGGTAGGTTGACACGGCAAGTACCGCGAACACGACGGTGAGCACCAGGTCTCCCACCACACCGTCGGACTCGACCCCGAGCACGCTGAGCACCGCCCGTATGCCCAGTAACTGCAGGGCGATGTACGGCATGGTCGCCAGAATCCCGGTGATCGCCACCGCAAGCGCCAAGCCAGGGCTGCCGAACCTGCCGCGGATGAAATCGGCGCCCGTCACGTAGCCGTGGGTGCGCGCGGTGGCGGCCAGTCGTGGCAGGACCATGAAGGCGAACACGTACACCACGACCGTGTACGTCAGAGCGTAGAAGCCGACACCGCCGGAGCCGAACACCAGCCCGGGAACGGCCAGGAACGTGTACGCGGTGTAGATCGTGCCGCCCAGAACGCACCACGTCATCAGATGCCCGTGGCTGCGGTCGGCCAGGGCCCAGCCGGCCAGGTCGCGCCCGGCGAGCGAGCGGCGACCGCGGCCACGGAAGGCCACGAGGGCGACCACGGACGCCGACAGGACGACGACGGCGGCAACCGCCGCTGTCACGTCCGCTTCCCATGTTCGGTGTGACTGCGGACCGCGAACTCTGCCATGTGCTGGTTCCTCCCGTGCGGCTGGCGGGGTCCACATCCGTTGCGGGTAAACCTTTCGGGTTCGGACCGCAACTGAGGTGGTGAGGGAACCAGCAGGTAGGAACGCAGGAGAGCAAGAGAAGTTGATCGGGAGTTAACCACTCCGAAACATGTGAATCAAGGGTCGAGGTGAAGGGGAGGCGCGTATGGACTCAGGTGAGGAAGGCGGCGTCGTGGCGCCAACTGCACGGCCCGCCCGCGCCTGGGCGTGGGTACAGGCGATCGCCCTGGCGCTGCCCGTCCTGGGCGCGGTGGCCACGCCGGTGATCGCCCGCGCCGAACCGCGACTCTTCGGTGTGCCCTTCTTCCACTGGTACCAGCTCGCCTGGGTCCCCTTGACGGCGGCCTGCCTGGCCTGCGCCTACCTGGCCCGCCGTCGTACCGGGCGCCCGGATCCGCACTGACTACGGCCACCGCGCCGGCCAGCCCGCACACCCCGCACAACGCACCGATCCCCTCCCGCAGACACGAACAGGAGCAGAATGTGCCGGCGAATCCGAGAGCCAGAGCCAAGGACAGCAGCCCGTGGAACTGGCTGTTGTTCGTTCCGATCGTGGTGCCGCTGATCACACCCTTGTTCAACGGGGACTCGCCGCGGCTGTGGGGTTTTCCCACCTTCTACTGGCTGCAGCTGGCCTTCATCATCCTCGGCGTCTCCACCACGACGATGGTCTACCAGATGACGAAGCGGCGGGGGTGAGCGGCGATGTGGCGGGACAACCTCACTGAAATCATCGTCTTCACCGTCCTCTTCCTGCTGGTCAGTGCCATGGGTTTCGTGGCGGCCCGGTGGCGGGCGCCGCGCGACATGGCACATCTCGACGAGTGGGGCCTGGGCGGGCGCAGCTTCGGCGGCTGGATCACCTGGTTCCTGGTCGGCGGTGACCTCTACACGGCGTACACGTTCGTGGCGGTGCCGGCGCTGATCTTCGGGGCCGGGGCGGCGGGCTTCTTCGCCGTGCCGTACACGATCATCGTTTATCCCATCGTCTTCCTCGTGCTGGTCCGGCTCTGGTCGGTGTCGCACCGGCACGGCTTCGTCACTCCGGCCGACTTCGTTCGGACGCGGTTCGGCTCGCCGACGATGGCCCTGCTGGTGGCAATCACCGGCATCGCCGCCACGATGCCGTACATCGCGCTCCAACTGGTCGGGATCGAGGCGGTACTCAAGACGATGGGGGTGACCGGCGAGAGCACCATCGCCCGGCATCTGCCCATCATCATCGCGTTCGCCATCCTGGCGGCGTACACCTACCAGTCCGGGCTGCGCGCGCCGGCGCTGATCGCCTTCGTCAAGGACTCGCTGATCTACATCGTGATCCTGGTGGCGGTCGTCTACCTGCCGTACAAGCTGGGTGGCTGGGGAAAGATCTTCGATGCGGCGGACGCGAAGTTCCAGGCCTCACCCGCCCCGGGCGACGGGATCCTGCTCAACGCCAACAACCAGTGGCAGTACATCACCCTGGCACTGGGCTCGGCCCTGGCGCTGTTCCTCTATCCGCACAGCCTGACCGGCGTGCTGGCCAGCCGGAACCGTGACGTGATCAGGCGGAACATGTCCGCGCTGCCCGCGTACACCCTGCTGCTGGGGCTGATCGCACTGCTCGGCTACATGGCGATCGCGGCCGGGGTAACCCCGTTGCCAGGCGCCAAGGAGGGCTCGGTGGACAACAACACCGTCGTGCCGCTGCTGTTCGATCAGCAGTTCCCCGGGTGGTTCGCAGGGATCGCGTTCGCCGCGATCGGGATCGGCGCGCTGGTGCCGGCGGCGATCATGTCGATCGCGGCGGCGAACCTGTTCACCCGCAACATCTACAAGGAGTACCTGAAGCGGGACGCCAGCCCGGCGCAGGAGGCCAACGTCTCGAAGATCACCTCGCTGGTGGTGAAGGTCGGTGCGGTGGCCTGCATCGTCTTCCTCGACCCGCAGTTCTCCATCGACCTCCAGCTCATCGGCGGCGTGATCATCCTCCAGACGCTGCCGGCGGTGGCGCTGGGCCTCTACACCCGCTGGTTCCACCGGGGCGCGCTGATCGCCGGCTGGGTGGCCGGCATGGGGCTGGGCATGTGGATGCTCTACCAGATCGGGAACCCGACGACCGGGAAGAAGCACTTCGCCGGCTCGGCCTTCCCGCTGGAGAAGTTCGGCTTCGACACGCAGAAGACGATCTACGTCGGCTTTGTGGCCGTGCTGGTGAACGTGCTGGTCGCGGTCCTGGGCACGCTGATTCTGCGGGCCGCGAAGGTGACCGACGGCACCGACGGCACGACCGCCGACGACTACCACGCCGACGCGGGCGACAGCCGACTCCTCCCCGCAGCTCGTACCGAGACCGGCGCGGGCGCCGCCCCCGAACCGGTCGCCTGACCGGATAGCAGGCCCCCTCCCGACCGCCACCGCCGGCCGGGAGGGGGCATCACCCGGATCCGGGGCACGACGGTCATGCATCCAGGGGCAGCGCATCGACGTGCACCGCACAACGTCTGCGGCATCCTAGGAGGCTAGCTTCTCGGCGCGAGACGACTGGACACGCAGCCAGTTGGCTGCCTATCATCCATCAGGCAACCAACTGGCTGCGTTTCCGGAGGGTGGGACGCGTGGACGAGGTGTTCCGGGCACTGGCCGACGCCAGCCGCCGCCGGCTGCTCGACCGCCTCAACGTCCGCAACGGACAGAGCCTGCGCGACCTGAGCGCCGGGCTCGACATGACCCGACAGTCGGTGAGCAAGCACCTCGCGGTGCTGGAGGCGGCCGGCCTCGTCACCACCTCGCGACGCGGGCGGGAGAAGCTGCACCACCTCAACGCCGCCCCGATCAACGCCGTCGCCGACCGGTGGATCGGCCGGTACGACCGGGCCCGGGCACAGGCCCTCGCCGACCTGCAGACAGCATTGGAGGGGCAGCCGATGGCAGGCCCGACGTTCGTCTACACCACCTACATCCGCACCACACCGGAGCGGCTCTGGACGGCGCTCACCGCGCCCGAGTTCACCCGGCGCTACTGGGGCGGCATCACCCTGGTCTCCGACTGGCGGCCCGGCTCGCCCCTGCTGTGGCAGGACTCCCCCGGCAGCGAGCCGAAGGACTTCGGGCAGCGGGTGCTGGAGGCCGAACCCCACCGGCGGCTCGCGTACACCTGGCACGGATTCCAGCCCGAGCACGCCGCGCACTTCGGCTGGTCCGACGAGGAGTTGGCCGTCCGGCTCGGCGAACGCCGCTCGAAGGTCACCTTCGACCTCACCCCGCACGGCGAGACGGTGCGGCTGACGGTGACCCACGACGACTTCTCACCGGACAGCGAGATGCACCGGGCCGTCAGCGGCCAGCTCGACGGCAGCGGCGGCTGGCCGGAGCTGCTGGCCAGCCTCAAGAGCCTCCTGGAGACCGGCGAGCCCCTGCCGGAGCCGGTCCCGGCCGGCTGAACCCGACCGGCCCGTCCGACAGCCGGCGGGGTGTCCGCCGGGCCCGCTGGACCTCCCCTGCCGCACGTGGGACGGTCCGGTCGGGGCTGCCCACCCCCGTGGCGACAGCCCCGACCGGCACCGTCACCCGCGGGCCGTGCGCCGCAGCAGCGGGACGAGCACGGCGCCGGCCACCAGGTGCAGGGCGACCAGGGTCAGCGTCGCCCCCGTGCCCACTCCCCCGCCCACCGGGCCGAGCAGCGACAGCAGCAGCACCAGCGCCGCCGCGCCCGTCCAGACGGCCCGCGCCCGGGCGGTGAACCGCTCCAGCAGGGCCAGCAGCGCCCACCCCGCCAGGCCGGCGAGCAGGGTGCTGACGCCGACCGCCACGACGGTCACGGACTGCTCGGTCCCGCCGTTGCGGACCACCAGGTCCACCCCGGCCCCGGGGACGGCGGCGGCCCACACCGCCAGGGTCGCGGCGGGGGCGGCGAGCACCGCCAGGGCGCGGTCGCGGCGGCGCGCCGGACGGGTGGCGATGACGGCGGGGAGGGTCGTGGTGTCCATGGCGGTGTACCTCCATCGGCGGGAACGGTCACCAGGAACGCTAGGCCCGCGCCGGGGCCCCGCGGATCGCGCCGCGGACCGGTTCGCGCCTCCCTCCCGGGGACCAGATCCGGCCCGGATCTCCGTCTGGCGACCGATGATTCCGGGCGGGTGCGCCGCCTAGCATCCGGGTCGTGAACTGCCGGCCCCGCTCCCGTTTCCTGCCGCTGCTCGACGGCGGCATCGCCGCCGTGATGCTCGCCATCGCCCTGACCGTGCTGCTCGCCCCCGGCAACCCACCGGACTCGGCAGCCCGGACCACCGCCGCGGTCGGCCTCGCCGCCGCGCAGGCCAGCTGTCTGCTGTGGATCCGCCGGCGACCCGGATACGCGCTCGCGGTGGCCGCCCTCGCCGGCGTCGGGTTGGAGGTGCTCTGTCCCCCGCTCGGCTGGCTGGGCCTGGTCAACGTGCCGCTGGCGTACGTGGCCCGGCTGCGCCCGCCCCGGTTCTCGCTGGTCGCGCTGGGGCTGCTGCTCCTGCCGACGCCGTGGGAGCTGGTCACCGGGGGGTGGCGGGACCTGCTGTTCGCGGTGACCGCGCTGGGTCTCGGCTGGACCCTCGGCGAGTTGCAGCGCGGCCAGTTCCACCGCCGCCGCGACCGGGAGCGGGAGGCGCTCACCCGGGAGCGGGAGCGGATCTCCCGCGAGCTGCACGACGTGGTGGCCCACCACGTTGCGGTCATCGCCGTGCAGGCCGCCGCCGCCGAGGACGTCTTCGACGCGCACCCGGAGCGGGCCCGCGCCGCGCTCGGCGCGATCAACGCGGCGGCCCGGTCCGCGCTCACCGAGTTGCGGGCGATGCTGCACGCGCTGGCCGCCGACGGCGGCGCGGATCCGGACGGACCGCAGCCCGGCCTCGCGCAGCTCGACGCCCTCGCCGACGCCGTTCGGGTCGTGGGCTTGGAGGTGACGATGGACCGGGACACCGGCGCCGAGGAGCTGCCCGGCGGGGTGCAGCTGTCGGCGTACCGGATCGTGCAGGAGTCGCTGACCAACGCGTTGCGGCACAGCCACGCCACCCGGGCCGACGTGAGCGTCCGCTACGGCGACGGCGTGCTGAGCCTGGCGGTGGTCGACGACGGCACGGCGCCACCGCGCCGCCCCGGCGCGGGCGCCGGGCGCGGCATCGTCGGCATGCGGGAACGGGCCCGGCTGCTGGGCGGCACGCTGGAGGCCGGTCCGCTGCCCGCCGGCGGGTTCCGCGTGGCGGCCCGGCTGCCGGTGGGAGCGGGCCGGTGAGCGCGAGGA
>NZ_JBVJHI010000004.1:232794-358126 GCF_055586885.1 Micromonospora sp. NPDC048907
GGAGTGAGCCGGGTCTGCGAGCCCCGCAGTCGCGAACCGAGGTGGCACAGTGAGCGCGAGGAGTGAGCCGGGTCTGCGAGCCCCGCAGTCGCGAACCGAGGTGGCACAGTGAGCGCGAGGAGTGAGCCGGGTCTGCGAGCCCCGCAGTCGCGAACCGGGGTGGCGCGGTGACCGTCCGCGTGGTGGTCGCCGACGACCAGGACCTGATCCGTGCCGGGCTCGCCATGGTCATCGACGCCCGGCCCGACCTGACCGTCGTCGGCGAGGCCGCCGACGGCGTCGAGGCGGTGGCGGTGGCGAACCGGACCCGCCCCGACGTGGTGCTGATGGACGTGCGGATGCCGCGGCTGGACGGCATCGCCGCCACCCGGGAGCTGGTGTCCGGCGGCAACCCCGCCCGGGTGGTCATGCTCACCACCTTCGACCTCGACGAGCACGTGTACGCGGCGCTGCGCGCCGGCGCGAGCGCCTTCCTGCTCAAGGACACCCGCCCGGCCGACCTGGCCGAGGCGGTGCGGGTGGTGGCCCGGGGCGAGGCGCTGCTGGCGCCGACGGTGACCCGCCGGCTGCTCGACCGGTTCGCCGACCGGCTGCCCGGCGCGCCCGCCGACCGGGGGCGGCTCGCCACGCTCACCGCCCGGGAGGTGGAGGTGCTGACGCTCGCCGCACGCGCACTGTCCAATGCGGAGATCGCCGAACGGTTGTTCCTCAGCACCGCCACGGTGAAAACCCACATCTCCGCCATCCTCACCAAACTCGGCCTGCGCGACCGGATCCAGGCGGTGGTGTTCGCCTACGACGTGGGTCTGGCCCGCCCCGAGCCACCGCCCCGCTGACGGCGCCGCAGGCCGGGCGCAGCGGCGCAGGCGGGGCCGAACCGGACAGACGCGCCGGCGCCGCCGGGACCGGGACGCCCCACGCAGCCCGGGACGCCCCGCGCCGCCCGGCTGCCCGGGCTGGGCGGGCATGTCCGTCGGACCCGGGAGCGACCGGGAACACGTGACGGCAACGAAGATTTCTCAATTACGCCGAGTGACCGCCGCAACCCTCCTAGTGTTGGCCACACCGGTGCTAGTCACGGAGTTGGCCACCCGAACGGCGTCCCACGCAGACAGCGGACGAAAAGTGAGGGAAGACGCGGATGAAGGCAAAGACAGTTCTCGGATCGGCGGCGGTCGGCGTGGGCCTCGGCACACTGCTGCTCCCGGCCGCCGCCCTCGCGGACACCACCGTCTCACCGGCCACCACCCCGGTCGGCGGGACCGTCGTGCTCACCACGACGTGCAACCCGAAGGCGGGCGACGCGCTCTTCCGCGTCACCGGCCCGAACCGGGACCAGAACGTCAGATCCACCACGGCCGCGGCGGGCGGCGGGCTGAGCGCCGAGCTCTTCACCGCCGGGTTCACGCTCGGCACGTACACGGTCACCGCCACCTGCGGCGACGGCAGCAACGGCGGCACGGCCAGCTTCACCGTCACCCCGATCGGCGGCGCGCAGGCCGGCGCCGGCGGCCGGGACGGCGACACCGGCGTGCTGGTCGCGGGCGGCGCGCTGGCCGCCGCGGCGGTCGCCGGCGGGACGTACGTGATGGTGCGCCGCCGCCGGCGCGCGAACGCCGTCGCCTGACGGCCCGCCACACCATCCCTGGGCGGGTGCCCGCGCCGGTCCGACCGGCGCGGGCGCCGCGTCCACGACGGACGGAGGTGGGACCCTGTCGTCGCAGCGCCACCCCGCGGACGGGCGGTCGAGAGCCCGCACCGCCGTCATCGTCGCCGCGGTCACCCTGGCGGGCGCCACCGGCGCCGGGCTGGTCGCCGCCGGCCTCGGCACCACCTCGGACCCGCCGCCCCAGCCGGGCGCCTCGGCCGCGCCGACCGCCGAGCGCTCCGGGGCGGCCGGACCGGTGCTCCCCCGCTCGGAGCCGCTCCGCGTCGCCATTCCCCGGATCGGCGTCGACGCCGACATCGTTCCGGTCGCCACCGACGCCAACGGCGCGCTGGAGGTGCCGCCGCTGGACCATCCGGAGATCGCCGGCTGGTACCGCCGCGGCCCCACCCCCGGCGAGGCCGGCAACGCCGTACTGGTCGGGCACGTCGACTCGCTGCGCGGTCCCGCCGTGTTCTTCGACCTCGGCCGGCTGCGCCCCGGCGACACCGTCGAGGTCACCCGGGCCGACGGCCGGGTCGCGGTGTTCACCGTGGACGGCGTCGGCGCGTACCCGAAGGAGCGCTTCCCCACCGAGCGGGTGTACGGCGGTGGCGCCGAGGCACGCCTGCGGCTGATCACCTGCGGCGGCCGGTTCGACCCGCGCACCGGCAGCTACCCGGACAACATCGTGGTCTTCGCCACCGCCGCCCGCTGACGCGGGCCGGACACCGCCGCGGGGCCCGAAGGCCGTACCGTAGGCCGTCAGTTCCTGGGCGGCGGAGGTGCGCGGTGGGCCGGTCGGCGACACGGACCCGGTGGGGTGGACGGCTGATGCCCGGTCTCCTGACCCGCCTGCTCGGCCGCACCGACGAGGCCGCCGGGCCGGTGCCGCGCCGCGCCAACCCGGACGCCGTGGTGGACTGCGCGATCTACGTGGCCGGCCGGCGGGAGCCGGGCCGCCCGCACTACGCCGACGCGTACGAGCGGGCCCGCCGCACCCGGCGGGCGTTCGTCTGGCTCGGGCTGCACGAGCCGGGCGCCGCCGTGATGGCCGCGGTCGGGCGGACCTTCGGGCTGGACGAGCTGGCCGTGGCGCAGGCCCTCGCCGACGGGCACCGGCCCACCGTCCAGCGGCACGGCGACGTGACGCTGCTGGTGCTGCGCACCGCGGGCTACGTCGAGCACACCGAGCTGACCGCCACCTCCGAGGTGATCGACACCGGCGACGTGATGGTGTTCCTCGGCGACCGGTTCGCGCTCACCGTCCGCCACGGCGCGACGGGCGCGCTGAGCCCGGTGCGGGAGGACGTGCAGCGCCGGCCGGGCCTGCTGTCCGAGGGACCGTGGGCGGTGGCGTACGCGGTCTGCGCCCGGATGGTCGACCTCTACCTGGAGGTCGCCGGGCACCTGGAGCGGGACCTGGAGCGCGTCGAGGAGACCGTCTTCGCCCGCGACCGGGACGCCGACATCCAGCACATCTACCAGCTCAAGCGGGAGGTGGTGGAGTTCAAGCGGGCGGTGCTGCCGTTGCAGGCGCCGCTGCGCGCGCTGCTGGAGCAGCGGGGCGAGGGCCCGCCGCCGGGGCTGCACCGCTGGTTCGCCGACGTGGAGAGCCGGCTCACCCGGGCGGTGGACCGGATCGGCTCGTACGACGACCTGCTCAACTCGATCCTCCAGTCCCGGCTGGCGCAGCTGGCCGTCGAGCAGAACAACGACATGCGCAAGATCGCGGCCTGGGCGGCGATCGCCGCGACGCAGACCGCGGTGGCCGGCGTCTACGGGATGAACTTCGCGCACATGCCGGAGCTGGGCTGGCGCTACGGCTACGCGGGGGCGCTGCTGCTCATGGCGACGGCCGCGGTCACCCTGCACCGGCTGTTCCGGCGCTCCGGCTGGCTCTGAGCGGTCAGGGCCGGTCCAGGTCGGACAGTTCGGCGTCGAGCAGCTCGGCGAGGAGGGCCACCCGCCCCGGGTCGGACTGGGCCGTGATGCCCCGGCTGGGCATCTCCACGGTCATCAGCAGGTAGAGGTGCAGCCGGTAGAGCCCCAGCCGGCGGCGCGCCCCGGCGTCCAGCGGGAACGGCGCGGCCGCCCGGTAGGCCCGCACGAGGGGGTCGTCGGGTTCGTCCTCGGCGCGCCGGAACAGCAGTGGCGACACCAGGTCCAGCAGCGGGTCGCCCCAGAGGTGGCGCTCGCCGTCGACGAGCCCGGTGAGCCGGGGCGTCCCGTCGGGATCGTCGAGGGCGAGGACGTTGCCGGCCCAGCCGTCGAAGTGCAGCAGCGCCGGGCGGCGTACCGCGTCGAAGACGGCGGCGTGCCGGTCGACCAGCTCGCGGATGCGGGCCGCCGGGACGGGCAGCGGCACCGCCCAGTCCGCCGCGTCGGCGAGCAGGTCGTCGATCATGGCGGTGTAGGCGCCGCGCCAGGTGGGGGCGCCGGCCCGGCCGCCGTCGTAGCCGAAGCGGTCGCCGGTGACGCCGTGCAGCGTGGCCAGCGCGCGGCCGAACTCGGCCCGGACGCCGGCCACCTCGGCGCCGGCCCGGGTCAGGTCCCACAGGGTGCGGCCGGGCAGCAGGCCGGTGAGCAGCCAGTCGCCGAGCACCGGGTCACGGCCGTGGTGCAGCAGGGGCGGCACGGGCACGGCGGGCGCCCGCGCGGCGACCAGCCGCAGGTAGCGCGCCTCCGCGCCGATCATGTCCCGCTCGTAGCGCAGCAGCGGCACGTGCGGCGGCGGGCCCACCTTGAGCGCCACGGCCCGCCCGTCGTCGAGGGTCGCCCACCAGACGGCGGCGAACCCGCCGCCGGTCAGCGGCCCGCAGTCGGTCACCCCGGGCGTGGGGCCGAGCGAGGCCGCCACGTAGCGCCGGACCTGATCCGGGTCGAGGAGGCGCTGGGTCGGGCTCATGTCCCGCACCACGCTAGCGGCCGCGGCGGGACGGCGCTGTCCCCGAAACCGCCCGTGGCGGATTTCGTAGGCTGGCGCGCATGATGTGGCGGCGGTACGTGGCGATCGGCGACAGCACCACCGAGGGCCTGGACGACCCGGACGGGGCGGGCGGCTACCGGGGCTGGGCCGACCGGTTCGCCCTCGCGGTGGCCCGCGCCCAGGGCGGCCTGGAATACGCCAACCTCGCGATCCGCGGCCGCACCACCGCACGGATCCGGAGCGAGCAGCTGCCGGTGGCGCTGGAGCTGGCCCCCGACCTGGCGACCGTGGTGGCCGGCATGAACGACGTGCTGCGCCCGTCGTTCGACGCCGACCGGGTGGTCGAGGACGTGCGTGCCATGCAGCGCGCGCTGGTCGGCCAGGGCGCCACGGTGCTCACCTTCACCCTGCCCGACCCGGCGCCGGTGATGCCGCTGGCCCGCCCGCTGCGCGGCCGGGTGCTGGCGCTCAACGAGGCGGTCCGGGCGGCCACCGCCGAGACCGGGGCCACCCTGCTCGACCTGGGCGCGCACCCGGTGGCCTCGGACCCCCGGCTGTGGAGCGACGACCGGCTGCACGCCAACTCGGCCGGCCACGAGCGGATCGCCGCGGCGCTCGCGCACACCGCCGGCCTGCCGGGGTACGACGACTCGTGGTCGCACCCGCTGCCGGTGGCCGCCCGCCGTCCCCGGCGGGAGGCGGTCCGCGCCGAGCTGGCCTGGACCCGGCGGCACCTGCTGCCCTGGCTGGGCCGGCACCTGCGCGGGCGCTCCTCCGGCGACGACCGGGTGGCGAAGCGGCCGGTGCCGCTGCCGGTGGAGCTGCCCGCGTCCTGAGACGCCCGATCAGCCGGCCGCCGGCGCCGGTGCCGGTCGGCCCGCGCCCCGCACCGCCGGGCCGACGGCGGTCGCCGCGGTGGCGTAGAGGGCGGCGAAGGCCAGCCAGCCCGGTCCGCCCCCCTCGACGATCAGCCAGGTCAGCAGCACCGGGCCGAGCATCCGGGCCAGCGGCACGCCGGCGCCGAAGAACCCCTGGTAGAGGCCGTGCCGGTCGGCCGGGGCCAGGTCAAAGCTGAGCTGCCAGGCGCCGGCGCCGTGCGCCATCTCGGCGTACACCTGGGCGCCCGCGCCGAGCAGCAGCAGCGCCGCGGCGGGCCACGGCCCGGTGGCGGTGGCCGACAGGGCGAAGAGCACGCAGGCGACGACCATGGCCGCGCCGGCCCGGCGCAGCGCGCGCACCGCGCCGGCCGGGTCGGTCACCCGCCGGGCCACCCGCACCTGGGCGAGCATCACCGCCGCCGTGTTGACCACCAGCAGGGCCGCCGCGAGCCAGGCCGGCGCCGCGGTGCGCCGGGCCACCCAGAGCGGCAGCACGAGACTGAGCAGCGGCAGGTACAGCATGAGGACCGCGTTCAGGGCGGTGAGCAGCGCGTACCGCCGGTCCCGGAGCACCGCGAGGCGCCCGCCGGTCGCCGCGGCCGGGGCCGCCGGGCCGCGCCGGGCGGGCAGCCGCCGCAGCAGCACGGCGGTGGTCAGGAAGGCCGCCGCGTCGAGCAGGAGCACCGACCGGTACGCCCCGGCGGTGTGCGCCCAGAGCGCCAGGCCGCCGAGCGCCGCGCCCAGGCCGAGCCCGGCGTTGGCCACCGACTGCAACCGCGCCCGCACCGCGGTCCGCAGGTCGGGTTCGACCAGCCGGGCCAGCAGCGCCTGCCGCACCGCCGCCAGCGCGGTCTGGCAGCCGGCGTAGAGGCAGGCCACCAGGACGAAGCCGACGGGCTGGCGGACCAGCAGGAAGGCGGCGACCGCCAGCGCGGTGGCGGCGGCCAGCCCGACGGCGACCCGGCGGGCGTCGCGCCGGTCGGCGGCGTGACCGGCCGGCACGCCGGCGAGCAGGCCGACCGCCCAGCCGGCGGAGAGCCCGAGCCCGACCTGGCCGGGTGACAGGCCCACCACCTGCGTGAAGTAGAGCGCGGAGGTGACGAGGAAGGCGCCGTCGCCGACCGAGTTGGCCAGCTGGGCCAGGGCGAGCGACCGGGCCGGACCGGGCGCGGGAAGCAGGCGGCCGGACACGGTCAGCGCTCGACCGGCCGGCGGGTCCGCGCCCGCTTCAGCTCGAAGAACCCGTCGGTGCCGGAGACCAGCAGCACGCCGTCCCAGAGCCGGCCGGCGTCCTCGCCCCGCGGGATGGGGGCCACCACCGGCCCGAAGAAGGCGTTCAGCCGCCCGTCGGCGCCGGTGACGTGGATGGTCGGCGTGCCGAGGTCCTCGCCGACGGGGGTCAGCCCGGCCTGGTGGCTGGCCCGCAGGGCCTCGTCGTGGTCGGTGGTGTCCGCGGCGTCGGCCAGGTCGACGGGCAGGCCGACCTCGGTCAGCGCCGCCACGTAGAGTTCCCGGCCGATGGGGGCGCGCTCGTGGTGGATCCGCTCGCCCAGCGCCGTGTAGAGGTCGCGCAGCACCTCCGGGCCGCACTTCTGTGCGGCGGCCACGCAGACCCGGACCGGCCCCAGGCCCGGCTTCAGCCACTCCCGGTACCACTCCTCCAACCCCTCGCGCCCCTCGTTGAGCAGGGACAGGCTCATCACGTGGAAGCGGAGCCGGACCTCCCGGACCCGCTCCACCTCCAGCAGCCAGCGGGAGGCGTTCCAGGCCCACGGGCAGCGCGGGTCGAACCACATGTCAACGGTCGTCATGGTCGTCCAGGTCCTCTCGTTCGCTCGTGCCGATCCCACGCTAGACGGGCGATCGGCCCATCGGCAGTGCCGATCCACGCACGTTTCATTGGGCCAATCCATCGCGGGTTTGACCACCGGCGCGGCGGGAAGACACGCGCGCCGCGCGGGCCGGCCGGCCCGACGTCGCCGGACGCACCCGTCCGGGCCGCGGCGGACCGCGAGGAGGACCGATGGCCCAGGCGGCCACCAGACCGAGCAGCGCCAGGAAGGCCACCGGGGCCCGCAAGGCCCCGATGCCGAACAAGGCGGCGGCGAAGAAGGTCGCGACCGCCACCAAGCGGGCGACCGGGGCCACCGCCGCCAAGACCCCCGGCGGGAAGGCGACCCCGACCACCGCGCGGGTGGCCCGGAAGAAGGCCACATCGGCCACCACCGCCACACCCACCCGCCGGCCCACCGCCAAGGCTGTCGCCGCGAAGAAGACCACCACGGCGGCGAAGAAGGCCCCCGCCACCAAGGCCGCGGCCAAGAAGGCGCCCGCCAGGAAGGCCGTCGCCAAGACGGCGCCCGGCACCAGGAGGACGGTCAAGAAGGCAGCGGCCACCCGGACCACGGCGAAGAAGGCGCCGGCCGCCAAGGGCACGGCCCGCGCGGCCACCGCCAGGAAGGCCGCCGCCGGCGCCAAGGCCCAGCGGGTCGCCGCGACGCGCACGCCGGCGAAGAAGGCGACCACCATGGAGTCGTTCGGCACCCGGCGGACGGCCCGGACGAGCGGCCGGTGACCCGTCGGCGAGAATGACCCGGTGGCGAAACGCGGTGCCCGCCGGAGCGCGGCCGACCCGACCAGCGGGCCCTGTCCGTGCGGCTCCGGCCTGCCGTACGCCGACTGCTGCGGCCCGATCCACCGGGGCGTCGCGGCGGCGGCGACCGCCGAGGCGCTGATGCGCTCCCGGTACAGCGCCTTCGTGGTGGGCGACGCCGGGTACCTGCTGCGTACCTGGCACCCGACCACCCGACCACGCCGGCTGGAGCTGGACCCGGGCACCCGGTGGACCCGGCTGGAGGTGCTCGACACCGGCCGGGGCGGAATGTTCGACACCGAGGGCACGGTCCGGTTCCGGGCGCACTACCGGGAGGCCGGCCGGCCCGGCACGGTGGCCGAGCACAGCCGGTTCGTCCGGGACGACGGCCGCTGGGTCTACCTGGACGCGCTACCCGACTGACCGCCGGCCGGCGGGGGACTCGCCCCGCCGGTGGGCGGACGCCGGTCAGGCGCCGGCGACCCCGGCGCGTACCGGCAGGCGGAGCCGGGTGACCGCCGCCCGGACCAGCTCGTCCGGTGGCGCCGCCACCTGCAGCACCACGCCCGCCTCGTCCGGCTCCAGGTGCTCCAGGATGGCCCGCTGCGAGTCCAGCAGGCTGGCCGGCATGTAGTGCCCCACCCGCCGGTCCAGCCGGTCCCGGATCAGCTCGGCGGCCCCGTCCAGGTGCAGGAACTCGACCTCCGCCGGCCCCTGCCGCAGCACGTCCCGGTACGCGCGCTTCAGCGCCGAGCAGCTCAGCACCGTGGAGACCCCCTCGGCGTGCCGGTCGGCCATCCACCCGGCCAGGGCGCGCAGCCAGGGCCAGCGGTCCGCGTCGTCGAGCGGTACGCCGGCCCGCATCCGGGCCACGTTGGCGGCCGGGTGGAACTCGTCGGCCTCGGCGAACCGCAGGCCGGTCAGCTCGCTGATGCCGCGGGCCACCGTCGTCTTGCCCGCGCCGGACACGCCCATCACCACGACGTGCCGGGTGGGCGGCCGGTCACCAGTCATGGACGGTGCCGTCCTTGAGCCGGTTGAACGGCAGGTACGCCGGCTGGTACGGGAACTTGGCGGCGGCCGCCTCGTCGAGTTCCACACCGAGGCCGGGCTGCTCCCCCGGGTGCAGGTACCCGTCGGTGAAGGTGAACGACTGGCGGAACACCTCGTTGGTGAGCGCCCCGTGCCGCATGTACTCCTGGATGCCGAAGTTGTGGATGGCCAGGTCCAGGTGGAGCGCGGCGGCCATGCCGACCGGCGAGATGTCGGTGGGGCCGTGGATGCCGGACTTGATCTGGTACTGGGCCGCGAAGTCGAGCAGCTTGCGCATGGCGGTGATGCCGCCGGTGTGGGTGACCGCGGACCGGACGTAGTCGATGAGCTGGTCGCGGATCAGCGTCTGGTAGTCCCACACGGTGTTGAAGACCTCGCCGATGGCCAGCGGGGTGGTGGTGTGCTGGCGGACCAGCCGCAGCGCCTCCTGGTTCTCCGCCGGGGTGCAGTCCTCCAGCCAGAACAGGTCGTACGGCTCCAGCGCCTTGCCCAGCTTGGCGGCCTGGATGGGGGTCATCCGGTGGTGCCCGTCGTGCAGCAGCGGCAGCTCCGGGCCGAACTCGTTGCGGACCGCCTCGAACACGGCGGGCAGGTGCCGCAGGTAGGCGCGGGTGTCCCAGTCCTCCTCGGCGGGCAGCGGGATGCGCTGGGCCGGCTCGTAGTCGTACCGCCTGCCGTCGGCGCTGGGCTGCGCGGCCACCCCGTAGACGGCGTTGATGCCGGGCACCGCGGTCTGCACCCGGATGGACCGGTAGCCCAGCTCGAGGTGGTGGCGGATCGAGTCGAACAGCTCGGGCAGGTCCCGCCCGGAGGCGTGCCCGTACGCCATGATGCCGGTGCGCGACGCGCCGCCGAGGAGCTGGTAGAGCGGCATCCCGGCGGCCTTGGCCTTGATGTCCCAGAGCGCCACGTCCACGGCGGCGATGGCGGCCATGGTGACCGGCCCCCGCCGCCAGTAGGCCGACCGGTAGAGGAACTGCCAGGTGTCCTCGATCCGGTGCGGGTCCCGCCCGATGAGCAGGGGGACGACGTGGTCGGCCAGGTAGGACGCCACGGACAGTTCCCGCCCGTTGAGGGTGCCGTCCCCCAGTCCGGTCAGCCCTTCGTCAGTGGTGATCCTGAGGGTGACGAAGTTGCGGTCGGGGCTGGAGACGATGACGTCCGCTGCGACGATCTTCACGCGGGTGCCTTTCTTCGGGTGGGGGTCAGCGAATGGTGTCGCCGGGTTGCCAGGAGTCCAGGAGGGACAGCTCCTCGCGGCGCGGCAGGCCCTCCCAGTCGCCGTGCCCGGCGACGGCGAAGGCGCCGAGGGTGACCGCGCGGCGCAGCCGCCCGGCCAGGTCGAGCCCGTCCAGGTGGCCGGAGAGGTAGCCGGCCGTGAAGGCGTCCCCCGCGCCGACCGTGTCCACCGCCGTCACGGGCAGGGCCGCCGCGTGCCGGCAGCCGTCCCGGGTGTACGCGCGGGCACCGTCGCCGCCGAGCTTCACCAGCACGGTCGACACGCCCCGGTCCAGCAGCCCGGCCACCACGGTCTGCTCGTCCGCGCCCGGCGCGCCGACCAGATCCAACTCGTCCGCGGAGGCCACGACGACCGCGGCGTAGCCGGCGAGCGGGGTGAGCACGGCCCGGGCCGCGTCCCGGCTCCACAGCTTCGTGCGGTGGTTGACGTCGAGGCAGACCAGCGCACCGGCCCGGGCGGCGGCCTGCGCCGCCCACGTCGTGGCCTCCCGGGCGGTGTCCGACAGCGCCGGAGTGATCCCGGTCAGGTGCAGCACGCGGGCGCCGGCGGCCACGGCGGCGCGCAGGTCGTCGACGCAGAGCGCCGAGCCGGCCGAGCCGGACCGCTGGTAGCTGACGCGGATCAGGTCGGCAGTGCGCCGCTCCAGGAACATCAGCCCGGCCGAGCGCCGCGGGTCGCGGGTCACGTGGGTGACATCCACGCTCTCGGCCCGCAGCTGGCGCAGCAGGAACCCGCCCAGCTCGTCGTCGCTGACCCGCCCGACGAAGGCCGCGCGGTGGCCGAGCCGGGACACGCCGACGGCCACGTTGCACTCCGCGCCCGCCAGGTGCGGGGTGAGCGGGCCGCCGGCCGCGAGCGGCCCGGACGAGCGCAGCGAGACCAGCGCCTCGCCGAACGTGAGCAGGTCGACGCCGCTCATGCCACGGCGGCCAGGTAGGCGCGGGCCCGTTCGCGCAGGGCGGCCAGGTCGCCGCCGGAGGCGGCGTCGCCGACCAGCGGCCCGCCCACGCCGACGGCGATCGCCCCGGCGGCGAAGTACCTGGGCAGGTCGGTCAGGCCGACGCCGCCGACCGCGACGAACGGAATGTCCGGGAACGGGTCGCGCACCGCCTTCAGGTACGCCGGACCCCCCACCGACGCCGGGAACAGCTTGATCGCCGACGCGCCCATCCGCATCGCGGTGTACGCCTCGGTCGGGGTGAACGCCCCGGCGGCGACCGGCAGCCCGCGCCGCGCCGCCTCGGGGATCGACTCGACCACGGCCGGCGTCACCACGAACTGCGCGCCCGCGGCGGCCACGTCGGCGACGTCGGCGGCGGTGAGCACGGTCCCGGCGCCGACCAGGGACCCGGCGGGCGCGGCGGCGCACAGGGCCTCGATGGCGGACGCCGCGTGCGGGGTGGTGAGGGCCACCTCGACGATGCGTACGCCCTCTGCCAGCAGGGCGGTGCCGGCGGCGATCGCACCGGCGGCGTCGGTGCCGCGGATGACCGCGAGCATCCGGGCGGCGGCGAGTTCGGCGGTGAGGTTGACGGTCATGTGATCACCATTCCGCGTAGGAGCCGTCGCGGTGCCGCCAGGTGGGGCTGCGCCAGGCGTGGCCGCGCTTGTCCGCCGCCCGCACCGCGTCTTCGTCGATCTCGATGCCGAGGCCGGGCCCGGTGAGCCGCTCGACGTAGCCGTCGACGAAGGTCAGCGGCTTCTTGTCGAGGCAGTAGTCGAGCACCTCGGCGCCGAGGTTGTAGTGGATGCCGATGCTCTGTTCCTGGATCAGGTAGTTCGGCGTGGCGAAGCCGACCTGCAGGCAGGCGGCCAGGGCGATCGGGCCGAGCGGGCAGTGCGGGGCGAGCTGCACGTCGTACACCTCGGCGAGCGCGGCGATCTTGCGGACCTCGGTGATGCCACCCGCGTGGGAGAGGTCCGGCTGGGCGACCGCGATGCCGGCCTGGAGCACCGGCAGGAACTCCTGCCGGTTGTAGAGCCGCTCGCCGGTGGACACCGGGGTGCTGGTGGCCCGCACCAGCTCACCGATGAGGTGGGAGTTCTCCGGGACGACCGGCTCCTCCAGGAAGAACGGCCGGTAGGGCTCGAGCAGCGGGGCGACCCGGCGGGCGGTGGCGAGGCTGAACCGGCCGTGGAAGTCGACCGCCACGTCGCGCTGCTCACCGAGCACCTCGCGGGCCGCGGCCACCCGCCGGACGACGCCGTCGAGTTCGGCCACCGAGGCGACCGGGCTCATCCGGCCCGAGGCGTTCATCTTCACCGCGGTGAGGCCCGACTCGACGGCGGCGCTGATCTGGTCGCGGACCTCGCTGGGCTCGTCGCCGCCGACCCAGCCGTACACCCGGATCCGGTCCCGGACCGGACCGCCGAGCAACTGGTGCACCGGGGCGCCGAAGTGCTTGCCGGCGATGTCCCAGAGCGCCTGGTCGAGGCCCGCCACGGCGCTGGCCAGGATCGGCCCGCCCCGGTAGAACGAGCCCTTGGTCATGACCTGCCAGTGGTCCTCGATGCGCAGCGCGTCCCGGCCGATCAGCAGTTCGCTGAGCTGCTCGACGGCGGTCCGGACGGTCTCCGAGCGCCCCTCGCAGGTCGCCTCGCCCCAGCCGACGACACCGCTGTCGGTCTCGACGCGGACGAAGAGCCAGCGGGGTGCGACCAGGAAGGTCTCGATGCGCGCGATGGTCGTCATGCCGCTCAGCCCTTCGTGGCGCCGGCGGTCAGACCGGAGACGATGTACCGCTGCACGAACAGGGCGATCACCATGATCGGCAGGGTGACCACGGTGGCCGCGGCCATCAGGCCGCCCCAGTCGATGCTGGCGTAGCCGACGAAGTCGAAGATCGCCACGGGCAGGGTCTTGGTGTCCGCGCCGGAGAGCACCAGGGCGAACATGAAGTTGTTCCAGGAGAAGATGAAGGACAAGATCCCGGCGGTGGCGACGCCCGGCACGGACAGCGGCAGGGTGATCCGGCGGAACGCGCCGATGTGGGTCAGCCCGTCGACCAGCGCCGCCTCTTCCAGGTCCTGGGGCAGGCTGTCGAAGAAGCCCATCATGATGTAGACGATCAACGGCAGCGACACGAACATGTGGCTGAGGATCAGCACCGTGTAGCCGCCGACCATCTGCAGGTTCGAGAAGACGTAGTACCAGGGCACCAGGAGCGAGACGCCGGGGATGACCCGGGCCATGAGCACGACGAGAGCGGACTTCTTCATGTTGAAGCGGCTCATCGAGTACGCGGCGGGCACCCCGAGGATGAGGGAGAGCACCGTGGCGGCGAACGCCACCCAGAGGCTGTTGCCGATGAACTGGACGTAGTTCGCCTGCTGGAGGACGGTGTGGTAGTTGCCCAGGGTGGGCGAGAAGGCGAACGCCTTGTCGGTGTCGTAGATGTCGACGTTCGTCTTGAACGACGCGGAAACCATCCAGAGCAGCGGCGCGATCAGCGAGATCACCACAACGGCCAGCGCCAGCGCCCGGAACACCTTGAACGGCCGGCTCGGGTTCATCGCTCCAGCCCCTTCTTGCGGTAGGTCAGGGCCCACATCACCCCGATGATGATCAGGAAGAAGATGATGAGGACCGTCGATGAGACGCCGTAGTCGTTGTAGTCGAAGCTGAGGCCGTACGCGTAGACGTTGAGGGTCTCGACCTCGTGGAACGACCCGCCGCCGCGGCCCTTGGTGGCGTAGAGGATGTCGAAGGTCTTCAGCGCGTCGATGCCGCGCAGCAGGATCGCGACGATGACGGTGGGCATCAGCAGCGGCAGCGTGACGTGCCGGAACCGCTGCCAGGTGCTGGCGCCGTCGATCAGGGCCGCCTCCTGCGGCTCGTCGGAGAGCGACGTCAGGCCGGCGAGCAGGATCAGCACGACCATCGGGGTCCACTGCCAGATGTCGATGAACATCGTCGTGGGCAGGGCCGAACTCTGGCCGGCCAGCCAGGGCTGGGGACCGATGCCGAACCAGCCGAGCAGCTGGTTCGCCATCCCGATGTTGGGGTCGAAGATCAGCCGCCACATCATGCCGACCGCGACCGGGGTGGCCACCAGCGGCAGCAGGATGGCGACCCGGACCCACTTCTCACCGCGGAACGGCCGCCACAGCAGCAGGGCGATCGCCATGCCGAGCACGACCTCGACGAGGAGCACGATCCCGGTGAAGTAGACGGTGCGCCACACCGCCGGCCAGAACCGGTCGGTGTCGCTGAGCACGTCGAGGTAATTCTGGAACCCGATGAACTGGCTCTCAGCCCGTACCGAGCCCTCGGCGTCGGTCAGGCTGAGGTACCCGGTCCAGGCGACCGGGAAGATGATCAGCACGGCGACGAACGCCATGGCGGGTGCCGCGAAGAGCCACTTGCGGTGCGCGTTGGCCCAGCGCGACCAGGCCGACTCGGCCGCGTCCGTCGGGCGGGCGCCGGGCGATCTGGTGACGGGGGTGGTGACGGCTGACATGAGGACTCCGGGGGTTCAGGGCCAGGGCCGCGTCCGCGGGGTGGCGGGACCGGACGGCCCGCCACCCCGCGATCGGGCTACTTCGCCTCGTCGTCGAGGAACTTCTGGAACGCCTCGTTCGCCGCGTCCGCCGAGGCGGCCGCGTCCTTGCCGGTGATCCCGTCGACGATCGGCTGGCCGACGATCTCGCGCGCCTGGGCGACCTTCACGACCAGTGGACGGTCGTGGCCGACGCCGCCGGCGTTGCCGGCCACGGTGGCCTCGGCGAGGTCCTTCGGGTAGGTGGAGATGCCTTCCGGGTTGGCCCAGACCGAGGCACGGGCGCCGGGGACGCCCGCCTTCTGCTGCTCCAGGGACTGCTCCTTGCCGGCCGCCCACTGGATGAACTTCCAGGCGTTGTCCTTGTTCTTCGACGCGTCGTTGATGCCGAGCGCCCAGGACGGGACGTTGTACGGCTTCGAGCCGGCCGGGCCGGCCGGGAAGGCCGCGAAGCCGACGGCGTCGGAGACCTTCGACTTGGCCGGGTCGGTGGCGTTCTTGTAGAGCGAGTTGGCCTCGGTGTAGAAGGCCGCCTTGCCCTGGGTGAAGATGGCCATCGCCTCGGACCAGCTCATGTCGGTGCTGATGTTCTTCGGGCCGTGCTCGCGCAGCAGCCCGCCGTAGTAGGCGTACGCCTGCTTGGCCTGGTCGGTGTTGACCGATGCCTTGCCGTTGGCGTCGACGAACTCGCCGCCGAAGCTGTACAGGAAGCTGGAGAACTGGGTGACGGCGGCCGACTTACCGGTGCGGGACACGAAGCCCGCCACGCCCGGGTTGTCCGCCTCGACCTTCGCCGCCTGCGCCTTGAGCTCGTCCAGGGTCTTCGGCGGGGCGGTGAAGCCGGACTTCTCCAGCAGGTCCTTGCGGTAGTAGAGGACCTCCGACTCGGTGATGATCGGCGCGCCGACCACCTTGTCCTCGTACGTGGTCGCCTGCACCGGGCCGGGCTGGAAGTCCTTGAAGTCGAAGGCGCTGTCGGACTTGGTCCGCTCGGTCAGGTCGGCGAGGTACTTGTTCTTGGCGAACAGCTTCCCCTCCTGCAGCGGCCGGTACATCATCACGTCGATGTCGCTGGACCCGGCGTTCAGCTTGACGTTGTACTGGTCGGAGAGCTGGTCCTCACCGAGCTGGGTGACCTCGACCTTGAGACCCGTCTGCTTCTCGAACTCCGGCAGGGCCTTCTTGATGTTCTCCGTCCAGACGTGGTTCACCAGCGTCACGCGCAGGGTCTTCGACCCGCTGCCGCCACCGTCGCCCCCGCCGCCGCAGGCGGCCAGGCCCATGGCGGCGACGACTGCCAGGGAAGTGCCGATTATCGCTCGACGTCGCACGCTTATCTCTCCTTCAGTCCCGGTCGCTGCCCGCGCGGAGCGGCGCTACCTCGCGGTTTACATCCGCTTAACGTCGGGATGCTAGGCCGATAAAGCAGATTTATTCAAGGGGTTGATCCAAATGATACGATCCGCGGCGTGGAACCCCACCCCTCCGAGGGCACGACCGCCCAACACGCCCGCGCCGAAGCAGGGCTGCACGCACGCGTCCTCGAACACCTCGGCACCGCCATCTGCGGGGGCGAATTCGCCCCGGGCGCGGTCCTCAACATCGACGAACTCGTCGACCGGTACGAGGTGTCCCGCTCGGTGATCCGCGAGGTGCTGCGGGTGCTGGCGTCGATCGGGTTCATCGAGACCCGTCGACGGGTCGGGGTGACCATCCGCCCGGCCCACGACTGGAACGTCTTCGACCCGCAGGTGATCCGCTGGCGGCTCGCCTCGGAGAGCCGGATCGTCCAGCTCCGGTCGATCACCGAGCTGCGCACCGCCATCGAGCCCCATGCCGCCCTGCTCGCCGCCGACCGGGCCGGTCACGAGGAGGCGAGCGATCTCGTCGGGCTCGCGGCGAAGATGTGGGCCGCCGGCAAGGCCGGCGACGAGGAGCGGTTCCTACGCCTCGACATCGAGTTCCATCGGCGGGTGCTGCTCGCCTCCGGCAACGAGATGTTCGTCCGGTTGCAGGACCTGGTCGCCGAGGTGCTCACCGGCCGGCACAAGCACCACCTCATGCCGCACCACCCGCACGAGCGGGCGCTGCACCTGCACGCCGAGGTCGCCCAGGCGATCCAGCGCCACGACGGCGAGCGCGCGCGGAGTGCGATGGTGCAGCTCATGGAACAGGCGTTCGACGAGATGAAGTCGATCTGGGAGCAGATTTCCGAACCCGTCCCGGGCCTCCGCCAGGCGGACTGACCGCGCTCCGGTCAACCCGCCGGCACGCGACCTCGGCCCGGCGATGGAGCCGGGCCGTGCGGCGCGGGTGCCGGGCCGGTCAGGGCGTGCGGGGCACCGGCTGGGCCAGCGCCCCGATCTCCCGCGGCAGCTGGGCCAGGGCGTGCTCGAACTCGACGTGCCCGACCACCCGGTGCAGGGTCTGCAACACCGCCCGCGCGCCACGCTCGGCCAGGTCCGGCGCGGTACCGGCGCGGTCGGCCACCCGGCGCAGGAACTCGTCGTACCCGAACACCTGCGGCTCCTCGGGACGGGCCCGGGCCAGCAGCGGGCGCAGTTCGTGCGCCACGTGGTCGGCCAGGTCCGCCGCCTCGCCGCCGCTGATCCGCTCGGCGAGGGTGCGCAGGGTGGCCTCGGTCAGGGATCGCGCGGTGTCGGCCGGGACGCCCGCCCGCTCGGCCACCTTCGCCACGAACTCCAGCTCCGCCATCGTTCGGTCCTTCCGTCCTGGAGACCGCGTGGCTACCCGCAGGCGACCACCACAAACGAGCGCCGCCCGGGCGAAAGCCCGGAAACCGGCGTCGGACCGGACCGCGACGGCCAGGATCGGGACGTGGCCGCCAGGATGCCGACGCTCGTGCCGCCGATGCTCGCCGGGCTCGGCGCGCTGCCCACCGGGCCCGGCTGGGGCTACGAGTTCAAGTGGGACGGCGTGCGGGCGGTCGCGTACGTCAACCGGGGGCTGCGGCTGCTCAGCCGCAACGACCGGGACGTCACCCGGGCGTACCCGGAGCTGGGTGAGCTCGCCGACCTCCTGGCCGGCCGGCGGGCGGTGCTCGACGGCGAGATCGTGGCCCTCGACGCCGGCGGCCGGCCCAGCTTCTCCGCGCTCCAGCGGCGGATGCACGTCCGGGCGCCGGCCGCCGCGCTGGTCGCCTCGACCCCGGTCCGGTACTACCTGTTCGACCTGCTGCACCTCGACGGTCGGGACACCACGGTCCTGCCCTACACCGAGCGGCGCGCCGCGCTGGAGGGGCTGGGGCTCAGCGGCGAGACCGTCGAGACGCCGCCCTACTGGACCGGCGAGGCCGGCCGGGACCTGGCCACGGCGGCGGCCGACCTCGGACTCGAAGGGGTCGTCGCCAAGCAGCTCCGGTCGCCGTACGAGCCGGGCCGCCGGGGCGCGGCGTGGGTCAAGGTGCCGCTCAACGAGACCGTCGAGGTGATCGTGGGCGGCTGGAAGCCGGGCTCCGGTCGGCGGTCCGGCGCCATCGGCTCGCTGCTGCTCGGCTCGTACGACGAGCACGACCGGCTGCACTACATCGGGCAGGTGGGCACCGGCTTCACCCAGGCCGCGCTGCGGGACCTGGCCGGGCGCCTGGAGCCGCTGACCCGGCCCGACCCGCCCTTCGGCGTCCCGGTGCCGCGCGAGCAGGCCCGGCACGCCGTCTGGGTCGACCCGGTGCTGGTCGGGGACGTCACCTTCCGGTCGTGGACGCCCGACGGCCGGCTGCGCCACCCCTCCTGGAAGGGCCTGCGCAGCGACCGCGATCCGGCCGAGATCCGGCTGCGGCGGTGAGCCGGGGGCCGGCGTGGCCGGTCCCGCCGGGGCGCCGTCAGGCCAGGGCGCGCGCCGCGCCGACGATGGCGTACGCGCCGATGCCCGCCCGGTCCATCTGCTGGGCCGGGGTGCCGGAACCGGGCAGCCCGCGTACGGCCAGGTGGCTGACCCGCACCGGCTCGGCCAGGTCGGCCAGCTCCTCCAGCACGGCGGAGCCCAGCCCGCCCTGCGGGTAGTGGTCCTCGACCACCACCAACCGGCCTCCGGTGTCCCGCACGGCGTCGAGCAGGCGCTGCCGGTCGACGGGTTTCACCGAGTACAGGTCGATCACCCGGGCGTCGATGCCCTCGCGGGCCAGCTCCTCGGCGGCCGCGAGGCAGTTGTGCACGGTCACCCCGGCGCCGATGAGCGCCACGTCGGTCCCGTCGCGCAGCAGCTTGCTGCCGCCGACCGGGAACTCCTCCGCGTTGTCGTAGAGCACCGGGTACTTGCCGCGGGTCGTGCGCAGGTAGCTGACGCCCTCCCGGTCTACCATGGCGGCGACGAGGGCCGCGCAGGAGACGGCGTCGCTCGGGTAGAGCACTGTCGACCCGTGCACGGCGCGCAGGGCGGCGAGGTCCTCCAGCCCCATCTGGGAGGGGCCGTCCGGGCCGATCTCCACGCCGGCGTGCGAGCCGGCGAGGGCGATGTCGGCCCGCGAGATGCCGGCCATCCGGATGAAGTCGTAGGCGCGGGACAGGAACGCGGCGAAGGTGGCCGCGAACGGCCGGTAACCACGGACCCGCAGGCCCACCGCGGCGGCGACCAGCTGCTGCTCGGCGATGAACATCTCGAAGAACCGGTCCGGGTACGCCTCTGCGAACTTGTCCGCCCGGGTCGAGTCGCTGACCTCGCCGTCGAGGACCACCACGTCCGGCCGGACGCCCAGCGCGCGCAGCGCGTCCCCGTACGCGTTGCGGGTGGCCACCTTCGTCCCCTTCTCGTAGCGGGGCAGCTCCGGCGGCGTGGCGGCGGGGGTGGGGGCCGGCGGCGCGGCGGGAGGCCGCGGCCCGGCGACCCGGATCTGCCGCACCCCGCCGAGGGCCTGGACGGCCCGCTCGGCCTGGTCCGCTTCGAGGGCCTTGCCGTGCCAGTCCGGCCGGTTCTCGATCTCCGGCACGCCCTTGCCCTTGACCGTCCGGGCCAGCACCACCGTCGGGCCGGTCGTCTCCCGGGCCTGCCCGAACGCCTCGTCGATCGCGGCCAGGTCGTGCCCGTCGACGACGATGGGGTGGCAGCCGAACGCCTCGACGCGCCGGCGGTAGGTGTCCAGGTCCCACTCCAGCTCGGTGGGGCCCCGCTGGCCGAACCGGTTCACGTCCACGATCACGGTGAGGTTGCGCAGCCCGAAGTGGCCGGCCTTGTCCAGCGCCTCCCAGATGGAGCCCTCGGCCGTCTCGCTGTCGCCGCAGAGCACCCAGACGTGGAACGGCAGCTTGTCCAGGTACTGCCCGGCCAGGGCGACGCCGACGCCGACCGGCAGCCCCTGGCCGAGGGAGCCGGTCGCGGTGTCCACCCAGGGCAGGACCGGGGTGGGATGACCCTGGAGGCGGGAGCCCGACTGGCGGTAGCAGTCCAGCAGCTCCTGCTCGCTGATCGCGCCGGTCGCTCGGAAGACCGCGTACAGCAGCGGCGACGCGTGGCCCTTGGAGAAGATCAGGTGGTCGTTGGCCCGGTTGCCCGGGTAGGACCAGTCGTAGCGCAGGTGGCGGGAGATCAGCACCGCGAGCAGGTCGGCCGCGGACAGGCTCGACGTGGGGTGGCCCGAGCCGGCCCGGGTGCTGCACCGGATCGAGTCGATCCGGAGCTGCGCGGCGAGGTCCGCCAGCCCGGCCAGCTCCTCGTCGCGCAGGGTGCGCTCTGCTTCCATCGTCACGCCGCGTCGCCTCCGTCCGGACCGGCCCAGCGCCGGTCGCCCAGGCCGCGCCCGAGGACGACCGGCCCCCGGCCACTTCCGCCCATACCGTAATCAGGAAACACCGGTATTTTCGGGCAACGACCTATTCGCCCGAACTTGGCGGCCCGGACGGCGGGTGGCCAGACGGCCGGCCAGCAGCAGGTAGGGCAGCACGGCCACCGTGAACGCCACCGCGTGGCCGGCGGCTCCCGCCACGAGGCCGTACCCGGCGTAGACCGCGATGATCGTCACGTCGGTGGCCATCCCCGCCACCGAGGTGACCGTCGCCCGGTCGGGCCCGCTGATCCGGGACTGCAGCCGGACGTCGGCCAGCACGGTGGCGAGCTGGAACGCCGCGAACGCGACACCCACCAGGACGAACCCGGCCGGGTGACGGAGCAGGGCGCCCGCGGCCAGGGCCAGCGCGGCCCCCGCCAGGAGCGCGGCGAAGCCCCGGTCGGTCAGCCGCTCCCCCACCGGAGCCAGCAGGCCGCCCACGGTGGTGCCGGCCCAGACCAGCAGGAGCAGCAGCGGCACGGTGGCCGCCGGCACCCCGGTGTCCCGGGCCAGCAGCGGCGTGTACTCGTCCAGGCCGCCCCACACGGCGGCGACCGCCGGCACCAGCAGCAGCGCCGCCCGCACCGACCGGTCGGCGCGGGCCTCGGCCAGCCCGCCGCGAAGGCTGGCCAGCCAGCCGGGCTCGTCCGCGTCGGGCTGGTGCGTGCCAGCCTGGTCCGCGCCGGGCCGGCCGGAGCCGGGCCGGTCAGTGCCGGGCTGGTCCGCGCCCGGCCGGCGGTGGACCGCCGGGCCCGCCGCGCGGTGCTCGGGGAACCGGGTGGCGACCGCCGCGGCGGCCAGGCACGCCGCCACGCTCGCGGCACCCACGGCCGGGTAGCCGCCGAGGGCCAGCACCGGCGCGGCCAGCCCCATGGCACCGACCACCCCGAGCAGCTCGGCGGTCCTCGCCCGGCCGGTCAGCCGGGCGTACCGGCCGGCGACGCCGAGCCGGTCCAGCTCGGTCCAGACCAGCGCCTCCTGGGCGCCGGAGCGCAGCGCGCCGCCCGCGCCCCAGAGCAGGAAGCCGGCGGCGAACGCCGGGTAGGACGGGACGAGCACCCAGAGGGCGAACCCGGCGGCGGTCAGCAGCGGGGCGAGGCAGAGCAGCAGCCGTCGCGAGGCCGCGTCGGCCCAGGCGCCCGAGGGCACCTCCAGCAGGATGCCGGCGACCGACCAGAGCACGAAGAGCGAGGAGATCTGCCCGACCGACAGCCCGGTGTCGGCGAAGAGCAGCGTGTAGACCGGGTAGAGCAGGACCAGGTCGGTGAGGAACGCGTAGGCGTAGAGGGTGACGGCGAGCCGGCGCTCGGCGGGCACGCGCGCGGAGACGACGAGCATGGGGACCTTCCCACGGGGACGTGACGGACACCGGACGTGCGGTGTCCGCGGTGGCCCGCGGGCTCGACCCTCGGCAGGGCATCAATGTCGCCAGTGCACGTGCCGATCGTAACCGGGCGCCCGGCCCCCGCGCCGCCCCACGCACACGGACCGGGGTGGGACCCGGAAGGGCCCCACCCCGGTCGGAGGTCGGTCGGTCAGCGGCGGGACCGGTCCACGTCCGCCTGCGGGATGACCATCGTGGCCTCGCTGTCCGCGGCCTGCTCGGCCGTCGGCTGCCGCGGCGTGGTCGCCTGGGTGCGGTCCGGGTCGGCGTACGCCGGCACCGGCTGGGTCGGCTCGGCCCCGCCGTACGGGGCGACCGGCTGGGTCGGCTCCGCCGCGCCGTACGGGGCCACCGGCTGGGTCCGGTCCGCCTCGCCCTCACCGGCCACCGGCCGGGTCAGCTCGGCCTCGGCGTACGGGCCGGGCGTCCCGCCGAACCGCGCCTCGACGTCCCGCCGCCCGGCCTGGTACGCCCGGGCGTGGGTGGCGATGGTCCGCGACTCCTCCTCGGCCCGGGCCAGCCAGTTCTCCCAGCGGCTCTGCATCGGGCGGACCAGGCCGCCGCCCACGCCGACGACCAGGATGCCGCCGACGGTGGCGAGCACGGCGATCAGCACCGGGGTGGTCACCGTGGTGGCGACGCCGATCTGGTTGAGCGCGGCGATGACGCCGAGGCCGAGGATGAACACCGAGGCGATGTTGGCGAGCACCCGGCCGTAGGAGAGGCCGCCGAGGGCGCTGGAGATGATGTCCTTCACCGCCCGGGCGATGGCCGCGGCCACCACCACGATGACGATGGCGACGAACGCCCGGGGCAGCCAGGCGACGACGCCGGCGATCAGGTCGGAGATCGGGTTCGGGCCCCAGATGCCGAAGGCGAGCTGCAGGGTGACCAGCAGCACCGCGTAGTAGGCCAGCTTCGCGACGATGTCGCTGGCGTCGTACTTCGACCGCGCGAGGGCGGTCTTGATGCCGCCGCGCTCGACGGCCCGGTCGAAGTGGACCCGCTCCAGGACCTTGTCCACGATCTTCAGCACGGCCTTGGCGACCAGCCAGCCCACGACCAGGATGGCGATGAAGGCGACCGCCTTGGGCAGGAACAGCATCACCGAACGGAACGCGTCGCCCACCGCGTCGCCGAAGTTGTCTTTCATCGAAGGGCCTCCACGCACACAGTCAGGGTTGGTTCGCCTGGAGCTACCCTGACCGGCCGTCGGGGAAACGCGGTCAGCCCCGGGGGCAGCGGTAGCGGACCTGCGTCCCGGCCTGCAGCGGCGACGGTTCGACGATGTTGACGGTGGCGCTCTCGACGGTCGCGCCGACCCCGCTGATCGTCCACCGGAGAGTGAGGGTGGCGGTCCGCTGGCCGCGCGCGACCCGCTCGGTGAGCAGGCCGCCCGGCGGTGCGTCCGAGCGGAACCACTGGTAGCGGATCACCCCGCCGCGCCCGTTGGTCCGCACGGTGGCCACGACGTCGACGGTGACGTCGCAGGCGACGCCGGGCGGCCGGGGCACCGCCACGGTGACGGCCTCGACCTCCAGCGGCCGCAGCCGCTGCCACAGGTAGAGCCCGACCACCACCAGCAGCGCCGCGGTGAGCAGGGTGGACAGCACCGAGACGACCCGGCGCCAGACCGGGCGGGACCGCCGCGCCGGAGGCATCGCCGGCCAGGCCGGGGCCGGCGGCGGGGTGGCCGGGACACCGGGCCCGAAGCGCAGCTCCCCGCCGGGCGCCGGCGCCCCGGCCACCGCCCCCGCGTCCGCCGTCGCCTCCCGGTACGCCCCGGCGGTCGACCCGCCGCCGGCCGCCGTGGCCGGGCCGGTCGGGTGCTGCCGGGGCCACGCGGTGTGGTGCCCCGTCGGCCCGGCGGCGCCCGGGGCGCCGACGGTCGGGGCGCCGAACTGCGCGGTCGGCTCCGCCGCGCGGAGGTGCACCGTCCGGTCCGTCGGACCGAGGTGAACGGTGGCGTCGGCGGGATCGAGGGCACCGTCGCGACCCAGGTCGACGGTCGCGCCGGGGTCGACGGGCAGCGCGCGGGTGGGCAGCGCCTCGGTCGGCTCCTCGGGGCGGGTCACGAGGGCCGTCCCCGGGTCACGGCGCGGGTCTGGGCAGCGGGCACGGTCACCACTCCTAGCCGGGGGTGCAGTAGTTGTAGAGCGTCACGTACACCGGGGACGCCGAGGTGCTCGCGTTGCCGGCGGCGTCGACGGCGGTGACCTGGATCGGGATGCGGGTGCTCTGCCTCGGCGCCGGCAGCGGGCCGAGGGTGCCCCGGAACACGCCGCGCCCGGCCGAGGCCATCGACCCCGTGCCGGTGGCACCTCCCAGGGTGTAGCGGAAGGTGACCGTGAGGGCGGCCGGGCCGCTGCGGTCGTCGGTGACGGTGGCCGTGACCGTGCTGATCCGGTACCCGTACCGGCAGCCGTCGGGTTCGAGCTGCCCCGGATCGGCGACGACGTCGCTGACGGCGGGGGCGGTGACATCGGGTGGCGGCGGCGTGGTGCTGGTCGACGGGGTCGGGGCGGGCGCGCTGGTGCGTACCGGTGGGCGGGTGGGGGTCGCGGACCGGGAGCCGCTCGGGCTGGCGTCCGGCGTCGCCGGCGGCGTGGCCGACGCGGACGGGGTGGCGCTCGCGGACGGTGGCGGCGGGTCGGTCGGGGTGCCGCCGCTCGGGTCGGCGGTCGTGGCGCCGGCGACGGCCGGGCCGGTCGGGCCGTCGGCGGTGACCGGGTTGTCGTGGGCGGCGTAGCTGTAGCCGGCACCGCCGGCCAGCAGGGCGGCGACCAGGCCGGCGCCCGCCAGCGCGGTGCGCGCGCGGCCCCGGCGGAACCGGCCGCCGCGCCCGGCCGTCGCGCCGAGCGTGGTGCTGGCCAGGCTGGTGGCGCCGCCCGCGCCGTCGGGGAACGGCCAGAGCGCGGCGAGCAGGGCGGCCCGGCGGGCCAGCTCGCGCAGCCCGCGCTCCTCCCACTCCCCGCCGTATCCGGCGCCGGCCACCCGGTCCAGGATCTCCAGGAACACCTGGGCGGGCTGGGGCCGCTCGTCGGGACGCTTGGCCATGCCGTGCCGGAGCAGCTCGTGCACCGGCGCGGGGGCCGGGTCGGTCGGGATCGGCGCGGAGGCGTGCTGCTCGCGCAGCGCGAACAGGTCCGGCCCCTCGTACGGGGGCTTGCCGGTGAGGCACTCGAAGAAGGTGGCGGTGGCCGCGTAGATGTCGCACGCCGGGCTGGCCGGCGCGCCCGTCCACTGCTCGGGAGCCATGTAGCGGGGGGTGCCCGAGACGGTGGTGTCGGAGCCCTGGCCGACCGGCATGGCGATGCCGAAGTCGGCGAGCTTGCTCAACCCCTCCCCGGTGACCAGCACGTTCTCCGGCTTGTAGTCCCGGTGCACCACGCCGCGCGCGTGCGCGGCGGCGAGGCCGGTGAGCGAGCCCTTCAACACGCACAGCGCCGCCTCGGGGGTGGTGGGGCCGTGCGTCCGCAGCATCTGGCGCAGCGAGACCCCGTTGACCAGCTCCATCACGATGGCCGCGCCGTGCGGCGACTCGACGTACTCGTAGAGGCGGCTGACGTGCCGGTCGTCGATCTCGCCGAGGAGCCGGGCCTCCGACCGGAAGGCGGTCCGGAAGGAGGAGTCCGCGCCGATGTCGCGGACCAGGTACTTGATGGCGACCGGGGTGCCGGTGGCGTCGTGTGTGGCGAGCACGACGCTGCCCGACGCACCGGCGCCGAGCCGACGGACCGGCGTGTAGCCGGACAGCTGCCAGCCGCTCATGCGACGGCCTCCACGGCGTTCCAGGGGCGGGTGTCGGCCTCCGCCTCGCTGGTCATTCTGGTCGCGCCGGCGCGGGAGTCCATCGGCGCAACGGGTGCTTCCCCGCGCCGGACGGCGACCCCGGAATCGGGGTGCCGGCCGGTTCCGGGGTCGGTCGTGCGTGGGCCGGGCGGGCCGGCGGGCGGATGGTCGGGAACGGACACACCGCCACTGCTAGCAGACACCGGCAAGCCCGCCGGTCAGATGGCGGTGGCCTGGACGACCTTCCACTCGCCGTGCACCGGGACCAGCGTGAGCACCACCCGGTTCTGGTCCACCTTCTCCCCCGCCGTGGTCACGTTGCGCCGGTACTGGTTGAGGTAGAGCAGCAGCTCCACCCGGTCCGGCCGGGCGTCGACCACGCCGGCGGCGGACACCTCGGCGAGCACCACGGCCTGCTGCTTCGCGGCGGTCGCCTTGAGCGCCGTGGTGGTCTGCGCGTACTCGTCGGCGAACGCGCCGGTGGCGAAGGTCCGGCCGTTGGCGACGCTGTCGTCGAAGGTGCGGTAGTCGTAGGAGAAGAGGGCCTTGGCGGCGGCCGGGGCGGTGGCCAGGGCCTGGCGTACGGCCTGGTCGCGCTGGTCGGCGCGGCGGTCGGCGGTCCAGCCGGCCACCGCCACGGCGGCGGCCAGCAGCAGCGCGACGACGAGCAGCGGCACGGGCCGCGGCCGGGGTCGACGCAGGACGGTCGGTAGGCGCATCGGTCTCCTCCTGTCGGTCATCCGACGAACTGGAGCTTGGTCACGAGCCAGTCCCCCGAGTCCCGGTCCCGGACCAGGTCGAGCTGGATCCGGTAGTGCGAGGGCCGGCCGTCGGGCGACTTGACGTTGCGGACGGTGGCGTCGACCGCCACCAGCACCACCGCGTGCCGCCGGTCGCCGGAGACGAGCCCGGCACGCAGCACGGTCCCCTGGGACTGGACCTTGTTCTCCACGACGGCGGCGCGGACCTGGGCCTGGCCGCGGGTGAACTCGTCCTTGAAGTCACCGGTGGCGCCGGCGGTGATCCGGCTCAGGTCCCGGTCGACGCTGGCGGCGCTGACCGAGACGAAGTTGACCGCGGCCTGCCGGGCGGTGGCCACGGCCTCCCGGCGGGCCTGGTCGGTGGCCCGGTCGACGTACCAGCGGTGGCCCTGCACGCCGGCGCCGGCCAGGGCGGCGGCCAGCAGCACCACGAGCAGCGCGACGAGCGCCCGGCGCCGGCGGGGCGGGGCGGTGCCGGCCGGCTCGGCGTCGGCGTCCGGCCCGGCGTCGGCGTCCGGCTCGGCGGGCTCCGGGTCGGGCTCGGGCAGGTCCTCGACCTCGGCCGGGTCGCCGACGACGGTGAGGTCCCCGGCCTCGAGGGGGTCCTCGACCGGTTCCCGGTCGAGCCGTTCCAGCACCCGCTCGATCGGCTCGTCGGCTGCGGGGACCGCCCGGTTGACCAGGCGGCGGCGCGGCACGGTCGGGCCGCCGGCCTTCGCGCCCTTGATGACCTTCAACGTGGTGTTCCTGCGGCTGGGCACCGCCACCTCCTCGGGTACGCCGGTCACGGGGTCACCCCGGCGAGCAACAGCTGTTTCCAGGACTGGGCCCCGGCGGTGCGGTACTGGCCGCCGGTGCCGCCGAACTGCAACGGGCGGCCGTCGGCGCCGAGCACGACGCCGGTGGCCGGGTCGTACCCGGGGTCGCCGCCCCCGTCGGCCTCGGGCGGGGGCGCGGGGTCGGCGCCGGAGGGTCGGGGCGCGTTCCCGGCGCCGCGCACGCTCGCCCCGGCGGCGCGCTCGCCGGCGTCGCAACCGGTGGCGCCCCCGCCGTAGACGCAGGACGGCGGGTTGCCCACGTTGACCACCAGGCCGAGGTGGGCGGTGCCGTCGCCGGGGGTGACGGTGTAGCCGCCGGCCACCGCGATCGGGTACACCACCAGCAGTTGCTCGATGCCGGGCAACCGCCGGGCGGCGATCCCGTTGACGGTGACCAGGTTGCCGAGCAGCACGCCGACGTCCGGTTCCAGGCCGCGCAGCAGCGCCCGCAGCTCGGTGCCGGCGGGCGGTCCGCCGGCCAGCAGCCGCCGCAGGTCCGGGTCGGCGGTACGCAGCGTGGCGGCGAGCTGCGCCAGCCCGGCCGACCAGCGGCGCAGCGCCTCGCTGGACTCGGCCTGGGTGGTCAGCACGGTGCGGGCGTCGCGGATCAGCGCGAGGGTCTCGGGCAGCCGCCGGTCCGCCTCGGTGAGCAGAGCGTCCCCGGCGTCGAGGATCCGGGCCAGGGCCTGCTCGTTGCCCTCGAACGCGGTGCCCAGCTCGGTGACGAGCACGGTCAGGTCGTCCGGGTCGACCGAGCGGACCAGCGCGTCCAGGTTGGTCAGCAGGGTCTCCGGGGCCAGCGGGAGGCCGGTCCGGTCGGCCGGGATCACCGCCCCGTCGGCGAGGTACGGCCCGCCGTCGCGCTCGGGACGCAGGTCGAGGTACTGCTCGCCGACGGCGGAGCGCTGGGCGACCACGGCGCGCAGCGCGTCGGGGACCCGGACGTCCCGGTCGAGGCGCAGGTCGGCGCGGACCCCGTCGCCGCGCAGGGCCACCGCGGTGACCCGGCCGACGGGCACGCCGCGATAGGTGACCGGGGCGTTGGCGAACAGCCCTCCGGCGCGGGCCAGGTCGACGTGGACGACGTAGCCGGCGTGCAGCAGCCGGTCGCCGAGGCCGACGTAGCGGACGCCGACGTAGCCGACGCCGAGGACGCTCACCAGCACGAACGCGAGCACCTGGAGCTTCACGGTACGTCCGATCACGGGATCAGCCCTCCCCCGAGCACGTCGGTCAGGTCGCCGATCTGGCCGGTGACGGCGCCGGTCAGCGGGAGCACGCACTCCTTGGTGAGCACGGTGCCGTCGGGCAGTTCGGTGCCGGCGGGGAACGCGGTGCCGGGCGGCACAAGGCCCTTGGGCAGCAGCAGGCCACCCAGCGGCACGGTGGAGCCGGGCTTGAGCAGCTTGCAGCCCGCCGGCAGCTCGCACTCCTTCGGCGGGGTGAAGATGGCCGGGAAGTCCTTCAGGTCCGGCAGGCACCTGAGCAGTGGCAGGTCGGGCAGGTCGGGCAGGACGCCGCCGCCGGGCCGGGGGCCGGGCCGCGCCGGGCCGCCGGTGGCGGGCGGACGAGGCGCCGTCGGGGTCGCCGGTCGGGAGGTCCGCGGCGCCGGCGCGGGCGCGGCGGCCACCAGGTTGGCCAGGATGCTGGCGGCGTCCAGGTCGGCCGTTATGGACAGGTTCACGAAGTCGCCGACGATCGCGCCGGTGACGTTCGGCGGGAACGGGTACGACAGCATGAAGTCCAGCGACCTGGGCAGGTCGTCACCGGCCCGGGCGAGCTGCTCCAGGATCGGTTGCAGGGACGTCACGGCGGCCACGGTGTCCGCCCGACTGCGCTCCACCACCCGGGTGCCCACGGTGCCGAGGCGGCCCAGCGCGGTGAGCGCCCTGGTGAGCTGGGCCCGTTGCCGGGCCAGGACGGTCAGGCCCGGGGCCAGGGAGTCCAGCGCGTCGCCGACGACCTGCCGCTGCCGGGCCAGCCGGCCGCTGAGCCGGTCGAGGGCGTCGATCGCGCGGACGATGTCGGCCTTCTGCCGGTCCAGCCCGCCGAGGAAGGTGTCCAGCTGGGTCAGGGTGTCCCGCAGCGCCGGTTCGCGGCCGGCGAGGGCCCGGTTCAGCTCGGCGTTGATGGTGCGCAGCTGGGCCAGGCCGCCGCCGTTGAGCAGCAGGCCCAGGGCGGCGAGGACCTCCTCCACCTCGGCGCCGCGGGTGGTCCGGGACAGCGGGATGAGGTCGCCGTCGGCGAGGTCGCCCCGGGCCGGCTCGGCCGGTGGCGGGGCCAGGGCCACGTACTTCTCGCCGAGCAGGCTGCTCTGCCGGACGGCGGCGGTGGCGTTCGCCGGCAGCCGCACCGCCCGGTCGACGCGCAACCGGACCCGGGCGTGCCAGCCGTCCAGCGAGATCTTCTCGACGCTGCCGACGGTGACGTCGTCGACCTTCACGGCGGCCCGGGGCACCAGGTCCAGCACGTCGGTGAACTCCGCGGTGACCGTGTAGCCGGGTCCGGTCGGACGTCCACCGGGCAGCGGCAGGTCGGCCACCTCGGGCAGGCCGCAGCCGGCGGGCAGCAGGGCCACGGCCAGCGCGCCGGCCAGCAGCCGGGCCGCCCGCGCGCGGGCTGGCGGGGCGGTCACGCCGGACCCCGCAGGATGCCGCCGAGCGTGGGGTCGCTCGGGATGGAGGGGCCGCCCGGCGCCTCGTCGGCGGTCGGCGCACCGGGGGAGCTGATGGATCCCGGTGAGGACCCGCCTCCCGCCGGGGCGCCGGGCGGCAGCTTGAGCAGCTTGCGCAGCTGGTCGGTGAGGGGCAGCCCGCGCTGGCGCAGCGTCTGCGCGAGCTTGGTGCAGATCGCCGGCACCTCGGCGACGGGAAGCTGGTCGACCATCAGCGAGCAGGCGAAGGTGGCCGGGTCGTACGGGCCGAGCGGGTTGTCCCGGGTGTCGAGGGTGCCGGAGCGGGGGTTGTAGGCGAGGTTGAGGTTGCCGATGGCGAGCGGCGCCACGTCGAGGATCTGGATGACCGCCCGCTGCTGGCGGACCAGGACCCGGGTGATGTCGGTGAGCGCGGTGACGTTCGAGGTCAGGGCGGTCCGGTTCTGCCGGACGAAGGTGGTCACGTCGTCGAGCGCGGCGGCCAGGTTGCGCAGCGCCCGGGCCAGCTCCTCCTTCTCCCCGGCGAGCTGCTCGGCGACGTCGGCGAGCTGCTGCTGGAAGCGGCGTACCTGCTGGTCGCTGCGGGCCAGGGTGGTGGTGAAGCGTTGCAGGTTGGCCACCGTGCCGAAGAGGTCGCCGCGCCCGGCGGACAGGGTGCTCAGCGCGCGGGAGGCCCCGTCGAGGGTGTCGTGCAGGTCGGCGCCGTTGCCGTCGAGGTTGGCCCGGCCGGTGGCGACCAGGTCGGACAGAGCACCGTCGGCGTTGGCGCCGTTCGGGCCGAGGGTCCGGTTGAACTCGTCGAGCGCGGCGTAGATGTCGTCGATCTCCATGGGCGCGGCGGTCCGGTCGACCGGGATCCGCGCGCCGTCGCCCAGCTCGGCGCCGCCGGTGTACGCCGGGGTGAGCTGCACGTACCGGTCGCTGACCACGCTGGGCGGGACGATGAGCGCCTGCGCGCCGGCCGGCAGCCGCAGCCCCGGGTCGTAGCGCATCTCGACGCGGACCACCCGCCCCTGCGGGACCACCTTCTCGACCTCGCCGACGCGGACGCCGAGGATCCGCACGTCGGAGCCGGCGTAGACGCCGACCGCGCGGGTGAAGTAGGCGACCACCCGCCGGTCGGGTGGTTGGTGGCGCCACACGGCCGCCCCGACGGCGACGGCGGTGAGCAGCACGGTGGCCGCGGCGAGCGGTCGCCGCCAGCGCTGGATCCGACCGGGCATCAGCGACCTCCGGTGGCGGCGGGCAGGTACGGCTGGAGCAGTCCGTCCACGTACGAGTCGAACCAGCGCCCGTTGCCGACGACGTTGGCGAACGCGGTGACGAACGGGCCCATCCGGCGGATGGTCTGCTCCAGGTCGTCGCGGTTGCGTTGCAGCACGGCGACCACCTCGCGCAGCTTGCGCAGCGCGGGCTGCAGCCGGGTGCGGTTGTCGGCGACCAGCCCGGAGAGCTGGGTGGCGAGCTGGTCGGTGCCGACCAGGAGCTGGTGGATGGCGTCCCGGCGCCGGCTGACCTCGGTGAGCAGCTTCTCCCCGTCGGTGACCAGCTTGCGGAACTCCTCGTCCCGTTCGGCGAGCACGCCGGTGACGCCGCGCGCCCGGGACAGCAGGGTGCGCAGTTCGGCGTCGCGGGACGAGACGGTGCGGGACAGCCGGGACAGCCCGGTCAGCGAGGTGTGCACGCTGGGCGGGGTGTCGGCGAAGGTCTCCGAGAGGGTGGTGAACGCCCGGGCGAGCTGGTCGGTGTCGACCTTGTCGAGGGTGTCGGCGAGGCCGGTGACGGCCTGCACCACGTCGAACGGGGCGGCGGTGCGGTCCAGCGGGATCTGCCCGCGCTCGGGCAGCTTCCCGGGGCCGGCCGGGGCGAGGGCCAGGTACTTCTGCCCGAGCACCGTCTTGATCCGGATGGTCGCGCCGGTGTCCCGGCCCAGGCGCACGCCGTCGTCGTCGACCCGGAACCCGACCCGCACGTACGGCCGCGGCTCGCGGGCGAGTTCCACGGCGGTGACCACCCCGACCCGCACCCCGGCCACCCGCACCTCGTTGCCGGTGGCCAGGCCGCTGGCGTCGTGGAACGCGGCGGCGTACGACCTGCCGGTGAGCGCGGCGATCCGGTCGAGCTGGAACGCGCCGAGCAGGGCGGCGACGAGCACGGTCAGCCCGACCGCGCCGACGAGCACCGGGTTGCGTTCGCGGAACGGTCTCACCGGGCACCTCCGGTGGCGCAGCGGGCGGCGGTGGCGTCGACGCCGGGCACGGTGAGCGGCGCGTGGCCGTCGACGGCGAGGCGGCCGTCGAAGTCGCAGAGGTAGAAGTTGAACCAGGAGCCGTACGAGGCGACCCGGGTCAGCGACTCGTAGCGCTGTGGCAGCCGGCCCAGGGTGGCGTCGATGACCTCGGAGTTGCGGCCGAGCGTGCCGGCCAGCTCGTCGAGGGCGCGGACGTCGGCGGCGAGCGGCGGCCGGGTCTGGCGCAGCAGCCCGGCGGTGGTGTCGGTCAGCTCGCCGAGGCTGACCAGCGCCTCGCCGATGGCGGTGCGGTCGGCGGACAGCCCGGAGACGAACTGCTGGAGCTGGGTGACGCTCTGGTCCAGCTCCCGGTCGTGGCTCGCCAGGGTGCCCAGCACCTGGTTGAGGTTGGTGACCACCCGGCCGATCACCGCGTCCCGGTCGGCCAGGGTGCTGGTCAGCGAGGCGGTGCGCCGCAGGAGGCTGGCCACCGTGCCGCCCTCGCCCTGGAGCACCTGGACGATCTCGTACGCCAGCTTGTTGACCTCGGCGGGGTCGAGCGCGGTGAACAGCGGCCGGAAGCCGTTGAACAGCACGGTCAGGTCGAGCGCGGCCGTGGTCTGGCGGAGCGGGATGAGCCCGTCGGGGCGCAGCGGCCGGCGGTCGCCGGGGCCCTCGGTCAGCGCCAGGTAGCGCTGGCCGACGAGGTTGCGGTAGCGGACGGCGGCGCGGACGCCGACGGCCACCGGCACCGTCCGGTCGACGGTGAAGGCCACCTCGGCGGTCGTGTCGTCGACCACCCGGATGTCGGCCACCTTGCCCACCCGCACGCCGGCGATCCGCACGTCGTCGCCGGCGAGCAGGCCCGTCACGTCGGTGAACCGGGCCCGGTAGGTGGTGCCGTCGGGCGGGAACGCGCCGAGGGTCTGCGCGAGCAGCCCGGTCGCGAGCAGCGTGATCGCCGCGAACACCAGCAGCTTGACCAGCGCGGGGGTCGTCTTCCCGGTCATCGGGTGGTCACCACCGCGCCGCGCAGCAGCGGGCCCCAGAGCAGCACCGCGATGTCGGGCACCTCGGCGGGTGGTGTCCCGGTGAGCCCGCCGACGAGCGGCTTCACGAGGGCCCGCTCCTCGCCGGTGCCGGCCCGGCCCATCTCCGGGGAGGCCGGCGCCGCGGACGCCCCGCCGGCCGGCACACCCACGGGCAGCGGCTTCGGGGTACGGGCGGCGCCGTAGTCGTAGCCGTCGGCGACGGCCACCTCCGGCGCGGGCACCCGGGGTTTCGGCAGGCCGCGGCAGTCCGGGCCGTCGTGGGCGGCGTACACGGGCTCGTCGCGGCCCCGCTCGTACGGGCCGCCGTCGCGGGTCACCTCCAGGGTGATGTGCATACGGCCGCCGTCGAAGACCTCCTCGACCCGCGGTTGCAGGTCGACCAGACCGTGCACCAGGCACGGGTACTCCGGCGCGTAGGCGGCCAGCAGTTCGAGGACCGGGCGGCTGACCTGGCCGAGCCGGATGAGCTGGTCGCCGTGCCGGTCCAGGAAGCCGCGGGCGGTGTCGGCCGTGTCGGTCGTGTCGGCGAGGAACGCGGCGAGCTGGTCGCGCTGGTCGCCGACGGTGCGGGCGGTGACGGTCACGTCGCGCAGCAGGGCGAGCAGGTCGGGCAGGGCCGCGTCGTAGCTGTCCAGCACGGTGGCGAGCTGGCGCAGGTCCTCGGTGAGGGTCGGCAGCTGCGGGTTGACCTGCCGCAGGTACGCGCCGAGCCGGGTCAGGTTCGCGCCGAGCCGGTCGCCGCGCCCCTCCAGGGCGGTGGTGATCGCGCCGAGGGTCGTGGCGAGCTGGTCGGGGCGGACGGACTGGAGCAGCGGCAGGGCCTCGTCGAGCACCCGTTCCAGCTCGACGGCCGTGCGGCTGCGGTCCTGGGTGATGACCGCGCCGTCGCGGATCGGCCCGGCGGTGCTGCCCGCGGGCGGGACGAGTTCCACGTACCGCTCGCCGAAGAGGGTCTTGGGCAGCAGCCGGGCGGTCACGTCGGCGGGGATCCGGGCGGTGGTGGCCGGTTCGAGGGCCAGCCCGATGACCGCGCCGTGGCCGTCGCTGCGCACCGAGCGGACGGCGCCGACCACCACCCCGCGTACCTTCACGTCGGCGCCCTCCAAAAGGTGCAGGCCGGCGCGGTCGGCGCGGAGGGTGACCCGGTCGACCGGGGTGAACGCCCCGCGGTACTGGAGCACGGCGGCGGTCAGCGCCGCGGTGAGCAGGGCGACGAAGACGAGGCCGAGCAGACGGTGTCGCATGGTCACCCCGCGATCCGGACGGTGGTGGTGGCGCCCCAGATGGCCAGGGACAGGAAGAAGTCGACGACGTTGACCGCGACGATCGCGGTCCGCACGGCGCGGCCGACGGCGACGCCGACCGCGGCCGGCCCGCCCTGGGCGGTGTAGCCGTACCAGCAGTGCACGAGCACCACGATCACGCTGAACACCAGCACCTTGCCGAAGGACCAGAGCACGTCCTCGGGCGGCAGGAACAGGTGGAAGTAGTAGTCGTAGGTGCCGGCGGACTGTCCGAGGTAGCCGACCGCGATGGTGCGGGTGGCCAGGTAGCTGGCGAGCAGGCCGACCACGTACAGCGGGATGACGGCGACGAAGCCGGCGATCATGCGGGTGGTGACCAGGAACGGCAGCGAGGGCACCCCCATGACCTCCAGCGCGTCGACCTCCTCGGAGATCCGCATGGCCCCCAGCTGGGCCGTGAAGCCGCAGCCGACGGTGGCCGACAAGGCCAGCGCGGCCACCAGCGGCGAGATCTCGCGGGTGTTGAAGTACGCCGAGACGAAGCCGGTGAAGGCGCTGCTGCCGATCTGGTCGAGCGCCTGGTAGCCCTGGAGCCCGACCTCGGTGCCGGTGAAGAAGGTGAGGAAGCAGATCACCCCGACGGTGCCGCCGAGCACGGCGAGCGCGCCGGTGCCGAAGCTGACCTCGGCCAGCAGCCGGACCACCTCGCGCCGGTAGCGGCGCAGGGTGCGCGGCGCCCAGGCCAGGGCGCGCAGGTGGAAGGCGAGCTGCCCGCCCAGGTCGTCGAGATACCGCAGGACCGTCACGTCAGCTCCCCTTCTGCGGGACGACCTGGAAGTACACGGCCGTGACCACGAAGTTCAGCGCGAACAGCAGCATGAAGGTGATCACCACGCTGCGGTTGACCGCGTCGCCGACGCCCTTCGGCCCGCCCTTGGCGGTCATCCCCTGGTGGCTGGCGACCAGCGCGGCGGCGGCACCGAACAGCAGCGCCTTCACCTCACCCACCAGCAGGTCGGGGAGCTGGCCGAGGGCCTGGAAGCTGGCCAGGTACGCCCCGGGCGTGCCGCCCTGGAGCACCACGTTGAACGCGTAGCCGCCGGTCACCCCGACGACGCTGACCAGGCCGTTGAGCAGCACGGCCACCAGCATCGAGGCGAGCACCCGGGGCACCACGAGGCGGTGGATCGGGTCGATCCCGAGCACCTGCATGGCGTCCAGCTCCTCGCGGATCTTCCGGGCGCCGAGGTCGGCGCAGATGGCCGAGCCGCCCGCGCCGGCGATGATGAGCGCGGTGACGATGGGGCCGGCCTCGCGGACCACGGCGAGCACGGAGGCGGCGCCGGTGAACGACTGCGCGCCGAGCTGGCGGACCAGCGAGCCGAGCTGGAGCGCGATGACCGCGCCGAACGGGATGGCGACCAGCGCGGCGGGCAGGATGGACACCGAGCTGATGAACCAGGCCTGCTGCACGAACTCGCGGACCTGCACCGGCCGGCGGCCCAGCCCGCGCAGGGTGTCCAGGCAGAACGCGAAGAACTCGCCGGTGTTCCGGACCGCGGCGACCGGGGCGCTCACACCGCCACCTCGCTCCGCTCGGCGTCCCAGCGGCCGTCGAACGACCCGGGCGGCGGGGTGACGCCGTGCTCGCGGCACCACTGGCCCGGCGGGCGCTCGGCCCGGCGCGGCCGCCCGTCCGACGGGGGCAGTTGCAGCGGGATCGGCGGCAGCGGCGGGAGTTCCGCGCCGGCCTGCGCCTCGGCGGCGAGTTCCTCGGCGTCCTTCTCCTCGGCCATGCCGATCGGGCCGATCCGCTGGGCGTTGAGGAACTGCCGGACCACCGGCTCGGTGCTGGACAGCAGCATCTCCCGCGGCCCGAACATGGCCAGGTGCCCGTGGTAGATCAGGCCGATGTTGTCCGGCACGGTCCGGGCGGTGTTGATGTCGTGGGTGACGATCAGGAACGTCGCCCCGGTGCGCTGGTTGAGGTCGACGATGAGCTGGTTCAGGTAGGCGGTGCGCACCGGGTCCAGCCCGGAGTCCGGCTCGTCGAAGAGGATGATCTCCGGGTCCAGGACGAGCGCCCGGGCCAGCCCGGCCCGCTTGCGCATCCCGCCGGAGATCTCGCCGGGCAGCTTGTGCTCGGCCCCCACCAGACCGACCATCTCCAGCTTCTCGGTGACCACGGCCCGGATCTCCGACTCGGACCGGCGGGTGTGCTCGCGCAGCGGGAACGCCACGTTGTCGTAGATGGTCATCGAGCCGAACAGCGCGCCGTCCTGGAACAGCACACCGAACAGCTTGCGGACCTCGTACAGCTCGCGTTCGGAGAGCTTCGGCAGGTCCCGGCCCTCGATGAGGACGGAACCCCGGTCGGGCCTCAGCAGACCGACAAGCGTCTTGAGGAACACGGACTTGCCCGTGCCGGAGGGTCCCAACAGGACGGAGATCTCCCCGGCGGGCAGGGTCAGGGTGAGGTCCGACCACACCGGGTGCCCGCCGAAGGACTTGGTCAGTCCGCGTACCGCGACCTCGACGCCCATCGTTCCCCTCCCTTCGTGTCTCATCTGGGACATCGGGCGGGGTCGACCGGACGCAACAACTACTTTCCGTCACGGGCCGGGGACGACCGGCAAGCTATGCAAAACCCCGGAGGTGTCGATAACGTGCCGGAAACCGGCCGGCGATGAGGATGTTCCACGAACGCCATGACGACAGTGATCGAATCCGAACTCGTCCGCCGGGCCGCCGCGGGCGACCCGGCGGCGGTCGAGGAGCTGCTCGTCGGCGTACGGCCGGGGCTCGTCCGCTACTGCCGGGCCCGGTTGGGCCGGGTGGGCGGGGCGTACACCACCGCCGACGACGTGGCCCAGGAGGTGTGCGTGGCCGTGCTGCGCGCCCTCCCCCGCTACCGCGAGCAGGGCGTCCCGTTCGCCGCGTTCGTCTACGGCATCGCCGCGCACAAGGTGGCCGACGCCCAGCGCTCCGCCGTCCGCGACGCCGCGGTCACCCCCACCGACAGCCCCGTCGACCGGCCGGACGCCGCCCCCGGGCCCGAGCAGCAGGCCGTGGCGAGCGACCTGGCCCGGCGGCTCTCCGCGCTGCTCGACCGGCTCCCCGACGTGCAGCGGGAGATCATCCTGCTGCGGGTCGCGGCGGGACTGTCCGCCGAGGAGGTCGGCGGCATCGTCGGCATGTCCGCGGCCGCGGTCCGGATGGCCCAGTCCCGGGCGCTGACGCGGCTCCGTACCCTGGCCGGGGGCTCACTGGACGAGGTGGCGGCATGACCGGGCGGACGCCGGGCGACGGCGACGACGCGATGGACCTGGGGACCATCGCGCGCGACGACGCGCTGCTCGACGCGCTCGGCCGCGGCGAGGCCGCACCCGAGGGCGACGCGCTCGCCGGGGTGCTCGCCCTCTGGCGGGCCGAACTCGCCGACGAGCCGGCCACCGCGGTCCGCCCCGGCGCGCCGGAACCCGGCGGCGAGGCGCCCGTGCGACGCGCGGTCCGCCGCCCCCGCCCCTGGACGCTGCGGCTGGCGGCCGCCGCCGTGGCGCTGCTGGCCCTGGTGTCCGGGCTCGGCATCGGCAGCCGCGACGCCGGACCGGGCAGCCCGCTCTGGTCGCTGACCCGGCTGCTGCACCCTCAGCAGGCCGAGGTGCGCGGCATCGAGGACACCATCGGCAGGGCGCGCGCGGCCCTGGACGCCGGCCGGCTCGACGACGCCGAGGCGCTTGTCGCGCAGGGCCGCCGCGACCTCGCCCGGGTCGAGGACCCGGCGGCGGTCACCCGGCTGGGCGCCGCGCTCGACGTCCTGGCCCGCGACCTGGCGGCGGCCCGTGCGGCGACCGCGCCGCCGGGCGGCCCGCCGCCCGCCACGGCCCCGGCCACCCCCGCGCCCACCGCCGTCCCGAGCCCCACCGTCACCGGTACGCCCCGGTCGGCCCCGGCCACCTCGGGCGGCACGCCGAGGGCCGGGTCGAGCCGTCCGCCCACCCCGGCCGGCAGCCCGCTGCTGCCGCTGCCCCGGCTGCCGCTGCCCCTGCCGTCGGTGTCGGTGTCCGGGCTTCCGCTGCCCGAGCTGCCGCTGCCCACCGGGGGCGGGCTGCTCGACTGAGCGAATCCGCGCGGGCCACCGGCACTCCGTTACTGTGCTGCCGTGAGCAGCGCAGCGACGGCGGCCACGACCGTCACCGAGGGACGCCGGGCGCGGATGACCACGAGCCGGCGGCTCAGCGTCATGATGCTCGGGATGACCGTGCTGGTCCTCGCCGGCGGCGGGATCGGCGCGGCGGCCCTGTCCCACACCGCCGCCGTCTCCGACCGGCTGGCCGACCACATCTCCCCCGCCCGCACCGCCGTCAGCCGGCTGGAGAGCGGCCTGCTGGAGCAGGTGGCCGCGGTCCGCGGGTACGTCGTCACCGGCGACCCGGAGGCGCTGCGCCGGTACGAGGACGGGGTGGCCGCCGAGCGCGCCACCGCGCGGCGGGCCCGCGACCTGCTCAGCGGCGAGCCGGACGCGCGCCGGGAGCTGGACGGCGCGCTGACCCTCGCGGAGCGCTGGCGGGCCGAGTACCCGGCCCGGCTGATCGCCGCCCGGCGGGGCGGGGCGGGCGCGGCGGAGCTGGCGCCGGTGGTGCGGCAGGGCGGGGTCGCGTTCGACGCCGCGCAGGCCGCGCTGACCGGCCTGGAGGCCCGGCTGGACCGGGAACAGGCGGCCGGCCGGGCCGACCTCGACAGCGCCCGCGCGCTGCGCGACCTCCTGTTCGTGGCGATCCTGGCCACCCTGCTGCTGTCCAGCGTCGTCATCTCGGTGCTGGTCCGCACCACGGTACTGCGTCCGCTGGACCGGCTGGGCGCCTCGGTGCGCCGGGTCGCCGGCGGCGACTTCGAGCACCGCCTCGCCGCGGAGGGGCCGGCCGACATCGCCCGGCTCACCGCCGACGTGGAGACCATGCGGCAGCGGATGGTCGACGCGCTGCACACCAGCCGCCGGCAGCGGGACGCCCTCGAACAGCAGGCCGCCGAGCTGCGCCGGTCCAACGAGGACCTGGAGCAGTTCGCCTACGTGGCCTCGCACGACCTTCAGGAGCCGCTGCGCAAGGTGGCCTCGTTCTGCCAGATGCTGCACCGCCGCTACGCCGACCAGCTCGACGACCGGGCCCGGCAGTACATCGGGTACGCGGTGGACGGCGCGACCCGGATGCAGAGCCTGATCAACGACCTGCTGGCGTTCTCCCGGATCGGCCGGGTCTACGGCGAGGACCGGGAGGTGGACCTGGCCGCCGTGCTCGCCCAGGCCGAGTCGAACCTCTCCGACCGGATCGCCGAGGCGGGCGCCGAGATCGTGGCCGACCCGCTGCCCGTGGTGCACGGCGACCCGACGCTGCTCACCATGCTCTGGCAGAACCTGCTCGGCAACGCCGTCAAGTTCCGGCACCCCGACCGGACGCCCCGGATCCGGGTGGCGGTCACCGGGGACGACGCCGGCTGGGAGTTCGCCGTGGCGGACAACGGCATCGGCATCGACCCCCGCTACGCCGACAAGATCTTCCTGATCTTCCAGCGGCTGCACCCGCGCGGGAGCTACGACGGCACCGGGATCGGCCTGGCCATCTGCAAGAAGATCATCGAGTACCACGGCGGCACGCTGCGGCTCGACGACGCATACGCCGAGGGCGCCCGGTTCGTCTTCACCCTGCCGAGGCCGGCCGCCCCGGCCGCCGTCCCGGAGCAGGCGGGCGAGCGGGCGCCGGTGGCCCCGGCCTGAGCGTCGGGCCACCGGCGGCGGCTCAGCCGGCGACGTAGAGCCAGATCACCAGTTCACTGCGGGCTTCCAGGTCGTAGAGGACGTGGACGGGGCGCCTGTCGGCGGCGACCTGGAAGGCGGGCCGGGGCGGGCACGGTGAGCGCGGCGGCCGCCACCACGGCGAGGGCGAACTGCGGCAGGGTGTCGACCACGTACGTCGGCGGGTCGGCCACCCCCGGCCCGACCAGCACGAGCCACCCGGCGACCCCGGTCCAGGCCAGGCCGGCGGCCACACGGGGCAACCCGGCCAGCGCGGTCACGGCGCCGGCCGCCGCCCGTCCCCGTCGGCGGCGGCCGCGGCGACGCCCTCGGTGACCGGCCCCAGCGCCGGACCCGCCTGCTCCGCCGGGCCCGGCCCGGCCTGCTCCGTCGCGCCCGGCCCGGCCGGAGCGGCCTGCTCGGTGCCCCCGCCGGCGAGCCGGTCGAAGAAGCGCAGCAGCTCGACGGGGAACGGCATGACCAGGGTGCTGTTCTTCTCCGCCGCCACGTCCACCACCGTCTGGAGCAGCCGCAGCTGGTACGCCCCCGGCGTGTTCGCCATCGCCCGCGAGGCGTCGGCGAGACGCCGCGACGCCTGGAACTCGCCGTCCGCCGCGATCACCCGGGCCCGGCGTTCCCGCTCCGCCTCGGCCTGCCGGGACATCGACCGCTTCATCCCCTCCGGCAGCGCCACGTCCTTGACCTCCACCCGCTCGATGAGCAGGCCCCACGGCTTCTCGGTGGGCGCGTCGATGACGGTCTTCAGCTCCGCGTTGATCCGGTCCCGGTCGCGCAGCAGGGTGTCCAGGTCCGCCTTGCCGATCACCGACCGCAGCGCGGTCTGCGCGACCTGGAGCACCGCCGACGGGTAGTCGCGGACGTTGACCAGCGCCTTCACCGGGTCGACCACCCGGTAGTAGACGACCGCGTCGACGGTGAGCGTGACGTTGTCCCGGGTGATCACGCCCTGCGCGGGCACCCCGATGACCGTGGTCTGCATGCTCACCCGCACCATCCGGTCGGCCACCGGGATGATGACCTGGAAGCCGGGCTGGCGGATGTGCTCCAGCACCCGGCCGAAGCGGAACACCACGCCGCGCTGGTACTGCTGCACCAGCCGGATGCTCAGCGACGCCACGAGCACCACGAGCGCGACGACGATGACCAGCACGATGACGGCGGCGGCTGCCATGGTCCCCCTCGATCCCGGAGGCGCCCGCCTCCCGGCCGCGCGCGTACCCGCTCCCCCGCGCTTCACGCCTGCGCCGAGCCGAGACCGCGACCGGCCGGTCCGGGGAGGGTACCGGTCGGTGGGCAGACGACGGAGTCATCGGCGATGCCGGCTGCGCCGACGCGTCCCCGCACACTCCGGCCGGGCGCCCTCTGCTCAGCGCCTACGAACCTGATGTCGTCGACGACTCAGTCCAGCGCCGCGGCGGCCGAGGCCCGGTAAGCCGCGCCTGGCCCCGTAAGCCGCAGCCGGGTCCCGTACGCCGCGGCCGGGCCCCGTACGCCGCGGCCCGGGTCCCGTAATGAGTCACCCACGTCATCAAGTTCGTAGTGGCTCACGGGCCATGACCGGCTCCACGCCGGAAGCCGGCGGATCCGGGGCCTCGACGCCACGGCCGTCCGGCACGGCGCGCCGCATCCGGCGCGCCTGACGGCGATCGCGGGATCAGAAGCGGCGGGCGGGCGGGATGCCGCGCGGAGGCGGCTCGCGGAGCAGCCAGACCGGGTTGCTCGCGCCGACGAGCACGCCGTCGCGGCCCCGGACCTGGGTCCGGACGTACACCCCGGCACCGACGGCGACCGGCAGGTCGTGCCAGCCCTCACGGAGCTGCCGCCGGGAACCTGTCCGATGCCGATCGCCGGGACCGGGTCCGCGACGCCCGCCCGGTCGGCCGTGCCGGTGACCACCTCCAGGGTGGCGCCGGCGGGCAGGTCGGTGGCGCGCAGCCGCACGGTCAGGTCGGTGGCGTCGGTGGTCACCACGGCGCCCATCGCGCTGCGGCCGCCGATTTCCAGGTCGAGGGCCCCCCGGTAGCGAGCCAGGTCGGTGAACCACGCCTGCCCGGCGCGCAGCGCCGCCACCAGGTCGTCGCGACCCGTGGAGGCCGCCCAGACATATGTGACGTGCCGGTCCCGCCCGGCGCGCCAGTCGGTGCCGTCGTGGTCGTCGGTCACCCCGACGGCGGTGAGCGGGATCGCGTTGCGGGCCGCCACGTCGTACGCCCAGAGGTGGTCGTCGACCGGGTCGCGGCCGATCTCGATCAGGTCGACGCCGAGCGCGTGCCGCTCCACCAGCAGCCGCGCCAGGGACTCCCGCCGTTCCACGTCGAGCGGGTGGTTCCAGCAGACCACCCCGCCGTGGCCGTGCAGGAACGCCACCATCCGCTCGGTCGCGCCGACGTCGTTGTCCCGGTACGGCGGGGACGGGAAGGGCGGCAGCGTCTGGTCGCCGCCGAACCAGTTGAGGTGCCGGACCATCGACACCTCGTACGCGCGGTGGTGGGTGACCCCCGGGTAGGCCCCGGCGTACCCGCGCAGCACCTCGGCGCGCAGCTCCTCGCCGCCCTGCCCGGCGCGCCGGGCCCGGTCGAAGACCAGCCGGTCGACCACGAACGCCCCGCGCGCGCCGGACCCGACCTCCACCCCGAGGCGCAGCCCGCGCAGCGAGTTGTCCCCGGCCACCAGGTCCGGCCAGAGCCGCCGCACGTCGGCCAGCAGGTCGAGGGTGTGCCGCCGCCGGGCGCCGGCCGGGGCGGGCAGGTCCACGGTGCCGTGCCGGCCGTCGGCACGGTGCCGGGTCGCGGTCGCCGCGCCGAGACGGTAGCGGAGGACGAGCTGGCCGGCGGGGCGGCCGGCACCCGCCGGATGGTGCGACAGCGCGATCTCGACGATCAGCGCGGCGTCCGGGCCGGCGACCTCGGGCAGCACGTCGAGGTGCAGGGTGGTGTCGGAGATGTTCCCGGTGTGCGTCCAGTTCCACGCCCTGCCCGCGTACCAGAGGGTGCCGGCGCCGGTGGCGGTGAGCCGCAGCGCGCGGCCGGGGTCGCCGGCGGGGGCGGCGACGAAGTCGGCGGCGGACGCGGTGAGCGCGCCCTCGGTGGACGCCGTCCAGGTCCAGGCCAGGCCGGCCTCCGGCTCCTCGGGGCCGTCGAAGTGGACGGTGCGGCGGTGGTCGTGGGCGGCCACGCGGAAGTCGTGGTCGGTCCACCAGACCACGTCGACGGCGTTGCGGCGGGCCTGGTCGAGGTGGGCGGCGTAGCTGGCGACGCCCTCGCTGAACGAGGCGTGCAGGTGCATGGCCATGCTGATCGGCCGCCGTCCGCGCCCCGGCGGCGACGGGTCGCCGGTGGCCGCCAGGCCGATCGGCACGCCGATCCCGGCGACCGCGAGGCCACCGGCGGCGGCGAGCAGGCTCCGCCGGTCCAGCCGCGCCCGATCGCCCATGCCGCTCCCCCGCTCCCGTGCCGGCCCGGGCCAGCGTACGGGCGGTGGCGCCGGCCCGGCATCCGGCGATCGTGCGGACGGAACCGCCGGGTCAGGCGGCGTAGCGGGCGGCGAGGTCGACGACCCGGCGGGCGGCCGCCACCATGGCCCGGTCGGCGAACCGCCCGTCGGGCAGCACCACGGTGCCGGAGTCGCGGGTGTGCGCGTCGGCGACCGCGGCGAGCAGCTCGCGGGCCCGGTCCACCTCCCGCTCGGCGGGGCGGAACGCGTCGGCGATCACCGGCAGCTGGCGCGGGTGGATGGCGGCCCGGCCCAGGAAGCCGAGCCGCCGGCCGGCCGCGCAGGAGGCGGCCAGGCCGTCGAGGTCGGCCACGTCGGCGTACACCGACATGGCCGGCGGCGGCAGGCCGGCCGCGCGGGCCGCGACCACGATCCGGCCGCGCGCCCAGAGCAGGCCGTCGTCGTCGGCGACGCCCAGGTCGGAGCGGAGGTCGGCCTCGCCGAGCCCGAGCGAGGCCACCGCCGGGTGGGCGGTCGCGATGGCGTACGCGGACTCCAGCCCGACGGCCGACTCGACAAGCGGGTGCAGCGGGGTGTCGACGCGGGCTGCCACCGCGGCCACCGTCGCCGGTGACTCCACCTTGGGCAGTCGCAGCCCGGCCAGCCCCGGCCGGCCCGCGACGGCGGCCAGGTCGGCGTCGAGGTCCGGGCCGGTCAGCTCGGTGACCCGCACCTGCACGGGCAGCGGCTGCGGGTCGGCGAGGAACTCGGCGACGGCGTCGCGGGCGTACGCCTTGCGACCGGCCACCACGGCGTCCTCCAGGTCGAGGATGACCGCGTCGGCGCCGGCCGCGACCGCCTTGGCGAACCGGTCGGGCCGGTCGCCGGGCACGTAGAGCCAGGTGAGCAGCATCAGATCACCCCGCGCTCGCGCAGCGCGGCCAGCTCGTCGGCGGTCAGGCCGAGCGCGCCGAACACCGCGTCGGTGTCCTGGCCGTGGCGGCGGCCGGCGTGCCGGATCTCCCCCGGGCTGTCCGACATCCGGAACGGCACGTTCTGCATCCGCACCTCGCCCAATTCCTCGTCGGGCACGGTGACCACGGTGCCGAGGGCCGCGTACTGGGGGTCGGCGAGGATGTCCCGCACGTCGTAGACGGGGGCCACGGCGGCCTGGGCCGCCTCGAACGCGGCCACCACCTCGTCGCGGTCCCGCTTGCCCACCCACGCGCCAACCGCCGCGTCGAGCTCGTCGGCGTGCGCGGCCCGGCCGCTGCCGGTGGCGAACCACGGCTCGTCCACGAGTTCCGGGCGGCCGACGAGCCGGACCACCCGCTCGGCGATGCTCTGCGCGCTGGTGGACACCGCCACCCACCGCCCGTCGGCGCACCGGTAGGTGTTGCGGGGGGCGTTGTTGTTGGACCGGTTGCCCAGCCGGGGCTGGACGTAGCCGAGCTGGTCGTACCAGGTGATCTGCGGGCCGAGCATCGCCATGATCGGCTCGATGATGGCGAGGTCGACCACCTGGCCCCGGCCGGTCAGGTCGCGGCCGCGCAGGGCCAGCATGACCGCGTACGCGGCGGCGAGCGCGGTGACCGAGTCGGCCAGCCCGAACGGCGGCAGGGTCGGCGGCCCGTCGGGCTCCCCGGTGGCCGCCGCGAACCCGCTCATCGCCTCGGCGAGGGTGCCGAACCCGGGCCGCGGCGCGTACGGGCCGACCTGCCCGAAGCCGCTGATCCGGGCGATCACCAGGCGCGGGTTGACGGCGTGCAGCTCGTCCGGGCCGAGGCCCCAGCGTTCCAGGGTGCCGGGGCGGAAGTTCTCCACCAGCACGTCGGCGTCGGCGAGCAGCCGGCGCAGCAGGTCCGCGCCCTCCGGCCGGGAAAGGTCGAGCGTGACGGTCCGCTTGTTGCGGCCGAGCACCTTCCACCACAGGCCGACGCCGTCCCTGGCGGGGCCGTGCCCCCGGGACGGGTCCGGCTTGGCGGGATGCTCCACCTTCACCACGTCGGCGCCGAAGTCGCCGAGGAACGCGGCGGCCAGCGGGCCGGCGAACAGGGTGGCCAGGTCGACCACCTTGACGCCGTGCAGCGGAGCGGTCGTGGTCATGGCGTCCCCTTCATCGGGTCGACGGCGGCGAGGAACACGTCCCCGTTGCCGAGCGCGGCGCCGCCGTCGGGCGTGCCGGCGGTGCGGCCGCTGACCAGCAGCCGGCCGTCGGGCCCGACGGTGGCGTAGACGTTCTCCTCGCCGAACGGGTCGGCGGCGTCGTCGCGGGCGGTGCCGTACTGGGCGACCGTGACCTGCCGGCCCTTGCCGTCGAGGCGCAGGGTGAGCACGTCCGCGCCGCCGGCCGGCACGCCGAGGGCGCTGCCCGTGAAGCCGACCACCGCGACGGTGCCGTCGGCGAGGGCCAGCACGTCGGTGCCGGCGTCCGCGCCGCGCCCGCCGGTGACGGTCCGCCAGCGCTGCGTGCCCCTGGCCGTGTACGCCACGGTGAGCACGTCCCCGGCCGTGGCGCCGGTGGCCACCACCTGGCCGGTGCCGGTGACCGTGACGCCGCCGAGCAGGTCGTCGCCCGTGCCGCCGGCCACGGTGAGCCAGTCGCGGGTGCCGTCCGGGGTGAACCGGGCGAGCCAGCCGTCGGCCCCGCCGAGCGGCGTGGTGCCGGGCAGCGCGCCGGAGGTGCCGCCGGCCACGTAGACGCCGTTCGCGTCGGCCGCCACGGCGTACGCCTTGTCCTCGCCGGGGCTGCCGAACTGCCGGGTCCAGGCCAGCGTGCCGTCCGGGGCGATCCGGGCGAGCACCGCGTCCTTGTCGCCGGCGCTGGTGCCGCCGAACGCGCCGCTGGTGTAGCCGGCGACGTACGCGCCGCCGTCGGGGGCGGCGGTGAGCGCGTAGAAACGGTCGGCCTTGCCGGGGTCACCGGCCTGGGTGAGCCAGGCCCGCCGCCCCGTGGCGGTCAGCTTCGCCACGAACGCGTCGTCGGCGGGGCTGTCCGGGTGCCGGCCGTCGAGGTCGCCGCGGGTGTACCCGGCGGTGAGCACGCCACCGTCGGGCAGCGGCACGGTCCCGTAGAGCCGGTCGTTGGCGGCGGTGCCGAACTGGCTGGTCCAGCGGACCGTGCGGTCGGCCGCGAGCCGGGTGACCACGGCGTCGAGGCCGCCGGCGTACGGCTGTCCGGCCACGGCGCCGGTGGCCGCGTAGCCGAGGGTGACGTCGCCGTCGGGGTGGGCGGCGACCCCGCCGGCCCAGTCGGCGCCGGCCGTGCCGTGCAGCGGGGCGGGCAGCCCGGCCGGCGGGGTGACGCTGAGCGTGGCGGCCAGGTGCTTCAGGCCGTCGACGAACGCGGGCCGCCAGACGTCCCAGTCGTGCCCGCCGTCCAGGACGCGGAACTCGGCGGCGACGCCGTCGGCCCGGCGCACCGTGTTGTAGAGGGTGGCGGCCTCGTAGTCGAGGTCGTGCGCGGCGTCGGCCGGGTCGGGGTTGGCCCACTCGTCGTCGCCGACGGCGATGAACATCCGCACCGGCGACTCGGCGTCGAGGCCGGGGAGCAGGGCCGGGTAGTTCAGCCGCTGGTACACCTCGTCGGAGAAGGGCTCGTCGCCGTCGCCGAACGCGCCGAACTCGCGGGCCGACGAGTCAGCCGGGGGCAGCGGCCGGTAGACGGCCGGGCTGAGCACCAGCGCGTTGGCGAAGAGGTCCTGGTGGGCCAGGGCGTAGCGCAGGGCGCCGGCCCCGCCCATCGAGTAGCCGCCGACCAGCCGGGCGTCGCGGTGCGCGGCGGTGCGGTAGGTGGCGTCGACGTGCGCGACGAGGTCGCGGGTCAGCGCGGTCTCCACCGGCCGGCCCGGGCGGTCGGCGCCGGTGTACGCGGAGTCGACGTACCAGTTGCCGCGCTCGCTCCACGGCGCGTCGGGCAGCACGGCGATCACCGGCGGGACCTCGCCGTCGGCGATGAGCCGGTCCAGGTCGCTCTTCACCCGGGTCCACGCCTGCATGGTGTCCCCGCGCCCGTGCAGCAGGTAGAGCACCGGGTATCGGGTGCCGGCGTTCGCCGCGTCGGCGTAGCCGTGCGGCAGGTAGACGGTGTAGTCGATGGGGGCGCCGAGGGCCGGTGAGGGGGCGGCCGCGGTGGCGAGGGTGCCGGACCGCTCCTTGCCGGCGACGGCGGTCTCCGGGGCGAGGCCGGCGAGCCCGACAGCGGTCAGCAGGGCGACCAGGGCGGCGCCGGGGCGCCACGCTCTTCTCATCGGAGGGCTCCTTCGGGCAGGTCGGCGGCGCAGCGGAAACCGATCGAGGTGGAGCGGGTCAGGCCGGCGCCGGTGAGCAGCAGCTTCACCGAGACGTCCGGCGGCTGCGGGCCGCCGTCGAGGTACCAGTCGGAGCCCTCCGCGCGGTAGGCGCAGCCGCCCTTGAGGATGACGAAGCGGGTGCGCCCGTCGGAGTGCTCGCTCTCGGTCAGGTTCCAGACGAGGGGTTCCCGCCGGACCAGCAGGCCCGCCTCGGCGGCCACCTGCCATTCGTCCTCGGTGGGCAGCCGCAGCCCGGCCCAGTCGGCGTACGCGCGGGCGTCGGCGAGGTCGACACCGGTAACCGGGGCGTCGGCGGGGCCCTGCCCGGCGGTGAACCGCTCCGGCCGGACCGGCCGGTAGCCGGTGGCGGCGAGGAAACGCGCGTACTCGCCGTGGGTGACCTCGTGGGTGTCGATGGCGAAGCGGCCGAGCCGGACCTGGCGGCGCAGCGTGCCGGTGTGGTGCAGGCGCGGCGGCAGCGGCTTCCACTCGTCGACGTACGGGGCCTCGCCGTAGAGGCCGGTCTCCCGGACCCGGTGGCGCACGGTCAGCTCGTGCCGGCCACCCTCCATGGTCACCATGCCGTCGGGCAGGGCGGCGAGGGGTGACCACGGGGTGCGGGCGCGCACGGCGGCGCGGGCCGGGAACGACGGGTCCCCGGTCGGCGGCTCGTGCCGGGGCACCGGCGTCTCGGTGGCGACCACGGCGGCGATCGCCCCGGCGGGCAGCGGGCCGCCGACGGCCACCCGGCCGTCCTCGAGTTCGGTGACGGTCAGCTCGGCGCCGGTGATCAGGTCAACGAAGCGCCCCGGCCGGGCGTCGGTGAGCAGCCACGGGCCGTCGTGGTCGGCGCCCCGGTTGACCACCGTCCACAGCGGCTGGTCGTCGTGGGTCCAGCGGGACGCGTACACCTGGCCGGCGCCGGGGTGGTCGGCGAGCGGGACCCAGTCCTCGGCGCGCAGCCAGGCGGCGTGGCTGGCCTGCACCCGCCGCATGGCCCGCAGCACGGCCCGGTCCCGCTCGTTCCAGCCGACCCAGACGCCGAAGACGCTCTCCCAGACCAGCACACCGCAGCCGTTGAGCCAGGCGGAGTGCAGCTCGTCGAGGTGGTCCCGGTGCCAGCGGCGGGTGTGGTGCAGGACGTGCCGGCGTTCGAACCATTTGGCCCGCAGCACGCCGGGGGTGTCCGAGTCGGCGAACCACTGCGCCCAGGACATGGCGTGGTCGGCGATCCGGGCCAGCGGGACCCGGCTCTCCCCCTCCAGGACCAGGCCGGGGCGGACCGCGTCGAGGGCCTTGCGCAGCTCGCCGGCGCCCTCCTTCAGGGTGTCCAGGAAGACCCCGTCGACGCCCAGCCGGCCGGCCAGCGCGGCGACCTCCTCGGCGTCCGCGCCGGGCTCCCGCCGCGTGCCGGTGTCCCACGGGTTGTAGTCGACGAACACCCGGACCCCGGCGGCCTGGAACGCGCGGACCACCTCGGGCAGTTCGGGCACGTCCCGGTACCAGTCGAACTGGTTGCGCTCGTCCAGGCCGATCACCGGGTACGCGTGCCAGAGCACCACCCCGTCGAAGCCGCCGAAGTCGCGCCGCGCCGCGTCGAGGAACGCCTCGACGGTGAACTCACCGCGGTCGTGGTCGTACAAGGTTTCGTCCCAGAGCCAGGCGAGGCAGACGCTGAAACAGTCGCCGGCGATCTCGTCGTAGTGCGCTCCGGTGTAGCCGAGCCGGGCGCGGGCGTCGGCCCGCCACTGGGTGAGCTGCTCCCGCCAGGCCGGCCAGGCGGCGGGGTCGTCGGGGGCGGCGAAGATCTTCGCCTCGTCGAGGGTGGTCAGGTCGGCGTGGCTGCCGAGCGGGACCTCGGTGGGCCGGTCGATCGGCCGCGGCACGTACGGGTTGAAGCTCACTGGACCCCTCCGTAGGTGGCGGCGGCGAGCGCGTCGATGGCGGCCCGCTCGGGCAGGGCGGTGGACGCGCCGGGGCGTTGGGCGCAGGCCGCGCCGGCGGCGCACGCCCAGCGCAGCGCGCCGGTGGCGGTGTCGCCGGTGAGCCCGCCGCGTTCGGCCAGGGCGACCGCGAGGGCACCGGTGAACGCGTCGCCGGCCGCCGTGGTGTCCACCGCGTCGATCGTCGGGGCCGGCACCTCGACCCGGGCGCCCTCCCGGTCGGCGTAGGCCGCGCCGCGCGCGCCGAGGGTGAGCACCGCCCGGGGCACCAGGCCGACCAGCGCGTCGAGCAGGGCCGCCGGCTCGTCGGTGAACACGCCGGCCACGACGGCGGCCTCGTGCTCGTTGACCACCAGCACGTCGACCAGGTCGAGCAGCTCGGTGGGCAGCGGCCGGGCCGGGGCGGCGTTGAGCACCACGGCGGCGCCGCCCGCGTGCGCCCAGCCGGCGGCGCGGGTGACCTCCGACAGCGGCACCTCCAGTTGCAGGAGCAGCACGCCGGCCGCCGCCACCGCGTCGCGGTCGGCGTCGTCGTCGAGGGTCAGTGCGCCGTTCGCGCCGGGGGCGACCACGATGCAGTTCTCCGCCGCGTGGTCCACGGCGATCAGCGCGACCCCGGACGGCCCGTCGACCGTGCGCAGGCCGGCGACGTCGACGCCGGCCGCGGCCAGGTTGTCCCGCAGCAGCCCGCCGAACCCGTCGCCGCCGACGGCGCCGACGAAGGCGCAGTCGGCGCCGGCCCGGGCGGCGGCGACCGCCTGGTTGGCGCCCTTGCCGCCGGGCACCATCCGGAAGTCGTCGCCGAGGACCGTCTCGCCGGGGCGGGGCAGCTGCGGCGCGCTGACCACGAGGTCCAGGTTGGCGCTGCCGACCACCACCACCCGGGCGCTCACGCCGGGCTCCCCACGGCCAGGGCCAGGGTGCGGTCGGCCAACTCGTCGAAACCGATGCCGTCGAAACCGGCGATGCTGCTGGCCAGCCGGTTGCGCAGCGGCGCGACCCAGCGGCCGGGCAGCCGGGCGGCGCCGGTGAGCGCTCCGGTGACCGCGCCGACGGTGGCGCCGTTGGAGTCGGTGTCCCAGCCGCCCGCGACGACCGCGCAGATGGAGCGTTCCAGGTCGCCCCGCCCGTACGCCAGGGCCGCCGCGACCAGGGCGGCGTTGTTGCGGACGTGCACCCAGTGCAGGTGGCCGTGCCGCGCGTAGAGGGTGTCCACGATGCTCTCCCAGTCGTCACCGGCGGCGCCGAGGGCGCGCGCCTCGCGGACGGCGGCGGTGAACCGGCTGCCCGGGGGCAGCACCGACTCGCCCGCGTCCAGCACCGCGTCGACGTCGCCGGCCACGGGGGCCGCCGCGGCCATGGCGGCCACCCAGACCGCCCCGTAGGCGCCGGCCCGGACGTGGCTCACGGCCGCGTCGCGCCAGGCGGCCTCGGCGGCCCGGTCGGGGCGGCCGGGGTTGGTCCAGCCGTACACGTCGGTGCGGATCTGCGCGCCGATCCACTCCCGGAACGGGTTGTGCCGGCGGGCGGTGTCCGGCGGGGTGAGGCCGAGCAGCAGGTTGCGGTAGGCGACCCGCTCGGCGGTGAAGACCCGCCCGGCGGGCAGCCAGTCCAGCCAGGCCTGGGCCACGTCGGCGCTGGTGAAGCCGGGTCCGTGGGTCTCCAGGACGCGCAGCGCCAGCAGCGGGAAGTTGAGGTCGTCGTCCTCGGGCATGCCGGCGATGTTCTCGGCGAGGCTGGTCGGGGCGCTGCGCCGGTTCCACGGCCAGCGGGCGGCCACGTCGGCCGGCAGCCCCCGCGCGGTGAACCAGTCGCGCAGCGGCCACCGGCCGGTGGCGGTGAGGATCTCCCGGATCCCGTGGCGGGGGATCTTCTCCACCGGCTTGCCGAGCAGGCAGCCGGCGGCCCGGCCGAGCCAGGCACCGTGCAGCCGGTCCCGCTCGACGGTGGTCGGCAGGTCCCAGGCGCCCGGCCAGGTCTTGCGGACCCCGTCGAGGTCGGCGGGCTCGTCGGCGGCGTCCGGGCCGGGCAGCGCGTCGGCGGCGTCGAGCAGCTCGACGGCGAGGGCGCGCAGGGCCGGCGGCGCCGGCACCGGCGAGGCGCCGGTGACCGGTGGCGTGACGTCGCCGCCGGCCGCCGCCCAGCGGTCGGCCAGGGCGGTGACGTCGCGGCCCTCGTCGCGGCTGGCGGCCAGTTCGTGCGGCAGCAGGTCCTCCGGCTGCACCCAGGTCAGCCGCAGCCCGCCGGCCGTCCCCCTCGGCCGGCCGGCGGGCACCGCGCCGGCAGCGCTCATGCCAGCCCGCCGAACCGCTCGGCCCGCCGGGCGAAGCGCTCCCGGTCGCGGTCGAACACCTCGGTGGCGACCCCGGCGAGGACCCGCGCGGGCTCGACCAGGTCGGTGCGGGACGCCGTGGCGACCACCTCCGACCATTCCGCCGGCACCGCCGCCGCGCCGCCGAGCGCCCCGGCGATCGCACCGGCCATGGTCGCCGTGGAGTCGGCGTCCCGGCCGTAGTTGACCGAGCCGAGCACGGCCGCCCGGTAGTCGCCGCCGGCCACCACGAGCATGCCCAGCGCCACCGGAAGCTCCTCGATGGCGTGCAGCCGGCTCGGGCGGCGGGCGCCCAGGCCGGGGCTGCGGTACTCCTCCCCCACGGTGTCGTAGGGGGCCACGGCGGCGCGCAGCGCCGGGATGGCGGCCTTCCAGTCGTCGTGCCCGCGGGCCTCCTTGACCACCGCGTCGATGGCGGCGCGGGTGCCGTCGCGGGCCAGGTCCAGGGCGGCGGCCACGACGTCGTCGACGCTCGCGCCGGGGGTCGCGGCCGCGGCGACCGCGGCGGCGAACACCGCCGCGGCCTCCCGCCCGTAGCTGTGCTGGTGCGCCCCGGCGATCTCCACGGCCTCGGCGTACGCGCCGGCCGGGTCGCCGGCGTTGACGATGCCGACCGGCGCCATGTACATGGCGGCGCCGCAGTTCACGATGTTGCCCACGCCCGCCTCGCGCGGGTCGGCGTGGGCGTGGTGCAGGCGGGTGACCAGCCACCGCTCGGCCGCGGCCAGGCGGTGGAAGGTCACCCCCTCCCGCTCCAGGTCCGGGATGTACACCACCCGCTCGATCAGGTCGGGGACGAGCAGTTCCACCACGTCGTACGCGTCGAGGTGGTCCCGCTTGGCCGCGTACGCCCGCACCAGCGCGTGGGTCATCAACGTGTCGTCGGTGATGTGCCCGTCGCCCTTGTGGTACGGCGCGAGTGGCCGCGCGGTGGCCCAGTCGGCGTGGTACGGGGGGACGATCCCCTCGACCCAGCCGCCGAAGCGGGCGCGGATCTGCTCCGGGAGTGCCGTCTCGGTGGCCCCGCCGAGGGCGTCGCCCACCGCGGCGCCGACCAGGCAACCGACCGACGTGTCGAGCAAGAGTGACATGGTTACCTCAGAACCTGCTTGCCACCGTCGACCAGCTGCGTGGCGAGCTGGTCCAGGGTGATCTTGTTGGCGAAGTACTGCTGGAGGGCCGGGGTGGCGTACTTGGTCTTCCACTCCGGGTAGCCGTCGGCCTTCTGGAACGGGGCGACGGTCAGGTCGGCGGCGCTGTCCGCGGCGACGTCCCAGCCCTGCTTGCCGCCGGTGAGCTTGACCAGCTCCTGGTTGGCCTGCTTGCCGGTGGGCACCAGCCAGTCACCCTTGGCCAGGGCGGCCATGTTCGTCGGGTTCAGGAACCACTCCAGGAACTGCGCGGCCTGCTTCTTGTGCTTGCTGTCCTCGGCGACGGACAGGGTCTGCGGGTTGGCCGCCTGCTTGGCGGAGAGGCCCTTGACCGGCGGGAGGGTGACCCACTCGAAGCCGGCTGGGGCCTGCTCGACCATCTGCTGGCGCAGCGAGACCGAGCCGGGGAGCATCGCGTACTTGCCGCCGAAGAAGCCGGGCAGGGTGTCCGCGCCGCTCATGCCCAGCGCCTCCGGAGAGGCCGACTTGGTCGTGTAGATCATGTCGTGGATCCGCTTCGGCACCTCCTTCTCCGCGTCGCCGACCTTGACCTCGGTCTTGCCGCCGTCGCCGTAGAAGAACGCGCCGTCGTAGTTCAGCGCCAGGTTCAGCACCCGGTTGGTGGGCGACTTGAGCGCCCACGCGGCGCCGTACTGGCCGGGCTTGGTGAGCTTCTGGGCGTTGGCCTGGAACTCGTCCCAGGTCCAGCCGCCGTCGGCGGGCGGTACGGCGATCCCGGCGGCGTCGAGCAGCTTCTTGTTGGCGATGACGACCTGCGACTCCAGCAGGAACGGCACGCCGGTGACCTTGCCGTCGAAGGTGGCGGTGTCCCAGACGCCCGGGTCGATCTGGCCCTTGAAGTCGTCACTCAGCAGCTTGGAGACGTCGGCCAGGTAGCCCTGCTTGCTGAACTCGCCGATGGCCGAGGCCTCGTAGTGCACGATGTCGGCCACGTCGCCGCCCTCGAACGAGGTGACGAGCTGGTCGTGGATCGAGTTCCAGTCGCCCTGGACGTACTCGACCTGGATGTCCGGGTGCTCGGCGTTCCACTTGGCGACCAGGTCCTTGTTGGCCTGCAGCGACTCCTTCTGCCAGGCGAGGCTGAGGAAGCGCAGCTTGACCGGGCCGGACGAGTTCTCGTCCTCGCCGCCGCCGTCACCGCACGCGGTGAGGGCGCCGAGCCCGACGACCGCGACCGCGGCGGCCGCGGCGAGTCGGCGGAACCTGCTACGGAGCATGGGGGATTCCTCCTTGGTGGTGGTTGTGGGGGGACGTGGTCAGCCCTTGACCGCGCCGGCGAGCGACCCGGACGAGAGGCGGCGTTGCATGACCGCGAAGAAGATCAGGCTCGGCAGGGTGGCCAGCAGCGAACCGGCCGCCAGGGGACCCAGGCGGGCGGTGCCCTCGATGCCGACGAACCGGGCCAGGGCGACCGGCAGGGTCGCCAGCTCGGGCGTCTTGACCAGCACCAGCGCGAAGAAGAACTCGTTCCAGGCGGAGATGAAGGAGAACAGCGCGGTCGCCACGAGGCCCGGGGCGAGCAGCGGGAAGACCACCCGGCGCAGCACCTGCAGCCGGCTGGCGCCGTCGACGCTGGCCGCCTCCTCCAGCTCGCGCGGGATGTTGCGAACGAAGCCCTGCAGCATCCACAGCGCGAACGGCAGCGCCCAGACCACGTAGATCAACACCAGGCCGGCGTGGGTGTTGGCCAGCCCGACCTGCCGCAGGATCAGGAAGATCGGGATGATCAGCAGCACGAACGGGAAGAGCTGCGACAGCAGCACCCAGCCCAGCGCCACGGTGCCCAGCCTGGTCCGGAACCGCGCGAGCGCGTACGAGGCGGGCAGCGCGACCAGCACGGTGAGCACCGCCGAGGCGAGCGACACCTGGAGGCTGTTCAGCGCGGCCCGGCCGAGCTGCTGCTCGGTGAAGGCCTGCACGAAGTTCTGCACGGTCGGGTTGCTGGGGATGAGCGTGGGGTGCAGCCGCACCAGTTCGCGCGGCGGCTTGAACGCGGTGGACAGCAGCCAGACCAGCGGGAACCCGAGGAAGATCAGGTAGCCGGTCAGCGCGACGTACTGGAGGGTCCGCCCGGTGCGGCTCGGCTTTCCGAACATGTCAGTTCGCCTCCCGGAGTCGGCGCCGCAGGTAGACCGCGAGCAGCGCGACGATGATCACGACCATGACGTTGCCGAGGGCGGCGGCGTAGCCGTAGTTGCCGTAGCGGAACGCCTCCTCGTAGGCGAAGAGCATCGGCAGCATGGTCTTGCCGCCCGGCCCGCCCGCGGTGAGCACGTAGACCAGGCCGAACGAGTTGAAGTTCCAGATGAAGTCGAGCGAGGTGATCGCCACGACGACCGGCGCGATGGCGGGCAGGGTGACGTTGCGGAACCGGTGCCAGGTGCTCGCACCGTCCACGGCGGCCGCCTCGTGCAGCTCGCGCGGCACGCCCTGCAACCCGGCGAGGAGCACGACGGTGGTCTGCGGCATGCCGGCCCAGACGCCGACGATGATGACCGCCGGCAGCGCGGTGCTGAAGTCGCCGAGCCAGTTGGTGCGCAGGCCGTCCGCGCCGACCCGGTGGAAGAACTCGTTCAGCAGGCCGGCGTCCGGGTGGTAGACCAGCTTCCACAGGATGCCGACGACCACGGGGGGCATCGCCCAGGGCACCACGGCCAGCACCCGGGCCAGCCCGCGGAAGCGCAGTTGCTGGTTGAGCAGCAGCGCGAGGCCCAGGGCGAGCACGAACTGGAGCACCGTCACCCCTACCGCCCAGAGCAGGCCGATCTTGAACGAGTTCCAGAACAGCTCGTCGCCGAGCAGCTCCCGGTAGTTCTCCAGCCCGGTGAAGCTGATCTCGACGTTGCGGCCGGCCCGGGCGTCGGTGAAGCCGAGCCAGATGCCCCGCAGCAGCGGGAAGACCGACAGCACCACGATGGGCAGCAGCGACGGGAGCAGCAGCAGGTAGATCCCCATCCGGTCGGAGCGGGACCGGGCCCTGCGGGGCCCGTCGGCGCGGGCGACGTCGGGCCGTTCGGCCACCGTGGTCATGCCGTCACCTCCGGGGTACGCGGCGCGGGCGCCGGCCCGGCCGACGCGGGAACGGACAGCGGCGTCGCGGCGCTGGAGGCGCGCGCGGCGAGGCTGGGGGCGACCTGCTCGCGACGCGGCGGCAGGCTCGGGTCGGCGATGCGCGACAGCAGCAGTTCGGCGGCGCGGCGACCGCGCTCGGCCGAGCCGAGGGAGACGCTGGAGAGCTGCGGGAACATCATCCGGGCCAGCTCGGTGTCGTCCATGCCGACCAGCGCCACGTCGTCGGGGACGCGCCGGCCGGCGGCGAGCAGCGCGTGCAGCGCGCCGACGGCGATCAGGTCGTTGGCGCAGACCAGCGCGTCGGGCTGGGCCCGGGCCAGGAGGCGCTCGGTGGCGGCCCGGCCGGCCGCGTACCGGAAGTCGCCGACCTCGACGAGACGCTCGTCGAGCGCGATGCCGTGCCGGGCGAGGGCGGCCCGGAAGCCGGCGTCGCGGGCCGCGCCGGGCACGGTGTCCAGCGGGCCGTTGACGAAGCCGATCCGCCGCCGCCCGGCCGCGACCAGATGGTCGACGGCCAACCCCACGCCGGTACGCGAGTCGGTGCGGACGTTGTCCACCGGCGCGTCGGCGGCGAGCTGCCCGACCACGACCACCGGCACCGGGCTGTCGACCAGCGCGGCGAGGTGGTCGCCGGTGACCCGGATCGGCGAGACGATCATCCCGTCGACGTAGCGGTGGGCCAGCCGGCGCAGCAGCGCGGTCTCGTTGTCGATCCGCCCGCCGGTGGCGTGCACCAGGAGCTGCCGCCCCGACGCGGCGACCACGGACTCGATGGCGCGCATCATCTCGACGTACACCGGGTTGCCGATGTCCTCGACGGCGAGCGCGACGAGGCCGGTGCGCTGCGACTGGAGCGAGCGGGCGATGGCGTTGGGCACGTACCCGACCTCGGCCGCCGCCTCGCGCACCTTGCGCACGGTCTCCGGGCTGCCGCCGACGCCGTTGAGCACGCGCGAGGCGGACGCGATGGAGACACCGGCGCGGGCGGCGACGGTGTGGACGGTGGGCCGGCCGTCGGCCGACTCCTGTAAACGTTTACGACCCACGCCCGACACCTCCAGCTGCTTGCTGTAAACGTTTCCGGGGAGTCTGCGCCTGACTCGACGGTCAGGTCAAGGGCTCGTTACGAAAACGTTTCCAACCGGGGCTGAGCTGGGCCGGACGGGCTCCGCCGGACGGGCCGGGGGCCGATCGGCGCGGATCCGGCAATCGGCCGCCGTCGCATTTGTCCTCTGGCGCTCCCGCCGTCCCTGGCAATATTCTCCACATCGCGCGCAGCAGTTGGAGTTCCTTTACATGCCCGTCCACCCGTCGGGTCACCGAGGAGATGCCATGCACTTCGACCACCCCGAGCTGGACCGTCGTACCCTGCTGCGGGCCGGCCTCGGCGCCGCCGCGGTAGCGGTCGTCGGGAGCGAGATCGCCTTCCCGGCCGCCGCGCAGGCCGCGCCGGACGCGGACCTCGACTGGATCATCAGCTGCGACGAGTGGGGCGCCCGCCCGCCGGCGGACCCGCTGTCGATCAGCGCGATCGCGACCAACAAGATCATCGTGCACCACATGGCGTTCCCGAACAGCACCGACTACTCGGAGGAACACGCCAAGCAGCTCGCCCGCGACTGCCAGGACCTGCACATGGACACCAACCGGTGGTCGGACACCGGGCAGCACTTCACGGTCAGCCGGGGCGGCCACGTCCTGGAGGGCCGGCACGGCAGCCTGGAGCGGCTGCAGGCCGGCGACCGGCAGATGATCTCGGCGCACTGCCCCGGCGAGAACGGCCGGGCCATCGGCATCGAGAACGAGGGCACCTACGTCACCGAGACGCCGCCCGAGGAGCTGTTCGACTCGCTGGTGAAGCTCTGCACCACCATCTGCCGGCAGTACGGGCTGCACGCGCACGACATCTTCGGCCACTGGGACTTCCGGGCGACGCAGTGCCCGGGCGCGATGTTCTACCGGGAGTTCCCGAGGCTGCGCCGCCGGGTCTTCGCCAAGCTCGGCACCGACCTGGCCGACGTGCCGGCCCGCCGCTGGCCGGACATCTGGCGCTTCGTCGGCGGCCCGGTGGTGCAGGTGGCGCAGTACCTGCTGACGTTCCGCGGCTACACCGTCCCGGTCACCGGCGTGTTCGACGCCGCCACCGTGGCGGCGGTCGCGGACTGGCAGGCGCGCAACGGCATCCCGGTCGACATCGACGCCACCCTCACGGCCCCGACCTGGGAGACCCTCGCGCCCGAGCTGGACAAGGACGCCACCGGCATCCCGGTGCAGGCCGTGCAGTTCATGCTCAACCTCAAGGGCTACGCCGACGTGACGATCACCGGCGTGTACGACCACCCGACCAAGAAGGCCCTCCAGGACCTGCAGCGCCTGCACGGACTGGCGCCGAACGGCAAGGTCAGCACCACCACCTGGTGCGCCCTGGTGGGGGGTGTGGTGCGTCAGTCGTTCCAGAAGAACTGACGGCGCACCGGCGGGGAAAGGCGGTGGAGGTGGCAACGGCGCCACCTCCACCGCTGCCGTCGCACCCGCTGCGACTCACCGGTCACGCGTCGTTGTGACTGTCCTACCTGGCTGCGACGATGGCCCTCGTCCAAGGACGAAGGAGGGTCGCACAATGGCGTCTCGGCTCAATCCGTACCTCAGCTTCCGCGACAACGCGCGGCAGGCCATGGAGTTCTACCAGAAGGTGTTCGGCGGCAACCTGACGCTGAGCACGTTCGGCGAGTTCGGCAACCCGGATCCGGGGGTGGCCGACAACGTCATGCACGCGCAACTGGAGACCGACCGCGGCTTCACGCTGATGGCCTCCGACACGCCGCCGGAGATGGAATACCGGCCCGGCACCAACATCTCGATCAGCCTCAGCGGCGACGACGCCGACGAGCTGCGCGGCTACTGGCAGCAGCTCAGCGAGGGCGGCGTCGTCACGGTCCCGCTGGAGAAGCAGATGTGGGGCGACGAGTTCGGCATGTGCGCGGACCGGTTCGGCATCAACTGGATGGTCAACATCGCGGGCGCCCAGGCCTGACCGCCGACCGGGCCGACGGGCGAAACGTCGGCATTCGCGCGTGGTGAACGGCACCTATCCCGAGGCATGGAAAGCCATCAATCATTACCCGGAGGTAGACATGAGTCACTCTCACCTCCGGGTGTGACGCCCGGGCACGGAGGGCGAGACGTCGGCAAGCGGTAGCCGGGCGCAGTCCCGGCCCGACTCCGCGCATCCGGAGGATCCGCCATGCCCCGTCCCACCACCCGTGCCCGCCTCGCGGCCCTCGCCGCGACCCTCACCGCGGCGGCGAGCGCCCTGACGGTCGTCCCACCGTCACCGGCGCTCGCCGCCACCACGTTCGCCCCCGGCGACTACTGCCTCGGCCAGTGCGCCGACATCTTGCCGCCCGGCGAGAACGGCAACGCCACCCTCGCCGCGATCCTCGCCCACCAGGCGCTCGGCACCCGGCCCGCGCACTCCAGCGACCAGCTCGACGAGTACGCGAACCTGGTCTACGGCTACGCCGGGCTCACCGACGAGCAGATCGCGCAGTTCTACAACGACGCCTCGTTCGGCGTGCCCGACGGGCAGGTGGAGAGCACCGTGCGGCCCCGCGCGGACGTCACCATCGTGCGCGACCGGGCGACCGGCGTGCCGCACGTCACCGGCACCACCCGCTCGGGCACCATGTTCGGCGCCGGCTACGCCGGTGCCCAGGACCGGCTGTGGGTGATGGACCTGCTGCGGCACGCCGGCCGCGGCACGCTCACCTCCTTCGCCGGCGGCGCCCCCGGCAACCGGGAGCTGGAGCAGAGCATCTGGGCCAATTCGCCCTACACGGAGGCGGACCTGCAGGCCCAGGTCGACGCGCTGCGCCAGAAGGGCGCCCGCGGCCAGCAGCTCTACGACGACGTCACCGACTACATCGCCGGCGTCAACGCCTACATCGACCAGTCCATCAGCGCCGACAACTACCCCGGCGAGTACGTGCTGGCCGGGGCCGGCAAGCCGAAGCACTTCACCATGACCGACCTGATCGCCACGGCCGGCGTCATCGGCGGCCTGTTCGGCGGGGGCGGCGGCTCCGAGATCCAGTCCGCCCTGGTGCGGGTGGCCGCCCGGGCGAAGTTCGGCGCCGCCGAGGGCGACCGGGTCTGGCAGGCGTTCCGGTCCCAGAACGACCCGGAGACGGTGCTCACCCTCCACGACGGACAGAGCTTCCCGTACGGCGCCACCCCGGCCGGCGCGACCGGCGCCGTGCTCCCCGACGCCGGCAGCGTCGTCGCCGAGCCGCTCGCCTACGACCCGACCGGCGGGGCCGCCGCCCGGGCCGGCGCCGGTGGCGCCACCACCCAGGGGCTGCTCAGCGGCCTCGCCGGGCTGCGGTCGCACGGCATGTCCAACGCCGTGGTGGTCTCCGGCCGGCACACCACCACCGGCAACCCCGTCGCCGTGTTCGGCCCGCAGACCGGCTACTTCGCCCCGCAGCTGCTCATGCTCCAGGAACTCCAGGGCCCCGGGGTGAGCGCCCGCGGCGCCGCCTTCGCCGGGCTGAACCTGTACGTGCTGCTCGGCCGCGGCCAGGACTACGCGTGGAGCGCCACCTCCGCCAGCCAGGACCTCACCGACACGTACGCGGTGCCGCTGTGCACCACCGACGGCAGCGCCCCGACACTCGCGTCCACCCGCTACCTGTGGCACGGGCAGTGCGTGGCCATGGAGGTCATCGAACACCGCAACTCCTGGTCGCCGACGCTGGCCGACTCCACCCCGGCCGGCTCGTACACGCTGCGCGCCCTGCGCACCCGCTACGGGCTGGTCGCCTACCGGGGGCTGGTGAACGGGCAGCCGACCGCGTTCACCAAGCTGCGCTCGACCTACCGGCACGAGGCCGACTCGGCGATCGGCTTCCAGGCGTACAACGACCCGGCCGCGATGGGTTCGGCGGCCGCGTTCCAGCAGTCCGCCGCGAACGTCGGCTACGCGTTCAACTGGTTCTACGTCAACTCGACCGAGGCCGCCTACTTCAACTCCGGGTCGAACCCGGTCCGACCGTCCACGGCCGACCCGAACCTGCCCACCCGCGCCGAGGCGGCCAACGAGTGGGTCGGCTGGAACGCGGACACCAACACCGCCACCTACACCCCGGCCGCGGCCCATCCCCAGTCGGTGAACCAGGACTACTACGTCAGCTGGAACAACAAGCAGGCCCGGGACTTCGGCGCGGCCGACGGCAACTTCAGCTTCGGCGCGGTGCACCGGGCCCAGCTCCTCGACGGGCCGGTGCGCGCCGCGATCGCGCAGCGCAAGCTGGGCCGGGCCGACGTCGTGCGGATCATGGCCGACGCCGCGGTCACCGACCTGCGCGGCCAGCAGGTCCTCGGCGACCTGCTCCGGGTGCTCGGCAGCGCGCCGGTCACCGACCCGGCGCTGGCCGACGCCGTGACCAAGCTGCGGGCCTGGCAGCAGGCCGGCGCCCGCCGGGTCGAGACCGCACCGGGTTCCAAGGTCTACCAGCACGCCGACGCCATCCGGATCTTCGACGCCTGGTGGCCGCTGCTGGCCGCCGCGGAGTTCCGGCCCGGTCTCGGCCCCGACCTCTACGCCGCGCTGGTGGACGCCATCGAGGTCAACGAGGCGCCGTCGGGTGGCCAGAACGGCGGTCGCGACGGCAGCGCCGTGTGGGCGTTGCAGGGCCAGCCGCACAAGGGCTCCTCCTTCCAGTACGGCTGGTGGGGCTACGTCGACAAGGACATCCGCACCGTGCTCGGCGACCCGGTGGCCGGCGGGCTGGGGCGGGCGTACTGCGGCAACGGCAACCTGGGCGCCTGCCGGCAGAGCCTGCTCGACGCCCTCGCGCAGGCGGCCGCGGTGCCCGTCGCCACCGTCTACCCCGGCGACAAGTCGTGCGGGGCGGGCGACCAGTGGTGCGCCGACGCCATCGCCCAGTCCGGGCTCGGCGGCATCACCCACCCCGTGATCGCCTGGCAGAACCGCCCCACCTACCAGCAGGTCGTCTCGTTCCCGGCGCGCCGCGGCGACGACGTCACCAACCTGGCCCAGGGGCGGGCGGCGACCGCGTCGAGCACGCAGTTCCTCACCAGTCACACCCCGGACAAGGCGGTCGACGGCAGCCTGGGCAGCCGCTGGGCCAGCAGCTACAACGACAACCAGTGGATCCGGGTCGACCTCGGCTCGGCCCGCGCCGTGAGCCGGGTGGTGCTGCGCTGGGAGGCCGCGTACGCCAGCGCGTACCGGATCGAGGTCTCCGCGGACGGCGGCTCCTGGCAGCCGGTGTTCAGCACCACCGCCGGCAACGGCGGGACGGACAACGTGACAGTCGCCCCGGTCACCGCCCGCTACGTGCGGGTGTACGGGGTCAAGCGGGCCACCTCGTACGGCTTCTCGCTCTACGAGTTCGAGGTCTACGGCCGGTGACACCGGCGGGCCGGCCGGCGGGACCGCACCCGCCGGCCGGCCACCGGCATACGATCACCGGGTGAGCGGCGGCACCGTACCGATCGGCCCGGCCCTGGTCGTCGCGCTCACCGCGCTCACCCTGGCCGGCGCCGCCGTGCTGCGGCTCACCGGGCTCGGCCGGGCCCGGACCGTGCTCACCGCGGCCGCCCGGGCCACCGTCCAGCTCGGCGCCGTCTCCGTGGTCATCGTCGCGGTGCTCCGCGCCTGGTGGAGCACCGCCGCGTTCGTGCTGCTCATGTACGCCGTCGCCGCGCTCACCGCCCGCCGGCGGATCGGCGGGGAGGGGCCGGCCCGGGTCGCGCCGCTGGCCATCGCGGCCGGCGTGGCGCCCAGCCTGGCCGTGCTCCTGGCGAGCCGGGCCCTGCCGGCGACCCCGCTGGTGGTGCTGCCCACCGCCGGCATCCTGATCGGCGGGGCGATGACCGCGACCAGCCTGGCCGGCCGGCGCACCCTCGACGAGCTGCGCACCCGGCACGGCGAGTACGAGGCCGGGCTGGCCCTGGGGCTGCTCCCCCGCGACGCCGCGCTGGAGATCTGCCGCCCGGCCGCCGGGCAGGCCCTCGTCCCGGCGCTCGACCAGACCCGCACGGTCGGGCTGGTCACCCTGCCCGGCGCGTTCGTCGGGGTGCTGCTCGGCGGCGCCGGGCCGGTCCGCGCCGGGGCCACCCAGCTGCTGATCCTGCTCACCCTGCTGGCCGTGGAGGCGGTGGCCATCGCGGTGGCCGTCGAGCTGCTGGTCCGGGACCGCGCCCGCACCGCGCCCCGACCCGGGGCGTAGCGGGGGCGCCAGCGGGTAACCGCGGGCGGATGACCTGGGTCCGCAACCTGCGCGTCCGGCCCGACCTGCTCTACGTGGCGAGCGGGTGGAGCACCCTGGTCACCGACGTCCGGGGCCGGATCGCCGGGGTCGACCCGCAGGGCTTCTTCGCCCGCAACACCCGGGTGCTCAGCCGGGAGCGGATCACCGTGGACGGCCGGGAGCCCGTGCCGTTCGCCACCGCCAACGTGCGCGGGCACGCCCAGCTCTCCTACGCCGAGCTGGGCGACGGGGAGACGCTGCCGTCGCGGGCCGCGTACCTGACCGTCGAGCGGTTCGTCGGCCCCGGGCTGCGCAGCCGGTTCACCGTGCTCAGCTACGCCGCCCGGCCGCTGCGGTTCCGGCTGGGGCTGGCCGTGGCGGCGGACTTCGCCGACACCGGCGAGGCCGAGGCGGGCCGCCGGCTCCAGCACGGCGAGGTGGCGGCCGGGTGGGACCCGGGCGCGGCGGAGCTGCTGCTCACCTACCGGCACGAGGGCCTGGACCGGGCCGTGGCGGTCCGGCTGTGCGCCGCCGCCCCGGTGACGTACGACGGCGGCGGGTTCACCGTCGAGCTGGCGGTGCCGCCCGGCGGCAGCGTCGGCGTCGAACTGCTCGTCGAGCCGGTCTTCGACGGGACCCGGCTGCCCGCCCCGCCGGCCACGTTCGCCGAGCCCGACGATCCGGCCGCCCGGGCCCGGGCCCGGCTGGACGCCGAGCTGGCCCGGCTGTCCAGCAGCAACTTCGACGTCACCGCGGCCTGGCGGTGCGCCGTGCACGACCTGGCCGTGCTGCCGCTCGGCGAGCCGGCCGGCCCGACGGCGCCGATCGCCGGCCTCCCCATCTACCAGGAGATCTTCGGCCGGGACACGATGACCGCCTCCTGGCAGGCCCTGCTGGCCGGCTCCACCATGCTGGCCGACAGCCTCCGGCTCAACGCCGAGCACCTGGGCCGGCGGTTGGACGACTGGCGCGATGAGGAGCCCGGCAAGCCGCTGCACGAGGCCCGCCAGGGGCCGGTCTCGCTGCTCGGGCTGGACCCCTTCACCGCCTACTACGGCGACTGGTCCACGGCGCCGGACTTCCTGGTGTTCCTCGGCCAGTACCTGGCCTGGACCGGCGACCTGGCCACCGTGCGGGACCTGCTGCCCACGGCGGTCCGGGCGCTGGAGTGGATCGACCGGTACGGCGACCCGGACGGCGACGGCTTCCTCGACTACCACTGCCGCTCCCCCGGCGGGCTGAAGAACCAGGGCTGGAAGGACTCGGACACGGCGATCGTCGACGAGCGGGGCGCGGTGGTGCCGAACCCGATCGCCAGCAGCGAGCTGCAGGGCTACTGGTACGCCGCCCTCCGGCACGCCGCCGTCGTGTTCACCGTGACCGGGCACCCGGCGCGGGGCGCCGCCCTGCTGGCCCGGGCCCGGGCGCTGCGCCGGCGGTTCCACCGGGCGTACTGGCTGCCCGACCGGGGCTGCTACGCCATGGCGCTGGGGCCGGACAAGCGCCCGGTCCGGTCGACCAACTCCAACGACGGTCACCTGCTCGCCACGGGCATCGTCCCGGCCCGGGTCGCCGAGCGGGTGGCCGACCGGCTGCTGGCTCCGGACATGTTCAGCGGCTGGGGGGTGCGGACGCTGTCCGCGGCGCACCCGGCCTACAACCCGTTCAGCTACCACCGGGGCAGCGTCTGGCCGGTGGAGGCGGGGACCATCGGCCTGGGGCTGGCCCGGTACGGCTGCTGGCCGCACCTGCACCGGCTGGCCGAGGGCATGTTCGCCGCCGCGGCGCTGTTCGGCGAGCACCGGCTGCCGGAGGTGCTCAGCGGCCTGCCCCGGGACGCCGCCCACCCGCATCCGGGCGTCTACCCGAACTCGTGCTCCCCGCAGGCCTGGTCGGCCAGCGCCGTGGTCGCCCTGGTCCAGGCCCTGCTGGCGCTGCGCCCGGCCGCGCCGCTGCGCGCGGTCCTCGTCGACCCGCACCTGCCCGAGTGGCTGCCCGACCTGCGGCTGGAGGGCGTACGGGTGGGCGGGGCGACGGTGGACCTGACGGTGCGGCGGCGGCGCGGCGGGCGTACCTCGGTGCGGGTGCGCGGCGACCGGCTCGCGGTGCTGCGCCGCCCGTCCCGGCAGGCGATCGCCCTGACCCGCCGGCAGGTGTAGGCGGCGCCGGACGGGGAAACCGGCCGCGCCTGGGGCCGAGAAGGAAGGACCGGCATGGAGAGTCGCGCGAAGTCGATGGGGCACGCAATCCACCCCATCCTGATCGTGTTCCCGCTCGGACTGCTCGCCACCTCGGTGATCTTCGACATCCTGTACCTGATCACCGACCGGACGGGCTTCCAGGTGTCCGCCGCGTACACCATCGCCGCCGGCGTGATCGGCGGCCTGGTCGCGGCGGTGTTCGGCCTGATCGACTGGTCGGCCATCCCGGCCGGCACCCGCGCCAAGCGGGTCGGCGCGACGCACGGCCTCGGCAACGTGGTGGTGCTGGTGCTGTTCGCGATCAGCTGGCTGCTGCGCCGGGGGGCGGACAACTGGGAGCCGAACGCCGGCGCGCTGATCTGCAGCTTCGCCGGCATCGTGCTGGCCGGGTTCACCGGCTGGCTCGGTGGCGAGCTGGTCGAGCGGCTGGGGATGAGCGTGAGTGACGACGCCGGCGTGAACGCGCCGAGTTCGCTGTCCCACCGGCCCCGCGCCCGCGGCGCCTGACCCGCCGCGCGGGCCGGGGACAGCCGCCGGGCCGGGGAACCCGTCCCCGGCCGGGCGGCCGACGGGCGCCGCCGGGCGCCGGAGGAGGGACGAGCGGATGCGGGCGATCACTCTCGACCGGGACGGGGCGGCACCGACCGTCCGGGACGACCTGGCCCGACCGAGCCCCGGCCCGGACGAGGTGCTGGTCCGGGTACGGGCGTCCTCGGTCAACGGCTTCGACCACAAGGCGGCGGACGGGGCGCTGCGCGGATCCACGGACTACCGGTACCCGGTGGTGCTCGGCAAGGACTTCGCCGGCGAGGTCGAGGCGATCGGCGGCACCAGCGACTTCCGGGTGGGCGATCCGGTGTTCGGTGTGCTCATGCGCCCCTACCTGGGCGACGGCACCTGGGCCGAGTACGTGACGGCCGGCGGCGCGGACGGCGTCGCCCGCGTCCCCGACGGCATCGAGCTCGCCACGGCTGGCGTGCTCGGGCTGGCCGGCGCCACCGCCCTCGACACGGTCGACGCGCTGGCCGTCCGGCCCGGCGACACGGTGCTGGTGGCCGGGGCGACCGGGGGCGTCGGCGCGCTGGCCGTGCAGTACGCCCGGCTGGCCGGCGCCCGCGTCGTCGCCACGGCCCGCCCCGGGCCGGCCACCGACTTCGTCCGGGACCTGGGCGCCGACGAGGTGGTCGACTACACCGGCGACCTGGTCGGGCAGGTGCGCGCGCTCGCCCCGGACGGCGTCTCGGCGGTGGCGCACCTGGCCGGCCCGGGCGCGCCGCTGGCGGGGCTGCTCGCCGCCGGCGGGCGGCTGGCCTCCACCATCGGCTTCGGCCCCGACCAGCACCCGGCGGCCGTCTCGATCCTCGGCAAGCCGGACCGCGGGACGCTCGACCGGCTCGCCGACGACGTGCTGGCCGGTCGGGTCCGGGTGCCGGTCGACCGCCGCTACGAGCTGGCCGAGGTGCCCCGGGCCCTGACCGACTTCAGCGGCGCCCTGGGCAAGCTGGCGATCAGCATGCCCTGACCGGCCCGCCGTTCGAACATCTGTGCGAACATGTCCTGGTGTCGAGCGAGGCCACCATCCTGCACGCCGACCTGGACGCGTTCTACGCCTCGGTCGAGCAGCGTGACGACCCCCGGCTGCGGGGCCGGCCGGTGATCGTCGGTGGCGGTGTGGTCCTCGCCGCCAGCTACGAGGCCAAGGCCCGCGGGGTGCGCAGCGCCATGGGCGGCCGGCAGGCCCGCCGCCTCTGCCCGGACGCCGTCGTGGTGCCGCCGCGGATGGCGGCCTACACGGCGGCCAGCCGGGCGGTGTTCGAGATCTTCCGGCGCACCACGCCCCTGGTCGAGGGGCTCAGCATCGACGAGGCGTTCCTCGACGTGGGCGGGCTGCGCCGGCTGGTCGGGCCGCCCGCCGGCATCGCGGCCGAGCTGCGCCGGGAGGTCCGCCGGCAGGTCGGGCTGCCGATCACCGTCGGGGTGGCCCGGACCAAGTTCCTCGCCAAGGTGGCCAGCGGGGTGGCCAAGCCGGACGGGCTGCTCGTCGTCGCGCCCGAGGGCGAGCTGGCCTTCCTGCACCCGCTGCCCGTGGAGCGGCTCTGGGGCGTCGGCCCGGTCACCGCCGCGAAGCTGCGCGAGCGGGGCCTGCGCACCGTCGGGCAGGTGGCCCGCCTCGACGAGCCGACCCTGGTCTCGCTGCTCGGCGCGGGCGCCGGCCGCCACCTGCACGCCCTCGCCCACAACCGCGACCCGCGCGCCGTCACCGTCGGGCGGCGGCGCTCCTCGATGGGCGCGCAGCACGCGCTGGGCCGGGAGCCGCACTCCCCCGCCGAGCTGGACGCCGTGCTGGCCGGCCTGGTCGACCGGGTGACCGGGCGGCTGCGGGCGGCCCGGCGCACCGGCCGCACGGTGACCCTGCGGCTGCGGTTCGCCGACTACACCCGGGCCACCCGGGCGCACACCCTGGACAAGCCGACCGCCCAGACCGCGCCCCTGCGGGCCACCGCCCGGTCGCTGCTGCGGGCCGCGCTGCCGGAGATCGAGACCCGGGGCGTCACCCTCATCGGGGTCGCCGTTGGCAACCTGGACGACGGGCACGTGCAGCTCACCCTGCCGTTCGCCCGCGACCCGGGGCCGGCGCTGGACGCCGCCGTGGACGCGGTGCGGGACCGGTTCGGGTCGCGGGCGCTGACCCGCGGGGTGCTGCTCGGCCGCGACCCCGGGCTCGAGATGCCCATGCTGCCCGACTGACGGTACGGTCCACCGGTGTCCATGTTCCGCACCCCGCAGGTGATCCTGTTCAGCGAGGACGTGCCCCGGGCCGCCGCCTTCTACGCCGGGCTGGGCTTCACCGAGACCTTCCGGGTGCCCGCCGAGGGCACGCCGATCCACGTCGACCTGACACTGGACGGCTACCGGATCGGCATCGCCTCGGTGGCGTCCACCCGCGACGACCACGGGCTCGACCCGGTGCCGAGCGGGCAGCGCGCCGCCGTGATCCTCTGGACCGACGACACCGCGGCCGCGTACGCGACGCTGACCGCCGCCGGCGCCCCGGCGCTCGCCGCCCCGCACGTCTGGCTGGACCGGCTGCTCATCGCCTGGACGGCCGATCCGGACGGCAACCCGGTCCAGCTCGTCCAGCACCTGCCCGCCGACCCGGTGTAGGTTCGCGCGCCGCCTCCTCCCCGGGTAGGAGGCGGCGGCTCCGACCTGCGGCCGACATCGGGGCCTCCGGTCGGGCGCGACGGGGCGGCCGGCCCACCAGCATCTACAGGCATGACTACCGTGTTGAACCGGGCGGCGCGCTGGCACCGCCCCCTCGTGCTCTTCGTCGTGGCGATGGCGGCGCTCACCGTCGTCGCGGCGGTCGGTGTCCTCGCCGACCCGCGGGTGCTCACCGGCGCGCCGATCTGGCTCAAGCCGCTGAAGTTCGCCGTCTCGTTCGTGCTGTACGGCATCACCCTCGCCTGGATGCTCACCCTGCTGCCGCGCCGCAGCCGGGTCGCCGAGTGGGCGGCCACCCTGATCGTCGCGGTGGCCGTGGTGGAGATGGCGATCATCGTCACGCAGGTGCTGCGCGGCACCACCAGCCACTTCAACGGCACCACCCCGCTGAACGCCGCCCTGTTCTCGGCCATGGGCGCGGCGATCATGGTGCTCTTCGTCGCCCAGCTGGTGATCGGGATCGTGGCGCTCATCGGACGCGCGGCGGACCGGGCCGCCGGGTACGCCGTCCGGCTGGGCCTCGGCCTGTCCCTGCTCGGCATGCTGGTGGCCGTCCCGATGGTGACCCGCGCGCCCGAGTCGGCGGCCGAGGGGATCAGCGGGGCACACAGCGTCGGCGTGGCGGACGGCGGGCCGGGGCTGCCGCTGGTCGGCTGGAGCACCACCGGTGGTGACCTGCGGATCGGGCACTTCGTCGGGCTGCACGCCCTCCAGGCGCTGCCGCTGCTGGCCATCCTGCTCAACCGCTTCCTCGGCGCCCGGCTCGACGAGCGGGCCCGGGCCCGCCTGGTGCTCGTCGCCGGCGCGGCGTACGGCGGGGCCACCCTCCTGCTCACCTGGCAGGCGCTGCGCGGCCAGCCGCTGCTGCGCCCGGACGCGCTCACCCTGGCCGTCGCGGCGGCCCTGGTCGTGGCGACGGCGACCGCCGCCGGTGCGGTCCTCGCCGGTGCGCGGCGCCGGCCGGAGCCGGTGGTGGTGGCCGCATGACCGGCGTCGACCCGGCCGTCCTCCTCGGACCGCGCGCCGCGTGGGCCGGGCGGGCGGTCCCCCCGGCCGCCGACCGCACCGCCTAGGCTGCCGTCGTGGGCTCGATCGGTCGCCTCTTCGACACGCGGGACACGCTCGCGCGGATGCTGCTGCTGGACCTCAGCGGCCTGGGCTACCTGGTGTTCGGCGCCCAGGGCCACCAGGCGCCGACGGCCACGCAGTGGGCGCTGGCCCTGGCCGCGTTCGCCGCCGCCCCGCTGTTCCACCGTCGGCCCCTGGTGAACCTGGTGGCGCAGGCCGCGCTGCTGGCGGTCGCATTCACGCTCGTCGACGACACGACCATCAACCAGGTCGGTGCCAGCTGGGCGCTGCTGGAGCTGACCATGCGGGCCGAGCGGTCCCGCACCATCTGGCTGGCGGCCGGGCTGCTGGTCGCGGTCGACCTGACCGACTCGATCGGCGACCCGGTCCGGCGGATGCTGTCCGGGGTGTTCGGGCTGACCGTCGAGGTCGGCGTGCCGCTGCTGCTCGGCCTGCTCATCCGCACCACCCGGGAGCTGGCCCGGCAGGCCGAGGAACGGGCCGCCGCGGAGCAGCGCCGGCGGGAGTCGGAGAGCCGCGCCGCCCGCGCCGACGAGCGCAGCGCCATCGCCCGGGAGCTGCACGACGTGGTCGCGCACCACGTCGCGTCGATGGTGCTGCGGGTCGGCGTGGCCCGGCACGTGCTGCCGGACCTGGATCCGCGGGTGAGCGAGGTGTTCGACGACGTGCACGGCACCGGGTCGGCGGCGCTGGAGGACCTGCGCCGCCTGGTGGCGGTGCTGCGCGACCCCGCCGGGGTACGCGACGCCGCGCTGACCGCGATCGAGCCGTCGGCGGTCCCGGCGGCGCTGGACGCGGCCGTGGACCGGGCCCGGCAGGCGGGCGTCACCGTGGAGGCCGACGTCGACCCGGCGGTCGGGGCGCTGGACGCGGTGCGCGGCCAGGCGGTCCTGCGCCTGACCCAGGAGGCGCTGACCAATGTGGCCAAGCACGCCGGCACCGCGGCGCGGGCCCGGCTGACCGTGGCGGTGGTCGACGGCGCCGTGCACTGGGAGGTGGCCGACGACGGGCGCGGTCCGGCACCCGCCCCGGTGCCGGCCGGCGGCGGCCACGGCCTCACCGGGATGCGGGAACGGGTCGAGGTGCTGGGCGGGCGGCTGGAAGCCGGCCGCACCGGCGCCGGCTGGCGGGTCCGGACCGTCCTACCGGCCGCGGTCCCCGCACCGGGCGGTCCGCCGGACCCGGCGGCCCGCCCGCCGGATCCGGTGGCGCCCCGCCCGCGGCCCGCCGGCCCGCACGCGCCGGAGCCGGCGTGATCCGCGTCCTGCTGGTCGACGACCAGCACCTCATCCGGGCCGGCCTGCGCATGCTCTGCGACGCCCAGCCCGACCTGACGGTGGTCGGCGAGGCCGACAACGGCCGGGAGGCGATCAACCTCGCCGCGCGGCTGCTGCCCGACGTGGTCGTGATGGACCTGCGGATGCCCGGCGTCGACGGCATCACGGCGACCAGCCGGATCCTCGCCGAGCGCCCCGCCACCCGGGTGCTGGTGCTCACCACGTTCGGCGACGACGACCACCTCTACCCCGCGCTGACCGCCGGCGCCTGCGGTTTCCTGCTCAAGGACGCACCGCCCGCCGACCTGCTCGACGGCGTCCGCCGGGCGGCCTCCGGGGACAGCCCGTTCAGCCCGGAGGTGCTGCGGCGGCTGGTCCAGCGGGCGGTGCACGCGCGCGCCGACGCGCCGCGCCCGGCGCACGGCCTGACCACCCGCGAGCGGGACGTGCTGAACCTGGTGGCCGAGGGCCTGTCCAACACCGAGATCGCCGACCGGCTGCACATCGGCGTCACCACCGTCAAGACCCACATCACCAGCCTCATGACCAAGACGGACAGCCCCAACCGGGTGCGCCTGGCCCTGTGGGCCCGCGGCGTCTGAGCGCCGGCCTCACTCCTCGATGGCGCCGCCCACCGCGCGCAGGTGCTCCCGGAAGGTCAGCGCCGGGTTGCCCGCCCGGCCCGCCAGGTAGGCCCCGAACCCGACCTGCGCCCGCAGCGGCTCACCGGCCCGGATCCGGTCGGCCTGCCGCCGCTCGGTGTCCCGGATGGACTCGGCGAGGTCGAACAGCTCGCCGGCCCGGCCGGCCGGCACGAACAGCACCCCGTCCTCGTCGGCCAGGGCCACGTCGCCGGGGTCGACCGTCCACCGCCCGACCCGCGCCGAGGCCAGCGCCCCGACCGGCCGCGGGTCCAGCCGCTGCGGCCCGGTGGGGGTGGCGCCCAGGCTGAACACCGGCAGCCCGACCGCCCGGATGTCGGCGGTGTCCCGGTGCAGGCCCCAGACCACGAGGCCGGCCAGCCCGGCGGCCCGCGCCTCCAGCACCACGAGGTCACCGACGCACGCCTCGTCGGTGCGCCCGTCGTTGTCCACCACCAGCACGTCGCCGGGGGCGGCCCGGTCGATCGCCTCGAGGAAGATGTCGACGCTGCCGACGTGCCGGGCCGGCAGCACCCGGCCGGCCAGCCGGCCGCCGGCCAGCACGGGGCGGACGCCGGCCGGCGCGCAGCGCACCGGGACGGCGGCCCGCAGGCAGGCGTCGGCCACGTGGGCGGTGGTCAGCGCGGCGAAGCGCCGGGACAGCTCTGCGCGGTCGATGCTCATGGGCCGACGCTAGCCAGCGGGAGCGGTGCGTGGGAGCGGCCACTTGCCGGGCCGTGGCTCCGGTTCGCCGACGCGTCGGGATCAGGTCGGGTGGGGTGTGCGCGTCGGCGGGCGGAACGCGTCGGGGCGGCGACGCCGGCGCCGCGCCACCCGGGTCCGCCGCCGGGCCCGCGGGTCGCGCGACACCGGCCGGGCCATCCGGGCCCGCAGCGGCGGGCGCAGTTCGGCCTCGCCCGCACCGGCCGCCGTGCGCACCATCCGGTTGGCGTCGTCCGGGTCGCAGCCGGTGGCCCGCAGCACCTCGCTGTCGGCCGTGCGCAGGTCGGTGACCACACCGTCGCCGTAGGAGCGGACCCCCTGCGCCCAGGCCCGGCCGGCCAGCTCGGCGCTCTCCCGGACCAGCCGGCGGGTGTCGGTCAGGTCCTCGGCGTCCCGGCACTCGTGGCGCATCATGCGGACGGCCTCACCCAGGCGGGTCACGGCCTCGGCCAGGGTCGGCGGGATCGGCTCGCCGTACTGCAGGGCGGTGGCGGAGCGGCGGGCCACCGAGCGGGCGTAGAGGATCACCCGCTCCAGGTGTTGCGCGGCGGCCGCGTACCGGTGGAACCGGGCGCGCCGGTGCCAGCGGACCGGCGCCAGGGTGACCACCTCCTCGGCCCCGCTGAGCGCGTCGTTGAGCCGCCCCACGTCGGCGTCGAGCGCCCGCATCCGCTCCAGCGAGCGGATGGCCCCGCCGGCGTCCCGGGTGGCCAGCGCCCGGGCGACGGCGTCGAGTTCGGTGGTGAGCGTCGTGACCACCGGCCCGGTCGCCCGGTCCAGCACCCGCAGCGGGTTGACCGGCAGCAGCAGCACCACCACGAGGAGGCCGACCAGGCCGCCGACCAGCGCGTCGAAGATCCGGGGCAGCTCCAGACCGGGTTCGACCGGGGCGAGGGTGGCGATCAGCACGGCCGTACCGCCGGCCTGGCCGACCAGTGCGCCACCGCGGCCGGCGACCAGCAGCGCCGTCGCGATGGCCAGGGTCACCACCAGGCCGGTCTGCCAGGCCCCGGAGCCGAGCAGGTCGCGCAGCACGTCGCCGACCACGATGCCGAGCCCCACCCCGACCAGCAGTTCGAAGGTGCGCCGGGCCCGCTGGCCGATGGCGGTGGCGATGGTGCCCACCGCGGCGGCCGGCGCGAAGACGTGCGCGCCGGGACCGAGCAGGCGCTGGGCGAGCAGCGCGGCGAGCGCCGCGGCCAGCCCGGCCTGCACGGCGATCACGATGGTGAGCTCCAGCTGGCGCAGCCGCAGCCGGCCCGCCGCGAAGCCCTCGGCGCGGACGTGGGCCAGCTCCCGGCCGGCCCGCTCGGCAGCCTGGTCGAGAGGCGAGCGGACGGTGTCAGGGCGCTCGTCGGCCATGGCGGCGGTTACCCGGCGCGGCGCGGGTGAATCGTCCGGGTTGCGGCGCGGCCGCTCCGCCGGCCGGTTCTGCGCGGCGTCAGCCGGCCCAGCGGCCGGCCAGCACCGCGACGCCGTCGCCCTCCAGCTCCGGCAGGACCACCCGGCGACCGGTCAGCGTCAGCAGCATCGCCTCGCCGGTGCCCCGCACCACCGGGCCGGCCCCGGACGCCCAGCCCAGGTCGGTGGCCTCGAACCGCAGCCCGGCCACCCGGCGCCGGTCCACGAAGCCGACCGCCCGGCCGCCGGCCAGGAAGTCCAGCGAGGTGCGCGCCCGGTCGGGGTCCAGGTCGGCGGGGAGGCCGAGCGGCCGGCGGATGTCGAGCCCGTGCACCTGCAGGTCGGTGAGCTGGCCGAAGTAGCCGACCACGGGCGGCCGGAACCGGCGCTCCGCGTGCTCGCGCAGGGCCGCGGCCAGCTCGGCGGCGGGTCTCCGGGCCACCTGCTGGGCCAGCCGGGCATTCGCCACGTGCAGCCGGAAACCGGAGCGCAGCACCAGCGGCAGGAGCGACCACCGTGACCGGACAAGCGGCGACACCAGGTGCCCGGCGACCTCCCGCACCGTCCACGAGCCGCAGAGGCTCGGGGTGTCCAGCTGCGCCGGAGTGAGCGAGTCGATCAGGTCGGCCGTCCGGCGCCGCTCGGCGGCGATCATCGGCAGCAGGTCGGTCTCCACCGCCCCATTCTGGCCGCCGACCGCCACCCCCGCTGCCCCCGCCGGACGGGGTCAGCGGCGGAAGGTGCGGTCGAGCAGGTCGAACAGGGCGACCCAGTGCCGCTCGGTGGCCGCCTCGTCGTACATCGGCGTGTCGGCCTGGGTGTAGCCGTGGCGCGCCCCGGCGTAGACCTCCGAGCGGTAGGTCACCCCCGCCGCGTCCAGGGCCTTCTCCAGGGTGGCGATCTGCTCGGCGGTCATCGACGGGTCCTGGTCGGCGTGGCCGAAGTACAGCTCGCCGCTGACCGCCCCGACGCCCAGGTGCGGGCTGTCCGGTGCGTCGGTCACCACGCGCCCGGCGTGGAAGGCGGCCGCCGCGGCGATCCGGTCCGGGTGTGCCTCGGCGGCCCGCAGGGCGTTGGTGCCGCCCATGCAGTAGCCGGTGAGGGCCGCGGGGCCGGGCGCGACGCCGGGCTGCGCGGCGAGGAAGTCCAGGTAGGCGGCGGTGTCCCGGGCGATGACGTCCGGAGTCAGCGCGCCGATCATCGGGGAGATCTTCTCGAACAGCTCGCCGCGCCGGTTCTCGTCGTGCAGGCCGGAGAGGTCGACGAGCGGGGCGCGGCCGAAGCGGTGGAACAGGTTCGGCACCAGCACCACGTAGCCACGGGCGGCGATCGTCTCCGCCATCTCGGCCATCCTGGGGCGGAGCCCGAACGCGTCCATGAAGACCAGGACCGCCGGGAAGGGCCCGTCCCCGTCGGGTCGGGCGAGGAGGGCGTCCGCCACCCCGTCGCCGGTCGGCACGTCCACGGTCGTCGTCTGCACTGTCCGGACCTCCCTGTGCTGCGCGGTTCCGCGGTGCACGCTACCCCCGCCCGCGGCGGCCGGCACGGTGAGCCCTTCCATCGGGCGCCGCGCCCGGGCATCCTGGGTGGATGGGAGAGGTGCGACCGATGCCCAGCTTCGGGGACCTGTTCACCGACCTGCGGGGCGAGGACCGGACGTTGCGCGTCAGCTACCACCCCGACCGTGGCGCCGTGGTGCTGTCGCTGTGGAGCGGCGCGACGTGCCGCGGCTCGTTCCGGATGCCCGCCGACGACGTGGACCGGCTGGTCGCGCTGCTCACCGCCGTCCGCGCCGCCGGCGACGGGAGCGGCCCGGCCGGGCCGGCAACCCTCGCCGTCGAGGCCGTGGTCCCGGAGCCGTCCGTCGACCGCACGGGCGACGTCTCGGGTACGGCCCGGCGCGTGTCCCTGCCGGTCCTGCCCGCGCCCCGGGTCGCCTGATCGGGGCGGGAACCGGACGAACGCGCAGACTTTTCCCGTTCCGCGAACTACCTTCCGGGTAGGAGTTCGGAAGGGAGGGACGATGATCCCCGTCTCGTCACACACCAGGCGCCACCGCCATCCCGCCGCGTTCGGGACGGCCCTCCTGGTCGCCGCCGGCCTGGCCGCCGTGGCCGGCCCGGCCGCCGCCGCGCCGGCCGCCTCGACCGCCCGGTCCGCCCCGGCGGCCGGGCCGGCCACGGCGGTGTCGGTCGCCCCGGCCGCCGGCACGGCCGTCACGACGGCCGCCGCCAGCAGGCCGACCCTGCGGCAGGGCTCGCGGGGCGCCGCGGTCACCACACTGCAGGCGCGGCTCACCGCCCTGCGCTACGACGTGGGCGGGGTTGACGGCATCTTCGGGCCGTCCACGCACCATGCGGTCGTCGCCTTCCAGAAGGTCAACGGCCTGGCCCGCGACGGCATCGTGGGGCCGCGCACCTGGGCGGCGCTCGACCGTCCGGTCGTCCCGAAGCCGAAGTACACCCACCCCGGTTACTCCGTGGAGGCCAACCTCGGCCGGCAGGTGGTCTACCTGGCCAAGAACGGGGTGGTGGTCCGCATCCTGGACGCCTCCAGCGGCAAGGCGAGCACCCCCACGCCAACCGGCAACTGGACCGTGCAGCGGCGCATCGACGGCTGGCGGCAGAGCGACCTCGGCCTGCTGTGGCGGCCGAACTACTTCTACCGGGGGTACGCGGTGCACGGGGCGACCTCGGTGCCCACCTACCCGGCCAGCCACGGGTGCGTCCGGGTGCCCGTTCCCGCGATGGACCGGCTCTGGGCCACCATCCGCATCGGCACGCCGGTGCACGTCTACCGCTGACGGCCGGTCGACGGCGGCCCCGGCGCGCCGGGGCCGCCGGACCGTTTGCGGCGGCGGAGCGCGGGAAGACGGCTTCTTCCAGCCGAGAGGGAGGCGTCGAGGTGAACCAGGACGAGTTCATCGGCGCGGTGGCGAAGCGCTGCGGCATGTCGTCGGAGCAGGCCACGGCCGTCACGAGGGCCACGTTGACCACACTGGCGGAACGGATCGACGGTGGTGAGGCCCGGGACCTGGCCGACCGGCTCCCCGAGGCGCTGCGGGCGTACGCGTTCGGCGGCAGCGAGACCGGCGAGCGGTTCGGGCTCGACGCGTTCGTGGACCGGGTCAGCGAGCGCGCCGACGTCGACGTGGACCGGGCCAAGGACGGGGTGACCACCGTGTTCGACGTGCTGCGTGACGCCGTCGACCCCGCCGGCTACGAGGACGTGGTCGCCCAGCTGCCCACCGAGTACGGCGAGGTGGCTGACCAGACCGCGCCGTACGTCCAGCGTGGCCGGTGACGGGCCGGGGACCGCGATGAGCATCGGCGACGAGGATCCGCTGCGCCGGCCCCCGGAGGCCGACGCGCAGGAGCAGCGGCAGGACGAGACGGTGGTCGGCCCGCCGGACACGGTCGCGGACGCGGTGCCCGAGGCGACCGAGGCGGACCTGGCCGAGCAGGGCGTGCTGGTCCCGCCCAGCGACGCCACCGGCCTGCCCGACGCGGTGCGCGGCGACGTCACGCCGGCCGACGCGGTGGAGCAGAACCAGGAGATTCCGACCCCCGACGAGGACCGCCGGGACTGACCGGTTCAGCGGTCCGGGCTGTCCGCCGCGGCCATGAGGCGCAGCGCGTTCGGATCGAGCCCGATGCGCACCGGCGTCTGGCCGTAGGGCTCGCCGTCGACCTCGATCCGCGCGGGCCGGTCCGTCTCCAGCCAGAGCTGGCGGACCGCCAGGAACGGCTCGTCGCCGAGGGTGCGGCGGTGCCCGGCCGCCGCGTTGCGCGCCGTCTCGCGCAGCAGGCCACGCCGGGTCGGCCCGCCCACCGGGTACGCGACCAGCAGCCGGTCGTCGGCGTTGGCGTCCGCGGTGATCGGCCGGCCGGCGTGGAAGCCGCCGTTGGCCACGTACACCTGGTGGGTGTCGAAGCCGTGCTCCCGCCCCTCGGCGCGCACGGTGACCCGCAGCGGCCGGTGCCGGGCCAGCAACCCCAGCGCGGTCAGCGGGTACGCGAGCCGCCCGACCATCCGCTTCAGCCGGGGCGGCGCGGTCAGCATGATGTCGGCCGACAGCCCGATCCCGACGTGGTTGGTGAACCGGGTGTCGCCGATGAGCCCCAGGTCGACGTCGATCACCTTGCCGTCGGTGAACAACCCGACGGCGGCGTCGAGGTCGAGCGGGACGCCGACGGTGCGGGCGAAGTTGTTGGTGGTGCCCAGCGGCAGGAGGCCCAGCGCCATGTCCCGGTGGGCGAGCAGCCGGGCGGCCGCGCCGATGGTGCCGTCGCCGCCGCCCGCGACCAACAGGTCCGGCCCGAGGTCGGCGGCCTCGGCGAGCACCCGGTCCAGCTCGGCGGGGCGGTGCACCGGGTACGCGCCGAGCAGCGTGAAGCCCGCTGCCCGCAGTCGGGAGTGGACGGCGTCGTAGAGCCGGCGGCCCCGGCGGGAGTGCGCGTTGACGACCAGCGCCGCCCGCCGCCGTTCCCGGATCGCCGCCCCCAGCTCCTGCTTGGTCCGCACGGTTCCCGACCCTATCCGCCGATCCGGCACGTCGGCGGTAGCCGACGGGTCACCACGTAGGGAAACACCCGATTGCCGGCGGTCACCGTCGCCCTAGCGTCGGGCGCATGGCACGTCACGCGCTTCCGCCGGCCCGTACCGGCGCCCGACCCCGTACCGCCCGCGCCGCCCGGCTCGGGCTGCTGCCCCTGCTCCTGCTGGCCGTGCTCGCCCCGGCCGCGTGCGACGGCGCCGCCGACGTCCCGGCGGCCGGCGTGGACGCCGACGCCGGTGCCGACACCACCGGTGGGGACGACGCCGCCGACCCGGCGGGCAGCGTCCGGCCACCGTGCCCGTTCACCGCGGCCCAGGTGTCCGACGTGCTCGGACAGCCCATGCGGGACGAGGGCAACTGCCTGTTCGGCGACGGCAAAGGGGTGGCCAGCCTGACCGTCACCACGGCCTCCGCGACCGCCGGGCGGGCGACCTTCGACTACCAGCGCGAGCAGGCCGGCAAACGGTACGGGCGGGTGGTCGACCTCGATCGGGGCGACCAGGCGTACCTGGCCGCCCGCGACGTGACCGGCGAGGCGGTGCTGATCAGCGACCGGGGCGCGTACACGCTGACCCTGAGCAGCGTCGGCGCCGACGTGGCCCGCTACGAGCAGACGCTGCGCCGGCTGCTCGACACGATCCCGGCCTGAGGGGAGTCGGCGATGCGTACCCGCCTCCTGCCGGCGCTCGCCGTCGCGGCGGCCCTCACACTGCCCGCCGGTTGCGGCGGCGCGGACGGGCCGCCGGCCGCCGCCCGCCCGCCGGCCGCGGCCACGCCGGCGGAGCCCACGTCCGAGGCGGCCGGGGCGGGCCCGTCCACCGCGCTGCCGGACGCCTGCGCGCTGGTGTCGCGTGCCGACGCGCAGCGGCTCGCCGGCACGCCCGTGAACGCCGCGGTGCCGGTCCGGGACTCGTGCACCTACACCGCCCCGGTGACCGGCCCCACCGCCCAGGTCGAGGTGTACGTCGGCGACGGCGCGAAGAAGTACCTCGACATCGAGCGGGAGCTGGGGCACGAGGTGCTGCCGCTGGCCGGGGTGGGCGACGAGGCGCAGCTCACCGCCGAGGCGTTCTTCATCCGTAAGGGCGAGGTCTGGGTGGCGGTGCGGCTCATGCGGCTCAACGACCCGCAGGAGAACCGCGAGCCGCTGCGGAGCCTCGCCCGCACCGTCGCCGAACGGATGTGAGCCGGCCCGTGCCCGGCCGCCGGCTGCTCGCCGCCGCGGTCGCCGGGCTGCTCGCACTGACCGGCTGCGGCAGCCTGCGGACCGACGGCCGCGCCACCGGACCGGGCGGCGAGGCGGAGCTGCGCTACGGGGCGGCGCCCGCGCCCGGACCCGAGGTCACCCTGCAACCGGACGTGGTGATCGTCGGCGGTGGCGGCCGGTCGGTGCGCTCGGTCAGCGCCGACGGGCTCACCTGGCGGCTGGACGGCGCGGCCCGCAACGCCGACCGGCTCGCCCCCGGGAAGGTCATGTTCGTGACCGGTCGGGGCGTGGGCCGGGTGCTGGACCTGGCCGAGTCCGGCGGCGACCTGCTGGTGACCATCGGGCCGGTGGACATCACCGAGGTGGTGCGGGACGGCAGCTTCGCGTCCGGCCACCTCACCCTCGACGACCCGGTCGTCTATCCGGCCGGCGAGCCGTCGTGGGCCGAGGAGCCGCCGGCGCCGCGCCGCACGCTCGGCCGCGGCCGCCCGCTCCTGGCGCCGAGCGCCCCGGGCACCCAGCCGGCGCCGCAGCGCGGCGGCCGGGGCGCCGCGAGGGCGCAGGGCTACCAGCTCTACACCACCTGCTGCACCGACGGCGTCGGCGCGCACTTCGCGTACGACGACGGGGGCGTGCGCCTGGTCGGGACCGTCACGCTCACCTTCACCCGGCCGGACGCCTCCTTCCGCCTGGACATCGGCGGCGGCACGGTGACCCGGGCCGAACTGGAGATCAGCGGCGGGTTCGGGATCAAGGTGAGCTTCGAGGGCGGCATCGCCGACGGCCGCAACCACCGGAAGGTGTTCCCCGTCCCGATCGACATCTCCTTCCCCATCGGACACGCTGCCGGCATCCCGCTGTCGTTCACGGTGAGCCAGACCCTGGAGGTGACCACCGCGTTCGGCGCCCGCAGCGGCACCGTGCGGGGCGCGGGCGAGTACGCGCTGGCCGGCAAGCTCGGTTTCGGCTGGGCGGACGGCCGGGTCGGTCCGCGAATCACCACGTCGTTCCAGCGGCGCAGCAGCCTGCTCAACTCGCTCACCGGCGTGCCCGTCGGCGTGATGGGGCTGCTGATCCGCCACGGCGTCCGGTTCACCGTCGGCATCAGCGCCTTCCTGTTCACCGCCGGCGTCCACGTCGAGCTGACCACCTCGTACGGGGCCACGTTGGGCTCCGCCCTCGGCGCCGCGTACGCCCAGTGCCGCGGGGTCGGGATCGGGGTGCGGGCGACCTTCGGCGTCGGCTACCGCATCCTCGAGCCGGTGGTCCAGGTGATCAACAAATTCCTCAGTCTGCTCACCCCGTCCCGCGCGCCGCGTATCCCACCCGTCGCGGCGGCGGCCGGGCCCAGCTGGAGCAGCGACGTCTACCGCACCGAGGAGGTGATCCCCGACGTGGCGGTCTGCGGACACGCCCCGCGGTGAACCACGCCGGCGCTGGGCCGGGTGGCGCCGCTGTGCCAGGATCCCGCCATGGACGCCTCCCTGGTCGGCCGCGACGCGGTGGTCGAGCAGGTCTGGCGTGCCCTGGCCGGCGGGGCGCCGGTCCTGCTGGAGGGCGCCAGCGGCATCGGCAAGACCACGCTGTGGCGGGCCCTGGTGGCGCGTGCCCGGCGGGCCGGCTGGACGGTGCTGACCAGCGCGCCGGCGGAGGCCGAGGCCGTGCTGCCCTACGCGGCGCTGGCCGACGTGCTGCGACCGCTGGCCGGCCGGGTGCCGGCGCTGCCGCCGCCGCAGCGGGCCGCCGCCGACGTGGTGCTGCTGACCGGCGACCACGACGAGGCGGTCGACGAGCGGGCCGTGGGAGCGGCCAGCCGTACCCTGCTCGACGCGGCGACCGGCGGCGGCGCGCCGGTCCTGCTGGCCGTGGACGACGCGCCCTGGCTCGACCCGCCCAGCGAGCGGGCCCTCCGGTTCGCGCTACGCCGCCTCCCGCGCCGTCCGGCCGTGCTGGTCGCCTGCCGCACCGGGGAGAGCGGACCGCCGCCCGCCCCGCTGGGTCTCGACGACGACCCGACCGGCCAGCACCCGCTCACCCGCGTGGAGCTGCCCCCGCTCGGCGCGGTCGAGCTGCACCGTATCGTCCGGGCGCGGCTGGGCGGCACGCTCAGCCGGCCGCTGCTCGCCCGGCTGGCGCGGGACGCCGACGGCAACCCGCTGCTGGCCATCGAGCTGGCCCGCGCGGTGCTGCGGCTGCCCCGACCGCCCGGGCCGGACGAGGACCTTCCGGTGCCGTCCTCGCTGCGCCAGCTGCTCGCCGACACCCTGCGCGCGCTGCCCGGCCCGGGCCGCGACGCGGTACGCCTGGCCGCGCTGCTGACCGTGCCCGGCACCAGGGACCTGTCGGCGGCCGGCGTGCCGGCCGGGGCGCTCGACGCGGCCGAGGACGCCGGGCTGGTCGTCGTCCGGCCGGACCGGATCGAGTTCGCCCATCCCCGCTACGCGGCCGCGGTGCGCGAGAGCATCCCGCCCGGGGTGCGGCGCCGGCTGCACGGCGTGCTGGCCGACGCGGTGTCCGACCCGGAGGAGCGCGCCCGGCAGCTCGCCCGCTGCGCCGTCGCGCCGGACGCCGGGGTCGCCGCCGACCTGGCCACCGCCGCGGCGCGGCACCGGCAACGCGGCGCGCCCGCGCTCGCCGCCGAGTGGTACGACCGGGCCGCCGAGCTGACCCCGCCGGAGGCGACGGCCGAGCGGGACCGCCGCCGCCTGGACGCGGTGCAGTGCCGCCTCGACAGCGGCGACTACGCGGCGGCCGGCCGGGCCGCCGAGGCCGCCGCCGCCGAGCTGACCGGCCCGGCCCACGCCGAGGCCCTGCTGCTGCGCGCCCTGGTCGCCTGGTGCGTCGACGACCTGCCCGGCGCGGTCTCCGTGGCCGAGCGGGCCCTGGCCGTCACCGACCTGCCCGGCGGGCTGGCCGGGCGGATCCACGCCCACCTCACCCTGTTCCACGACGCGCCCGAGCCGGCGCGCCGGCACGCCGAGGCGGCCATCGCCCGGCTCTCCGACCGGGACGGGCACCGCCCGCTGCTCACCGCCGCGCTGCTGCTGCTCTTCTTCCACGAGGTACGCGCCGGCCGCCCGGCCCGGACCGGCCTGCTCGACCGGGCGCTGACCCTGGAGGCGGGCGAGCCGTCCTTCCTGGCCGGGTCCATCCCGGCCATCTGGTGGAAGGCCGTCGACGACCACGAGCGGGCCCGGGCCCGGCTGCACCGGATGCTGGACCGGGCCGTGGCCCGCGGCGACGAGCCCTGGCAGCACGAGACCCTCACCCACCTCGGTGAGGCGGAGCTGCTGGCCGGCCGGTTCGCCGACGCCGGCACGCACATCGCCGCCGCGCGGGACCTGGGCGAGCAGCTCGGCACCGGCCTGGTCGGGGAGACCTGGCTGGCCGGGATGCTGGACGCGCACCGGGGGCGCCTGGCCGAGGCCGGCGCGGTCGCCGCGGCGGGGCTGCGCCGGGCCGAGGAGTTCGACGACGCCTGGTGCCGGCGCATCCACCGGCAGCTCGCCGGCCTGGTCGCGCTCAGCGCCGGCGAGTGGGGCGCGGCCGCGGCGGCGTACGGGGCGCTCGCCGCCGAGCTGGACGGGTCGGGCATCGCCGAACCGCTGGCGCAGCGCTTCGAGCCGGACTGGATCGAGGCGTGTGTCGGCGCGGGCGACCTGACGACGGCGGCACGGGCGTACGCCCGGCTCGCCGAGCGGCACGCGCGGCTGGCCCGCCCGTGGACCGCCCTCGGGCTGGCCCGCAGCCGGGTCCTGCTGGACAGCGCCGGCGGCGCGGACCCGGCGCCGGCGCTGGCCGGGTTGGCCGCCGCCCGCGCCGCGGTGCCGGCGGACGTGCTGCCCCTGGACCGGGCCCGCTGCCTGCTGGTCGCCGGCCGGGCGCACCGGCGGGCGCGGCGGCGGCGGGAGGCCCGGGAGGCGCTGGAGGCGGCGGCCGCCGAGTTCGGTGCGCTGGGGGCCGTCGCCTTCGCCGAGCGGGCACAGGCGGAACTGGCCCGGACCGGCCGGCGCGCCCCGGCGTCGACCGCGCTGACCGCCACCGAGGAGCGCGTGGCCCGGCTCGCCGCCCGGGGGCAGACGAACCGGGTCATCGCCGACGCGCTGTTCATCAGCCCGAAGACCGTGGAGGCGAATCTCGCCCGGGTCTACCGGAAGCTGGGCATCTCCACCCGCGCCGAGCTGGGCGCGGCCATGGGCCGGCCGGCACCCTGCTGAGGCCGGCGCGGCCGTCGCTCAGTGCACGGCGACGGCGACCGCGGCCGGCTCGACCTGGGCCAGGCGCGCCGGCCGGACCACGGTGAGCAGCACGATCAGGGCCACCGCCATGCCACCGGCGACCACCGCGGCCATCGCCACGCTGCCGGTGCCGAGCACCCCCACCAGCGGAGCGGCGAGCGCGCCGACGCCGAACTGGACGGCACCCAGCAGCGCGGCGGCGGTGCCGGCCGCCTCCCCGTGCCGGGACAGCGCGAGGGCCGGCGCGTTCGGCATGGCGAGGCCGGCCGCGGCGAGCACCACCCAGAGGGAGGCCAGCACGGCCGCCAGGCCGCCGACGCCGGTGGCGGCGAAGCTCACCAGGACCAGCCCGGCCCCGGTGCCGACGGTGAGCGCGGCGACCAGGATCCGCTGCGGGGTGTACCGGCGCAGCAGCCGCACGTTGAGCTGGGTGGCGGTGATGAGCCCGACCGCGCCGGCGCCGAACGCCAGCCCGAACTGCTGCTCGTCCAGCCCGTACCGCTGCTGGAAGACGAACGACGACCCGGCCACGTACGCGAAGAGCGCCGCCATGGCGAGCCCGGCGACCAGCACGAGCCCGACGAACGTCCGGTCCCGCAGCAGCGCGCGGTAGTCCCGGCCGACGGCGGCGACGCCGCCGTGCCGGCGGCGCTCCGGCGGCAGGGTCTCCCGGAGCCCGGCCGCCGCGACGACGACCAGCAGGAGGCCGAAGACGGCGAGGGCCACGAACACGCCCCGCCAGTCCGACCAGCGGAGCAGCCCGGAGCCGAGGGTGGGTGCGAGGATCGGCGCCGCGCCCATCACCAGCATGAGCCGGGAGAAGAGCCGCGCGAAGGCGGCGCCGCTGAACAGGTCGCGGACCACGGCCGTCGCGACCACGGTGGTGGCGGCCACGCCCAGCCCCTGGAGCACCCGCAGCACGCCCACCACCTGGACGGTCGGCGCGACCACGCAGAGCAGCGAGGCCAGGATGTGCAGCGCGAGCCCGGCGAGCAGCGGCAGGCGCCGGCCCACCGCGTCGGAGAGCGGGCCGATCAGCAGCTGGCCGAGGGCCAGCCCGGCGAGGGTGCCGGTGAGGGTGAGCTGCACGGCCGCCGAGGTGGTTTCCAGGTCGGCGGTGATGGCCGGCAGCGCCGGCAGGTACATGTCGATGGTCAGCGGCCCGATCGCGATGAGTGAGCCGAGCACCAGCACGAGGCGCAGCTGCTGCCCGCGGGTCATCAGGTCACCGGGTGTCTCGGCGGTCGGGGCGGGTGTGGACTGCGCAGTGGTCACATCTGGCAGTAAATCCCCGACGGCCGATCTCATTCCCGCCACCACCGAAGGTGCCCCAGGTCACATCGGCTCGTTGAACCGTCCGCCGCACATTCCACCGGGAGGAGACAGTGTCGGACTACCCGCGGCCGGCCGCCGAGGTCGGCCGGATCGAGCCGGCGCCCCGCCGGGTCCGCGCCTTCCTGGCCGGCGAGCTGGTGCTGGACACCACCCGCGCCCGGTACGTCTGGGAGTGGCCGCCCTACCCGCAGTACTACGTGCCGGCGGCGGACGTGCGCCCGGGCCTGCTGGTCGACGAGGGACGCACCGAGGAGACCGGGCGTGGCGCCGCGCGGCTGCACGGGCTGCGGGTCGGCGAGTTCGTCCGGGCCTCCTGCGCCCGGTGGTACGGCGCCGACGCGCCGCCCGGGCTGGCGGACACGATCCGCTTCGACTGGTCGGCGCTGGACGCCTGGTTCGAGGAGGACGAGGAGGTCTTCGTGCACCCGCGCAGCCCGTACTCCCGGGTGGACGCGCTGCGGTCCACCCGGCACGTCCGGGTGGAGCTGGACGGGACGGTCCTGGCCGAGTCGACCTCCCCGGTGCTGGTCTTCGAGACCGGCCTGCCGACCCGCTACTACCTGAGCCGCACGGACGTGCGCTTCCGGCACCTGGTGCCGTCGCGGACCCGGACCGCGTGCCCGTACAAGGGCCGCACCAGCGGCTACTGGTCGGTGCGCGCCGGCGACCGGCTCCACCCGGACCTGGCCTGGTCGTACGACTTCCCCACCGCGGCGCTGCTGCCGATCGCCGGGCTGGTGGCCTTCTACAACGAGAAGGTCGACCTGGTCGTGGACGGGGAACGCCTCGCCCGGCCGCGCACGCACTTCTCCTGACCCGGCGCGGCGGGGCAGCGAGGGGCCGCTGCGGCTGCATAGGGTGAGACGGCAGTCGTGACCTCGCGGCCGGTGCCGCCGGGGTCCACCCGCCACCAGCCCCGACGGGAGGAGCGTCACCGTGACCGCCACCGACTGGACCACCGACGCCGCGGGCGTCGGCCAATACGCCGAGGTCAACGGCATCAACCTCTACTACGAGACGCACGGCACCGGGCACCCGCTGATCCTGTTGCACGGCGGGCTCGGGTCGGGCGAGATGTTCGGGCCGGTGCTGCCCGCGCTGGCCGCCCGGCACCAGGTGATCGCCGTCGACCTGCAGGGCCACGGCCGCACCGCCGACGTCGACCGCCCGCTCGACCTGGGGACGATGGGCGACGACATCGCCGCGCTCATCGACCACCTCGGGCTGGACCGGCCCGACCTGGTGGGCTACTCGCTCGGCGGCGGGGTGGCGCTGCGCGCCGCCGTGGCCCACCCGGAGAAGCTCGGCCGGCTCGTCGCGGCGTCCGCGCACGTCCGGTCGGACGCGATCTACGCCGAGATGCGCGCGCAGCAGGGCCAGGTGACCGGCGCCGCCGCGGAGTTCATGAAGGACACCCCGATGTACCAGCTCTACCAGCGGGTGGCGCCGCGCCCGGAGGACTTCCCCCGGCTGCTCGACAAGATCGGCGCGCTGATGGCGGAGGACTTCGACCTCACCGAGGAGGTCCGCAACCTGCGGGTGCCGACGCTGATCGTCGCCGCCGACGCCGACATGGCGCCGCCGAGCCACTACGTGGAGGTCTTCAAGCTGCTCGACGGCGGCCTGCGCGACGGCGGCTGGGCGAACGAGGGCCGGCCCAAGGGCGGGCACGCGCTGGCCATCCTGCCCGGGTTGACCCACTACAGCATCTTCAGCTCACCGCTGTTCGCCGCGGTCACCCTCGCGTTCCTCGACGAGCCGGCGGGCTGAGGGCGGTCATCCCTTGCGGCCGGTGGTGGCGATGCCCTCCACGAAGTGCCGCTGGGCCAGGAAGAACAGAATGATCATGGGTACGGTGGCGATCACGCTGCCGGCGAGGACGATCTCCCACTGCTGCTCGCCGCCGTACCCGAACCGGTCGAGGATCACCTTGAGCCCGCGGGGCAGGGTGTAGAGCTGCTCGTTGCGCAGGTAGATGAGCGGCTTGACGAGGTCGGTCCAGCTCGCCTTGAACTCGAAGACGAACGCCACCAGCAGGGCCGGGCGGATCAGCGGGAACGCCATCTTCCAGAACAGCTGCGGATAGCTCGCCCCGTCGACGCGGGCCGCCTCGAAGTACTCCCGCGGCAGGGAGAGGAAGAACTGCCGCAGCAGGAAGATGTAGAACGCCGACCCGAAGAGGTTGCCGGCCCAGAGCGGCACCTGGGTGTCGATGAGGCCGAGCCGGTTCCAGATCAGGTAGGTCGGGATCATGGTGACCGCGAACGGCAGCATCATGGTGGCGAGCACCAGGCCGAAGAGCAGGTTCCGGCCGGGGAAGCGGAAGTACGCGAACCCGAACGCCACCCAGGCGCTGGACAGGGTCGCCGCGGCGGCCGCCGCCACACCCACCACCACGCTGTTGAACAGCCAGGTGAGCAGCGGCATGGCCCGCCAGGCCTCGGCGTAGTTGTCCGGCGCGAACGGCGTGGGCAGGAAGCCGGGGGCGAAGACGTACTCCCGGGGGCGCAGCGAGGCGCTGATCAGCCAGACGAACGGCAACAGGAAGATCACCGCCGCGCCCACCAGGGCGAGCACGAACAGGATCCGCTGCCACCGCGGTCGCCGGCCCTCCTCCCGGGCGTCGGGCCGGGGCGCCGCCACCGGCGCCACCACGGTGCTCGCGACTCCGCTGCCCGCCGGCTGACTCGTCGTGGTCACCGGTCCTCCCCCTCGTAGTAGACGAACCGGTTGCTCAGCTTCACCTGTACCGCCGTGATGATCAGGATGATCAGGAAGAGCAGCCAGGCCATCGCCGAGGCGAAGCCCATGTGCAGGAACTGGAACGCCTCCTGGAACAGGTGGATCACGTAGAACGACGCCGCGTCGCTGTTGAAGGAGTTCTGGGTCTGCCGGTTGCCGAAGTACATGGTGTAGACCTCGGTGAACATCTGCAGCGACGCGATGGTGTTGACGATCAACGTGAAGAAGAGCGAGCCCGAGATCATCGGCAGGGTCACGTGGCGGAACCGGGCCCAGGCGCCCGCCCCGTCGAGGTCGGCGGCCTCGTACAGGTCGCGGGGCACGTTCTGCAACGCGGCCAGGTAGATGATCACCGTGGAGCCGAGGCTCCACAGGCTCATGAGCACGATCCCGGGCATCACCCAGCCCGGGTCGGTGGTCCAGCTCGGACCGTCGATCCCGACGAGGGCGAGGCCGCGGTTGATCAGCCCGTCCTGGGTGTTGAGCAGCAGCAGGAAGAGGATGCCGACGGCCACCGCCGGGGTCATCACCGGCAGGTAGAACACGGTGCGGAAGAAGCCCTGCCAGCGGCCGACCCGCTTGAGCAGCAGGGCCAGCCCGAGCGAGATCAGCATCACCAGCGGCACGTGCAGAGCCGTGTAGTAGACGGTGTTGCCGAGGCTGCGCGCGACCTGGGGGTCGGACATGAGCTGCCGGTAGTTGTCCAGCCCGCTCCAGCGCGGCGCGTTGATCACGTCGTACTCGGTGAAGCTGAGCCAGAGGCTCGCGACCATCGGGCCGGCGGTGAACACGAGGAACCCGACGATCCAGGGCGCCAGGAAGACGTACGCCCAGCGGGCCTCCCGCCGGGCCAGCGGCGTACGGCGCCGCCGGCCCGGGACGGGAGGGGTGACGGTGGTGGCCATGGCGGGGCTCAGCCCGCGGCCTTGTCCAGCGCGGCGGTCGCCTCCTGCTGGGCCCGGGCCAGCGCCTCGGCCGGCTGCGCCTGACCGGAGAGCACCCGGTTCACCGCGTCGGTCCAGGCCTTGTCGAACTCGGCGCCGGCCGGCGAGGCCGGCATGGCGAACGCGGAGTCCTGCGCGGCACGAATGGTGGCGACCGCGTCGTCGAAGCGCTTGTTGCCGGTCGGCTGGTACAGCTCGTCGAAGATCTTCTTGTCGGCGGCGGTGTTGCCGGTCCAGACACCGGTGAACGGCAGGTTGGCGGCCTTGCGGGCCTCGGCCCGCGCCTTCGCGGCGGCGAACCACGTGTCGGTGGCGGTCATCTGCTTGACGAACGCGCAGGCCGCCTCCGGGTTCTTGGCGCCCTTGGTGACCACCCACGCCTGGCCGGAGGACATGGTCAGCGGCTTGCCCTGCCGGTCCACGAAGGGCTTCACGACCAGCTCCGCCTTGGGGCTGTTCTTGGCGGCCTGGTTGAGGAACCAGTCCTCCATGGGCCACGCGGCGATCTGGTTCTTGGCCAGGGGGTTCTCGGCGCCGAAGAAGTCGAAGGTGTCCCGGAAGGACTTGAACCTGCCCCAGCCGCCCTGGTCCTGGATGAGCTTCAGGCCGGTGGTCAGCGCCTCGACCACCTTCGGGTCGGTCAGGTTGGCCTTGGCGCCGTCCGCCGAGATCATCTCGGCGCCGTTGGCCTTCGCCCACATCGGCAGGAACTCGGGGATCTTCGGGTCGATGCCGATCCGGCTGAGCCGGCCGCCGGAGACCTTCGCCAGCTTCGTGTTGACCGCCGGCAGGCTCGCCCAGTCGGCGAGGTTCACGCCGTCGGCGGTGAGGCCGGCCTGCTTCAGCACCGTCTCGTTGAGGTAGAGCACCCGCACCTGGGAGAACTCGGGGATGCCGTAGACGGTGCCGTCGAGGGTGACCTGGTCCTTGGCGGCCTGCCGGTACTGCCCCATGTCGATCTGCTGCTTCTCGACGCAGTCGGTCAGCGGCTGGATCGAGCCGCGCTTGGCGTACGTGCCGATCAGCTTGCGGTCCATGTACACCAGGTCCGGCGGGTTGCCGGAGGCCACCGCGGAGAGGAACTGCTGCTCGTCGAAGGCGCCCTCGGTGACCTTCAGTTGGACGTCCGGGTGGTCCTTCGTGAAGGCGTCCACCCGCGTCTTGGCGATCTCGTCGGAGAAACCGAATCCCATGGTGCTCAGGGCGCCGCCGCCGCCCTTGGTGGCGCCGCCGCCGGAGTCACCCCCGCCGCCCACGCCGCCGCAGCCGCTGATCGCCAGGGTCAGCACCCCGGCCAACGCGGTCGCCCGCAGTCTCCGTGACATGGCCACCTCCCGTCGTCACGCGGGCCACCCTGCCCGCGCGACCTGCACTTCTCCGGTTCACGGGAATTTCAAACCCGGGGCGGAGAAGTCGTTGATCATCGGTTCTCGCCGGCGGCTCCGCACGGCGGGAGCGGCGGTGCGTCAGGAGTCGGCGGGCGGGTCGGGCGCGGCGCGCCGCCCGGACAGCCGCTCGACGGCGACCGCGGTGAGAAGGAGCAGACCGAGCACGCCGAGCGCCGCGGCGGGCGGCAGCAGCACGCCGACCGGCAGCAGGAGCGCGACCAGCGCGACGACGGCCGGCTGCGCCGGCGGGACCGGCTGTCCGGTGAGCCGGAGGAACAGCAGCCGGCCGCCCAGGAAGAGCACCGCGCCCCCGTGCAGGGCGACCGAGGCGGACCAGGTCAGCCTGGTGGCGCCGCCGTGCTCGTCGCCGCCGTGCACCCCGGCGACCAGCCCGAGCACCTGCTCGACGCCGAGGGCCAGGTAGATGACCCCGGTGATCAGCAGCAGGTGGGTCTGGCTGTAGGCGTCCGAGGCGATCCGGTCCCGCCGGTCCCCCGTGGCCCCGGCGAGGACCCGGGCGGCGGCCGGCCCGGCCCGGTCGAAGTACAGCCACCACAGGCAGGCGGTCACCGCGAAGCCGACGAGCGCCACGCCGAGGACCGGCGGCGCGGTCACCGCCGACGCGGCGCCCACCCCGGCGGCGACCAGCGACTCACCGAGCGCGATGATCAGCACCAGGCCGTGCCGTTCGGTGAAGTGGCTGGCGCTGCGCAGCGGCCAGGTGCCGCGGCGCGCGTACGACAGACGCTGGCCGCCGATCTCGATGACGAACGCGACCACCCACAGCACCGCGTGCGCCGTTTCGCCCAGCAGCGCGCCGAGCAGCAGCGGCACCCAACCGACGGCGCTGACCGCCGCGAAGAACCGGATCCGCGCGCGCAGCCCCGGCACACCGGCCGCCGCCCAGTGGTAGAGCCCCAGGTGGACGACGCGGAGCACCACGTAGGCGAGCGCGACGAGCAGCGGCCCGTCCAGGCCCGGGCCCGGTGTCCAGGCCTCCGGCATGGCCAGCGCCGCCACGAACAGCGCCGCCATCGCGACCAGGAACCCGCCGCGGACCACCCCGACCTCGGCCCGCGTGTGGTTACCCAACCAGGTGTACGAGGACCAGGCGATCCAGAGCAGCACGAGCAGGATCAGCCCCTGCACCATGGTGGTCGGGGTGGGCCGCTGCCCGATCAGCGACATGATGCGGGTGAGGGCGAAGACGAAGACGAGGTCGAAGAAGATCTCGAACGGGGTCACCCGGCGCCCGGCCGGCGCCGGAGCGGGCGGGCGCGGCCAGACCGGACGCCGTCCCCCGTCCCGCGCCACGTCCGTCGCCGTCCGTCAGCGCGTGACGGTCAGGTGGACGTCCACCCGGTCGCCCAGCGCGATCCCTTCGGCCTGGCGGACCGCGGTCTTCACCGGCACGACGTAGCGCCCGTCCTTGGGCCAGAGCGACGTCGCCCATCCGGTCGCGCCGATCCGCGCGGTCACCGGGATCATCCCCCAGCCGTAGGTGACCGACGCCGAGGCCGCCTCCAGCTCCCCGCACAGCTCGTCGGGCACCGTGACGAAGTGCCAGGGCGCGGGCCCCCGCCAGAACCACACCTCGCCGCTGAACTCCAGCTCCACCCGCTCAGGATAGGCGTCGATCCCGCCCGGCCCGCGCCATCCGCACCGCGACGGCGAGCAGCCGCGACGCCGTGGCGGCGGCCCCGCGGCCGAGCGCCGGCCAGGAGAGCAGCACCCCGAGCGCGAGCAGGGCGGCGGTGGCGGTGGCCGTCGCGCCGTTCATCACGCCGTGCCAGGGCGAGCGCGTGCGCGGGGCGACCGGCGCACGGGGCGTGACGGGCCGGGCGAGGTAGGGCCAGGCATACCCCGGGGCGGGGGTCCAGACGGCTGGGCCGCGCGGACGCCGCCTGGCTAGCGTGACGACATGACCTTGGACGAACCCCGGCACCTGGCCGAGGCCCTGCGCCGGCGCCGCTACCTGATCTCCGCCTGGCCGTGGCGGGCGCTGGCGTACGCCGTCACCACCGTGCCGCTCGCCGGCGTCCTGGCGGTCGGGTTGTTCGTGGTCGGGGCGCCACTGCTCCCGGTGGTGACCGCGGCGCAGCGGGGCCGCCCGGTGGCCCTCCCCGTCGTCGTGGTGCTCACCGTCGTCGCCCTGGCCGCGGTGGCCGTCGCGCCGCTGGCGAGCGCCCCGCTGGCCGTGGTCGAACGCTGGCGGCTGGGCCTGGTCGACGGGCGCCCGCTGCCGGGGCCCGGGGTGCGCGGGCTGGCCGCGCGGTACACCACCGGCGCGGCGTGGCGCGAGGTCGCGTACGCGGCCTGGCTGGGCGGCGCCGTGCCGCTGGCGTACGGGATGTTCGCCCTGCTCGTCCTGGTCGACGTCCTCCTGCTCGCGGGTCCGTGGGTGGCCGGCGGCGCCGACCGGATCGTGCTCGGGTGGACCACCGTGGACACCCCGCGCGCGGCGGTCCCGTACGCCGTCGCGGCACTGCTCGCCGTGCCGGGGCTGGGCTATCTGGCCGGCCTGCTCGTCGCGGCCCAGGCCGGGGTGGCCCGCTGGCTGCTCGGCGCCCCGTCCGAGGGGCCGGCGCTGCGCGAGGTCACCCGCTCCCGTGCCCGGCTGGTCGGCGCGTACGAGGCGGAACGCCGCCGGATCGAGCGGGACGTGCACGACGGGGCGCAGCCGCGGCTGACCAGCCTCACCCTCCAGCTCGGCCTGGCCCGGCTCGACGTGCCCGAGGACTCCCCCGCCGCGAGGCCGCTGGCGATCGCCCACGAGCAGGCCAAGGAACTGATGGTCACGCTGCGGCGGATCGTGCAGGGCATCCGCCCGCAGCAGCTCGTCGAGCTGGGTCTGGCGGGTGCCGTCGGCGAGCTGGCCGCCCGGGCCACCGTGCCGGTCACGGTGCGCGCCGACCTCACCCGGCCGGTCCCGGAGCTGGTGGAGACCACCGCCTGGTACGTGGTCTCCGAGGCGCTGGGCAACGTCGCCCGGCACGCCGGGGCGACCCGCGCGGAGGTGCGGCTCACCCGCCCCGAGCGCCGCCTGGTCGTGGAGGTGGAGGACGACGGCCGGGGCGGGGCCGACCCGGCCCGGGGCACCGGGTTGACCGGGCTGGCCGACCGGGTCGCCGCGGTGGACGGGCGGTTGCTGCTCGCCAGCCCGCCCGGTGGCCCTACCCTCGTCCGGGTGGAGCTGCCGTGCCGCCCGTGACCCGCGTCGTGCTCGCCGAGGACGAGGTCCTCCTGCGGGAGGGCCTGGTCGGGCTGCTGACCCGGTTCGGCTTCGCCGTGGTCGCCGCCGTGGGCACGGCGCCCGAGCTGCTCGACGCGGCCCGCGCCCACCGGCCGGAGCTGCTGGTGACCGACATCCGCATGCCGCCCGGGCACCGCGACGACGGGCTGCGCGCAGCCGTCACGCTGCGCGCGGAACGACAGGACCTGGCCGTGGTGGTGCTCAGCCAGCACGTGCAGAGCGGGTACGCGGCCGCGCTGCTCGACAGCGGCGACGGCCGGCGGGTCGGCTACCTGCTCAAGGACCGGGTCGCCGACGTCGCCGAGTTCGCCGACACGCTGCGCCGGGTGGCGGCCGGCGGCACGGCGGTCGACCCGGACGTGGTGCGGCACCTGCTGCGCCGTCCCCGCGATCCCCTGGCGGCCCTGTCGCCCCGGGAGCGGGAGGTGCTGGCGCTGGTCGCCGAGGGCCACTCCAACGGGGCGATCGCGGCGCGGCTGCACGTCACCGAGGCGGCGGTCGGCAAGCACGTCGGGAACATCCTCACCAAGCTCGACCTGCCGCCCGCCGACGACACCAACCGGCGGGTGCTGGCCGTGCTCGCCTACCTGCGGGCCGCCCGCTAGGCGGCTCAGAGGTTCATCGGCGCCGGGTCGCTGGCGAGCTGCCGGAACCGCACGCGGGGGTCGGGCACCAGCCGCCGGGAGGCCAGGTCCAGCAGGCCGCCCACCCCGGTGATGGTGGCGACCGGGGTGCCGTCCGGGCGGGTCAGGTCCTGCACGATCTGGAACGTCTTCCCCTCGCCCCAGCGGAACTCGCAGGACACGTCCACCTCGTCGCCGCCGCGCAGCTCCCGCAGGTAGCGCAGGGTGACCTCCAGCGCCACCGGCCCCACGCCGCCGGCGAGGAGCCGGTCCTGCGGGATGCCGGCCGCCCGCAGGCACTCCCACCGGGCGTGCTCGCCGTACTGGAGGTAGACGGCCTGGTTCAGGTGGCCCTGCGTGTCGAGTTCGTAGCCGCGGACGGTGACGCGGACCCGGAACGGATCTCCCATGGGGTCGAGCCTAGCCAGGGGTACGACACCGCCGCGGCGGTCACAGCTGGTGGCGGTCGTCGGCGGGCAGGCCGGGCGCCTCGGGCGGTTCGGCGGACTCGCCGGGCCGGCCGAGCTGCGCGACGTGGGTCGGGTCGAGGACCCGGGAGAGGAACGAGCGGGTCCGCTCGTGCCGCGGCGCGCCCAGCACCTCCTCCGGCGGGCCCTGCTCCACCACCACGCCACCGTCCATGAACACGACCCGGTCGGCGACGTCCCGGGCGAACGCCATCTCGTGGGTCACCACCATCATGGTCATGCCGTCCTCGGCCAGCTTCCGCATGACGGTGAGGACGTCGCCGACGAGTTCGGGGTCGAGCGCGGAGGTCGGCTCGTCGAAGAGCATCAGCTCGGGGTCCATCGACAGCGACCGGGCGATGGCCACGCGCTGCTGCTGCCCGCCGGAGAGCTGGGCCGGGAACGCGCCGGCCTTGTCGCTCAGGCCGACCCGGTCCAGGTTGGCCCGCGCGACCCGCTCGGACTCGGCGCGGCCGCGCCGCAGCACGCGGCGCTGGGCGATGGTGAGGTTGTCCAGCACGGTGAGGTGCGGGAAGAGGTTGAACGACTGGAAGACCATGCCGATGCCGCGGCGTACCGCGTCGATCTCGACGTCCGGGTCGGTCATCTCGGTGCCGTTCACCCAGATCCGGCCGGCGGTGGGCTCCTCCAGCAGGTTGACGCACCGCAGGAGGGTGGACTTGCCGGACCCGGACGGGCCGATGACGCAGACGACCTCGCCGTGGCCGACCTCGAAGTCGATGCCCTTGAGCACCTCGAGCGGCCCGAAGGACTTGTGCAGGTCGCGGATCTCGACGGCGGGCTGGGACGGGCTGGAGGTCATGGGGTCACCGAGCCTTGGCGTAGCGGAGTTCGAGGCGGCGCACCACCTGGGAGAGCGGCAGGGTGATGATCAGGTAGGTCAGCCCGGCCACCAGCAGCGGGGTGGCGTTCACCCGGTCGTTGAGCGTGTCCCGGCCGAACTTCGTGACCTCGATGGTCTGCGCCGTCACGCCCAGCACGTAGGCCAGCGACGAGTCCTTGGTGAGCAGGATCAGCTCGTTGGTCAGCGGCGGGATCACGATCCGGAACGCCTGCGGGATGACGATCGTGCGCATGGCCGTGAAGTGCGACATGCCGAGGGTGCGCGCCGCCTCCATCTGCCCCTTCGGCACGGCCTGGATGCCGGCCCGGATGGTCTCGGCCATGTACGCGGCCGCGGTGAGCCCGAGGCCGATCGCGATGGACCCGAACACGCCGCCGGGGATCTCCCGCTCGGGGAAGGCGATCGGGATGCCGTAGCCGACCAGGAAGAGCACGAGCAGCGCGGGCAGGCCCCGGAACAGCTCGATGTACGCCGTCGCGACCCACCGGTACGGCGCGACCCGGGACAGCCGCATCAGCGCCAGGATGGTGCCGAAGACCAGGCCGAAGGCGAACGCGCCCAGCGTGTAGAGGATGGTGTTGCGCAGCGCGACGGTGATGACCGTCGGGAACATCGACTCGATGATGTCGACGCGGAAGAACGCCTCCCGCAGCCGGCCCCAGTCCGCCGCGAGGACCACCACGGCGATGACGGCCACGAAGGCCAGGTACTGGAGCCAGAGGGACAGCCGCTCTCGCTGGCGGCGTCGCAGCTTCACGTTCGGCGCTCCTTGGGAGGTGCGGAGGGGTGCCGGGGCGGAGGGCGCGCGGGGCGCGCCCTCCGGCCGGGTGGGTGGCTCAGGCGGTCGGCTTCTTGCCGATCCACTTCTCGTAGATCGTGGTGTAGGTGCCGTCCTGCTTCGCCTTGGCGAGCACGTCGTTGATCTTCTTGAGCAGCTCCGGGTTGCCGTCCTTCTTCACCGAGAAGCCGTACTGCTCACCGGTGTCGAACTCGGCCGCGACCTCGAAGCCGCCCTGGTGCTCCTTGATGTACTCAGTCCAGACCGGCAGGTCGTTGATGGCGGCCTCGATCTGGCCGTTCGCGAGGGCCTGCTGCTCGGCGGCGAGGTCCTCGAACTCGACGAGCTGCAGGCCCTTCTCGTCGGCGACCTTCTTGGCGTAGTCGCGGCCGGTCGTCGCGGCCTGGACGCCGAGCTTCTTGCCCCGCAGGTCGTCGAGCGTCTTGTAGGCCTTGCCGGTCTTGACCAGCATGGCCTGGGTCGCGTCGAAGTACGGGTCGGAGAAGTTCATGACCTTCTGCCGTTCCTCGGTGATCGTCATGCCGGCGGCGGCGGCGTCGCACTTGCCGGTGTTCAGGTCCTGGCCGGACTTGATCCCCTCGAACGGCGTGTCGACGATCTTCTGCTCGACGCCCAGGTCCTTGGCGACCAGGTCCATGAGGTCGACGTCGAACCCGACCACCTTGCCGCTCGCGTCCTTGGACTGGAACGGCGCGTAGGGCAGGTGGGTGCAGACGGTGAGCTTGCCCTTCTCGACGAGCTTGACCCCGCTCGCCTGGGTCTCGCCGTCCTCCTTCTTGGCGCATCCCGCGCTCGCCGCGAGGGCGGCGATCGCCACGACGATGCCAGCCCTGCGGACTGCGCTCTGGAACGTCACGGCAGTGTCCCTCCGTTCGACCCTGGTGTGACAGCCAGCCAGGGCTGGTGCACGACGGTGTGACAGGGGACGGTACCCGATCGGTGGAGTCACACCAAGATCATGACGGGCGACCGCACCCAAGCTGTGACCGATTCCGCCACGTGATCCCGGCACGCGGGACGCAACAGGACGGACCTTGCGCACAAGGATTGAATGATGGTTCACTTCTTGGCGTGGCGTACCGGAGCACCGAGCGGGTGAAGGCCCGGCTGAGCGCCTCCCGGCAGCGGATCATCGCGGCCGCACTGGAGATCATGGCCGGCCACGGCTACGCGGGCTGCTCGGTCGCGGCCGTCGCCGAGCGGGCCGGCGTCGCGACCGGCACCGTCTACCGCCACTTCCCCACCAAGGCCGACCTCTTCGCCGAGGTGTTCCGCACCGCCTCCCAGCGGGAGGTCGACGCGGTGGCGCGCGCCGCGGCGCAGCGGGCCACCGTCGCCGCGCGGATGTCGGCCGTCGTCGAGACGTTCGCCGGCCGCGCCCTGCAGTCCCCCCGGCTGGCGTACGCGCTGCTCGCCGAGCCGGTCGACCCGGCGGTCGACGCCGAGCGGCTCACCTTCCGCCGCGCCTACGCCGATTTGATCGCCGCGCACGTGGCGGCGGGCGTGGCGAGCGGCGAACTGCCCGCCCAGGACCCCGAGCTGACCGCGACCGCCCTGGTCGGCGCCCTGGCCGAGGCCATGGTCGGCCCGCTGGCCGCCGGGGTCGCCGGCCCGGGCACCATCCCCGACCTGATCCGCTTCATCCACCGCGCGCTGGGAGTATCGCCGTGACGACACACGAGGTGTTCAACCAGGTTCCCCCGCTGGCCGGCCACGACGCGGCGGACGACCCGGCGCTGCTCGACGGGCTGGACCGGGAGGGCGCCGGCTGGGCCGCCGCCGAGGTGCACGAGCTCGGCCGGCTCGGCGGCTCGGCGCCGGCGATCGAGCACGGGCGGCTGGCGAACGAGCACCCTCCGGTCCTGCGCACCCACGACCGCTACGGCCACCGGATCGACGAGGTGGAGTTCCACCCGGCCTGGCACGAGCTGATGCGCACGGCCGTCGGCCACGGCCTGCACGCCGCGCCGTGGGCCGACGCGCGGCCGGGCGCCCACGTGGCCCGCGCGGCCAAGTTCTACGTGTGGCGACCCGACGCCGGCCACGGCTGCCCGATCTCGATGACCTACGCGGCCGTGCCCGCCCTGCGGCACAGCCCGGACCTGGCCGCGCGGTACGAGCCGCTGCTCACCGCGACCGCGTACGACTTCGGGCTGCGCCCGCCGCTGGCCAAGCGGGGCCTGCTGGCCGGCATGTCGATGACGGAGAAGCAGGGCGGGTCGGACGTGCGCGCCAACACCACCGTCGCCCACCCGGACCCGGACGGCGCCTACCGGCTCGTCGGGCACAAGTGGTTCACGTCGGCGCCGATGTGCGACGTCTTCCTCACCCTCGCCCAGGCGCCGGGCGGGCTCACCTGCTTCCTGGTCCCGCGCGTCCTGCCGGACGGCACGCGCAACCCGATGCGGCTCATGCGCCTCAAGGACAAGCTCGGCAACCGGTCCAACGCCTCGGCGGAGGTCGAGTACGAGCATGCCGTCGCCTGGCGTGTCGGCGACGAGGGCCGGGGGGTGCGCACGATCATCGACATGGTCAACCTGACCCGCCTCGACTGCGTGATCGGCGCGGCGGCCGGGATGCGCCAGGGGCTGATCACCGCCGTCCACCACGCCACCCACCGGCGCACCTTCGGGCGCTACCTGGTCGACCAGCCGCTCATGCGCAACGTGCTCGCCGACCTGGCGGTCGAGTCGGAGGCCGCCACCGTCCTCATGATGCGGCTCGCCGGAGCCACCGACCGGTCGGCGCGCGGCGACGCCGGGGAGACGGCCTTCAAGCGGCTCGCCCTGGCCGTGGGCAAGTACTGGGTGTGCAAGCGCTGGCCGGCACACGCCGCCGAGGCCCTGGAATGCCTGGGCGGCAACGGCTACGTCGAGGAGTCGGGCATGCCGCGGCTGTTCCGCGAGTCGCCGCTGAACTCGATCTGGGAGGGCTCCGGCAACGTGGCCGCGCTGGACGTGCTGCGCGCGGTCGCGAAGGAGCCGGAGGTCGTGGAGGCGTTCCGGGCCGAGGTGACCGCCGCCGCCGGCGCGGACCCGCGGCTGGACGCCGCGCTGCGCCAGGTGCAGGCCGACCTGTCCGACCACGGCGACCTCGAGCTGCGGGCCCGCCGGGTCGTCGAGCGGCTCGCCCTGGTCCTGCAGGGCGCGCTGCTGGTGCGGCACGGCCACCCCGCCGTCGCCGACGCCTTCTGCGCCTCCCGCCTCGGCGGCGACCACGGCCAGGCGTTCGGCACCCTGCCCAGCGGTGTCGACTTCGCCGCGATCATCGCCCGGGCCGCGCCCAAGGTGGGCTGACCGGCACCCGGGTCAGCAGAACCAGCCGTCCTGCACCCAGCCGTTGCGGTTGACGTGGCCGTAGGCGAAGCCGTAGATGTAGCCGCCGCTCCTGGGCCCCTTCACCTGGAAGGTCTGCCCGGCGTACAGGGTGCCCATCCAGGCGCCCAGCGGTTCGGTGCGGACGAACAACGACTCGGCGCACACGGTCTCCCGCACGCCGATGGTGCCGTTGGCGGCCAGCGCCGGCGACGACACCGCCAGCAGCGCGACGGCCGTCGCGGCGGCGACCCCCAGGCGGGCCAGTCGCGTGGACCGGGAGGACGAGATCACCATGAGTCGTACCCTCCGATGCACTCGATGCGCAGGTAGCCCCAGTCGTTCGGGCCGAAGTCGAACGTCGCCGCCCAGCCGTTGTAGACCGGGTGGGCACCGGGCGTGTGACCGATCTTGTTGCCGTACTCGAGCACCCGCTTGAGGCCGTACGGGCCCGAGGCCGAGTCGTAGTTGTCGTAAAAGCTGGCGCTCTGGCAGATGTTGACGGCGTGGCGCGGCACCACGTAGGCCTGGGCGGCGGGAGGCGCCGCCAGCACGATGCCCAGTGCCGTCACGGCCGCGGCAGCCTTGGCAGACATTCGCATATTCAGCTCCCTCGTTGGAGGTGCGGGCACCGTAGCAGATTGCCACGGCCCGCTACAACGCTGTAGGTTTTCGCCAATCGGATCGAGGAGTGGCGATGGTCAGGTGGCGTGGCGTGACCCGGATCGTGACGGCGCTGGTCGCCGCCCTGGGGGTGACCGCCCTGGTCGCCCCGTCCCCCGCGGCCGCCTGGGGATACGGCGTCAACCGGGTGCAGACGGCGGCCGAGGACTCCTGGGCGCAGACCGGCATGGGACCGGGCTGGGTGCTGCTGAGCTACAAGGCCAACGGCCCGATGGTCGGCTACCTGTTCGCCCGCGACTTCGTCTTCGCCGACGGCACCGTCAAGTCCAGCTTCGACCACATGGACATCCGCGACACCGGCGACGCCAGCGCCGGCAACACCGAGGGCATCACCCGATGGCCCTGGGGCTACGCCGGCGGCAGCTTCGACGGGTGCGCGTACGCCTACGGCACGCGCAAGTTCGCCGTCGAGCGCAGCGGATTCTCGTCCTCGAGCTGCGCCAACGGCCCCACCGTGAGCGGCTCCAGCAACGCCGACGGCACCCCCGACCAGCTGCGCTGGTGGCATTCCGAGCAGGTGTTCTGCACGGCCAACGGCGTCGACCCGCTGTGCAGCCCCTACGGCGTGTGGAGCGAGAACAAGGGCGGCGGGCTCAAGGCCACCACCGCCCGCACGGCCTGCACCGCGTACGGCAACATCGGCGCCGCCGCGGCGTACGGGTCGGGGCCCGCCGTCGCCGTCCACCCGCTCGGGACGGCTCCGGCGGGCGCGCAGATCGACATCCGCTACGTCACCAAGGACCGTCAGTGGATCATGGCGAAGTGGAGCGGGAACCGGTTCGCCGCCGGGATCGCCTGGGCGTTCCTGCCCCGATCCTGCGTCTGGTGAGGTCGGTCAGCGCGCGCCGACGATCCGCAGCGCCATCTCGGCGTACCGGGCGGCGATGTACTCGGGGACCAGGTCGCCGCCGTCCCGGTACCACCGGCCCACGTCGACGCCGAGGGACAGCAGCGCGGCGGCCGCCATCCGCGGGTCCGGGGTCTCGAACACCCCGGCCGTGACGCCCGCCTCCACGAGCTGCCGGATCGCCTGCTCGATGTGGTGGCGGATCTCGCGGATCTCGGCCAGGTGCGCGGGGCTCAGCGCCGCCAGCTCGTAGTTCACCACCCGGGTGGTCGTGTGGTCGCGGGCGTGCGTCACGACAAAGTCGTGGACCACCCGCCGCAGCGCCGTGGCCGGGTCGGCGGACGAGGCGACCGCCTCCCGCACGAGCCGCAGCACGTGCTCGTGCCCCGACCGCGAGATCAGGTAGAGCAACTCCTCCTTGGACCGGTGGTGCACGTAGAGCGCGGCGGGGCTGAGCCCGGCCGCCGCGGCGATGTCACGGGTGGTCGTGCCGTGGAAGCCCCGCTCGGCGAACGCGCTGACGGCCGCGTCCAGCAGCCGGGCGCGCGTCGCGTCGGCGCGGGACTGCTCGGCACTGTCGGTCACCACGTCCGTCCCTCCCTCCTGAGCCTCGGCCGGCATTGATACCACAGATCGGCCGGGGTGGACCTGTTGACGAGGCGCGTGGGGCTGTCGCACACTCCCTCAGACACATTCTAAGCAAGCGCTTAGTAAGTCGGAGGAGGTGGCCGTGTCGGAGGCCCCGTCGAACAGATTCGCCGGCCGCACGGCGATCGTCACCGGTGCCAGCCGCGGCATCGGCCTGGCCGTCGCCGAGCGGCTGGTCGCCGAGGGCGCCCGGGTGGTGATCACGGGCCGCAGACAGGCGGCGTTGGACGAGGCCGTCGCCCGGTTGGGCGCCGGGCAGGCGGTCGGCGTCGCCGGCCACGCCGACGATCCCGACCACCAGGCGGAGGTGGTGGCCCGGGCGGTCGACGCCTTCGGCGGCGCGGACCTCCTGGTCAACAACACCGGCATCAACCCGGCGTACGGGCCGCTTGTCGGCCTGGACCTGGCCGCCGCCCGCAAGGTCTTCGAGGTGAACTGCCTCGCCGCGCTGTCCTGGGTGCAGCAGGTCCACCGGGCGTGGATGGGCGCGCACGGCGGCGCGGTCGTCAACGTCTCCTCGGTGGCCGGCGTCCGGCCGGCGGCCGGCATCGGCTTCTACGGCGCCAGCAAGGCGATGCTCACCCACCTCACCCAGCAGCTCGCCGTCGAGCTGGGCCCGGACATCCGGGTGAACGCGGTCGCCCCGGCCGTGGTGAAGACGCGGTTCGCCACCGCCCTCTACGAGGGCCGCGAGGAGGAGGTGGCGGCCGCGTACCCGCTCCGGCGGCTCGGCGTCCCCACCGACGTCGGCGGCGCCGTCGCGTTCCTGCTCTCCGAGGACGCCGCCTGGATCACCGGCCAGCTGCTCGTCGTGGACGGCGGCCTCACCCTCACCGGAGGTGTCTGATGCCGGTGCGGGACCGGGGCGTCGTCGTCACCGGCGCCGGGCACGGCATCGGCCGCGCGCTGGCCGCCCGGCTCGCCGCCGGGGGCGCCCGGGTCGTGGTCAACGACCTCGACGCCGAGGCGGCCCAGCGGGTGGCCGAGGCGATCGGCGGCGTCGCGGCTCCCGGCGACGCCGCCGGGGAGCGGGGCGTCGCCGCGCTGGTCGAGACCGCCCGGGGCCACCTGGGCCACATCGACGCCTGGTTCGGCAACGCTGGGATCGACCGCGGGCGCGGGCTGGACGCCGCCGAGGCGGAGTGGGCGGCCAGCCACGAGGTGAACGTCATGGCGCACGTACGCGCCGCGCGACTGCTGATCCCCGGCTGGGTCGAGCGCGGCGCGGGCCGCTTCGTGGTGACCGCGTCCGCGGCCGGGCTGCTCACGACGCTCGGGAACCCGGCGTACGCGGTCAGCAAGCACGCCTGCGTCGCCTTCGCCGAGTGGCTGTCGGCGACCTACCGGCATCGCGGGATCGTGGTGCAGGCCGTCTGTCCCCAGGGCGTACGGACCCGGATGCTCGACAACAGCGGACCGCTGCGGGACCTGATCAGCCGCGACGGCGCGCTCACCCCCGAGGACGTGGCCGAGGCGACGTGGCAGGCAATGCACGACGACCGGTTCCTGGTCCTGCCGCACCCCCGGGTCGCCGACTACTACCGGCACCGTGCCACCGACACTGACCGCTGGCTCGACGGCATGAACAAGCTCCAGCGGCAGATCGAGGACGAGGGGGGCTTCCGATGAAGGCATGGCGGGTGACCGCGCTCGGCGAGCCGGTCGACGTGCTGCGGCTCGTCGACGTGGCGGACCCGGCCCCGGGCCCGGGGCAGCTCGTGGTCCGGGTGCTGGCCAGCCCGGCGAACTTCCCCGACGTCCTGATGTGCCGCGGTGAATACCAGGTCAAGCCGGAACTGCCGTTCACCCCGGGGGTCGAGCTGTGCGGCGAGGTCGTCGCCCTCGGCGCCGGGGTGACCGGGTTCGCCGTCGGCGACCGGGTGCTCGGCGGCGCGACGCTGCCGCACGGCGGGTTCGCCGAGTACGCGCTGCTGGACGCCGCGAGCACGTTCCCCGCGCCGGCGGCGCTCGACGACGCCGAGGCGGCGGCCCTCTACATCGGCTACCAGACCGGCTGGTTCGGCCTGCACCGGCGGGCCGGGCTACGCGCCGGCGAGACGCTGCTGGTGCACGCCGCGGCCGGCGGCGTCGGCAGCGCGGCGGTCCAGCTCGGCCGGGCGGCCGGCGCCCGCGTCATCGGGGTGGTGGGCGGCCCGGAGAAGGCGGAGGTGGCCCGCGCCCTCGGCGCCGACGTGGTGGTGGACCGGCGCGCCGAGGACTTCGTCGAGGTGGTCAAGGCCGAGACCGGCGGCCGGGGCGCCGACGTCGTCTACGACCCGGTCGGCGGGGACACCTACCAGCGTTCGACGAAGTGTGTCGCCTTCGAGGGCCGGATCCTCGTGCTCGGCTTCGCCGGTGGCCGGATCCAGTCCGCCACGCTCAACCACGCCCTCGTGAAGAACTACTCGATCGTCGGCCTGCACTGGGGCCTCTACCAGCGCCACGACCCGGCCGCCGTCGTCGAGTGCCACCGTGCCCTCACCGCGCTGGCCGCCCAGGGCGCCGTCCGGCCCCTGGTCAGCGAGCGCCTCCCGCTCGCCGAGGTGGCCGACGGGGTGCAGCGGCTCGCCGACGGCTCCACCGTCGGCCGGGTGGTGTACGTCCCATGACCGTTCCCGGCGCCGACCTGTCCCGTCCGTACCCAGCGAGGAGCTGACCGCCATGACCATCACCCGCACCGCCGTCGTCACCGGAGCGGCCCGCGGCATCGGGGCCGGCGTCGCGAGGCGACTGGCCCGCGACGGCGTCGCCGTCGCCGTCGTCGACCTGGACGAGGCGGCCGCCGAGCCGGTCGCCGACGAGATCCGGACCGCGGGCGGCCGCGCCCTGGCCGTCGGCGCCGACGTCGCCGACGAGGAGGCGGTGCGGGCGGCCGTGGACCGGATCGCCGGGGAGCTGGGCGAGCCCGCGATCCTGGTCAACAACGCCGGCATCACCCGGGACAACCTGCTGTTCAAGATGACCACCGACGACTGGGACGCGGTGGTGAACGTGCACCTGCGAGGCTCGTTCCTCATGACCCGCGCGGTGCAGGGCCACATGACCAGGGCCGGTTGGGGGCGGATCGTCAACCTGTCCAGCACCTCCGCCCTGGGCAACCGGGGTCAGGCCAACTACGCGGCCGCGAAGGCGGGGCTGCAGGGCTTCACGAAGACCCTCGCCCTCGAACTCGGGAAGTTCGGGGTGACGGCCAACGCCATCGCCCCGGGGTTCATCGAGACCGAGATGACCGCCGCCACCGCGTCCCGGCTCGGCGTGCCCTTCGAGGAGTTCAAGCAGGCCGCCGCGGCGCAGATCCCGGTCGCCCGCACCGGCACGCCCGAGGACGTCGCGCACGCCGTGTCGTTCTTCGTGAGCGAGGCGGCCGGCTTCGTGTCGGGCCAGGTGCTGTACGTGGCCGGCGGGCCGAAGGCCTGAGAGGAGGCGGCGACGATGAAGGTCTTCCAGGGCATCGAGGAGCTGGAGCGGGCGGTCGGCACCCACCTCGGGCACTCCGGCTGGCACCGGATCACGCAGCAGCAGATCGACGCCTTCGCCGAGGCCACCGGCGACCACCAGTGGATCCACGTCGACCCGGAGCGGGCGGCGCGCAGCCCGTTCGGCGGCACCATCGCCCACGGCTACCTCACGCTGTCGCTGGTGCCCATGCTGGTCTGGCAGGTCTACCGGGTGGAGGGGTTGAGCATGGGCGTGAACTACGGCGCCAACAAGCTCCGCTTCCCCGCCCCGGTCCCCGTCGACTCCGAGGTGCGGGCCGGCGTGGAGCTGCTGTCGCTGGCGCCCGGCGGCGGTGGCCACCAGCTGACCGCGAAGGTGACCGTCGAGGTGGCCGGCGCCGCGAAGCCGGCCTGCGTCGTCGAGACCGTCAGCATCCTCGTCCCGTGACCGGTCCGGCCCCACAGGACCCGCCCGGCCTCGACCTGGCCCGGCTCGGCGACTGGTTCGCGGCCGAGGTGCCGGGGGCGGGGCGGCTGTCGACCGCCCGGCTGGTCACCGGCGGGAAGTCCAACCTCACCTACGAGGTCGGTGACGGGCGGTCGGCGTGGATCGTGCGGCGGCCCCCGCTGGGGCACGTCCTGTCGACCGCGCACGACATGGCCCGGGAGTACCGGGTCATGTCGGCGCTGCGCGCCACCGACGTGCCGGTGCCGGCGACGTACGCGCTCTGCCCGGACGCCGGCGTGCTGGGCGCGCCGTTCTACGTCATGGAGCGGGTCGCCGGCACGGCGTACCGGCACGCGGCCGAGCTGGAGCCGCTCGGCCCGGAACGCACCCGGGACATCTCCACCCGCCTGGTCGACACGCTGGCCACCCTGCACGCGGTCGACCCGGCGGCCGTGGGGTTGGCCGACTTCGGCCGGCCCGAGGGATTCCTGGGCCGGCAGGTGCGGCGGTGGCGGAAGCAGCTCGACGCGTCGCACTGCCGGGACCTGCCGGCCGCCGACGAGCTGTACGCCCGCCTGGCGTCCGGGGTGCCGGCCGATTCGGCGCCGGGGATCGTGCACGGCGACTACCGCCTCGACAACGTGCTCGTCGACGACCGCGACCGCCTCGCCGCGGTGATCGACTGGGAGATGGCCACCCTCGGCGACCCGCTCACCGACCTGGCGCTGCTGGTCCTCTACCAGCGTCTCGGCCGGCTCGTCGGGACGGCGGTGGCCGAGGCGTCCTCCGCGCCCGGCTTCCTGACCGAGGACGAGATCCTCGGCCGGTACGCGACGGCGAGCGGCCGGGCCCTCCCGTCCCTCGGTTTCCACCTCGGCCTGGCGGCCTTCAAGCTGGCCGCGATCCTCGAGGGCATCCACTTCCGCCACCTGCGTGGCCAGACCGTCGGCGCCGGCTTCGCGCAGCTCGGCGAGGTCACCGAGCTCCTCCTCGACGCCGGCCTGACCTATCTGAAGGAGCACTGATGGACTTCTCGCTGGACCCGCGGACCGAGGGGCTGCGCGACAACCTCCTGGACTTCATGGACCGCCAGGTCCACCCGGCCGAGGCCGTCTTCCACGAGCAGCTCGGTCAGCTCGGCGACCGCTGGGCCTGGGACTCGGTGCCCGTGCTCGCGCAGCTGCGCACCGACGCCCGCAAGCGCGGCCTGTGGAACCTGTTCCTGCCGGGCGAGCACGGCGCCGGCCTGACCAACCTCCAGTACGCCCCGCTCGCGGAGATCACCGGGCGCAGCCACCTGGCGCCCGCCGTGCTGAACTGCGCCGCCCCGGACACCGGCAACATGGAGGTGCTGGCGATGTTCGGCACCGGCGAGCAGCGCAGGCGGTGGCTGGAGCCGCTGCTCGACGGTGCGATCCGGTCGTCGTTCGCCATGACCGAGCCCGACGTGGCCTCGTCGGACGCCACGAACATCGCCACCCGGATCGAGCGGGACGGCGACCACTACGTGATCAACGGCCGGAAGTGGTGGATCACCGGCGCCATGAACCCGAACGCCCGGATCTTCATCGTCATGGGCAAGACCGATCCGTCCGCCGAGCGGCACCGCCAGCAGTCCATGGTGCTCGTCCCGCGGGACACCCCCGGCCTGGAGATCGTCCGCGGCATGGAGGTGTTCGGGTACGACGACCACGACCACGGCGGGCACGCCGAGCTGGCGTTCCACGACGTCCGCGTGCCGGTGGAGAACCTGATCGGCGGCGAGGGCGACGGCTTCGCGATCGCCCAGGCCCGGCTCGGCCCCGGCCGCATCCACCACTGCATGCGCTCCATCGGCCTGGCCGAGCGGGCCGTCGAGCTGATGTGCGCCCGGGCCGAGCAGCGGGTCGCGTTCGGCCGGCCGCTGGCCGAGCAGGGCGTGGTCCGGGAGTGGATCGCCGAGTCGCGGGTGCGCATCGAGCAGCTGCGCCTGCTGGTGCTCAAGACGGCCTGGCTGATGGACACGGTCGGCAACAAGGGCGCGCACACCGAGATCCAGGCCATCAAGATCGCCACCCCGGCGACCGTGCAGTGGATCCTGGACAAGGCGATCCAGGTGTACGGCGCCGCCGGCCTGTCCCAGGACTTCCCGCTGGCCCGGGCGTACGCCGGCATCCGCACCCTGCGGTTCGCCGACGGCCCCGACGAGGTGCACCGCAACGCCCTGGCGCGGCACGAGCTGCGGCGCCAGGCCGCCGCGCGGCAGCGGGTCGGCGGCGAGCGCCCGACGATCTAGGGTGGTGGCATGGCAGGTCCCACCCCCTCCGCCGCCGGGAATCCGCTCACCGTGCTCACCCTGGACGAGCTGCGGCGGCGCAGCAGCGTGAAGTGGCGGATGCACCCGCAGGACGTGCTTCCCCTCTGGGTCGCCGAGCAGGACGTGCCCCTCGCTCCTCCGGTGGCCGACGCGCTGCGCCGGGCGATCGACCTCGGCGACACCGGTTACCCGCACGGGACGGCGTACGCCGAGGCGATCGGGGGGTTCGCCGCCGACCGGTGGGGCTGGCAGGGCTTCCGCGTCGACCACACCACCGTCGTGCCCGACGTGATGATGGGCATCGTCGAGGTGCTCCGGCTGGTCACCGACCCCGGCGACGCCGTGGTGGTCTGCTCCCCCGTCTACCCGCCGTTCTACGCCTTCGTGAGCCACGCCGGCCGGCGGGTGGTCGAGGCTCCGCTCGGACCCGACCTGCGGATGGATCCCGCCGCCCTGGACGAGGCGTTCCGCCGGGCCCGGGCCCTCGGCTCCCGGCCCGCGTTCCTGCTGTGCAACCCGCACAACCCGACCGGCGTGGTCCACCGCCGGGACGAGCTCGACACGGTGGCCGACCTGGCCGCCCGGCACGGCGTACGGGTGGTCTCCGACGAGATCCACGCCCCGCTGGTGCTCCCCGGGGCGCGCTTCACCCCGTACCTCACGGTGGCCGGCGCCGAGGACGCCTTCGCCCTGACCTCCGCCTCCAAGGCGTGGAACCTCGCCGGTCTCAAGGCGGCGCTCGCGGTCGCCGGGCCGCGGGCCGTCGCCGACCTGCGCCGCATGCCGGAGGAGGTCGGCCACGGTCCCAGCCACCTGGGCGTCCTCGCGCACACCGCGGCGTTCCGTGCCGGCGGGCCGTGGCTCGACCTCCTCCTCGACGGCCTCGACGCCAACCGCGCCCTGCTGGAGAGCCTGCTCGCCGAGCACCTCCCGGCGGTCACCCACCACCGTCCCGAGGGGACCTACCTCGCCTGGCTGGACTGCACCGCGCTGGGCCTCGCCACCGAGCAGCCGCCCGGCGAGCCCGGGGTGGCCAGCGACATCGCGGGGCCGGCGAGGATGTTCCTCGACCGGGCGCGGGTCGCCCTCAGCTCGGGCCACGTGTTCGGCACCGGCGGAGCCGGCTTCGTACGCCTCAACTTCGCCACCTCCCCGGCGATCCTCACCGAGGCGGTCACCCGGATGGGCCGGGCCGTCGACACGCTCGTGCCGCCGGTTCCCGGCGTACCGGCGGAGCCAACCGCCGGTGGCCCGACTCACGGGCGTACCGCCGTTTCGGGTTGATCCACCCCGGGTACCTGCGATCTGCCCGCCGGTGGGGGTCCGAGGTGACCGCCACGGTGCGCGACCGCTGTGGAGGGAAGGGCAGGGTCACTCGGTGGTGAATTCGTCCGTGAGGCCGACGATGGCGAGGACCGCCGCGGTGATCCGCGAGGGCCTGCGCAGCACCAGGGTGCACCCGGCGGAGCCGGCCCGCGTGCGGATCGTCAGCAGCGCGGTGACACCGGCGGCGCAGAAGAACGTGACCGCGCTCAGGTCGAGCACCAGCACCGGGGGCGCGTGGCCGGACAGCAGCCGGTCGACGAGGCGGACGAGCGGGTCGACGGTTGCCATGTCGACGGGACCGCCGATCGCCACCACGGCCGCCGGACCTTCCCGGGTCAGCGCCAGGGACAGGGTCGGCCGGCGGGTGACCTGCGGCGCCGCCGGGTGCTGCGCGTGATGGACGGACATGAGCTGCTCCTCGCGTGAGGGTGGCGGACCGGGCTGATGCCCGGCTCGCTCGTCGGCGCCCCGGGCAGTGGTCCTGGGCTCATGTCCGAACCCACCTCGACCCTAGCCCCGTCCCACCCGATTGGCACCCTGCCGATCCGGGAAAATGTTTGCTCTCCGACAAAGGAAGGCAGTGGTCACGGCTCCGCAGGGAGCCGGCACAGGACGTTCAGGAGGTAGCGGTGCCGTCCGATGCTGCTGACCGGCATCTGGCCTCGGCCTACGGCCGGCTGCTGACGCTGCTCGCCGATTCGCCGCACGTCGACGTGTTCCTGGACCAGCTGGTCCGGGTCGCGACGGAGGTCGTCACCCCCGCGGTGGCCTGCGGGTTGACGATGCGCCGGGACGACGGCGCGTTCACCGTCGCCAGCAGCGGCGACCTCGCCGCGCGGGGCGACGAGATCCAGTACGGGGCGGACGAGGGGCCCTGTCTCGACGCCCTCCGCCAGGGGCAGGTCGTTGAGGTGCGCGACCTGCGCACGGACGACCGCTGGTGCGACTACCGGCAACACGCGCTCCGGCTCGGCGTCGCCAGCTCGCTGTCACTGCCCGTGACGGTCGACGGCGAAGTCGTCGGCGCGTTGAACCTCTACGCCACCGAGCCGCACGCGTTCACCGACCGGGCACGGCGGCAGGCCCTGGCGTTCACGGACCAGGGGTCGACGGCGCTGAGCGTCATCCTCCGTCAGACCGACCAGGCCGTCCTGCATCGGCAGCTCACCGACGCGATGGTCTCCCGCAGCGTCATCGACCAGGCCCTCGGGGTGGTCATGGGCCAGCAGCGGTGCACCGCGGCGGAGGCATTCGCCCTGCTCCGGCGGGCGTCGCAGCACCGCAACCGCAAGCTGCGGGACCTGGCCGCCGAGATCATCACCCAGGTCAGCGGCGAGTCACCGCAGCCGGCCCCCGAATTCGTGCCGCCGCGTCAGCAGTCCTGAGGGAGTCGGCCCGGCCGGCGGCGGCCACGACGGGTGCGGCGACGGCCGCGGGCAGGGCCCGCGGCCGTCGCCGGTCGGAGGGTGTTCAGCGGTGGCGCAGCGGGGCCAGCGCCGTGCTCCAGGCCACGACCTGGTCGAGGGTGGTGGTGAGCGCGTCGTGCTGGAACTGGCTGGGCTTGAAGACGCTGAAGTTCTCGAAGTCGGTGAACAGCGACAGCGCCACCTGGGACCGCACGTCGGCCATCTGCAGCTCGCCGGCGATCAGGCGCAGGTGCTCCACGGCCCGGGTGCCGCCCGCGGAGCCGTAGCTGACGAACCCGACGGCCTTGTTGTTCCACTCGGCGTAGAGGAAGTCGATGGCGTTCTTCAGGGCGCCCGAGGTGGAGTGGTTGTACTCCGGGGTGACCATCACGAACCCGTCGAACGACGCGATGGTGCTGGCCCAGCGCAGCGTGTGCGGCTGGGTGTACTGGCCCATCGCCGGCGGGTACGCCTCGTCCAGGTGCGGCAGCTGGTGGTCGAGCAGGTCGACGAGCTCGTACTCCGCGTCGCCGCGCTGCTTGGCGACGTCGAACACCCAGCGGGCGACCGCCTCGCCGTTGCGGCCCGGGCGGGTGCTGCCGAGGATGATTCCGATCCTGGTCATGTCGGGAAGCCCTTCCAAAGTACTTGCCTGGTCAAGGAAAAGCTAGCGGTTTGTTGCTTCGTCAAGCAACCTCCTAGGCCGTGGCGGTCGTCACCGTCGCGACGTGTCATTGCTCGGTCAAGCAAGTAGGATGGGGGGATGCCCGCCGCCGCACCGAAGTCCCCGCGCCCCCTCGACGCCGAGGAGGAGGCGCTGGTCCGCTCGCTGGGCCGGATCATGCACGTGCTGCCCCGCGCCATCGACGCCGACATGGTCGGCGACCGCCAGCTGCCGCTCACCGAGTACACGGCGCTGATGCATCTCTCCGAGGCGCCCGACCGGCGGATGCGGATGAGCGACCTCGCCGCGGCGTGCCAGCTCTCCCTGAGCGGGATGACCCGCACCATCGCCCGGCTGGAGACGCAGGGCCTGGTCGAGCGGGTCAAGTGCGCCGAGGACGCGCGCGGGTGGAACGCCGTCCTCACCGACGCCGGTCTCGCCCGGCTCCAGGAGTCCTGGCCGAGTCACCTGGCCAGCGTGCGGCGGCGGTTCCTCGACCACTTCGAGGGCATCGACCTCGTCCAACTTGCCCGCGCGTTCCAGCGCGTCGGAACCGCCGACTGAGCCCTCGCGCGGCGGCCCGGACCGGTCCGGCCGTCCGCGGGGCGCGGGCGGCCGGACCGGCCGGTCAGCTCAGCAGCTCCCGGACGCGCGGGACGACCCGCGTGCCGTAGAGCTCGATGCAGGTCATCAGAGCCTCGTGCGACAGGCCGCCCATGCCGTACTTCATCTCGAAGCGGTTCGCGCCGAGCACGCCGAGGTTCGCGGCGATCTTCCGGGCGACGGTCTCGGGCGACCCGACGTACAGCGCGCCGTGCGGCCCGACCTCGCGCAGGAGGGACTCCCGGGTCGGCACGGCGAAGCCGCGGGTCCGGGCCACCCGGCGGATCGCCTCCTGGTAGCGGGGGAAGAACTCCTCGCGGGCCTGCTCGTCGGTCGCGGCGACATGCCCGGGCGAGTGCACGCCGATCGGCAGGGGATCCTTGCCGAGCTGCGCGAGCGCCTGGTGGAACAGCCGGGAGAAGGGGGCGAAGCGGGCCGGCGACCCGCCGATGATCGCGAGCATCAGGCCGTAGTCGTACCGGGCGGCCCGGATCACCGACTGCGGGTTGCCGCCCACGCCGATCCAGGCCGGGAAGGGTCCCGACTCGGTGTGCGGCACGACGTCCTGCTCGTGCAGCGGCGCCCGCATGGTGCCCTTCCAGGTCACCGGTCCACCCCTGCGCAGCTCGGCGAAGAGCTGCGCCTTCTCCTCGAAGAGCTGCTCGTAGTCGGCCAGGTCGTAGCCGAACAGCGGGAACGAGTCGATGCTGGACCCGCGGCCGAGGATCACCTCGGCCCGACCGCCGGAGACCGCGTCGAGGGTGGAGTAGCGCTGGAAGACGCGTACCGGGTCGTCGGAGCTCAGCACCGTGACGGCCGAGCCGAGCCGGATCCGGGTGGTGCGGGCGGCGATCGCGCCCAGCACCACGTCGGCGGCCGACAGCGGGAAGTCGTCGGTGTGGTGCTCGCCGATGCCGAAGAAGTCCACGCCGACCTGGTCCGCGAGGACGCCCTGCTCGACGATGTCACGGATCGTGCGGGCGTGCGAGAGCGGCCGGTCGTCGGCGTCGTGGGTGACGTCGCCGAAGGTGTCCAGGCCGAGCACGAGGGGGAAGGCGGCCGGGCGTACCGGATCCGACGGTGCTGTGGTCACGATGAGCCTCTATCTGTGTGGTGGGTGCGGGCGAGCGCCCGCGTGAACTCGGTCCGGCCCAGGGACACGCCGAAGACCGGGCCGCCGGGTTGGAGCAGGCGGCCGGCGGGCAGGCCGTCCAGCGGGACGGCGTCGTAGCCGATGCGTTCGACGAGATCGGCCACGGTCCGCACGGCGGCGGGGTCGTCGCCGGCGACGCCGAGCGCGCGGCGGTCCGGCGCTCCCGGCGGGCGGCGGTCGTCCTCCAGCTCGTGGTAGCCGATGTGGTTCAACGTCTTCACGACGCTCGACCGGGCGAGCCGCCGCTGGACGATCTCGCTGCTGCCGTACGCCGGGTCGTCGAACATCTCCTGGACGCCGTCGACGGGCGGCCAGTAGTTCATCGTGTCGACGACGAGCCGGCCGGCGAGCAGGGCGGGATCGAGGTCCGGAAACCGGTGCAGCGGTATGGCCAGCACGACGATCCCGGCGTCCGCGACGGCGTCGGCGGCCCAGCGCGCCTCGGCGCCGGGAGCCAGCACGTCGGTGATCAGGGCGATGTTCGCGGGGTCCCCGGAGGCCGCGATCGTCACCGGATACCCGGCGGCCGTCGCCACCCGGGCGATCACCGGTCCGGTGTGCCCGGCGCCCAGCACGGCCACCCGCGGCCGGGACGACAGCGCCGTCGTCGCGGCCGGGGCGACGCCCGCCGCGGCGAGATCGTCGTCACGCATGCCTGCACCTCATTTCCTTGACCGGTCAAACATATCTCCTATGCTTGACTGGTCAAGGAAATTTCGGTCACACGAGACTCGGGCGCGGTCACCGGTCCCCGGGAACGACCAGGCCGGACTCGTACGCCACGACGACGGCCTGGGTGCGGTCGCGCAGGCCGAGCTTGGCGAGCACGCGGCTGACGTGGGACTTCACCGTCTCCTCCCCCACGACCAGCCGGGCGGCGATCTCCGGGTTCGACAGTCCCTCGGCGATCAGCCGCAGGACCTCGGTCTCCCGGGCGGTGAGCGTGCGGAGCGCCGCGTCCGGCTCCCGGCGGCGTACCCGCATCCGGGCGAACTCGGCGACGAGCCGCCGGGTCACCGTCGGGGCGAGCAGCGCCTCCCCCGCGGCGACGACCCGGACGGCGTCGAACAGGCGCTCGGCGGTCGCGTCCTTCAGGAGGAAACCGCTCGCGCCGGCGCCGAGCGCGTCGTACACGTGCTCGTCGAGGTCGAACGTCGTCAGCATCAGCACCCGGGGCGGCTCCGGGTCGGCGAGCAGCCGCCGGGTGGCCTCGATGCCGTCCATCCCCGGCATCCGGATGTCCATGAGCACCACGTCCGGGCGCACCTGCCGGCAGATCCGCACGGCCTGCCCGCCGTCGGCGGCCGAGCCGACGACCGTGAAGTCGGGCTGGGTCGCCAGCAGGACCTCGAAGGCGGCACGCACGACGTCCTGGTCGTCGACCACGACGATCCGGGTGGCGGTCACGGCGCGGCACCCTTCGTCGGCAGGACGGCCTCGACGAGGAACCCGGCGCCCGGCGCCGCGCCGGCCGTGACCTGGCCACCGACCATGGCCGCCCGTTCCCGCATCCCGGCCAGCCCGTGCCCGCGGTCGCCCGCCGGGGCGGGGCCGGGGCCGTTGTCGTAGACCCGCACGCTGAGGTCGTCGCCGCGGTAGTGCAGCTCGACGTCGACGGCCGCGCCGGGGGCGTGGCGGCGGGCGTTCGTCAGCGCCTCCTGCACGATGCGGTACGCCGTCAGCTCGACACCGGGATCGAGAGGCTCGACGGAGCCGCTGACGATCAGGCGTACGCCGCTGCCCACGGCCGCGTCGCGTACCTCGTCGAGGAGGGCGTTGAGCTCGCGGAGCCCGGGTTGGGGGCGGCGGCTCGGCTCGGCGTCCACGTCCTCCCGGAGCACGCCCAGCAGACGCCGCATCTCCGTCAGCGCGACCCGCGCGGTGTCCCCGATGGCGGTCAGCCGCCGGGCCCCCTCCACGGGCAGCCCCGGTGTCGCGAGGCGGGCCGCCTCGGCCTGCAGGGCGATCATGGTGATGTGGTGCGCCACCACGTCGTGGAGTTCCCGGGCGATGCGGGCCCGTTCCCCGCGGGCCGCGTACTTCATCAGCGTCGCCGCCGACGACTGTTCGTCGGCCCGGTGGCGACGCCGCTCGTCCCGCAGCCGCACCGCCGCCCCGGTGGCCGCCGCCACCGCGGCGACGGCCAGCAGGAGCAGGGCCACGGGCCGCCCGCCCGGTCGGTCGCCGGACAGCGGCGCGGCCGCGTACGCGGCAAGGGGCAGGACCAGCGCGCCGGCCGTGCTCAGTGGACGCCGGTGGCCGGCGATCCCGTAGAGCACCGCCAGCGCGGTGACCCCGGCGACGGTGACCGGATAGGAGATCACCAGGCCGGAGAGCACCGCCGCGGCGGACAGGACGGCCGCCGTCGCGGGCCAGAGCCGGACCAGGGCGACGGGGGCGACCACGGCGAGCGCGAGGAGAACCGCGATCGCGGTGGGCCGGCGGTGGTACGCGCCCGCCATCGCCTCGATCACCGCCACGGCGCCGAGGGCGGCCGTGGCGGAGGCCGGCCCGATCCCCTTCACGACCGCCATTCTCACCGGCCGCGGCCTCGGTGTCGTCCCCCCGGCGGGGACCCGGCCTCCCCCACGCGAGGGAGGCGGGCGCCGGCCGAAGACCCCTCCGCGCCGTGACGCGCCGGGCGGTCACCGCCGCCTAACGTCCCTGCCATGGAACCCACGATCGAGGTACGCGCGCTCCACAAGCGCTACCGCACCGCCGTCGCGGTGGACGGCCTGTCGTTCACCGTCCGGGCGGGCGAGGTGACCGGTTTCGTCGGGCCGAACGGGGCCGGGAAGTCGACGACCATGCGGCTGATCCTCGGACTCGACGCGCCGGACGGGGGCGAGGCCCTGGTCAACGGCCGCCCCTACCGGTCGCTGCGGGCGCCGCTGACCCAGGTCGGTGCGCTCCTCGACGCGTCGGCGCTGCACCCCGGCCGGCGCGCCCGCGACCATCTGCTCTGGCTGGCCCACAGCAACGGCATCGGCGGGCGCCGGGTCGCCCAGGTGCTCGACCAGGTGGGCCTGGCCTCGGCCGCCCGCCGCCGGACCGGGGGCTTCTCGCTGGGCATGCGGCAGCGGCTGGGCATCGCCGCCGCCCTGCTCGGCGACCCGCCGGTGCTGATGTTCGACGAGCCGGTCAACGGCCTCGACCCGGACGGCATCGTGTGGATCCGGGGCCTGATGCGGGCCCTGGCCGCCGAGGGACGGGCGGTCCTGGTCTCCAGCCACCTGATGAGCGAGCTGGAGGACACCGCCGACCATCTGATCGCGGTGGGCCGGGGCCGCCTGATCGCCGACACGAGCGTGGCCGCGCTGCTGGCCGCGGCGTCCGGGGACCGCGTCGAGGTCACCACCACGCAGCGGGCCGAGGCGACGACCGTGCTGGCCAACGGCGGCGCGACCGTCACCGTGGCCGGTCCGGACACCGTCGTCGTCGACGGGCTGGCCGGCGACCGGGTGGCGGCGCTGCTGAGCGGGGCCGCCGTCGCGTTCTCGGAGCTGCGCCGGCACCGGGCGTCGCTGGAGGAGGCGTACATGGATTTGACGCGTGGCGCCATCGAGTTCGCGCCCGAGACCGGGGCCCCGGCGGCCGAAGGGAGCGTGCGGTGACCGCCCGAGAGTCCTTCCCCGGCCTGCTGCTGGCCGAGTGGACCAAACTGCGGTCGGTGCGGCGCTGGGTCGTCACGCTGCTCGGCGCGGCGGCGTTGACCGTCGGCCTGAGCTACCTGGCCGCGTCGAGCAGCAGGACGAACATCAACGAGCACGCCGAGTTCGTGAGCGGGCCGCACGGCGAGCCGGTCGCCGACGACTTCTACTTCGTGCACCAGCAGGTCACGGGCGACGCGACGCTCACCGTGCGGGTCGCGTCGCTGGCACCCGAACCGTTCGGGCGCGAGGCGACGGGCCTGGACGGGATGACCAGGCTCGCGGATCCGAGCCCGTTCGCCCCGCCCGCGGCCGGCATCATGATCAAGGACGGCACCCGGCCCGGCTCGTCGTACGCCTCGCTGATGCTGACCGCCGGTCAGGGCGTACACCTGCAGTGGGACTTCGACGCGGACCGCAAGGGCAGCGCGGCCGGCGGGGCCCGGTGGTTGCGGCTGGTGCGCTCGGGCACCACGATCACCGGGTACGAGTCGGCCGACGGCGCCGCGTGGCAGAAGATCGGCACGGCGACGCCGAAGAACCTCCCGTCCACCGTCGAGATCGGCTTCTACGTCTCGTCGCCGGCGGAGGTGTACACGTCGCGGGGCGGCGGCAGCTCGTCCGTCGGCGAGCGCCCGACCAGCACCCGGGCGTCGTTCGACAACGTGCGGCTCAGTTCGGAGGGCACCTGGCACGGCGAGGCCGTCGGCCGTGCGGACCGGCTCGGCGGGAAGGGCGGCGTCCGCGCCGGCGGCCAGGTCACCGAGACCGGCGACGGCTACACCGTGGTGGGCACCGGCACCGTCGGCCCGCGGCCGCCGGACGACGACATGGTCGAGATCGCGCTGGTCGGCGTCATCGCCGGGCTCATGGCCCTCATCGCGATCGGGGTCCTCTACGCCACGTCGGAGTACCGGCGGGGCATGATCCGCACGACGTTCGCCGCGACCCCGCGCCGGGGCCGGGTGCTGGCCGCGAAGGCGGTCGTCCTCGGCGCGACCTCGTTCCTCGTGGGGCTGGTGGGCGCGGTCGGCTCGTTCGTGCTCGCCGTCCCGGCCCTGCGCGAGCGCGGTTTCACGACGCCGGCCTTCCCCCGCCCGTCCCTCACCGATCCCCTGGTGCTCCGGGCGCTGCTGCTGACCGCCGCGTTCCTGGCCGGTGTCGCGGTGGTCGGCCTCGCCGTCGGCGTGCTGTTGCGGCACAGCGCGGCTGCGATCACGATCACGGTCCTCCTCGTGCTCGGGCCGCTGGTCGTCGGCATGATCCTGCCGGGCACCTCACCGAGATGGCTCATGTACACCACGCTGGCCGGTGGGCTGGCCACCCAACGGGCGAAACCGCCGACGGTCACGCTCGCCGAGCCGTGGGCCCTGATCGGGCCGTGGGCCGGGATCTGCGTGGTCGCGGCGTGGGTCGCCCTCACCCTCGGGCTCGCGTGGTGGCAGCTGCGCCGGCGGGACGCGTGACGGCGGGACGGCCGCTCCGGGCCCTGCGGGCGGAGTGGACGAAGCTGAGGACGCTCCCGAGCACCGGCTGGCTGACGCTGCTCACCGTCGCCGGCACGGTGGGCGTCGGGTTGGCGGTCACCGGGTCGCTGGACCGCGGGCACTGCGGTCCGCCCTGCGCCCCCGACCTCACGAAGCTGACCCTGGGGGGCGTCCGCCTCGGCCAGGTGGGGATCGTGGTTCTCGCGGTCCTGGCGGTGACGGCGGAGTACAGCACGGGGACGATCCAGCCGACGCTCACCGCCGTGCCACGCCGGTTCCTGGTGGTGCTGGGCAAGCTCGGCGCCCTGGCCGTCCTCGGGACGACCGCCGGCGCGCTGCTGGCCGCCGGCTCCCTGGCGGCCGGCCGGGTGATGCTGCCCGGCAGCGGGTTCGACCCGGCGCACGGCTTCCCCGCGCTGTCGCTCGCCGACGACCTCACCCGACGGGCGGCCATCGGCACGGTGCTCTACACGGGGCTCGTCACCCTGCTGGCGGCGGGGCTCGGGCTGCTCCTGCGCGACACCGCCGGTGCGGTGACGGCGGCGCTGGCCCTGCTCTACGGCTCGCCCGTTGTCGCCATGTTCGTCACCGACCCGACCTGGCAGCACCGCATCCACCGGTTCGCCCCCATGGACGCCGGGCTGACCATCCAGTCAACGCGCGACCTCGCCGCGGAACACATCGGCCCCTGGGCCGGGCTCGGCGTCCTGTCCCTGTACGCGGCCGCGGCGGTCATCGCCGGGTCGGTGGTGTTCCAGCGCCGCGACACCCCCTGACCGCCAAAAACTTTTGTTCGGTTCCTACAACTGGCGCCGCCCAGGCTTCGGCGGTTACGACATGGCGCCGCCCGCCCGCAGACGGAAAGGTGATCACTGCCGGGGGCCGTCGCCTCGCGGCGCGTACATCGTGGGTCCAACGGAGGGGTCGGTCGGGTGTTCAGCCGTATCGCCATCGTCAACCGTGGGGAGGCCGCGATGCGGCTCATCCACGCCGTCCGGGAGCTGGCCGCGGAGACCGGGACCCGGATCGAGACCGTCGCCCTGCACACCGACGTCGACCGGGACGCCACGTTCGTGCGGGAGGCCGACGTCGCCTACGATCTCGGTCCCGCGTCCGCGCGCCCGTACCTGAACCTGGCCGTGCTGGAGCGCGCGCTGGTGGAGACCCGGGCGGACGCCGCCTGGGTCGGCTGGGGCTTCGTCGCCGAGGACCCGGCGTTCGCCGAGCTGTGCGAGAAGGTCGGGGTCACCTTCGTCGGGCCCAGCCCGGAGGCCATGCGCCAGCTCGGCGACAAGATCGGCGCGAAGCTGATCGCCGAGGAGGTCGGCGTGCCGGTGGCGCCGTGGAGCCGCGGCGCGGTGGAGACCCTGGACGCCGCCCGGGCGTCGGCGGCCGAGATCGGCTACCCGCTGATGCTGAAGGCCACCGCCGGCGGCGGCGGGCGCGGCATCCGCGTGGTCACGAACGAGGCCGAGCTGGTCGACGCGTACGAGCGCACCAGCCAGGAGGCGGCGAGGGCGTTCGGCAGCGGCATCGTGTTCCTGGAGCGCCTGGTCACCGGCGCCCGGCACGTCGAGGTCCAGGTGATCGCCGACGGTCAGGGCACCGCGTGGGCGCTGGGGGTCCGGGACTGCTCGGTGCAGCGGCGCAACCAGAAGGTCATCGAGGAGTCGGCGTCGCCGGTGCTCAGCCCGGCGCAGGCCGCGGAGCTCAAGGCGTCGGCCGAACGGCTGGCCGTGGCGGTCGGTTACCGGGGCGCGGCGACCGTCGAGTTCCTCTACCACCCCGGTGACCGGCTGTTCGCGTTCCTGGAGGTCAACACCCGCCTGCAGGTGGAGCACCCGATCACCGAGTCCACCACCGGGTTCGACCTGGTCAAGGCGCAGCTGCACGTGGCCGCGGGCGGGCGCCTGGACGGCGAGCCGCCCGCGGAGCGGGGCCACGCCATCGAGGCCCGGCTGAACGCCGAGGACCCGGACCGCGACTTCGCGCCCTCCCCCGGTCGCATCGCCCGCCTGGACCTGCCCGCCGGGCCGGGCATCCGGGTGGACACCGGCGTCAGCGAGGGCGACACCATCCCCGCCGACTTCGACTCGATGATCGCGAAGATCATCGCCTACGGCCGCGACCGCGACGAGGCCCTCGGCCGGCTCCGCCGGGCCATGGCGAACACCACGGTGATCATCGAGGGCGGCGCGACGAACAAGAGCTTCGTGCTCGACCTGCTCGACCAGCCCGAGGTCATCGACGCCAGCGCGGACACCGGCTGGATCGACCGGGTCCGCGGCGAGGGCCGCCTCGTCGCGCACCGGCACTCCGCCGTCGCGCTGGCCGCCGCCGCCATCGAGGCGTACGAGGAGGAGGAGCGCGTCGAGCGGCAGCGGCTGCTGTCGACGGCGGCCGGCGGCCGACCGCAGGTGCAGCACTCCAGTGGCCGGCCGCTGGACCTCAAGCTGCGCGGCGTCGGCTACCGGATGCGCGTGGCCCGCGTGGGGGCGCACCGGTTCCGGGTCGGCATCGAGACGGCCGGCGGCGTCCGCACCGCCGACGTCGAGCTGGACCGCTTCGACCGGCACACCGGGCAGATCGTCGTCAACGGCGCCCGGTACCGCCTGCTCACCGACACGCACGGCCCGATCCACCTGGTCGAGGTGGACGGGGTCACGCACCGGGTCAGCCGGGACGAGGGCGGCGTGCTCCGCTCCCCCATGCCGGCGCTGGTCGTGGCCACCCCGCTGGCCGTCGGCGCCGAGGTCGAGGCGGGCGCGCCGGTCCTGGTGCTGGAGGCCATGAAGATGGAGACGGTGCTGCGGGCGCCGTTCCGGGCGCGACTGAAGGAGTGCGCCGTCTCCGTGGGCAGCCAGGTGGAGGCCGGGGCGCCGCTGCTGCGGCTGGAGCCGGTCGCCGACGACGGCGCTGAGGCCGCCGACGCCCCGGCCGCGGCCGCCGTCGAGCTGGACCTGCCCGTCGAGCCCGCCGAGGTCCCGGCCCGCACGCGGGCCGCCCGCGGCCAGGAGGACCTGCGCGGCCTGCTGCTGGGCTTCGACGTCGATCCGCACAACGACCGCCGGGTGATCGACGACTACCTCGCCGCCCGCCGGGCCGCCACCGAGGAGGGCCACCGGCCGCTGGCCGAGGAGCTCGACCTCGTCAACGTCTTCGCCGACCTGGCCGAGCTGAGCCGCAACCGGCCGACCGGCGAGGACGGCGACGGCCACGTCCCGAGCGCCCGCGAGTACTTCCACACCTACCTGCAGAGCCTCGACATCGAGCGGGCCGGGCTGCCGAACGCGTTCCAGGCCAAGCTCGCCAAGGCGCTCGGCCACTACGGGGTCGGCGACCTGGAGCGCTCCCCCGCGCTCGAGGCCGCCGTGTTCCGGATCTTCCTCGCCCAGCAGCGGGCGTCGGCCGACGCCACGGTCGTCGCGACGCTGCTGCGGTCGTGGCTGCGGGAGCCGCCGCCGGACGACTCGCTGCGCGAGCCCGCGGGCCTGGCGCTGGAGCGGCTGGTGGCCGCCACGCAGGTCCGCTTCCCGGTGGTCGCCGACCTCGCCCGGGGCGTGGTGTTCGCCTGGTTCGCCCAGCCGCTGCTGCGCCGCAACCGCGCCCGCGTCTACGCCGAGGTCCGCCGGCACCTGCGCCACCTGGACGCGCACCCGGACGCCCCGGACCGCGGTGACCGCGTCGCCGAGATGGTGCGCAGCACCGAGCCGCTGGTGCGGCTGCTCGGCCAGCGGCTGGTGCGCGACCACCTCGACAACGCGGTGATGCTGGAGGTGCTGACCCGGCGGTACTACGGGAACAAGGGGCTCACCGGCGTCGGCACCCGCGAGGTCGCGGGGTGCACCTTCGTGGTCGCCGAGCGCGCGGACTCGCGCGTGGTGTCCGCCGCGGTGCGCTTCGACGCGCTCGCCGGCGCCCTGCGCGGGCTCGCCGAGCTGGCGGTCGGCCCGGACCCGATCGACGCCGACATCTACCTCGCGTGGGAGGACCAGCCGGAGGACTTCGACGGGATGGCCGCCGCGCTGCACGAGGTCATCGAGGCGCAGCCGCTGCCGCCGCAGGTCCGCCGGGTCACCACCACCGTGGCGGGCCGTGCCGGCGCGGTGATGCACCACCACTTCACCTTCCGCCCGTCGGGCGGCGGGATGGCCGAGGAGCGGCTGATCCGCGGCCTGCACCCGTACATCGCCCAGCGGATGCAGCTGGAGCGGCTGCACAAGTTCGACCTGACCCGCCTGCCGTCGTCGGACGAGGAGGTCTACCTCTTCCAGTGCGTGGCGCGGGAGAACCCGTCGGACCAGCGCCTGGTGGCGTTCGCGCAGGTGCGCGACCTGACCGCGCTGCGCGAGCACGACGGGCGGCTGGTCGCCCTGCCGACCACCGAGGACACCGTCGCCGCCTGCCTGGACTCGATCCGGCGGGCCCAGTCGCAGCGACCGGCGAAGACGCGCTTCCAGACCAACCGCATCGTGATCTACGTCTGGCCGCCGAGCGAGCTGACCCGCGAGGAGATGGAGATGATCGCCGGGCGGGTCCGCCCGACGACCGCGGGCGCCGGGCTGGAGGAGATCCTGTTCATCGCGCGGCAGCGCGACCGGAGGACCGGCGAGCTGACCAAGATCGCCGTACGGATCTCGTTCAACGCCACCGGCGGCGCCGAGCTGAGCGTCGGGGAGCCGCCGGTCGAGCCGGTCGAGCCGCTGGACGACTACCGGCTGAAGGTGCTGCGCGCGAGCAGCCGCAACACGGTGTACCCGTACGAGCTGACCGGCCTGCTCGGCGACTTCGTCGAGCACGACCTGGACGACCGGCACGCGCTGGTGCCGGTCGACCGGCCCCGGGGGCGCAACACCGCGGCGATCGTCGCGGGTGTGGTCACCACGCCGACCCCGCGGCACCCGCAGGGCGTCACCCGGGTCGTGCTGCTCGGCGACCCCACGAAGGCGCTCGGGGCGCTGTCCGAGCCGGAGTGCCGCCGCGTGATCGCGGCGCTGGACCTGGCCGAGCGGATGGGGGTGCCGCTGGAGTGGTACGCGCTGTCCGCGGGCGCCCGGATCTCCATGACCTCCGGCACGGAGAACATGGACTGGGTGGCGGCCGCGCTCAAGCGGATCGTCGAGTTCACCCAGGACGGCGGTGAGATCAACATCGTGGTGGCGGGCATCAACGTCGGCGCGCAGCCGTACTGGAACGCCGAGGCGACGATGCTCATGCACACCCGGGGCGTCCTGGTGATGACGCCGGACTCGGCCATGGTGCTGACCGGCAAGCAGTCGCTCGACTTCTCCGGCGGCGTGTCGGCCGAGGACAACTTCGGCATCGGCGGCTACGACCGGGTGATGGGCCCGAACGGGCAGGCGCAGTACTGGGCGCCGGACCTCCCGGCCGCCCGGGACGTGCTGATGGCGCACTACGACCACACGTACGTGGCGCCGGGCGAGTCGGCGCCGCGCCGGGCGGCGACCACCGACCCCGTCGACCGGGACATCTCGGACTTCCCGCACGCCGTGGCCGGCAGCGACTTCACCACCGTCGGCGAGATCTTCTCCACGGGGGCCAACCCGGACCGGAAGAAGCCGTTCGACATCCGGACCGTGATGCGGGCGCTCGCCGACCAGGACCACCCGGTGCTCGAACGTTGGGCGGGCATGGCCGACGCGGAGACCGCGGTGGTGCAGGACGTGCACCTCGGCGGCATCCCGGTGTGCCTGCTCGGCATCGAGTCCCGGTCGGTGCCGCGCCGCGGCTTCCCGCCCACCGACGGCCCGGACACCTACACGGCGGGCACGCTGTTCCCGCGCTCGTCGAAGAAGGCCGCGCGGGCGATCAACGCGGCCAGCGGCAACCGGCCGCTGGTGGTGCTGGCGAACCTGTCGGGCTTCGACGGCTCGCCGGAGTCGATGCGCAAGCTGCAGCTGGAGTACGGCGCCGAGATCGGCCGCGCCATCGTGAACTTCCGCGGGCCCATCGTGTTCTGCGTGATCTCGCGCTACCACGGCGGCGCGTTCGTGGTGTTCTCGAAGGCGTTGAACCCGCAGATGACCGTGCTGGCGCTGGAGGGCTCGTTCGCCTCGGTGCTGGGCGGCGCCCCGGCCGCCGCGGTGGTCTTCTCCGGCGACGTCAACGCCCGCACCGCCGCCGACCCGCGGGTGCGGGACCTGGAGGCCCGGGTGGCGGCCGCCGCCGGCGCCGACCGCGCCGCGCTGACCGCGGAGCTGGACGAGCTCCGCTCGTCGGTCCGCGCGGAGAAGCTCGGCGAGGTGGCCACGGAGTTCGACCGGGTGCACAGCATCCAGCGCGCCGTCGAGGTCGGCTCGGTCGACGCCGTCATCCGCGCGGCGGAACTCCGCCCGCGCGTCATCGAGGCCATCGAGGCCCACCTGCGGTGACCGCCCGGCGCGGGGGGGGGCCCCCCCCCCCCCCCCCCGCGGCCCCCCCCCGGGCCCCGCGGCCAAAACCGGGGCCCTTCTGCGGGGGGGGGGGTTTAATTGGGTTGGGGGGGCTGGTA
>NZ_JBVJHI010000004.1:358136-902181 GCF_055586885.1 Micromonospora sp. NPDC048907
GTGGGGGGGGTCTCCGGGTTCAGCGGGGGGGGCCACCGCGCCCGGGGGGTCCGCGCGGCATTGGGGCCCCGGGGGGGGGGCCGGCGGGGGGGGGGGGGGCCCCCCCCCCCGCCCGCGCCGCGCACGACGAAGGGCCCCGGAGCGAACTCCGGGGCCCTTCGTCGTGCGAGCGGGATTACTTGGTGAGCGGGGAGAGCTTCGGGTCGTTGGCGTACGCCTCGGCCGCGTTGGCCTTGGTGACGGCCACCGGCGGCAGCAGGTAGGTGTCCACGACCTTGGAGCCGTTGTTGTACGACTTGGTGTCGTTCACCTCGGGGGTGTTACCGGCCTGCAGGGACTTCACCATCTCGATGGTCTGCTTGACCAGGTTCCGGGTGTCCTTGTTGATCGTCATGTACTGCTCGCCAGCCATGATCGACTTGACCGACTCGACCTCGGAGTCCTGGCCGGTGACGACCGGGATCGGCTTGCCGGCACCCTTGATCGACGTGATGATCGCGCGGGCCAGGGTGTCGTTCGGGGACAGGACGCCGTCCAGCGTCTTGCTGCCGTAGGTCGAGGTCAGCAGCTGGTCCATGCGGGCCTGGGCGCCCTCGGCCTTCCAGCCCTGGATGGCGGTCTGCTTGACGTCGGTCTGCTTCGAGGCGACGACGACGTTGCCCTTGTCGATCTCCGGCTTGAGCACGCTCATCGCGCCGTCGAAGAAGACACCGGCGTTGTTGTCGTCCGGCGAGCCGGAGAACAGCTCGATGTTGTACGGGCCGTTCGGCTTCTTGGCCTTCATGCCGTCGAGCAGGGCCTGGCCCTGGAGCTGGCCGACCTTGAAGTTGTCGAACGCGACGTAGTAGTCGAGGTCCGGCGTGTTCTTGATGAGCCGGTCGTACGCGATGACCTTCGCGCCGGCGGCGTGCGCGGCGGCCACCTGGGTGGACAGCTGCGCGGCGTCGGTCGCGCCGATGACGATGACCTTGGCGCCCTTGGTCACCATGGCGGTGATCTGGGCCTGCTGGTCGGCGACGGTGGTCGACGCGCCGGCGTACTGCACGTCGCTCTTGAAGCCGGCCTCCTTGAGACCGTTGGTGAACAGGTCACCGGCGAGGACCCAGTTCTCCGAGGTCTTCGACGGCAGGGCGACGCCGATCAGGGAGTCGGCCGCGAAGCCCTTGGTGTCGCCCTTGGCGCCGCCGCCGTCGCCCTCGCGGCCGTTGCCGCAGGCGGTCGCGGTCAGGGCCAGCGCGGCGATGGCGCCGATGGCCATCGATTTGCCGATCAGTTTACGCATGGCTGGATGGTGCCCTTCTGGAGAGGTGATACGGGGTGTGAGGCGGGGTGAAGCGTCAGCTCGGCACGGCCGTGCGGGCGGTCTCCCGGTCCGCGTCCGGTGGTGCCGTGGGCGGGGCGGGAGTGTCCCGGCGGAACGAGCGCGTGAGGCTGCCGATGACGGAGAACCGGCCCTGCTTCTTGTTGTAGACGTCGAGCGCGACGGCCAGCAGCAGCACGAGGCCCTTGATGATCTGGACCCGGTCGGTGCCGACGCCGAGCAGTTGCAGGCCGTTGTTGAGCACGGCCATGACCAGACCGCCGACGATCGAGCCGCTGATGGTGCCGATGCCGCCGGAGACGGCCGCGCCACCGATGAAGACCGCCGCGATCGCGTCCAGCTCCCAGCCGTTGCCGTCCTGCGGGCCGGAGGCGGCCGAGCGGGCCACGAAGATCATGCCGGCCAGGGAGGCCAGGACGGCCATGTTCATCATGACGAAGAAGTTGACCCGCTTGAGCTTCACACCGGAGAGCTCCGCGGCCCGGGAGTTGCCACCGACGGCGTAGATGTGCCGACCGCCCGCGGTGTTCCGGGTGTAGAAGGAGTAGGCGAGCACCAGCGCCACCAGGATGATGCCGGAGACCGGGAAGCTCGTGCCGACCCGGCCGCTGGCGAAGCGGAGCGAGGCGAAGACGATCACGCCGACCATGACGGCCATCCGGAGCACCGAGATCCACATCGGCGCCGGCTCGGCGTCCATGTCCCGGCGGGTCTTGCGGGCCTGGAACTCCCGCCACACCACCGCCACACACGCGGCGAGGCCGAGCAGGAGCGTCAGGTTGTTGTAGCCGGTGTTCGGGCCGACCTCGGGCAGGAAGCCGGAGCCGATCACCCGGAAGCCCTCCGGCACGGAGATCGTGTTCGCGTTGCCGATGAACTGGTTGCCACCCCGGAAGAGCAGCATGCCGGCCAGGGTGACGATGAACGCCGGCACCCCGATGTAGGCGACCCAGAAGCCCTGCCAGGCGCCGATGACCGCGCCGATCACCAGGCCGAACAGGATGGCGACGGGCCAGGGCAGCGACCATTCGGCCATCGACTTGGCCACCAGGATGCCGGTGAAGGCCGCGATCGAACCGACCGAGAGGTCGATGTGCCCCGCGACGATCACCATCAGCATGCCGATGGCCAGGATGAGGATGTACGAGTTCTGGTTGAACAACGCGATCAGGTTGTCCGACCGCAGGGTCAGGCCGTCCGTGAGGATCTGGAACAGGACGACGATCGCCACCAGGGTGAAGATCATCCCGAACTGGCGGGCGTTGGACGTGGTCCCTCCGAAGAGGTTCTTCTGCAGGTCCTTGATTCGGCTCATCGTGTCTGCATCTTCTTCGTCGAGGTCATCTGCTTCATGAGGGTTTCCGGGTCCGCGTCCTGCCGGGCGATCTCGCCGGTGATGGCGCCTTCGAACACGGTGTAGATGCGGTCGCAGAGCCCGATCAACTCGGGGAGCTCCGAGGAGATGACGACGACGCCCTTCCCCTGGTCGGCGAGCCGCTGGATGATGCCGTAGATCTCGTACTTCGCGCCCACGTCGATGCCGCGGGTCGGCTCGTCGAGGATCAGGAGGTCCGGGTCCGTGAACATCCACTTCGCCAGGACGACCTTCTGCTGGTTGCCGCCCGAGAGCTTGGAGACGCTCTCGTCGACCGACGGCGCCTTGGTGCGCAGCTCCCGCCGGTAGGACTCGGCCGCCTTGTACTCCGCGACCTCGTCCAGCACGCCGTGGCGGGAGATCTTCGACAGCTTGGCGGCCACCGTCGACGCCTTGATGTCGTCGAGCAGGTTCAGGCCGATCGCCTTGCGGTCCTCGCTGACGTACGCGAGCCCGTGGGCGATCGCGTCGGCCACCGACTTCAGGACGATCTCCTTGCCGTCCTTGATGATCGTGCCCGACTCGTACACGCCGTAGGAGCGGCCGAAGACGCTCATCGCCAGCTCGGTGCGGCCGGCGCCCATCAGGCCGGCGAAGCCGACGATCTCGCCGCGGCGTACGACGAAGCTCTCGTTCTTGCAGACCTGCCGCTCCGCCGAGATCGGGTGCCGGACGTTCCAGTTCCGGACCTCGAAGAAGACCTCGCCGATCTTCGGGGTGTGGTCCGGGAAGCGGCTGTGCAGCTCCCGACCGACCATGCCCCGCACGATCCGGTCCTCGTCGACGCCGTCCGCCCGGACGTCCAGCGTCTCGACGGTGCGGCCGTCGCGCAGGATGGTGATCTCGTCGGCGATCGCCTCGATCTCGTTGAGCTTGTGCGAGATCATGATCGAGGTGATGCCGCGCGAGCGGAATCCGCGCAGCAGGTCCAGCAGGTGCCGGGAGTCGGCCTCGTTGAGCGCGGCGGTCGGCTCGTCCAGGATGAGCAGCTTGACGTCCTTGGCGAACGCCTTGGCGATCTCCACGAGCTGCTGCTTGCCGACGCCGATGTCCTTGACCAGGGTGTCCGGGTCCTCCCGCAGGCCGACCCGGGCCATCAGGTCCAGCGCCATCCGGTTGGCGGCCTTCCAGTCGATCGCCCCGTGCTTGCGCGGCTCGTTGCCGAGGAAGATGTTCTCGGCGATCGACATGCCCGGGATGAGCGCGAGCTCCTGGTGGATGATCACGATGCCGGCGTTCTCGCTCGCCCGGATGTCGGCGAAGCGGGTCTCGGCACCCTGGTAAATGATCTGGCCGTCGTAGCTGCCGTACGGGTAGACGCCGCTGAGGACCTTCATCAGCGTCGACTTGCCCGCACCGTTCTCGCCGCAGATCGCGTGGATCTCGCCCGCGCGGACCACCAGGTTGACGTCGGCCAGGGCCTTGACGCCGGGGAACTCCTTGGTGATGGAGCGCATCTCCAGGAGGACGGGCAAATCGCTCATCGCTCCCACCGCCTTGCCAACGCCATGGCCGCCTCCGCGGGTTATGACCTTCGCTCACTTTTCGTTGTCGTGGGCAAGGAAATCTCGCCAGAGGCGCTTCCGCAAGTGCCCATGTCGCTCTTTTGCGTAACAAGTCGGTAATATCGACCGCCACGCTCAGTGACGTTCGCGACGCCCCCTCGGCTTGCGGACAAGCGCGACCGGGGTGCTAGCGACCAGCCCATGACATCGTTGACGCGAATCGTATACCGCGGTTCCCGAGCGACCCTCACGACCCGGGGCGGCCCTGGTGGAACGGGGCGACCGGCCGCCGGCCCGAGCCGGCGGTCCCCCGACACGCCGGTGTCATAATTCCCGCCATGACCGCTGACCGGAAGGCTGGTCGACCGAGCCTCGCGCAGGTCGCGGCGCTGTCCGGCGTGTCGGTGAAGACCGCCTCCCGGGCCCTCGGGGGCGAGCCCCGGGTGGCACCGGAGACCCGGTCACGGGTGCGCGACGCCGCCGACCAGCTCGGCTACCGGCTGAACGGGGTGGCCCGGGAGCTCCGGCGCGGCGCGAGCACGTCGACGCTGGTCGGCCTGCTCATCGGCGACCTCGCGAACCCGTTCTACTCGCGGCTGGCCGGGGGCCTGGAGCGCGACCTGCGCATGCGCGGCCTCCAGTTGATCACCGCGAGCACCGACGAGGATCCGGAGTGGGAGCGGCGGCTCGCCGACGCCCTGCTGGAGCGGCGGGTCCGGGGGCTGGTGATCGCCTCGACCGCGACCGAACACGCCCACTTCGCGGCCGAACACCGCCACGGCATCCCGTTCGTCTTCGTGGACCGGCCGCCGGTCGAGCTGAGCGCGGACACCGTGCTGCTGGACAACCACCACGGCGCCCGGCAGGCCGGCGTCCACCTGACCGCGGCGGGCCACCGCCGCATCGGGGTGGTGGGCGACCTGGCCCGGCTGAGCACCCACCGGGACCGGCTGGACGGCTTCGCCGAGGCCATGCGCGTGGTCGGCGTGGCGAACTGGGCGGACTACCTGGTGGAGAACGCGCACGACGTCGACGCCGCCGAGGAGGCCGTGCGCGGGCTGCTGGGCCGCGCCGCCCCGCCGACCGCCCTGTTCACCTTGAACAACCGGATCACGCTGGGCGCCCTGCGGGCCCTGCGGGACCACCCCGCTCCGCCCGCGCTGCTGGGCTTCGACGAGGTGGACGTCGGTGACGTGCTGGGGGTGAGCGTCGTGGCGCACGACCCGGAGGACATGGGCCGGCGCGCGGCGGGCCTGCTGCTCGACCGGATCGACGGCCATCGCGGCCCGGCCCGGCAGGTGGTGATCCCGACCCGGCTGCTGGCGCGCGGTTCCGGCGAACGGCCGCCGGCCCCGGCGGGAATCACCGGCTCCTAGTTCCCCATTGACAGGCATCTTCCTGGGCTCTACACAGGACAATGACACCTCTCGATGACAACGATGTCATGGAGTGTCGTCCGCGCCTCAAGGAGGATCGCCTCATGCTCCGATCAGGCCCGTCCCGTCTGCTCACCCTGGTGGCCACCGCCGTCACCGGAGCGTCCACACTCGTCGCGGTCGCCGCGCCCGCCGCGGCGGCGCCGCTCAGCCTCACCCCGTACGTGAACCCGTTCATCGGCACCGACGACAGCAACGCGCCCAACCCCGTCGGCGGCGGCGCCGGCGGCAGCACCGTCCCCGGCCCGGTGCAGCCCTTCGGCATGGTGCAGCTGAGCCCGGGCACCCCCACCGCCTCACCGTCGGGCTACCGGTTCAGCGACACCCAGATCGAGGAGTTCAGCCTCACCCACTTCAACGGCGCCGGCTGCGCCAACAACGAGGACCTCGGGATCCTGCCCGTGACCGGCGCGCTCGGCGCGTCGCCGGGCACCTCGTGGACCTCCTACCGCGCCACCCAGGACAAGGCGCAGGAACAGGCCCGACCCGGCTTCTACCGGGCGGTGCTCAGCAACTACGGCAACACCCGGGTCGAGGCGTCGGCCACCCAGCGCAGCGCCGCCCTGCGCCTGACCTATCCCGCGACCAGCACCGCGCGGGTGCTGATCAACACCAGCCGCAGCGCCACCGGCAGCCGCGCCGGCTCGATCCAGATCAGCGGCTCCACCGTGACCGGCAGCGTCACCGGCGGCGGTTTCTGCGGCAACAGCAGGACGTATCAGATCTTCTACCGGATGGAGTTCGACCGCGCCCCCAGCGGCGTCGGCACCTGGCTCGGTGGCACCGTGACGGCCGGCTCCACGAGCGCCAGCGGCACCAACTCCGGCGGGTACCTGACCTTCGACACCTCCGGCAACCCGGTGGTGCAGGTCAAGGTCGGCATCTCCTTCGTCAGCGCGGCGGGCGCGCAGGCCAACCTGGCCGCCGAGCAGTCCGGCTTCGCCTTCGACACCGTCCGCGCCAACGCCGACGCCCAGTGGAACGCGATCCTCAACCGCGTGCAGGTCACCGGCGGCGCCGCCGCCGACCTGCAGAAGTTCTACACCGCGCTGTACCGGGTGTTCATCAACCCCAACCTCGCCAGCGACGTCGACGGGCAGTACCGCGGCTTCGACAACGCCGTCCACACCGCCGGCCACCCGGTCTACCAGAACTACTCCGGCTGGGACATCTACCGCTCCTGGGCCGCGCTGATCGCCTTCCTCGCGCCCGCCGAGGCGGCCGACATCGCCCGGTCCATGGTGCTCGACGGCCAGCAGGGCGGCCTGCTGCCGAAGTGGTCGCACAACACCAACGAGACCTTCGTCATGACCGGCGACCCCGGCCCGATCATCGTGGACAGCATGTACCAGTTCGGCGTACGCGGGTTCGACACCGCGGCGGCGCTGGCGCTGATGAAGAAGAGTTCCGCCGGTGGCACCACCCAGGGCAGCCCGATCCGCGGCCGGCAGAGCGGCTACGTCCAGCGCCACTACATCGACGGCGACCCGTCGGACTCGCTGGAGTACTCCGCCAGCGACTTCGCGGTGGCCCAGTTCGCCCGGGCCCTGGGCGACACCGCCACCTACGACACGCACATGGCGCGGGCCCAGTGGTGGCGCAACACGTTCAACCCCGAGTCGGGCTACGTCCACCCGCGCAACGCCGACGGCACCTGGCCGTGGCCGCTCGACCCGGCCAGCCAGTCGAACTTCGTCGAGGGCAACGCGTCCCAGTACACCTGGATGGTCCCCTACAACCTCGCCGCACTGATCGACCTGATGGGCGGGCGGCAGACCGCCGTCCAGCGGCTCGACCACCACTTCACCCAGACCAACGGCGGCCAGTCGCAGCCGTACTTCTACATCGGCAACGAGCCGGAGCACGGCGTCCCCTGGGCCTACCACTTCGCCGCCGCGCCGGCCGGCACCAGCGCCGCGGTCCGGCGGATCATGAACGAGTCGTTCACCACCGGCCCCGGCGGGCTGCCCGGCAACGACGACCTCGGGGCGACCTCCGCCTGGTACGTCTGGTCCGCCCTGGGCATGTATCCGCCCACCCCGGGGGCCGACACCCTCGCCCTGCACGGCCCGATCTTCCCGTCGATCCTCGTCGACCGGCCGGCCGGTGACGTCCAGATCACCGCCGCCAACGCCGGCCAGGGCAACCAGTACGTGCAGAGCCTCGCCGTCAACGGGGCCACCACCCCGCGCACCTGGCTGCGCTACGGCGACCTCGCGGGCGGCGCCACCCTGGCGTACACGATGGGCGGCGCGCCGTCCTTGTGGGGCACCAACCCCGCCGACGCGCCGCCGTCGTTCACCGACGGCGCCACCCCACCGGCCGCCGCGCCGGAGCTGGGCGCCAACCTGGCCGCCGGCAAGCCGGCCAGCGGCTCGGCCGCGTGCAACACCGCCGAGGGCCCGGAGAAGGCGTTCGACGGCCGCCTGGGCAGCGCCAGCAAGTGGTGCTCGCTCGCCTCCGGGACGAAGTTCCTCCAGGTCGACCTCGGCGCGAACCAGACCGTCCGCTCCTTCGTCGTCAAGCACGCCGGCCTGGGCGGGGAGAACACCGGCTGGAACACCGGTGACTTCACCATCCAGACCAGCACCGACGGCAGTGCCTGGACGACCCGGGCCACCGGCACCGGGAACCGCGCGAGCCGCACCTACCACCCCGTCCCGGCCGTGACGGCCCGGTACGTCCGGCTCGCCATCACCACGCCCGCCAACAACGGCAACACCGCCGCCCGCATCGACGAGTTCGAGGTGTACGGCGGCGCCGGCGCGACGAACCTGGCGCTGAACCGGCCCGCCACCGCCGACTCGCAGTGCGCGAGCACGGAGGGGCCCGAGAAGGCCGTCAACGGCAGCACCACCGGCGGCAACTCCGACAAGTGGTGCTCGACCGGCGCCACGAAGTCCCTCCGTATCGACCTGGGCGCCGGCCACCACCTCCAGTCCGTCACCGTCCACCACGCCGCCGCCGGCGGCGAGGATCCCGCCTGGAACACCCGGGACTTCGACCTGCAGGTCTCCCCCGACGGGTCGACGTGGACGACCGTCGCCCAGGTCCGCGGCAACACGGCGGGCGTGAGCAGCCACCCGATGTCCGTCGACGGCAGGTACGTGCAGGTCAGGGTGCTCACCCCCACCCAGACCAGCGACGCGGCCGCCCGCCTCTACGAGGTCGAGGTCTTCGGCACCTGACCCTGAGGGCCGACACCCGCCCGGACGGCGGCCGGTGCCCGCGGGCACCGGCCGCCGCCGGAGCGGAAAAGCGCGTGCGGATCGGGCGGCGACCGCCCTACCGTGCCCGGCGTGACCCTGGACATCGTGAGCCTCGCCGAACGCCCCGAGCTGGCGCCGCTGCTCGACAAGGACTTCGACGGCGCCTGGCCGCCGTTCATGCTCTGGGACCCGATGGGCTCGGTGTACTACAGCGTGGCCCACGACCTCTACCCGGAGTTCGTCTTCGCCGCCGTCGACCCGGCCGAGCCGGGCCGCGCCGTCGCCCGGGCGTACGCCGTGCCGCTGCGCTGGACCGAGGACGAGCTGCCCGACGGCGGCTGGGACCGGATGATCCAGCGGGCGGCCGTCGGCCGGCTCACCGGCGCCACCCCGAACCTGGTCTCGGCTCTGGAGATCTGCGTGCGGCCGGACCGGCGCGGCGGCGGCGTGTCCGGGCTGATGCTGGCGGCGATGCGCGCGGCGGTCGCCCGGCTGGGCTTCGACACCCTGGTGGCGCCGGTACGCCCCAACGGCAAGGCCGCGGTCCCCGACCTGCCGATGGCCGGGTACGCGGCGCGGGTGCGCCCCGACGGCCTGCCGGTCGACCCGTGGCTGCGGGTGCACGTGCGGGCCGGTGGCGTGATCGAGCGGGTGGCGCCCCGGTCGATGGCGGTCACCGGCACCCTCGCCGACTGGCGGCGGTGGACCGGGCTGCCCTTCGACACCAGCGGGCCGGTGCACGTGCCGGGCGCCCTGGCGCCCGTGCTGGTCGACGTGGCGCACGACCACGCCGCCTACGTCGAGCCGAACGTGTGGGTGCGGCACCGGCTGTGACCGGCGGCGGTCAGGCCGGCCAGGCGTGACCGATCCCGTCGAGCAGGAGGACGACTCCCTCGGTGGCGGCCTCCCGGTCCCGGGAGATCTCCCGGTATTCCGGCGAGGTGGACCACCGCTCGAAGTCCTCCCGGTTGTCGAAGGACATGAGCACGACCTTCTCGTGGGGCCAGCTGCCCTCGACCACCCGCGGGGACGGGTCGGCCGCGAGCAACCGGCCGCCGTGCCGGGCCAGGACGGGCAGGAAGGCGGCGACGTACCGGTCGTAGCGCTGCCGGTCGTGGACGGTGATCTGCGCGAGGGCGTAGACGGTCACCGGCCCAGGCTACGCACCGGTACGCGCCGTCGGTGTCCCCCGGCCCGGCGGCGCGGGGCCGCCTACCGGCCGACCGTGCGGACGGTGAAGTTGCGGTACGAGCCGACCGCGCCCTGGCCGAAGGCCCGCTCCGCGGGCGGGATGGAGACGCTGTAGGGCGCGTACCGCGGGTCGCAGACGCCCGGGCCGGTGGCGTCCGGCGGGGTGCAGCCGTACTGGAACGGGAACGCGTCGAGCAGGCTGAACAGGCCGTGCGCCAGGGAGAACGACCGGATCTTCCCGGCCAGGTTCTCGCCGGGGCCCAGCGACGGGTACGTGCCGGTGTAGGGGACGCCCTGCCGGTCCAGCGGCACACCCACCTGCCCGACCCGCGCGACGACCACGCCGTCCAGCAGGTACGTCACGCTGGCGTGCCCGCCCGCCTCGCGGTAGCGGATCGCGGCCCGGTGCGGCACGCCCGGCGTGATCGGCACCTCGCGGATGATCTGCGTGTACGCCCGGTCCAGGCCGACCTCGGTGGCGCCCGGGCAGTTGGGGTCGGTGGTGTTGCCGGTGACCGTGCTGGGCAGCCGCTCGATCAGCGGGAACGCGCGAGTGCCGGAGACGAACCAGTCGAAGAGCTGCCCGGTGCAGAAGTCGATCATGTTGAGCACGACGGCGGCCTGCTGCCCCTCCCGCACCGCGCCGGCGTAGGGGCGGGCGGTGGGGCCGCCGACGGCGGCCGAGCCCGGCGGCCCGTAGCGGCCGTGCACCACGTGCCCGCCGGCCGCGCCCGGGGTGCGCGCCGTGATGTCCACGGAGAACTCGACCGATCCCTGCCGGGGCACCGGGAAGGTCCGGGTGCTGACGGCCATGTACTTGAGGTGGTCGTAGACGTTGTAGTCCACACCGGTCTTGAACGGCACGTCGCTGACGGTGAGCACGCCGTCCGCGACGGCGCGGGTCGCCCCGTCCAGCGGGCCGTAGATGTTCGACCACTTCCGCTCGTACTCGGCCAGGTCGGCCGAGTCGTAGTGCACGACGTCGGGCCGCGACCCCGGCGCCGCGGCGGCCGGCGACGCCACTCCCGGCCCCCCGACCACCACCACGACCGTCGCCGCGCCCATCACCCGCCGGAGCCTGTCCTGTCCGCGCACGTCGTCCTCCCCGCGCCGGTGCCCGGGAGCCGCGCCGGTCGCCGCCGCTCCACCTCGAACCATCGTCCGAGGTGGATGCCCTCCCGGCATCCACCGCCCGGCGCGGCCCGCCGACCCGGACGGCTCGGGAGCCCCTGCGGCACGGAAGCTGTCAACTGCCCGAACCGCCCTGGCCATATTGCCTCTGACCTGCGGATACTGGACCAGAGGCCAGCCGCCGAGCTGCGCCGGTTGGGGGGGCAGTCACCATGATCGACCAGGAGACCCAACCCGGGACCACACCGGAGACACCACCGCCGGCGCCGCCCGGGTCCACCGTGCCGACAGCGGTCTGGCAGGTGCGGGTACGCACCAAGCTGGACGACCTGTACCAGCAGCTGAGCGGCCTGGAGGCCGGCAGCGCGAGCGCCGACCGGGTCGCCACGCTGCGCGCCCAGCTGTCCGGTGTGGAGTCGGTGCTCGGCCGCAGCGGGGTGGTCGAGTGGCTGCGCGGCGGCAACCTGGAGTACGCCTGGCAGACCATCCACTCGGTGGAACGCGCCATGGTGGGGCTGCGGACGCCGGAGGAGCTGCTCGGCCTGCTGCCGGCGTACCAGGGCGCGGCCGCGCAGTTCCTCAAGGCCGACGACAAGGTGCTCACCGACTTCGACGCCGCGGCCGACGCGGCGGCCCCGGCCCGGTTCCAGGCCAAGGTGCAGGCGTTGCTGCTGCGCTACCACGCGGCGTCGGACGAGTTCCACGAGTCGGTGCGCCGGTTGCGCAACCGGATGCTGGGGCTGTCGGTCTTCGCGCTGGTCGCCGAGGTGCTCATGGTGCTGGTGCAGTGGCGCAGCCGGGACGTGCAGCTGCTCAAGCCGCCGACCGACGCGCCCGGCGTGCCGGCCTGGCGGCTGCTGTTCTTCGTGCTCATCGCCGGGGCGCTCGGCGCGTTCATCAGCGCCCTACCCTCGATGATCACCTCGCGCTCCGGCGGCCTGCCCTACAAGCTGCCCTTCCAGCAGGGCCTGCTGAAGCTGGCCATCGGTCCACTCGTCGCGGTCGTCGGGATCATGCTGGTGATCGGCGGTCTGGTGGAGACCACGGTGAACAGCACCGCCGCCCTGCTGGGCGTCGCCATCGTCTTCGGCGCCGGCCAGCAGGCGGTCACCGCGTTCGCCGATCGCCGGGCGTCCGAGCTGCTCACCCCGGTCACGAAGGCCTGACCGGCGACGGCCGCGAGCCGGCGACGCCCTGGGTAGCCTGAAGCGCATGATCTTCATTACCGCGAAGTTCCGGGTCCGGCCCGAGGACGCCGACCGCTGGCCGCAGATCGCCGCCGAGTTCACCGAGGCCACCCGGGCCGAGCCGGGCTGCCTCTGGTTCGACTGGTCCCGCAGCCTGGACGACCCGACGGAGTACGTGCTGGTCGAGGCCTTCCGCGACGACGACGCCGGCGCGGCGCACGTGCGGTCCGCGCACTTCCGCGAGGCGCAGCGCACCCTCCCGCCGCACCTGGCCGAGACGCCCCGGATCGTCAACACGACCGTGCCGCAGCAGGACTGGTCGCGGCTCGGCGAGATGGCCGTGCCGGAGGGCGACTGACCAGGCCCGAGGGGTGTACGGCCGGGATGAGCGGGAAAGGCACGCCGGCCTGTCGGTACCCGGCCGCCCACTCGACCGGTCACCGACACCTTCTCGGACACGGGGTGACGACGGATGACACGAGAGACGACCATGGGGGCCCGCTCGGTGACCGACGGTCTCGGGATCCAGCGGGCGACCGGGGACCAGGGGTCGGAGGGACTGGCCCGCCTCCTGGGCTGGTTCAGCCTGGGCCTCGGCGTGACCGCGCTCGCGGCGGGGTCGCGGGTGGCCCGCGCGGCCGGCGTGGACGACTCGCGCACGGCCCGGACGGTGCTGCGGGCCACCGGGATCCGGGAGATCGGCCACGCCGCGGTGCTGCTGGTGCCGCGCCGGGCGGGGCTGGGGCCCTGGACCCGGGTGGCCGGCGACGTGCTGGACCTGGCCGCGACCGGCCGCGCGTACCGCAACCGGTGCGGCGACCGGCGTCGCCGCGCCGGTCTCACGCTCGCCGTCCTGGGCGGCATCACCGCCGTCGACCTCTACGCCTCGGTGCGCGCCGTCCGCAACCGGCGGGTCAGCCCGGAGGGCTTCGCGCACGGCTCCGTGACGATCAACCGCACCCCCGAGGAGGCCTACCGCTTCTGGCACGACTTCGAGAACCTGCCGCGGTTCATGTACCACCTCCAGTCGGTGACCAGCACCGGTCCGCGGCGTTCCCGCTGGTCGGCGAAGGCGCCGGCCGGCCGGACCGTCGAGTGGGAGGCGGAGATCGTCGACGAGCGCCCCGGCGAGTTCATCCGGTGGCGCTCGGTCGACGGCGCCCGGGTGCCTAACGCCGGCACCGTCCGGTTCACCCCGGCCGCCGGCGGCAGCGGCACCGAGGTGCGGGTGGAACTCGAGTACGCGGTGCCCGGCCGCCGGGTGGGCACGCTCGTCGCGAAGGCGTTCGGCGAGAACCCGCAGCAGCAGATCTGCGACGACCTGCGGCGGTTCAAGCAGGTCATCGAGACCGGCGAGCTGACCCGGTCGGACGGGACGCCCGACGGCACGAGCATCCAGAACCAGGCGAAGCAGCGTCCCGCGCGCCCGCTGGCGACGCACCGGACCGCGTGAGGGAGGCACCATGAAGGCCAACTGCTGGGTGGCACCGAACCGGGTGGCCGTGGAGGAGGTACCGGACCCGACGGTCCTGAACCCGCGCGACGCGGTCGTCAAGGTCACCTCGACGGCGATCTGCGGCTCCGACCTGCACCTGCTCGACGGGTTCATCCCGGCCATGAAGCGCGGCGACGTGCTGGGCCACGAGTTCATGGGCGAGGTCGTCGAGCTGGGCCCGGGGGCGCGGGACGGGCTGCGCGTCGGCGACCGGGTGGTCGTCGGCTTCCCCATCGCCTGCGGGGACTGCGCCTCGTGCCAACGGGGCCTCTACTCGGTCTGCGAGAACTCCAACCCGAACGCGGCGATCGCGGAGACCGCCATGGGCCACACCCCCGCCGGCATCTTCGGCTACTCGCACCTCATGGGCGGGTACGCGGGCGGGCAGGCCGAGTACGTCCGGGTGCCGTACGCCGACGTCGGCGCGCTCAAGGTCGGCGACGACCTGCCGGACGAGCAGGTGCTGTTCCTGTCCGACGTGCTGCCCACCGGTTACATGGCCGCCGAGATGGGCGACGTCAAGCCCGGCGACGTGGTGGCGGTGTGGGGGGCGGGGCCGGTCGGCCAGTTCGCCGCGGTGAGCGCCTTCCTGCTCGGCGCCGAGCAGGTGGTGGTCATCGACCGGTTCCCGTACCGGCTGCGGATCGCGCGGGACCGGGCCGGCGCGGACACCATCAACTACGAGGAGACCGACGTCCTGGACACGCTGCGCGAGATGACCGCCGGCCGCGGGCCGGACGTCTGCATCGACGCCGTCGGCATGGAGGGGCACCACCCCTCGGCGGCGTTGCACGCGTACGACCGGGCGAAGCAGGCGGTGAAGGCGGAGACCGACCGGCCGCACGCGCTGCGCGAGGCGATCCTGGCCTGCCGCAACGGCGGCACCGTCTCGGCGATCGGGGCGTATGGCGGGTTCATCGACAAGTTCCCGATGGGCTCGTTCATGAACCGGTCGCTGACCCTGCGCTCCGGGCAGGCCCACGTGCAGCGCTACATGCGCCCGCTGCTGGAGCGCATCCGCAAGGGCGAGATCGACCCGAGCTTCATCATCACCCACACGATGGGGCTCGACGACGCGCCGCACGGCTACGACATCTTCAAGAACAAGCAGGACGACTGCCTGAAGGTGGTGCTCAAGCCCTGAAAATTTCCAACAATCAGCGCCTTCGATATTGAAGCTTCTTTGCGCGGCCGGCTACCCTCCGAAGGAAGTGATCCACTATCCACCTTGGAGGGGTCGGACCATGCGCAAGCTGATGTCGGCGGTCGGTGCGGGGGCGTTGCTGACGGCGGGACTGTTCGTGGGCGCCGCACCGGCGCAGGCGGCGGCCTGCACCCTGGTGCAGTCCGAGATCTACAACGGGGCCAACATCATCGCCTGGGCCCGGGGCCTGGAGGGCTGCTCCGGCGACGTCTACTGGGAGATCCAGTCCGGCGACGGCGGCAGCTGGCAGGTCACCGAGAGCGGCACGACGCACTACGACAACCAGGTCGTCAGCTACTACGGCGACGTCGAGCTGCCGTGCTACCTGCGGCTGTACGCGAAGTTCGGCACGCAGGAGAAGCTCACCCAGCCGGCGCGCAACAACAACTGCGCCGGCTGACCGGACGGGCCGGGCGGGGAACGCCGTCGGCGCCCCCGCCCGGCCCGCTCAGGGAATGGTGAGGCCGTACGCGGCGAGGATCTCCGTGATCGGCTGGTAGTAGCTGGTGCCCCCGGAGGTGCAGTTGCCGCTGCCACCGGAGAGGATCCCGATGACCGTGCCTGTCGACGCCACGTAGAGCGGGCCGCCGCTGTCCCCCGGTTCCGCGCAGATGTTGGTGCGGATCAGCCCGGACACGGAGCCCTCGGCGTAGTTGACGGTCTGGTTCAGGCCGGTGACGGAGCCGCACCGCACGCCCGTGGTGGCGCCGCTGCGGCAGACCGCCTGGCCGACGTACGCGGTGCCGGCACCGTTGACGGTCACCTGGCCGGGATAGGTGTACACGGCGCTGGGGTGGGCGACCGTGCCGGTGTAGCGGACCACCCCGTAGTCGTTGCCGGGGAAGCTCGTGCCGGTCCGGCTGCCGAGCACGGTGGTGCGGGCGCTGTCGGCGTACCAGGTGCCGGCCAGGTTGGTGCAGTGCCCGGCGGTGACGAAGTAGTAGGTGCTGCCGCTGCGCACGTTCGCGCCGAGCGAGCAGCGGCCTCCCCCGCCGTAGATCGCCTGGCCGCCCGCGATCAGGGTGCGCAGCCGGCCGGGTTCGTGGCGGAGCACCGCGCCGGCCCGGGCCGCGGCGCGTCGCAGCGCGGCGAGGTCGACGCCGGTGACGGTGTCGTCGACGGTGAGCGTCATCCGGCCGCTGGCCGGGTCGACCCCCCACGCGGTGCCGGCGGTACGCACCGCGGCGAGCCCGGTGGGCGTGGATTCCGCGGCGACGTCGGCCCGGGCGGCGGTCGGCGGGCCGGCGAGCAGGGTGGCCAGGGCGAGGACGGCGAGTGATCGGCGCATGCGGGGATGCCTCCTCCATCGTCTGATGTCGATGCCTGCCCAGCATCCACCCCGACCACCCCCGGTTCAACCGGGTCTGGAACTTTCGGGACCTCCGTGCGCGTCAGGTTCGCACGCCACCGAGCCCGCACGGGAGAACACATCCCCATCGACGCTGTTAAGTTTTCGGAACCGTTCCGGTAGTCTCGCTCCAGAGATTCGCTTCGATCAACTCACGGTGGCGGGGAGCGCCCTCCCCACCCCGCGCGGCCTCCGGGCGGCCGCGCACCGAGCCGACCACCGTGGCGGGCAGTGGTCGGGGCGGGCTGTCCACACCGATACGGCTAGGAGAGGCTTCCAGATGGACAAGGTGCTCGCCCGCGGCAGCGGGAGCATGAGCGCGGCAGCCCGGTCGCGCCCGCGGACCGCGGTGGTGTCGATGATGGCCGGCGCCGCGATGATCGCCGCGACGGTGGCGGTGGCGACCAGCGCCAGCGCCGGAACCACACTCGGCGCCTCGGCCGCCGAGAAGGGCCGCTACTTCGGCACCGCGGTCGCCGCGAACAAGCTGTCGGACGCCACGTACGTCGGCATCCTGAACCGCGAGTTCAACATGGTGACCCCCGAGAACGAGATGAAGTGGGACGCCACCGAGCCGTCCCAGGGCCAGTTCACCTACACCAGCGCCGACCGGATCGTCAGCCACGCCCAGGCCAACGGCATGCGGGTCCGCGGCCACGCGCTGGCCTGGCACTCGCAGCAGCCGGGTTGGGCGCAGAACCTGTCCGGCACCGCCCTGCGGCAGGCGATGGTCAACCACATCACCCAGGTCGCCACCCACTATCAGGGCAAGATCTACGCCTGGGACGTGGTGAACGAGGCGTTCGCCGACAGCGGCGGCGGCCGCCGGGACTCCAACCTCCAGCGCACCGGCAACGACTGGATCGAGGTGGCGTTCCGCACCGCCCGGGCCGCCGACCCGGCCGCGAAGCTCTGCTACAACGACTACAACACGGACAACTGGACCTGGGAGAAGACCCAGGCCGTGTACAACATGGTCAAGGACTTCAAGGCGCGGGGCGTGCCGATCGACTGCGTCGGCCTGCAGTCGCACTTCAACAGCGGCTCGCCGTACCCGAGCAACTACCGCACCACCCTGCAGAACTTCGCCGCCCTCGGCGTGGACGTGCAGATCACCGAGCTGGACATCGAGGGTTCCGGCAGCACCCAGGCCACCACCTACGGCAACGTCGTCCGGGACTGCCTGGCCGTGTCCCGCTGCACCGGCATCACGGTGTGGGGCATCCGGGACACCGACTCGTGGCGGGCCAGCGGCACCCCGCTGCTCTTCGACGGCAGCGGCAACAAGAAGCCGGCGTACACGGCGGTGCTCGACGCGCTGAACGCGGGCGGCACCACCCCGCCGCCCACCACCCCGACGACCCCGCCGCCCACCAGCAACCCGCCGACCACCCCGCCGCCGTCGGGCAACGGCTGCACCGCGTCGCTCACCACGAACCAGTGGCAGGGCGGCTTCGTCACCACCGTCCGGGTCACCGCCGGCGCCACCGCGCTCAACGGGTGGGCCGTCGGGCTGACGCTGCCGGCCGGCGCGAGCCTGACCAACACCTGGAACGCGCAGCCGAGCGGCACCAGCGGCGCGCTGACCTTCCGCAACGTGGCCTACAACGGCCAGGTCGGCGCGGGCGGCAGCACCGAGTTCGGTTTCCAGGGCACGGGCACCGCCCCCTCCGGCGCCCCGACCTGCACCGCGGGCTGACCGTCCGGGGCCCGGCGCGGCGTCGCCGCGCCGGGCCACCCGCCGTCCGGTGGCGGCGCTCAGTCCTCCGGTTCCGGGCCCAGCAGCCGGATCTCCTCGATGTCGATGGCCGACTGGATCTCCCGCAGGACCACGTCGTCGATCTGGTTGCTGTTGCGCAGCCGGGTGACCTCCTGCCGCTTGCGGTCCAGCACGCCGAGGCGCAACCGCCGGGTCATCTCCCGCGCCTCGTCGGCCTCGTCGCTGCGCGGAGAGCGGACGTCCGCGAGGTGGCCCTGGTAGTCGGCGCGGAGCCGGTCCACCGTGTCCGAGTCGGCGCCGAGTTCCGCGGCGACCTGGGGCAGCGCCTCCAGGGCGGCCTCGGTGGCCCGGATCCGGGCCCAGCGCACCTCCTGTTCCTTCTCCCGGTCGCCCATGAGGCGGGCCCAGGAGACCACGGCCGGCAGGGTGGTGCCCTGCACCAGCATGATCAGCACGATCACCACCACGGTGACGAAGATGATCAGGTCGCGTTCGTGCACCGGGGACCCGTCGTGCGCGGTGACCGGCACGGCGAGGGCGGCGGCGAGCGAGACCGCGCCGCGGAACCCGGCCCAGCCGGCGGCGGCACGCACGCGGGCGTCGAAGCGGCGGGCCCGGCGGGACTCCCGGCGGTCGACGCCCTGCAACCCGGCCACCGCCACCTGCACCCAGATCATCCGGGTGGCCACCACGACCAGGACGATCAGCACCGCGATGCCGAACGACTCCAGCGGCGAGTGGCTCGTGATGCTGCGCAGCGACCGGGGCACCTGCATGCCGAGCAGCACGAAGAGGCTGCCGTTGATCATGAAGGTGGAGAGGTCCCAGAACGCGAACGCGGTGACCCGGGAGCGGGCCCGGATCACCCGGGGCCCCGCGTAGGAGAGAACCAGGCCGGCCACCACGACCCCGAGCACCCCGCTGGCGTGTACCGCGTCGGCGAGCAGGAAGGCGACGAAGGGGGTGAGGATGCTCAGCCCGCCCTCGCGCATCGGATCGTCCACGTGCTTGCGGATCAGGACGACCACGCCGCCGACGAGCAGACCCGCGAGGACCCCGCCGATTGCCTTGCCGACGAACTGGCCGCCCAGCTCGAGCGCGTCGGGCACCGTCCCGCCGGCGATCACCCCCACGGCCACCGAGAAGAGGACCAGCGCCGTGCCGTCGTTGACGAGGCTCTCCGCGCGCAGCGTGGTGAGGATGCCGCGCGGCATCCGCTTGGCCAGACCGGCCACGGCGGCGGCGTCGGTGGGCGCGAGCACCGCGCCGAGCACCCAGGCGGCGGCCGGCTCGACGCCGAGCGCCTGGGTCGTGTACGACACGGCGACCATCGTGAGGATCACCAGCGCCACGGCCAGCAGGGCGATCACGACGAGGTTGGCCCGGATCTCGCGGAGGCTGATGACCAGGCTCTCCCGGTAGAGGATCGCCGGGAGGAAGAGCAGCAGCACCACCTCGGGTTCGAGGATCACGTTGTCGAACATCGGCAGCAGGCCGAGCCCCGCGCCCATGGCGATGAGCAGCACGGGCGGCGCGACGCTGTACCGGCCGCCGATGGTGGTGCCGACGAGCACGGTGGCGCCGAGCACCGTGATCAGCACGAGTGCGCTCACGCCGTACCCCCGTCACCGTCCGCCGGATCCCACGGTGCCGCACCGCCGGGCCGCGACGGGCTGGAACGGCCGATAGCTACTCGAAGCGGGACGGGTCCCCGGCACCGCGGCGCAGGATCTCCGGCTCCGGCCCGGTCAGGTCGACCACGGTGGTCGGCTCCAGGCCGCAGTCCCCCGCGTCGACCACGGCGTCGACCAGGTGGTCCAGCCGCTCCTTGATCTCCCACCCCTGGGTCAGCGGCTCCTCCTCGCCGGGGAGCAGCAGGGTGCTGGAGAGCAGCGGCTCGCCGAGCTCGGCCAGCAGCGCCTGGGTCACCGTGTGCTTCGGTACGCGGACCCCGACGGCCCGCCGCCGCGGGTCCTGGAGGCGCCGGGGCACCTCGGAGGTGGCCGGCAGGATGAACGTGTAGCTGCCCGGGATGGCCGCCTTGACCTGGCGGAAGACCGCGTTGCTGAGCTTGACGAACTGGCCGAGCTGCGCGAAGTCGCGGCACACCAGCGTGAACGGGTGCCGCTCGTCGAGCCGGCGGATCTCGCGGATCCGCGCGACGCCGCCGCGGTTGCCCAGCTGGCAGCCGAGGGCGTAGCAGGAGTCCGTCGGGTAGGCGATCAGGCCGTCGCCGCGCAGCAGGTCCACGACCTGCCGGAGCACCCGGGGCTGGGGATTGTCCGGGTGCAGGTCGTAGTACCTCGCCACGTCCGTCACCCTATGCCGCCGGGGCCGGCGCGGGCCAACGGAGAAGATCCGGCGTGACCAGGTTTGCCGCGCGGGCGTTCTGGAAACAGTGGGGCGGCTCAACGAGGGGGGACCTGACCATGTCCGAAACCAGTACCGACCGCGCCGAGCGTCCGGCCGAGGTCACCGACCCGCTGCTGTGGGGCCTCTCCGCGGCGGTGGCCGACGCGCACCAGCCCGACGACGCGAAGGTCTGCGTCAGCCCGAGCTGCGTCGGCGCCGCCTGGCCGTGCGCCGCCTGGGAGAACGCGCAGGAGGGGCTGCGCGCCGCCCGGATGCCGCGTCCCGCACCGGCGCCCGCCGAGCCGGGACCGACCGCCTCGAGCGGGTGGTCCACCGACGAGGTGCCGGCCGGCGCCGAGCAGCTCGCCGTCCGCGCCGCCTGACCGCACCGCTGCACCCGGTCGGGGCGGTGATCAGGGCGAACAGCCGCCGGGTTCCGGGGACGGACCGTACCGTGAGGTGAGGCGACAGGCGCATCCTCTGGTGCGCCGGTCGTGCCCTGCCCCGCGCGGTACGCCGGCACGCGTCCGCCGCGCCGCGTGCCCGCCGCAACCGGAGGTGAGCTGTGGCCCCCGCCCCGGCGGTCTGCACGCTTGGCGTGGAGGAGGAGTACCTGCTCCTGGACCCGGTGACCGGGCAGAGCCTGCCGGTGGCCGACCGGGTGCTCGCCGCGCTCTCCGGCCCGAGCCGGGAGCAGAGCCGGCAGGAGTTCCGGCACAGCATGGTCGAGATGGTGACACCGGTCTGCACCGACCTGGCCGAGTTGCGGGAGCACCTGGTGGTGCTCCGCCGGGCCGCGGCCCGCGCGGCCGAGGCGGCGGGGGCCCGGCTGGTGGCGGTCGCCGCGACACCGGTGTGCGAACCCCACCGCTCGGTGCCGGACAAGGACCGCTACCGCGCCATGTCGCACCGGTTCGGGCCGGTGGCGCACGACCCGGCGGTCTGCGGGTGTCACGTCCACGTCGGGGTGCCGGACCGGGAACTCGCCGTGCAGGTCTGCAACCACCTGCGGTCCTGGCTGCCCGTGGTGCAGGCGCTCACCGCCAACTCGCCCCTGCACGACGGGCGGGACACCGGGCACGCGAGCTGGCGCGCCATCCAGTTCGACCGCTGGCCGAGCGTCGGGCCGACACCGCACTTCGAGTCCGCCGCCGACTACGACCGGACGGTGCGGGACCTCGTCGACGCCGGCATCATGCTGGACCCCCAGATGGTCTACTGGTACGCCCGCCCGTCCGTCGCCTACCCCACGGTCGAGGTCCGGGTGGGCGACGTCTGCCCGACGGTCGACGACACCGTGCTGGTCGCCGCCCTGCTGCGGGCGCTTGTCGCCACGACGGTCGAGGACGTCCGGGCGGGCCGGCCCGCGCCGCGCATCCGGGACTGCCTGGTGGCGGCCGCGCACTGGCGCGCCGCCCACGACGGGGTGGACGGGGACCTGGTGGACCTGCGCGCCGGCGGGTCCCGGCCGGCCTGGGAGCTGATCGAGGACCTGGTCGCCACCGTGACTCCCGCGCTGGCCGGGTACGGGGACCTGGACCTGGTGACCCGGCAGCTCGACCGGCTGCGCCGCGAGGGCAACGGGGCGACCCGGCAGCGGCGGATCCTGGCCGACACCGACGGGGACGTCCGGGCGGTCCTGGACGACCTGGCCGCCCGGACCCTGGACGCCTGAGCGCCCGGCGGTCAGACGGGCGGGATGCCGGACCGCCCGATCCGGGCCAGGTCGGGTTCCCCGTCGACCGTCCGGCTGGGTGGCGTCACGGCCCGCTCCGCCGGCTCGGTCCGCTCCTCGATCTCGGCGTCACCGATCTCGCGCATCATGTCCGCGACGACCGCGAGGGCGGCGGCCTTGTCGGGGTACTGCCGGCCGGTGGCGATGACCTGGCCGTCGTCGCCGAGCAGGGTGAACCCGTAGGTGCCGGTGTCGGCCGCGGCGATGAGGAACTTCATCCCGGGCGCTTACCCGGCGGACCGGCGGCGACACCCCCGCTCCCGGCCGTCAGTCCCACCGGGTGGCCGTCGCGGCGAACAGCTCCGGGTCGCTGGCCACCGGGATCACGCAGAGCAGGTGACCGCCCGGCGCCCGCAGCACGTGGCAGTCGAGCCAGCGGGAGACCGGCGTGGCGCCGAGTCGGACCAGCCGGTCCACCTCGGCGGTCACGTCGTCGGTCTCGATGTCCAGGTGGTGCCGGGGCGCGTCGTCCACCGACTGGACGGCGGTGACCAGGCCGGGCACCACCCCGGACAGGCCGGTGAACTGCGGTTCGGCCGGGTCGGTGCGGGTCGGCGCGCCGAGCGCCGCGGACCAGAACTCGACCGCCGGGGCGGCGGCGTCGCGGGGCGCGTCGAGGATCAGGGCGTACAGCCGGGAGCGGTGCATCCGCCGAGCCTAACCATGATCGGCGTCGATGGCAGGCTCAGGCCGTGGGGCTGACGGCCCGCAGCCAGGCCTGGGCGATCAGCGCGTGACCGAACGGAGTCGGGTGCACCCCGTCGCGGGTCCAGACGCGGCCGTCCACGCCGGCGGCCTGGAACAGCTCGTCCACCGCCACCAGGGTCGCGCCGCACTCGGCGGCGAGCGTGCGGACCACCTCGACCTTCGGGTCGAGGTCCTCCCGCCACGCGTGCTGCGCGTCGTCCAGCGGGACCAGGAAGGGCTCGACGAGGACCAGCCGGGCGCCCAGCGGCCGGGTGGCCTCGAGCAGGTGCCGGTAGTCGCGGGCGAAGTCGGCGGCGCTGGTCGGGTCGTCGCGGGTGTAGCGCCGCCAGGTGTCGTTGATGCCGATCAGCACCGACACCACCTGCGGGGCGAGGGCCAGGCAGTCGTCCTCCCAGCGGGCCCGCAGGTCACGTACCCGGTCGCCGCTGATCCCGCGGTTGAGGAAGGTGGCACCGTGGCCGGGGTGGCGGGCGGTGAACCAGGCGGAGGCCATCATGGCGTATCCGGTGCCGAGGTCCTCGCCGCCGGACCGGTCCCGGCCGGCGTCGGTGATGCTGTCGCCGATGAAGAGCACCCGGCCGCCGCGCGGCACCTCCACCGTCATCCGCCCGTCCCCTCCCGCGTCGCTTTCCATGATCATGCCGTACGCCGCTCGCCGCCCCACGGCCGGCCGACCCGCCGGGAAAAAACCTCCGTCCGGCTGTTGCGTTTCGCGGCCCCGGACCGATCACACCACCGTGACGGCGTGGCGACGGGAGTGTGACAACCTCACCAATTTGCCCTCCAACGTTGCAATCGGTGCACAGCGGATGGTTGACTGCTGCACCATGCCAGAGCCGAAAATCATGGACAGGTCGGTTCTTTCGTGAGAAGCGCGGACACCACCCCACCGCGGGCCACCTGGCGGCAACGGGCGGCCCGCTGGCTCGATCCCACCGTCGCCCGGTGGGACGTCGCGCCGCCGGAGACACCCGAACCGGCACCCCGGGAGGACCCGGGGCCCGGACCGTGGCCCGCCATCTGCGACCAGTTCGCCCTGCGGATCCTCGCCGCGGCGTACCAGATGGGCGCCCACCTGGAGGCCGTCGAGGCCGACGAGCAGGACCCCGAACGCCTGGAGCGCCTCTACCGCATCGACCACGCGAACACCCGGATCCGGCGGCACGCGGAGAACCTCCAGGTGCTGCTGGGCCGCCGGGTCGAGGACGCCGATCCCCAGACCGTCCCGCTGGTCGACGTGGTCCGCGCCGCCGCCTCCGCGGTCGAGCACTATCCGCGCATCCGGGTGGGGCACGTCGTCGAGCTGGCGGTGGTCGAGTTCGCCGCCGACGACGTGATCCGCGTCCTCACCGAGCTGCTCGACAACGCCACCCGGTTCTCCCCGCCCACCGCGGCCGTGACCGTGTCGGCGTTCGTCACCGAGGACGGCGGCGTCCTGCTGCGGGTCGAGGACGCCGGCGTCGGCCTGCACCCCGACCACCTCGGCCAGCTCAACGCGCTGCTCAGCGGCCGGCCGGCCACCCCGGTCACCCTCGACCCCGCGGCCCACCTCGGGCTCGCCGTGGTGGCCCACCTGGCCGTCGCCCACCAGCTGCGGGTCACCCTCACCACCCGGCCCGCCGGCGGGACCACCGCCTCCGTGGCCGTCCCCGGCGCCCTCCTCTGCGAGATCCCCGCCCCGGAGCCGGCCACCGCCGCGCCCGCGCCACCGCCGGCCTGGCCACCCGGCCGGCGCGGGACCAACCACTGGAGTACGCCGATGGCCGCGACCCACGACGGCACCAACGGGCCGACCGTCCGGCTCACCACCCTCGACGGGCCCGCCGCCGACCCACGGCCCACCGCCGGACTGCCCCGACGGGTACCCGAGAGCGTCCGCGACCAGGTCCCGGCGCCCCGACCCCCCGCCGACCCCGGCGCGGGGGGCTCCCCGCCCGAGGCGTGGCCGGACGAGACGGCCGCCTTCGCGGCCGGCGTCAGCGACGCCCGCACCCCCACCGACCACGAAGGACGGCAGCCATGAACCACGCGTACCCGGGAACCGGCACGGGCAACGGGCTGCCCGACTGCGCCTGGCTGATCCGGCAGTTCGTCGAGGACGTGCCCGGGGTCAACCACGCCATGCTGGTGTCGCTGGACGGCCTGCAGCTGGCCGCCTCGCACGGCGTCGGCCGCGACCTCGGCGACCAGCTCGCCGCGCTGACCGCCGGCCTGCTCAGCATGGCCGACCGCAGCGCCGCCCTGCTGGAGCTGGGCTCCGCCGAGTACCTGACCGTCCGGTTGCCCCGCGGGCACCTGCTCTTCATGCGGGTCGGCGAGTCCGCGGGCCTGGCGGTGGCCGCCGCGCCCGGCTGCGACCTGCGGGTCGTCTCGTACCGGATGACGCAGTTCGTCGGCGCCGTCTGGCACGCCCTCACGCCGGCCGTCCGGCACGAGCTGCACCGGATGACCGCCGCGCAGGCCCGCTGACGGCCGGAGGACGACCATGCAGATGAGGTACTGGAAGGTCCGGCCGTACGTGCTGACCGCCGGCCGCACCCGCACCCGGCAGCCGCTGCTGGTGCACACCCTGGTGTCGGTGCCCTACTACGACGCCGTGTTCGCCGCCGGGCTGCTGCCCGAGGCCCGCTCGCTCTACGAGCAGGCCCGCCGGGCGGCCCGCTCGGTGGCCGAACTCTCCGCGGTGTGCGGCATCTCGCTGGGGGTCACCCGGGTCGTCGTCGACGACCTGGCCGCCACCGACCGGCTGCTGGTGCACAACGACCACCACAACGTCGACTTCCGCCTCCTGGAGAGACTGCGCGATGGCCTCCGCGAACTTGCCTGACAGCCCGCTGCTGACCTCGGCGAAGATCGTCATCGCCGGCGGTTTCGGGGTCGGCAAGACCACCTGCGTCGGGTCCATCTCGGAGATCCCGCCGATCAACACCGAGGCGTGGATGACGGCGGCCAGCGAGACCGTCGACCGGCTGGACCCCGGCATCGACAAGACGACCACGACCGTGGCCATGGACTTCGGCCGGCTCACCATCGGTCCCGACCTGGTGCTCTACCTGTTCGGCACACCCGGCCAGCCGCGGTTCTGGCCCATGTGGGACGACCTGTGCCGCGGCGCGGTCGGCGCGCTGGTGCTCGCCGACACCCGCGACCTGGGCGCCTCGTTCCCGGCTGTCAACTACTTCGAGCAGGACAGCGACGTGCCCTTCGTGGTCTGCGTGAACCTCTTCGACGGGGTGCTGCACCACCCGCTCGACGACGTCCGCGCCGCGCTCGCGCTTCCGGCCCACGTACCCCTGACCGCCTGCGACGCCCGCGACCCGTCGTCGGTGGCGCGGGCGCTGCTCACGGTCGTGGAACACGCCATGTCCCGCACCCCCCGGCCCGCCGCCGGCGCGCTCGCGGCGCGGTAGCCCAACCCCTGGAGGAACCATGCGCAGAATCCTGATCGTCGGGGCCGGACAGTCCGGGCTCCAGCTCGCCCTGAGCCTGCAGGCCGAGGGCTACGACGTCACGGTGATGTCGGCCCGGACGCCCGACGAGATCCGGCGGGGCTGGGTGATGAGCACCCAGGCCATGTTCGGCCCCGCGCTCGCCACCGAACGCCGCTACGGGCTTGACCTGTGGCAGGACCGCGCGCCCCGGATCGAGGGACTGCACGTGTCGCTCTCCGCGCCGCCCGGCGAGCGGGCGCTGCGCATCGTCGGCCCGCTCGACGAGCCGGCGCAGAGCACCGACCAGCGGATCAAGATGGCCGACTGGCTGGGGCTGTTCGAGCAGCGCGGCGGGACGGTGCTCTACCAGACGGTGACCACCAGCGACCTGGACGGCCTGGCCCGGCTCGGCCGCTACGACCTGACCGTGGTGGCCGCCGGCAAGGGCGACCTGGTCGGCGTCTTCGACCGCGACCCGGCCCGCTCGGTGTACGACGCGCCGCAGCGCGGGCTGGCCGTGGCGTACGTGCACGGGATGGCCCCGGACCCGCTGCTGCCGGTGCCGCACGTCAGCTTCAACGCCGTCCCGGGGCTGGGTGAGCTGTTCGTCATCCCGGCCCTGACCCACTCCGGACCCTGCGAGATCCTGTTCTGGGAGGCGGTACCCGGTGGGCCGCTGGACCTGTGGACCGAGCGGCGCGACCCGGCCGAGCACCTGAAGCTCACCCTCGACCTGGCCCGCCGCTACACGCCGTGGATCTACGAGCGGTGCGCCGAGGTGGAGCTGACCGACGGGCGGGCCACCCTGTCCGGGCGCTACACGCCGACCGTGCGCCACCCGGTGGCGGAGCTGCCCTCGGGCGGGCTGGTGCTGGGCATGGCCGACGTGGTGGTGGCCAACGACCCGATCACCGGCCAGGGCAGCAACACGGCCGCCAAGTGCGCGTACGCGTACCTGGGGTCGATCCTGGAGCACGGCGACCGGCCCTTCGACCGGGACTGGATGACGCGGACCTTCGAACGCTTCTGGGCCGGGACCGGCGAGGCCGTCACGGGCTGGACGAACGCCATGCTGCAACCGTTGCCGCCGCACGTGCAGCAGCTGCTCGGCGCCGCCGCCGGCAACCCGGTGGTGGCCCGGCGGTTCGCCAACGGGTTCGGCGACCCGAACGACTTCCGGGACTGGTTCCTGACCCCGGACGCCGCCGAGCGCTACCTGGCCTCGGTCGCCGGCTGACCGCCCGACGGTCGGGGGCCGCCGCCCGGGCGGCTCCCGGCCCGCGCCGGCCGGTCAGGCGGTCACGTGGGCGCTGTCGCCGGCCGTGGCGGCGAAGGAGGTGCCGCTGACCATCCGCGCGCCGTCCGAGGCGAGGAACACCACCAGCGGCGCCACGTCCTCCGGCTGGATCCACGGCACCCCGAGCGGGGTCTTCGCCCGCAGGGCCTCGACCGCGCTCCGCTCGTCGGCGGCGGGGTCCCCGGACGGGGACTTCCCGCCCTCGACGATGGCCTGCGCGTAGCGGTCCTGGTGCCGGGTCAGGGCGGTGTCGACCAGGCCGGGGATCACCGCGTTCACCGTGATCCCGTGCGCGCCCAGCTCCAGCGCCGCCGACTTGACCAGGCCGATGAGCCCCCACTTCGACGCCGAGTAGGCCGCACCGTTCGTCGTGCCGTGGTGCCCCTGGGTGGAGGAGGTGACCACGATCCGGCCGCCGCCGCGGCGGACCAGCAGCGGGGCGAACACCCGCAGGACGTTCGCGGTGCCGGTGAGGTTGACGTCGATCTGGTCGTGCCAGTCGGCGTCGGCCATCTCCAGCAGGGGCTTGAACGCCTGGATGCCGGCGTTGGCGAACAGCACGTCGACGCCGCCGTGCTCGCGCTCGACCGCCGCGGCCACCGCGCGCACCGCCCCGATGTCCCGCTGGTCGGCGACATGCGCGGACCAGCGCACCCCGGCCGCGGCGACCCGCCGGCCGGTCTCGGCAAGGTCGTCGGGGGTGGCCGGCGGGAAGTCGAGGATCGGGCTGACCGGCCCGGCCACGTCCACCCCGGCCACCTCCGCGCCCGCCTCGGCGAGCGCCACGGCGGCGGCCCGGCCGATCCCGCGCGCCGCGCCGGTGACCACGGCGACCCGCCCGGACAGCGGCGCTGCGGACATCGCACCCCACCTCCCCGCCGACGGCACCCGGTCCCCTCTCGCACCGTAGACCCGTCCGCACCCTCCGCGCCCGGCGTTCGCCGGCGCGACGGCGGGCGGGCCCGGTCAGAGCGTGTGGGTCAGGTCCGTGAGGAGGTCGGCGACCGGAGCGTCCCGGGCGCCGCGCCAGCCCGTGCCGGCCCACAGGTGCAGCCGGTCGGCGTCCCCGGCCCCGGCGGCGGCGACCCGCAGCGGCCGGGTCAGGTGGTGCAGCGCCGGGTAGCCGAGCGGGGCGGCCGCCTCGTGCCGGTCGATGAAGTCGTTGCGCAGCCCGCGCGCCGGGCGGCCGGTGAAGGCGCGGGTGACCACCGTCCGGTCCCGCAGCGGGTCGGCCAGCGCGTCCCGGTGGGTCCGGCCGGTGCCGGCCTCGTCGGCCCGCAGCAGCAGCGTGCCGACCAGCACGCCGGTGGCGCCGGCGGCGAGCGCGGCCCGGACGTCCCCGGGGCCGCCGATCCCGCCCGCGCCGAGCACCGGCAACCCGGTCCGGCCGGCCACCAGTGCGACCAGGTCGGGCAGCGGGCGCGGCGGCGGTGGGGCGTCCGGGGTGAAGGTGCCCAGGTGCCCGCCGGCGGCGCCGCTCTGCGCGACCAGCCCGTCCACCCCGAGGTCGACCGCTGCCGCCGCCTCGGCCGGGTCGGTCACCGTGACCAGCACCCGGGTGCCGGCCCGCCGCAGGTCCCGGACCACGGGCGCCGGCGGCGGGCCGAAGGTGAAGCTGACCACCGGCACCGGCTCGGCGCGCAGCAGGTCGAGCTTCGCCGCCCAGTGGTCGTCGTCCTCGGTGCGCGGGGCGGCCGCCAGGTCGAGGCCGTAGGGCGCGCCCTCGGCGGCGATCCGGGTCGCGTAGCGGCGGAACTCCGCCTCCACCACCGGCACCGGGGTGGGCACGAAGACGTTCACCCCGAACGGCCGGCCGGCGGCGCGCAGCTCGGCCATCTCGGCCGCCACCGCCTCGGGCGTCTTGTAGCCGGCGGCCAGGAACGCGAACCCGCCGGCCGCACCCACCGCCGTCGCCAGCCCCGTGGTGGTCGGCCCACCGGCCATCGGCGCGGCCACCACCGGCAGGTCCACCCCGAGCAGTTCCCGTATCCCGTCCACGGCACCAGTCTGCCCGCCCGCCGCGGATCATCTCCGCCCGCCCGGCGAGGTTCACGCCGCCTGGACGCGGCGCTCCGTCAGGCCGGCAGGCGTTCGCGCAGCCAGGCCGGCTCGGGGTTGACCACGGCCTCGCCGGGCAGCACCACGGTCGGCACCGTCTCGTCGCCGCCGGTGACCGCCCGGACCGCCGCCGCCCCGTCGGGGTCGCGCCAGATGTTCACCCAGTACGCCCGCCCGGCCCGGTGACCCAGCCGCAGCCGCAGGCGGAGGCAGTAGCGGCAGCCGGGCCGCCAGTAGACCACCGGCCGCCCGTCGCGCGCGCTGCGCTCCCGCGCCTCGGCGGCGGTCAGCGACCGCGGGAACACCAGCGGCGAGAACAGGGCCGCCAGGACCGCGAAGACCAGGAGCTCGACGACACCCACCACCGGGCTGTACGCCCGGACCGCGACGACCACCCCGACCACCAGCACCAGGCCGGCCATCCACCAACTACGCAGCACGTCGCGGGATGCTACCCGCCCCGGTCAGGCGGTCGCCTCGGCCAGCAGTTCGAGCAGGTGGCGGTAGGGCTGCCCGGTGGCCCGGGCCATGCCGATCTCGCAGGTGCGGTTCACCGAGGCGTACCCGTCGAAGGAGCGGGTGGTGACGGCGGCGGCCTCGGCGCGGGTGGCCGACGCGGTCAGCTCCGGGTGCAGCAGCCCCCGGTCGCCCGCGAACCCGCAGCACTGCCAGCCCTCCGGCACCACCACCTCGTCGGCGATCGCCGAGGCCACGGCGAGCAGCGCGTCGTCCAGCCCGAGCCGGGTGGACGAGCAGGTCGGGTGCAGCGCGAGGGAGCCGAGCCGGCGGCGCACGGTGAGCCGGGGCAGCAGCTCGCCGGCCGCGTACGCGACGGCGTCGACCACCCGCAGGTCGCCGGCTCCGGCGAGCAGCTTCGTGAAGCCCTCGGTGCAGGAGGCGGCGTCGCTGACCACCGGCAGCACGCCGTCGCGGCTGGCCGCGCGCAGCGCCGGCGGCACCCGGTCGCGTACCGCCTCGTAGCCGGCCGTGAGGCCCTTGGACGACCAGGGGGTGCCGCAGCACATGCTCGCGATCCCGTCGGGCACGAGCAGGCGCACGCCGGCCCGGTCGGCGAGGGTGAGCAGGGCGGCGGCCACGCCGGAGCCGCCCTGCGCCGGGGCGAAGAGCGTGCCGAGGCAGGACGGCACGAAGACGGCGTCCGGCTCACCGACCGGGTGGGGCCGGCGCGCCCGGCCGCCCCGGGGCAGGTCGCGCCGCCACTGCGGGACCCGTTCGGCGCCGAGGACCGCGCGGGCGGCCCGGGTGGCCGCCTCGGGCAGCGCGGGCGGCAGCGCGCCGGCCAGGTCCAGCCCGCGGGCCATGCCCCGGGTGGTGGCGTCCCAACGGCGGGCGGCGCCCCGCCAGCCGGCCTGCGCGGCCCCGCCGTTGCGGTCGGCCCGCAGCCGCTTCACGAGGTCGCCGGTGTTGATGAGGACCGGGCAGGCGGTGGCGCACATGCCGTCCACGGCGCAGGTGTCCACCGCGTCGTAGTCGTAGGCGTCCTCCAGTTCCCCGGCCAGGGCCGGGTCGCCGGCGGCGCGGGCGGCGGCGATCTCCCGGCGCAGCACGATCCGCTGCCGGGGGGTGGTGGTGAGGTCGCGGCTCGGGCAGACCGGCTCGCAGTAGCCGCACTCGACGCAGCGGTCCACCTCCTCCTCCACGGTCGGCACGGTCTTCAGGTGCCGCAGGTGGATCTCCGGGTCGTCGCTGAGCAGCACACCCGGGTTCAGCACGCAGTCCGGGTCACAGAGCGTCTTGACCTCGCGCATCACCGCGTACAGCTCGTCGCCGAACTGGCGGCGCACGTAGGGGGCCATCACCCGGCCGGTGCCGTGCTCGGCCTTGAGCGTGCCGCCGTGGCCGAGCACCAGGTCGACCATCTCCTCGGTGAACTCGGCGTAGCGCTCCGGGGCCGCCCCGCCGGCGAACCGCTCGTTCAGCATGAAGTGCAGGTTGCCGTCCTTGGCGTGGCCGAAGATGACGCTCTCCTCGTACCGGTGCCGGTCGAAGAGGCCGGCGAGCGCGGCGCAGGTGTCGGCGAGGGCCTCGACCGGGACGGCGATGTCCTCCAGCAGCGCGGTGGTGCCGGACGGGCGGGCGCCGGCCACCGCCGCGTACAGGCCCTTGCGGATGTGCCAGAGCGCGGCGCGGGCCGCGGCCTCGCCGCTGAGCCGGGCCGGGGTGGTCAGCGGCAGGTCGGCCAGCACGGGCCGGGCGGCGGCGACGCGCCCGGCCAGCGCCTCCGGGTCGGACTCCTGCCACTCGACCAGCAGGGCCGCGTGGTCGCGCACGGCCAGGCCGCGCAGCGCGGCGTCCGCCCTCGGGTCCCCCTGGGCGACCCGCAGGGCGGCCGCGTCGAGCAGCTCGATCGCCGCCGGCCCCGCGGCCACCAGCGCCGGCATGGCGGCCATCGCCGCGGCCAGGGTGTCGAAGACCAGCAGGCCGGTCGCGGCGTGCCGGTGCACGGGTACGGTGCGGAAGGTCGCCGCCGCCACGAAGGCGAGGGTGCCCTCGCTGCCCACCACCAGCCGGGTGAGCAGGTCGGCGGGGTCGTCGTGGTCGAGGAAGGCGTTCACCCCGTACCCCATGGTGTTCTTCATGGCGTACTGGGCGCGGACCCGGCGCACCGAGTCGGGGTTGCCGCGGACCCGGTCGCGCAGCCGCAGCAGGCCGGCGTGCAGGTCCGGCTCGGCGGCGCGCAGCCGGGCGTCGGCGTCCGGGGCGCCGGTGTCGAGCACGGTGCCGCTGGGCAGCACCAGCAGCAGCGACTCCAGCGTCCGGTAGGTGTTGAACTCGGTGCCGCAGGTCATCCCGCTGGAGTTGTTGGCGACCACACCGCCGACCGTGCAGGCGGACTCGCTGGCCGGGTCCGGGCCGAGCTTGCGGCCGTACGGGGCGAGGCGGGCGTTGACCTGCCGCAGCACCACGCCGGGCTGCACCCGCACCCGCCGGCCGTCGTCCAGGACGTCAAGGTCGCGGAAGTGCCGCCGGGTGTCGACGAGCAGCCGGTCGGTGACCGCCTGCCCGCTCAGGCTGGTGCCGCCGGAGCGGAACGTCAGCGGGGTGCCGGTGCGGCGGCTGTGCCGCAGCAGGGCAGCGACCTGGTCGGCGTCGGCCGGCGTCACCACCGCGCTCGGGTGCAGCAGGTAGTGCGACGCGTCGTGAGCCAGCCGGAGCCGGTCCGCCGCCCGGGTGGCCACCCCACCGGGCACCACCGCCTCCAGTCCGGCCCGCGCGTCGCCGCTCAGCTCCACCATGCTCGCCGCACCTCCCCGCGCTCACCCTAGTCAGCACCGGACGACGCGCCACCGACCCCTTGCATCCCCATCGACCAGGGTAGATACTCGCCGCTACAGCGTTCGTCGAGGTCACACCCCGAGCCGACCCCGTCGACACGGCATGGACGCCGACGCAACCGGCGGCCTTCACCGTCAGGAGAAGACCGTGAGAATCCGCCGAAGCCGATTCACCCCCCTGCTCGCCGCGACCGTCGGCCTCGTGGCCGCCGGCGCCTTCGCCGTACCGGGCGCCGCCTCCGCCGCCGCCCCGGGTTTCACCGCCGACCAGCTGGCCCGGGTCGACGCCGCCGTCGCCGCCTCCGGCGTGCAGGGCATCGCCTGGCGCGTCGAGGCGGGCCGCGTCGTGGTGACCGCCGACGACAGCGTGTCCGCCGCCGAGGTCGCGGCGGTCAAGAAGAGCGCCGGGGCCGCGGCGGGCGCGATCCGGGTCGACCGGGCCCGGGGCACCTTCCGCCCGCTGCTGTCCGCCGGCAACGCCATCTACGGCGGCGGCTACCGGTGCTCGCTCGGCTTCAACGTGGTGAAGTCGAACGTCTACTACTTCCTCACCGCCGGGCACTGCGGCAACGTCGCGAAGACCTGGTACACCGACTCCGGCCTCAAGACGCTGATCGGGCCGACCGTCAGCTCCAGCTTCCCCGGCAACGACTACGCCCTCGTCCGCTACGACAACACCGCGCTCAGCCACCCCGGCGGCTACACCGCCGCGAACGCGTTCGTCGGTGAGGCGGTCAAGCGCACCGGCTCGACCACCGGCACCCACGGCGGCACGGTCACCGCGTTGAACGTGACAGTCCGCTACCAGGGCGGCGGCACGGTCCGGGGCATGATCCAGACCACCGTCTGCGCCGAACCGGGCGACTCCGGCGGCCCGCTCTACGACGGCACCAAGGCGCTGGGCATCACCTCCGGCGGCAGCGGTGACTGCCGCAGCGGCGGCACCACCTTCTTCCAGCCCGTCACCGAGGCGGCGAGCGCGTACGGCGTGACCGTCTACTGAGTCCACCCGCCGGCCGTCGGCCGGCCCGGGAAGACCCGCACCGGCCCGCGGCCGGTGCGGGTCTTCGCCTGTCCGGCGGGAGAGCGCCGCACTCCTGGCGCGGCATTCGCGAGTTCAAACTCCGCCGTTGTCACGAAATCGGGGTGTGAAACTCACGCCCGGGTCATGACTGAGCACACTTTGCTCCCCCCTCCGCCGTCCGAAGGATGGACCTCAACCGATCAGCCGGTGGAGGCAGACGACATGGACGAACGGTACGACTCGTACTGCGCGGTCGACCCGCTGTTCTACGACTCGCTCGCCAGCTCCGACGTCGAGACCCCCGGCTACGCGGCGGACCGCCCGCCGGCGCCCGGTTGGGAGCGTGAGGTCAAGGACGACTGGCTGGTGCACGGTCCGGTCGCCGGCTCCCTCCCGCCGCAGGGGTGGAAGATCCACGTGTCGGCCCGGCTGGACAACGCCGAGCGGGTGCTGGCCCGGGTGATGGACTACTGCGAGCCCCGCGGCATCCCGTTCAAGTACCTGCGCGGCCCGCGGATGCTGCTCATGCGCAACAGCAAGTACGCCCGCCGGGCCGCCAGCGGCAAGTTCATCACGGTCTACCCCCGCGACAACGCGGAACTGGAGCTGACCGCCAAGGAACTGGCCGCGCTGCTCGACGGCGAGACCGGGCCGTACATCCTGAGCGACCTGCGCTACGGCGACGGCCCGGTGTACCTGCGCTACGGCGGTTTCGCCGCCCGGTACTGCCTCTCCCCCGAGGGCCAGGTGGTGCCGGCCGTCGAGGACGCCACCGGCACCCTGGTGCCCGACCGGCGCGACCCGGTCTTCCACGTGCCCGACTGGGTCACCCTGCCCGACTTCCTCGCCCCGCACCTGGCCGCCCGGAACGCGGCCACCACCACCGACCTGCCCTACCGGATCGAGAAGGTCATCCACTTCTCCAACGGCGGCGGTCTCTACGAGGCCCGGGACACCCGCACCGGGGACCGGGTCGTGCTCAAGGAGGCCCGCCCGCACGCCGGGCTGGACGCCACCGGCGCGGACGCGGTGACCCGCCTGCGCCGGGAGGCCGAGACGCTGCGCCGGCTCGCCGGGGTGCCGCACCTGGTGCGGGTGCACGACGAGTTCAGCTTCGGCGGGCACGAGTTCCTGGCGCTGGCGTTCGTCGCGGGCCGCCCGCTGAACCAGCTGGTGGTGGAGCGCTACCCGCTGGTCCACCTCGACGCCGACCGGGAGGCGTACACCCGGTGGGCCCTCGACCTCCACCGACAGGTCGCCGAGGCGGTCGACGCCATCCACGCCCACGGCGTGGTCTACGGCGACCTGCACATGTTCAACATCATGGTCGGCGACGACGGGGCCGTCACGCTCGTCGACTTCGAGGTCGCGACCCCCGCCGCGGCGGCCGCCCGGCCGGCCCTGCGCAACCAGGCCTTCGCCGCGCCCCGCGACCGGACCGGCTTCGACGTCGACCGGTACGCCCTGGCCTGCCTGCGGCTGGCCCTCTTCCTGCCACTGACCGCGATGCTCCGGCTGGCGCCGGAGAAGGCGGCCCACCTGGCCGACGTGGTGGCGGAACAGTTCCCCGTCCCCCGGGGCCTGCTCGACGAGGCGGTCGCCGTGATCCTCGGCGCGACCGCGACCGGGAGCGGACACCAGGACGCGTCGCGGATCGACCCGGAGGACTGGCCGGCACTGCGGGACCGGCTCGCCGCCGCGATCACCGCGAGCGCCACCCCGCACCGCGACGACCGCCTCTTCCCCGGCGACATCCGGCAGTTCGCCGGGGCCGACGGCGGGCTGAACCTGGCCCACGGCGCGGCCGGGGTGCTCTGGGCGCTGCACGCCGCCGGCGCCGGCACCGACCCCGAGCACGAGCGGTGGCTGATCGACCGGGTACGGGAACCGGCGTCGGGCAGCCGGCTCGGCTTTTACGACGGGCTGCACGGCGTCGCGTACGTGCTGGACCTGCTCGGGCACCGCGCCGAGGCGCTGCGGCTGCTGGAGCGCTGCCTCGACGAGCCGTGGACCGAACTCGGCAACGACCTGATGAGCGGCCTGTCCGGTGTCGCGCTCAACCTGGCCCACTTCGCCGGGCTCACCGGCGACCGGCGCTACGCCGACGCGGCCCGGCGGGCCGTCGACCTGGTCGTCGACCGGCTCGGCGACGTCGACTCGGTCGCCGAGGTCAGCGGTGGCCGCCACCCGTACGCGGGGCTGTTCCGGGGCGGCGCCGGCGTGGCGCTGATGCTGCTGCGGATGTACGAGCTGGACCACGACCGGAGCCTGCTCGACCACGCCGCGACCGCGCTGCGCCAGGACCTGCGGCGGTGCGTCCGGCGCGACGCCGGCCACCTGGAGGTCAACGAGGGCTGGCGGACCATGCCCTACCTCGCCGAGGGCAGCGTGGGCGTCGGCCTGGTGCTCGACCAGTACCTGCGCCACCACGGCGACGAGACGTCGCGCACCGCCGCCGCCCGGATCCGTCGCTGCGCCGACTTCCCGTTCTACGCCCAGTCCGGGCTCTTCGCCGGCCGCGCCGGGATCGTGACCTACCTGGCCGCGCGGGGTGAGCGCGAAGCCGCTCGCCGGCAGGCCCGGCTGCTGAGCTGGCACGCCCTGCCGTACCGGGGGCTGACCGCCTTCCCCGGCGACCAGCTGCTGCGGCTCTCCATGGACCTGGCCACCGGCACCGCCGGCGTGCTGAGCGCCCTCGCCGCGACCCGGCCGGCGGGCCCCGGCCTGCCGTTCCTCGCACCGCTGCCGGGCGCCACGCCCGCCGGGCCCACCCCACCGGCCGGTGACTGACCGGCCCACCCAGCTCCCCGGGGGTCACCCCGGGGCGGACCGACCCGACGCGTACGGAAGGAGGTGAACGACATGGCCCTGCTCGACCTCCAGGGGATGGAGCTGCCGGCCGCCGAGCGTACCGGCGGTGGCAGCCAGGCCAGCCTGCTGCTCTGCGGCGACAGCTCGCTGAGCGTCACCACCTGCAACTGACCCGGCGGTTATCGGCACCGATGACCAGCCAACCGACCCGAGCGACACGTCATCACCAGCGAAAGGGGAAAGTCATGGCACTGCTCGACCTTCAGGGGATGGAACTGCCGGCCGCCGAGCGTACCGGCGGTGGCAGCCAGGCCAGCCTGCTGCTCTGCGGCGACAGCTCGCTGAGCATCACCACCTGCAACTGACGATCGGTTCGCCTGGCCCCGGGCCGGCTCACGCCGGTCCGGGGCCGCGCCCGTGGAGGTGCGATGACCCCGGCCGACCGGCTCCTGTGGCGCGCCGTCGGGTCCGCCGGCTGGTGGACCCCGGTGCTGGCCCTGGTCACCGTGGCCGGGGCGGCGGCCGAGTTGGCGCTGCCCGCGGCCCTGGGGCGGGCGGTCGACGCCGCCGTCGGCGCCACCGCCGGGGAGTCCGCCGGCCGCTGGCTCGCCGCGGTGGGTGGCCTCGTCGCCCTGCTGGTCGGCGCGGGCGTGGTGCGGGACTACGGCACCGGCGCGGCGAGCGCACGGTCGGTCGCCGGCCTGCGCCACACCCTGATCCGGCACCTCCTCGCCCTCGATCCCCGGACCGCGGCCCGTCACCCGGTGGGTGACCTGGTCGGTCGCCTGGTGGGCCAAGTGGCCGACGCGGGGCAGGCGGCCCCGACCGTCGTGCTGGCCGGCACCGTGCTGCTGCCGCCGGTGGGCAGCCTGGTGGCCCTCACCATGATCGATCCGTGGCTCGGCGCGACATTCGTCGTCGGGCTGGTGCTGCTGGGCGTGCTGCTGCGCGGGTTCGTCGCCGACGCGTCCGCCGCCGTCGCCGGTTACCAGCGGGCCCAGGGGCACCTCGCCGGGCTGCTGGTGGAGGCGCTGACCGGAGCGCGGACCATCGCCGCCGCCGGCACCACCGGTCGGGAGGTCGAGCGGGTCCTGGCCCCGGTGGCCGAGCTGCGGCGGCACGGCACCCGGACGTGGACCGTGCTGGCCGGGGCGGCGACCCGGGGTGCGGTGCTCAGCCCCATGCTGCAACTGGCGGTCGTCGCCGTGGGCGGGCTCTCCCTGGCCGCCGGGCGGCTGACGCCGGGCGACCTGCTGGCCGCCCTCCAGTACGCCGCGCTCGGCGCCGGCCTGGGCACCGTGGTCAGCGCCCTCAACAAGGCCGTCCGGGTACGCGCCGGTTGTCGTCGCGCCGCCGAGGTGCTCACCGAACCGGCCCGCCGGTACGGCGCCCGGACCCTGCCGCCCGGCCCCGGCCACCTGGAACTGCGCGGGGTCGCCGTGCGGGCCGACGACGGCCGGCCGCTGCTCGACGGGGTGGACCTGCGGGTGCCGGGCGGCGCGCTGCTCGCTGTCGTCGGCCCGTCCGGCGCCGGCAAGTCGCTGTTCGCGGCCGTCGCCGGCCGGCTGCGCGACCCGGACGCCGGGGAGGTGCGGCTGGACGGGGTGCCGCTGCCCGACCTGTCGGCCGCGGCGCTGCACGCGGCGGTCGGCTACGGGTTCGAACGGCCCGTGCTGGTCGGCGAGACGGTGGGCGCCGCGGTCGGGTGCGGAGCCGACCCGGTGCCGCTGGCACGGGCCGCCGCCATCGACGACTTCGTCGAGCGGCTGCCCGACCGGTACGGCACGCCGTTGGCCGGGGTCGCCATGTCGGGCGGGGAACGGCAACGACTCGGCCTCGCCCGCGCGCTGCGGGCCGAGCGGCTGCTCATCCTCGACGACGCCACGTCCAGCCTGGACACGGTGACCGAGTACCGGGTGAGCCGGGCGCTGACCGACCGGGCGGACCGGCGTACCCGGGTCGTGGTGAGCCACCGGGTCGGCACCGCCGCCCGGGCCGACCTGGTGGCCTGGGTGGCGGGCGGACGGATCCGCGCGGTCGGTCCGCACGCCGAGTTGTGGGCCGACCCCGACTACCGGGCGGTGTTCCGGTCGTGACCACGGTCGGTGCGGTGACCCGGGCCGCGCTGCGGGCGCGGCGGCCCGCGCTCGCCCGGCTGGCGGCCTGGTCGGTGGCCGAGGCGCTGCCGGCGGCGCTGGCCGGGCTGCTGACGGCGCGGGCCGTGGACGCCGGTTTCCTGGCCGGCCGCCCGGTGGTCGGGCTGCTCTGGCTGGGGCTGCTCGCGGCCGCCGTGCTCGTCGGCGCCGTGGGCACCAACCGGGCGTACGCGTGCCTCGGCGACGTGGTCGAGCCGTTCCGGGACGACCTGCTGCGCCGGGTGGTGGCCGGCGCGCTGGCCGGCGCGAGCGACGGCCGGGTGGACGACGCGGCGGTGGGCCGCCTGACCCATCAGGTGGAGATCGTCCGGGACACCTGGGCCGGCCTGCTGACGGTGGTCCGCGGCTTCCTCTTCGCCGCCTGCGCCGCGATCGTCGGGTTGTGCTCCCTCGCCGCCCCGGCCGCCCTGCTCGTCACCGTGCCGGTGCTGGCCGGGCTCGCCCTGTTCGCGGCGGCCGTACCGGCGATGATCGCCCGCCAGCGGGAGTACGTGCTCGCCGACGAACGCCTCACCCGGGTCGCGGTCACGGCGATCGCCGGCCACCGCGACGTCTCGGCCAGCGGCGTGCGGGACGAGGTCACCCGGTGGCTGGGCCGGCACGTCGACGCGCAGGCGCGGGTGGAGAGGCGGCTGGCCGGCATGGCCGTCACCCGTGGCCTGAGCCTGGCCGTCGGCGGCTGGCTGCCGGTGCCGGTGGTCGTGCTCGCCACCCCCTGGCTGGTCCGGCAGGGCCTCGGGCCGGGCGCGGTGCTGGGCGCCCTGGTCTACGTCGTCCGCGGGGTGCAACCCGCCCTGCACACCCTCGTCCAGGGCGTGGCCGCCGGAGGGCTGCGGTTCACCGTCACCCTGGACCGGCTGCTGCGCACCGCCGTCCCGGTGTCCGGGGCGGCCACGCCCGCCGGCCCGGCCCGGCCCGCGCGACCCGGCCCGCCGGCGCTGTCCCTGCGCGGCGTGACGTTCCGGTACGGGCCGCACGCCGAACCGGTGCTCGACGGCTTCGACCTCGACGTGCCCGACGGCGACCACCTCGTGGTGGTGGGCGCCAGCGGGATCGGCAAGTCCACCCTGGCCGCGTTGATCGCCGGGGTGCTGCGTCCGCAGGCCGGCACGGTCGAGGTGGGCGGGACGCCGGTGGCCGGGGCCACGGCCGCCGAGCTGGCCCGGCGACGGGTGCTGATCCCGCAGGAGGCCTACGTCTTCACCGGCAGTCTCCGGGACAACCTCCGCTATCTCCGGCCCGACCTGGCGGACCCGGCGATCGTCCGGGCGGCGGCCCGGCTGGGCCTGTCCGGGCTGGTGGACCGCCTCGGCGGCCTGGACGCGACGCTGCGCCCGACCGGCCTGTCCGCCGGGGAGCGTCAGGAACTGGCCCTGCTCCGCGCCTGGCTCTCGCCCGCCCCCCTGGTCGTCCTCGACGAGGCCACCTGCCACCTCGACCCGGCCGCCGAGGCGCGGCTGGAGACCGCGTTCGCCGAACGGGCCGGCACACTCGTGGTGGTGGCCCACCGGGTCAGTTCGGCGCTGCGCGCCCGCCGGGTGCTGCTGCTCGACGGCCGCCACGCGCTGCTCGACGACCACCAGGGTCTGCTGGCCCGCTCGGCCGCCTACCGGGAGCTGGTGGGCTACTGGGAGGCCGGGGCGGAGCCGGTCAGATCCAGCCCGACTCCCGGGCGATCCGCACCGCTTCCAACCGGGTCCGCGCGCCGGTCTTCGCCATGATCCGGGACAGGTGGTTGCGCACCGTCCCCGCCGAGACGGTCAACTTCTCGGCGATGTCCCGGACCGGATGTCCCTCGGCCGCCACGTCGAGCACCTCCCGCTCGCGGCGCGTCAGCGGGCTGTCGGCGACCTCCAGCGCCGCGACCACCAGGTCCGGATCGAGCACCAGTTCACCGCGGGCGAGCAGCCGTACGCCCTCGGCGATCCGCTGCGGCGGCACGTCCCGGCTCAGGAAACCGATCCGGCGCCCGTGCTCGGCGAGCACCGGGCGGACCCGGGCGGCGCGGCGCTGTTCGACCAGGACCAGCAGCCGGCCCCCGCCGTCGGGCCCGGCCGCGGCGATCCGGGCGAGCTGGTGCAGCGGTACGAGGTCGGCGTCGACGACGGCCACGTCCGGCCGGTCACCCGCCAGCGCGTCCCGTAACGCGTGCGCCGTGGCCGCCTCGCCCACGACGTCGATGTCGCCCTCGGCCGCCAGCAGGTGGGCGAGGGCCCCTCGGATCAACCCACCCTTGAGCGCGAGCAGCGTGCGGACCATGGCGACTCCCGGACATGACCCCCCGATCCCTGACAACACGTGCGCGCCTGGTGACGCACCGTCAGGAATTTAATCGAAGGTGACCGCTACGCAACAGCCGTGATCCGCGTGTCGTCAGATCCAGCACGCATCCCGGGCCCGCTGGACCGCCTCCCAGCGGCTGCGGGCCCCGGTCTTGCGCAACAGGCTCGACACGTGGTTCCGCACGGTGCCCGGGGCCAGGTGGAGCTGCTTCGCGATCTCCCCGGTCCGCAGACCCTCCGCCGCCGCCGCGGCCACCTCCCGCTCCCGTTCGCTGAGCGGGTTCACCGCGGCGTCGAGGGCGGCGAGCGCGGTCAGCGGGTCGATCATGCGCTGCCCGCGGGCGACCGCCCGCAACAGCTCGACCAGTTCCTCCGGCGGCACGTCCGTGGCCACCACCCCGCGCACCCGGGCACCGAGAGCGCGGCGCAGCGCCCGCGCGGTGCGCCGCGCGGTCAGCACGACGACCGCGCGCCCGTCGGCGCCGGGCGGCCCGGCGACGGCGGCGGGGTCATCCACCGCGTCGAGGTCCACGAGCAGCAGGTCCGGACGGCAGGCGGCGAGCAGCGCCGACACGCTCCGGTCCGGCTCGGTCTCGCCGACCACCTCGAAGTCCGGCGTGGCGGCGAGGACCGCGACCACGACCGTCCGCAGCAGACCCGGCTCGGCGACCACCGCCACCCGCACCGGCGCGGCCACCGTTCCATCCCGTACGTCGCCCACCCGGGACACTGTGCCCGAAACGCCGCCGGATAGTCGAGTTGGCGCGGAGATGTACCGCGGCCGCGGTACTAGCGCGCCCGGGCCGCCCGGGACAAGCGCGCGTCGGGTCTCCGTCAGTGAAACAGCCTGAGTGGACGTTCAGCCTGGACGGTCAGCCGGGCACCCCCGTCGTCGGCCCGACGGTTGTCACCCGGCAAGGTCGAACCTTCGCGCTGTTGCGAGGGTGTTCGCGCGGTTACGCAGTGACTTCAATCAAGGCCGAACGAAACACCGGCCGCGGGTGAAGGGACACCGCATGACCGCTCCGACCGGCCTGCCCCTCGTGCTCTGCGGCCCGATCGTGCGCCGCGCCGACCCGACCGGCGTCACCGTCTTCGTCGCCCTGCGCGCCGAGTGCACGGTGACGCTGACCGTCTTCGCGCTCGGCGCCGCCCCCGGCTACGCCCGCGGCGCCACCGTCGGCACGGGGAGCCGGGCCACCGTCAAGCTCGCCGACCGGCTCCACGTGGCCGCGGTGACCGTCACCGGGGTGACCCTCGCCCCGGGCACCCTCTACGGCTACGACCTCGCGTTCGCCGGCGGGGCGAGCGCGGGCAGCCTGTTCGACCCCGACGTGGTGGCCGCCACCGCCGCGGCCGCCCGCACCGCGCTCACCTACCAGGGCCACCCGCAGGCGCCGGCCGCGGTGCCGGCCGTGCCCACCTTCGTCACCCCGCCGACCGACCCCAACCAGCTGCGCATCTTCCACGGCTCGTGCCGCAAGCCGCACGGCGAGGGCCAGGACGCCTTCCCCGCCCTCGACCCGATCATCGCGGCGGCGGGCGGGGACCCGGCGCGCCGCCCGCACCAGCTCGTCCTCGGCGGCGACCAGATCTACGCCGACGACGTGGCGGATCCGCTGCTCGGCATCATCCACGGCCACGACGCGCTGCCGGCCGTCGGCAGCGAGCCGGCGGTCCCCGCGTACCAGGGGGTGGCGGCGCGGCTGGGGCTCGCCCCGGAGGCGATGCCGGTCGGCACCAGCTCGCCGCCGACCGACCTGACGTACCTGCCGGGAAAGCGGGCCACCGCCGTGGCCCGGGACGCGAAGTTCACCTCCGGGTACGCCGACAGTCATCTGATGTCGCTGCGCGAGTACCTGTGCATGTACCTGCTGGCCTGGTCGGACGTGCTCTGGCCGGCGAGCTGGCCGACCTTCGAGCACGTGCTGCCCGCGGACACCCGGATCCTCAAGGACCCGCAGGACCGCCGCCCCGGCGAGACGGTCTACGACCTGATGCGCGCCGGCCGGCCGTACTCGCCGAGCGCCCAGCAGAAGGAGATCATCGAGCGCTGGGAACGGTGGCAGCGGCAGGCCCTCGCGCTCACCGGTTTCCGGGCCGGCCTGGCCGCGGTGCGCCGGCAGCTCGCCAACGTGACGACGTACATGGTCGCCGACGACCACGAGGTCACCGACGACTGGAACATGACCCGGTCCTGGGTGGACGACGCGGTGGTCACCTCGCCGCTGGGCCGGCGGATCGTGCGCAACGCGATGGCCGCCTTCGTGGTCTTCCAGGCCTGGGGCAACACCCCGGACCGGTTCGCCGAGAGCGGCGCCGCCGGTGAGCCCGGCCGGGCCGCGCTCACCGCCCTGCGCGGCTGGTCCGCCGCGCCCAACGATGCCGACGACCTGGCCCTGCGTACCCGGTTGGGGTTGCCCACCGGGGTCACCCCGGAGGGGAAGCTCGTGCGCCCGGCCGGCGCGCTGACCTACCACTACACGGTGACCTGGCCGCGCTACCAGCTGATCGCGCTGGACACCCGGACCTGGCGGCAGTATCCGGGCGGTCCCGGCCACCCCGGCGGCCTGCTGCTGGACGACGACCCGCTGGACGAGATGCTCACCGGCGGCGGGGTGCTCGGCGACGACGGGGTCAGCGTGGTCGCGCAGCCGGTGGCGCTGTTCGGTGTGCCGATCCTGGAACAGTTCGCCCAGCCGCTGGCCAAGGCGGCGGCAGGGCGGTGGACCGCCGACGCCGAGGACGCCTGGGTGGCCAGCGACGCCGCCGTGCACAAGGTGCTGGCCCGGCTCTTCGCCGCCGCGCCGCCCGGCCCGGACGGGGTACGCCGCCGGCGGCTCGTGCTGCTCGGCGGGGACATCCACTTCGGCTCGGCCGAGCGGATCCGCTACTCGGCGACGCTCCCCTACGGCTGCGGGCCCGACCGGGCCAAGCCGTACGAGGGGGTCAACCGCACCGAGGGCGTGCTCGCCGGCTTCGTGGCCAGCGCGTTCCGCAACGAGGACACGGCGACGCGGGCGCTGCACGACGTCGGCTACGTGCCGCTGCTCGACGTGACCGGCCGGATCGACCTGGTCGGCTGGGCCAACGAGCGGCCCGACAAGGAGGGCCAGCGGATGCAGGCCGGCGTGCAGGTGACCGTCGGGGCCGACGCCACCACCGGCTGGTGGGTGTCCGGCCGGCCCTCGGTCAGCGACTACGACGCCCTGAAGATCCTCGGCCGGCCGCCCGAGTGGAACGTGTACGTGCAGTTCCTCCGGCACGACGAGGCCGACCCGGAGGTCCGCCGGGACGGCACCCCGGAGGCCGTGGTCGACCCGGCCGGGTTGCCCCGCGACCAGGCGCTCGCCCAGTACCTGGCGGCGGCCCGCAACCTGGACCACTACAAGGGCTCCTGGGGCAACGGCAAGGAGATCGTCGGCCGCAACAACCTCGGTGAGATCACCTTCGACTGGCCGGCCGGCGAGTGCAAGACGGCCACCCAGCGGCTCTGGTGGCACCTGCCCGGGGAGAACCGGGCCGCCGCGCTCACCACGTACACCGTCGACCTGTCGTTCGGCTGCTCGCTGACCACGCCGGCGCCGTACGGCGGGTTCGTGCTGCGCGCCGGCGACCAGGACGCCGCCGGCACGGCGCTCGCCCGCTACGACGGGGTGGAGCGGCCCGGGAAACTGGTCACCGAGCGCTGGGTGAGCCGCCTCCAGCAGGACCTCGCCACACTGGGTTTCCGCACGCCCGGCGCGACCGACGGCAGCTACGGCCTCGTCACCTACTGGGCGGTGCGGGAGTTCCAGGCGTACGCCCGGGGGGAGCGCGCGGCCGTCGAGCCGGCCGGCGCGACCGCGCCCCGGTGGTCGGACCGGCTGCAACCGGTCGACGTGCCGGAGTCCGAGCGCTACCTCGGGCCGATCAGCGGGGTGGCCGACCTGGCCACCCAGGTCGCCGTCAAGCACTGGCTGGACAAGCGCTGGCGCTGCCCCGTGGTGGTGGAGTCCTGGCAGGTCACCGGGGACACCCCACAGCGGCTGGCCCAGCCGAACGTCTGGCTCTTCGACGAGGTCACGGCCACCGACCAGCGGCTCTACTCGCGCGTGGTGACGGGCCGGCCCGCCGGCGCGGGCAACCCGCCGCCCGGGCACCCGGAGCTGATCCGGCTCGGTGCGTACCGGGGCCACGCCACCGACGCCGAGTGGAGCGGGCCGGTGCTCGACCCGGAGTCGGAGCTGCTGCCGGAGGCGCTGCTGCCCCGGCCGCAGGACGACGGCACCGGGCCCACCTTGACGGCGCTGGCCGCCGCGATCGCGGGCGGCGGTGACCCCGGCGCCCGCGCCGCCCGTCAGCTCTCCACCTTCAAGGTGCTCCGCGCGGTCGCCGAGAACCGGGTGCCCGACGCGGCCGGCGGCTGGTTCGACGCCGTCGCGGCCGACGACCCGGCGGTGCTCCGGTTCGGCCCGTTCGGCTGGCGGGCGGACGGGCCGCGGACCGTGCCCACCACGCTGCCCCCGGCGCTGGACATCGGCGCGGAGCCCGGTGAGATGTGGGCGTACCTGGCCTGGCTGCGGGCCACCGACCGGGACGCGTACGACGCGCTCGGCGGGCTCGGCGGGATCAACGCCGTGCCCGGCTGGGGCAAGGACGGGGGCGGGCTGCTCCACCCGGAGCTGCGGGTGCTGCGGGCCCGCCCGGCGGAGACCGACTCGACCGGCGCGGCCCGCGAATCGGTAGGCACCACGCTGGAGCTGCTCGGGCTCCGTTCCTGGCACTGGCTGCACCGGTACGCGCTGGCCCTGCGCGGCCACGACGGGGTGCGCCGGGGTATGTGGACGGTCGCCAGGCAGCGGTTGCACGACCTGCTCGTCACCGACTGGGACTCGCCGGACCCGGCGGCCGCGCCGACGGTGCCCGGGGTGACCGGCGCCGACGGGCAGCCCCGCCGGGCCCGGATCGGCGACCTGTTCACCTCCGAACGGTCGGTCGCCCTGCTCGCCTGCTGGCAGCAGTACCGGGCGCACCAGCTCGTGGCGGTCGGACCCCCGGCGTCGGTGGGCGAGAAGCCGGAGTTCCGCACCCGGCCCCGGGCGGCCAGCGAGCTGCACACCGTGCTGACCCGGGCCAAGGCGCTGCAGAACTTCGACGGTCCGCCCACCGGGTGGACCGACGCCCACGAGAACGCGCTCATCGGCGCGATCCGGCAGGTGGTGAGCGCCGACGCTCCGGTGGCCACCGCGCTCGCCTCGCTGGTCGGCTGGCCCACCTGGCCGGCCGGGCACCGCTACACGCTGCCCGTGACGGCGCTGCCGGCGGGCGAGCGGACCCTCTCGGCAGCCCGCGGCTCGCTGCGGCTGGACCTGAGCGACCTGCCGCGGGTCACGGCATGACCGGCGGTACGCAAGGACGGGAGCTGCGATGACCGAGCCGAAGAACGTGCTCGCCCTGCTGTGGGACGAGATCAAGCTGTTCGCCGAGCCGGTGCTGGCCGCGTACGACCCGTGGCGGCGGGCGCGGCTGATGCGCGCGCTCGGCTGGGACCTGGAGGCGGTCAGCGGCTTCGACGCCGCCCGCTTCGAGGAGTGGGCGGGCACCGTCGGGGACGCCCTGGAGGCGCTCGCGGCGGTGCGCGACGACGCGAAGCTCGACAGCATCGCCGGCCTCACCAAGCTGGGCGAGGCCGTCGGCGGGGTGGTCGGCAAGATCGGCGACCTGCCGACCGTGAAGAACGGCCTGCCGGACGTGCCCGGGCTCGCCGAGGAGCTGGCCGACGACCTGGTCGACCTGCTGGTGCTGACCTACCTGCTGCGCCGGGCGCCCTGGGTGGTGCCGCTGCTCGACCTGCTCGGCCTGGTCGACCCGGCCGCCGCCAACCCGCCCAGCGCGCCGATGCCGCCGGGCGACTCGCCGGTCCGGCTGCCGAAGCGCCGTGACGAGCTGCACCTGGACCGGGTGGTCGACCTGGTCCGCGACCCCGGCGCGTACTTCAGGGACCGGTACGCGCCGCAGGGCCTGGACACCCCCGAGGGGGTGGCCGAGTTCTCCGCCCGACTGCTGCCGCGGCTGGCCCGGGCGCTGCGGGCCCTCGGCCTCGACGCCGACCAGGGCGTCCGGCCCGACCTCGGCCCCGACCAGGGCGAAGTCGGCCGACGGCTGGCGGACAGCCTGCTGCGGCTGCGGTTCAGCGGCCTGCGCACCCCCGACGGCACGCCGCCGCCCGGCGCCGGGCTGGCGCCCTGGACCCCCACCTTCGGCCTCGGCGCCACCCTCGGCCTGGCCAGTTGGGACGGCCGCTTCACGGTGATCCTCGCCCCGACCGGCGAGGCCCGCCTGGACGGCGCCATCGGCAAGTGGACGGTCGCCACCGAACTGAGCGGCGCCGGACCGGCCCTGGCCATCAACAGCGCGGGCGTGACCTTCAGCGGCGACGCCGCGGTGGTGAAGTGGGCCGCCGAGGTCGCCCGGATCGCCCCGGCCGGGCAGCCCGGCTGGATCCTCGGCTCGCCCGGCGGCACCCACCTCGCCGTCGAGCAACTCGTCATCGACGGCCGGGCCACCCTGGGCGCCGGCCGCGACGACGTCGAACTGAGCCTCCGCGCCGGCCGGGCCGAACTGGTCGTCCGGGCCGGCGACGGCGACGGCCTGCTGACCAAGCTGCTCCCCGCCGACGGGCTGCGGGTCGGCCTCGACCTCGGCCTCGCCTGGTCGATGCGCGGCGGGCTGCACCTGTCCGGCGCGGCCGCGCTCGCCGCCGAGTACCCGGTGCACCTGTCCTGGCACGGACTGGGCATCGAGGGGCTGCGGATCGCGCTGGAGGCGTCCACCGCCACCCGCGCGCTGAGCCTGACCCTGACCACCACGGTCCGGGCCACGCTCGGCCCGCTGCACGCCGTCGTGCAGAACATCGGTGTCGCGGCCGACCTGACCTTCCCGCCGGCGCTGCCCGCCGAGTCCGGTGACCGGGCCACCGGCGGCAACCTGGGCGCCGCGAACCTGCGCCCCCGGTTCAAGGGCCCGGACGGCGTCGGGCTGCGGATGGACAACGGCATCGTCTCCGGCGGCGGCTACCTCTTCGTCGACGAGGCCCGCGGCATGTACGCCGGGGTGCTCCAGCTCGGCATGACCTCCACCACGCCGCTGGCCCCCATGAAGGGCTTCCGGCTCCAGGCCACCGCCATCCTCAACACCCGCAACCCGGACGGCAGCCGGCTCACCGAGGCCGACGGCGGGCACACCTTCTCGCTGCTGCTGGCCGGCACGTACGAGTGGTTCCCCGGGCTGATGCTGTTCTGGGGCATCTCCATCACCGGCCTCGGCCTGGTGGTCGGCTGGAACCGGCGGACCAACCCGGAGGAGGTGCGCAACGCGGCCCGCGCGGGCACCCTGGACGCCCTGCTCTTCCCGGCGGACCCGGTCGGCAACGCGCCCGCGGTCATCGCCACGCTGAGCCGGATCTTCCCGGTCGACACCACCGGCACCGTGCTCGGCGCGATGGTCCGGCTCAACTTCCTCGGCGGCCAGGTCGTCGCCGACCTCGCGGTGCTTGTCGAGTTCCCCGACCCGGTGCGCATCCTGCTGCTCGGCAAGCTGGTCATCGACTTCAAGGACGCGGGGAAGTTCCGGCTCGACTCGGCCGGCATCGTCGACTTCGCCAAGCGGGAGATCAGCGTCGACGCCGCGCTGATCGACTCGAAGCTGTTCGGCCGGCCGGTCTCCGGGGAGATGGCGCTGCGCGCCCGGTGGGGCGCGGGCAGCACCTTCGCGGTCTCCATCGGCGGCTTCCACCCCCGCTACGACCCGCCGCCCGGCTTCCCGCCGGTCAAACGGTTCACCATCGCCCTGCAGAAGTCCGGCAAGGGGTTGAACCTCAGCGCGTACCTCGCGGTGACCAGCAACACCGCCCAGTTCGGGGCCGAGCTGAAGCTGCACTTCGAGGGCGGCGGCTTCGTCATCGACGGCCGCGCCTGGCTCGACGTGATGTTCCAGTTCAAGCCGTTCTGGTTCACCGCCGAGATCGGCGCCACGGTGTCACTGAAGTTCAAGGACAAGGAACTTCTGGCGGTCAACCTGCTGGTCGGGATCAGCGGTCCCGGCCCGTGGAAGGCGTGGGGCGAGGCGCGCATCAAGTTCCTGTTCTGGGAGGTGTCGGCGAAGTTCACCTGGACCGACGGGGACACCGCCGCGGCCGACGAGCCCAGCTGGGTCGACGCCGGCGAGGCGCTGCGCGCGGCGCTGTCCACCCCGGAGGCGTGGGAGGTCCGCCCCGCCATCACCGCTGGGGAGCCGGTCACCCTGCGCGACCTGGCCGGCTGGAGCGGCCCGGTGCTGCTGCAACCGGGCGCCCTGCTGTCGGTGCGGGAGAACGTGCTGCCGCTGGACACCGAGCTGTCCCGGATGGGCACCTCGCGGATCAGCGGCCCGAACCGGTTCACCCTGACCGGGGTGAGCGTCGGCGCCGGCGACGACAAGCTGGCCGGCGCGCTGGGCGAGCCGGTCGAGGACGACTTCGCCCCCGGCCAGTTCCGTGACCTGTCGCCGGAGGAGCAGCTCACCACTCCCGGGTTCGTCCGCCTGGCGGCCGGTCGCACGGTGGCGCTGCCCGACGGCACCGCGCTGCCGGACGCCGCGCTCACCGCGTTCGCCCCGCTGAGCGACGACTCGGCGTACGACCGGATCGTCATCGACGACCCGGACGCCGCCGGCCGGCCGCTGCCCGCGACGCGCCGCCTCGCGGCGACCGGCGGCGGCGACCTGCTGGCCCGGTTCGCGGCCACCGCGCCGGCCGCGTTCGCCGGCAGCCGCCGTGCCGGGCCGGCCCGGTTCACCGGCCCGGCCCTCGGCCTGGCCGACGCCGGCCCCGGCGACGCCGGGTTCACCGTGCCCGCGCCGCGCCGCGCCGCCGCCCGCGGGCCGGTCCCGGCGCCGCGCGCCGCGGCCGGGGCCACCGAACCGTCCCGCCGTGCCGGCACGCTGCGCCGGCCCCGGGTCCGGGTGCCGCGCCCCCGGATCGTCCCCGCCGAACTGGAGGTCCGCTGACATGGGTGGCCTGCGTTTCCTGCCCTGGGTACGCGACGGCGTCGCCCGCGTGGTCGCCGACACCGACCCGCTCGCCGGGGCCCTGCCACGGGCCCGCGCCGCGGTCGACCTGACCGTCACCGCGCTGGGCACCGAGACCGCGACCGGGGCGACCCGCGAGATCACCGGCACCTCGACCGCGCTGCTGCACGGCCCCGGCGACGTGGTCGGCGTCGACCCCGACGAGGTCATCCGCAGCTTCCCGGCCCCGGGAGCGGAGAACGTCGAGGTGTCGATGTTCGCGGCCGTCGAGTTCGACCGCCCCGACCTGCCCTGGCTCTACACCCCGGCCCGGCCCGACGCCAACGGCGGCCTGCGCCCCTGGCTGGTGCTGGTCGTGGTGCCGGTGGACGGCGGCGGTGAGCTGCGCACCGAGGCCGGCCAGGCGCTGCCCCGGCTGGCCACCACCGTCCGCCAGCTGCCGGCGCTGGCCGAGTCGTGGGCCTGGGCGCACGCCCAGGTGCTGGTCACCACCGAGGACGAGGACGTCGCCGCGGTGATCGCCAACGCGCCGGAGCGGACCCTGTCCCGGCTGGTCTGCCCCCGCCGGCTCGCCGCCGGCGCCGAGTACCTGGCCGCCGTGGTCCCGGCGTTCGAGGCGGGCGTGCGGGCCGGACTCGGCGAACCGGTGGCGGACAGCGGTCCCCTCGCCCCGGCCTGGGGACCCGGATCGGCGCACCCCGGCCCGGACGACGCCGTGCTGCTGCCCGTCTACCACCACTGGACCTTCCGCACCGGGCCGGACGGCGACTTCGAGTCCCTCGCGCGCCGGCTGCGGGCCCGGCCGCTGCCGGCGGACGTCGGCCGGCAGCCGGTGGACATCGCCGCGCCCGGCGGCGGCCTGCCGGCCCAGGCGCAGGAGGGCGTCGAGGGCCGCTCGGTGCTCGGCTTCGAGGGCGCGCTGGCCTCTCCCGCAATGACCCCGACCACCTGGGCGGACGACGTCCGCGCCGCCTGGCAGGGCGCCCTGACCGGGCTGCTGCGGCACTCCGCCGACCGGCTCACCCCGCCGCTCTACGGCGACCTGCACAGCCAGGAAACCCAGCTTCCCCCGACCGGGGCGGAACCGCGCTGGCTGGCCGGCCTGAACCTGGACCCGCGGCACCGCGCCGCCGCCGCGCTCGGCACCCAGGTCGTGCAGCGGCACCAGGAGGACCTGGCGGCGGCGGCCTGGCAGCGGGCCGCCGAGATCCGCGAGGTCAACGAGCAGCTGCGCCGCGGCCAGGCCGCCCGCGACACCGCCGAGGCCCTGTACGCCCGCCGGGTCGACCCGGACGCGCCCGGCGCCACGGTCGGCGACGACCGGCTGGTCGCCCTCACCCGGCCGGTGCACGACCTGGTCGAGGTGTCGCAACCGGGGCTGGCGGCCGACGCCGCCGAGCCGCTGGACCGCCGCCTCGCCGGCAACCCGGGCGCGGCGGCGGCCACCTCCGCGTCGGTGCGCCGGCTGCTGCGTCCGCGCGGCCCGCTCGCCCGGCGGGTCGACACCGACGGGGCGGCGGCGCTGACCCGGCTGGCCGGCGGCGCCAGCGCGGTCCCCGCCGCCCGGGTGCCGGCCGGCGGCGCCGTGCTGGACACGCTGGTCAGCGACGGGCGCGGGGTCGGTGACCTGACCCGGGCGGTGATCGAGGCGGCCGCCGCGAACCCGTGGTGGCACACGGGCGGAACCGGCGTGCGCGCCCTCGCCGCACCGGCCACCGCGCTGGCCGCCGACGACCCGGTCACGCGGGTGGTCACCAACGGCGGTGACCTGCTCACCGGGGACCGGTTCTTCGTCGGCGCGGCCGACGGCCGGCTGTTCGAGCGGCGCCGGCTCGGCCCGGACCGCTGGGTGTGGCGGGACCACGGCACCCCGCCCGGCACCGCGGTCGCCACCTCCGGCGCCGTCCTGGCACCCGGCCGGGTGTACGTGCGGACCCACGACAGCCGGCTGTTCGAGCGGCGCTGGGACGGGGACCGGTGGGTGTGGGCGGACTGCGGCGGCCCGGCCGGCGGCGTGCACAGCCGCCCGGCGGCCGGCGGCGGCCTGATCTACGTGCTCGGCGGCGACACCGCGCTGTGGCGGTTCGACCCGACCGCCCGCTCCTGGACCTCGCTGGGCACCCCGGTCGGCGGCAACGAGCGGCTCTGGGGCACGCCCCGGCCGTCCTTCGTCGGCGTGCTGGTCGCCACCAGCAGCAACCGCCTGTTCGGGTACGGGACGCAGTGGCGACTGATCCCCGGCCCACCGATCTGGGGCTCCCCGGCCGCCGAGCACGTCCACCCCGACAACCGGCGGGCCATCGAGTACGTCACCCCGGCCGGCCAGCTGGTGTCGCTGTACGGCGGCGACGCCACCCAGCAGCACGATCCCGTACCGGAGGGCCGGCGGGTGATCTCGCTGGCCCAGGACGCGCCTCCGTTCGGCAACGAGGAGGAACCGGGCATCGCCACGCTCACGGTCAGCGCCACCAACCCGGCGGACGTGCGCCTCATGACCCGCTACCTCTGGTACCACGACGGGCAGGAACGGTTCCTCTGGGGCTGGCGTACCGAGACCACCCAGGTGCCGGCCGGCGGCTTCGGCGCGCACCGGCCCGGGCCGCTGGTCGGCGACTCACGCGACGGCGAGCTGTTCGCGGTGACCGGGGACGGCCGGCTCACCTCCTGGCGCTGGGGCTACCCGCGGCCGACCGTCTGGGTCGACCACGGCACGCCGGCGGACCCCCGGGGAAGCGGACCGGCCGACGCGCCCGCGCCGGCGCACGTACGGTTCGCCCCGAAGGTGGGGCTGCTCTCCTCGCTCGTCTTCACCCACACCGTCACCCAGGGCGCCGGCAGCCGGCCGCGTACCCAGGTCGCGCACAGCCTCGCCGAGGACGGCGCGGCGCGCGAGCCGGCGCTGACCGCCGCGGTGGACGGGCCGGCCGTCCCGGCGGTCGCCCGGGCCACGGCCACCACGCTGGGCGCCGTGCTGCCCACCGCCCGGCCCACCCTGGTCACCGCCGCCCTGCTGCCCGGCACGACGACCGGCACCGCCCGGATCGCCTACTGGATCGGCCGTGAGGCGGACGCGAACGGGGCGGCGGCCGGCGGCTGGACCGGCCCCTTCGAGCTGCCCGACCCGGTCAGCGCGGAGACCGCCGGGCTCGACGTGGCCCTGGCTGACCTGGACGGCGACGGCCGGCCCGAGCTGATCGTGGCCTACGCAACGAACCGCGCCGGCCGCACCGACAACCAGGTGTTCTACCGGATCGGCTGGCGGCTGGACGACACCGGCGCGGTCGCCGACGGCTGGACCGACTCGCTGCCCACCCCGATGCAGCTCGGCTCCGTCACCGCGGTCGGCGTCGACGTGGTGGACCTGACCGGTGACCAGACGCCGGACCTGCTCGTCTTCGCCACCGGTACGGTGGGCGGCGCACCGGTCGCCCGCTACCTCACCGGGAAGGGTCTCAACCGGCGGGGCCGGATCGTCGGCGGGTGGACCGTGGCGCGGCCGGTGCCCGACGAGGCGGCCTTCGCGGCCGCGGACGGGGCCGGCGTGGCGGTCGCCGACATCACGGGCACCCGCCGCCCGGACCTCGTGGTGGCCCGGCGTACGGGAGCCACCGTCACCTGGCGGGCCGCCTTCGACCTCGACCCGGACGGTGTCCCGGTGAGCTGGACCGCCGCCCGCACGGCGACCGGCGCCGCCGACGCGGGCGCCCGGGGCTGTGCGGTCACCATCGCCGACCTGCGCGCCGACCTGGTCGCCGACCGGGCGAAGATGGGCGACGACTTCATGGCGGCCGCCGCCAACCACCAGGGCCGGCTCGCCCCGGCCCAGGCGCTGGCCCGCGACCACCACCCGGCCCCGGTGGCGCTGGACGACGCCGCCGCGGCCGTCCGCGAGACGGTCCGCCCGGAGACCGCCGTGGCCGGCGAGGTGCTGGCCGGGCTCACGCTCGGCGACGGCGACCTCGTCGACGCCCTGCCGGACAGCGGCGACCCGCTGCGCCGGCTGCTCGCCGGGGTCACCTTCGACGTGCCCGCCTACGAGCTGCTGCGCGGGTTGTCGCAGGAGCACGTGGTCCCGAATCTGCCGGCCGTCGCGCCGGAGACGATGACCGCGCTCGCCGCCAACCCGCGCTTCATCGAGGCGTTCCTGGTCGGGCTCAATCACGAGATGAGCCGGGAGATGCTGTGGCGGGAGTTCCCCGCCGACCCGCGGCAGACCTGGTTCCGGCAGTTCTGGGACGTGCGCGGCGCGGTGTCGGCGGGCGCACCGCTGACCGACATCCCGCCGCTGACCGACCCGGCCTGGCGCAACGGGCCGCTGGGCAGCCACCTCACCGCGGTCGGCGCGCCCGGCGAGCAGTCGCTGGTGCTGGTCATCCGCGGCGAACTGCTGCGCCGCTACCCGTCCACCGTGGTCACCATGCGGGCGGCCACCTGGACCGGCCCCGAGGAGCGCACCCCGACCGGGCGGGACGTGCTGCCCATCTTCAACGCGTGGCTCTCCCCCGACCTGCTGCTGTTCGGCTTTCCGTACACCGCCGAGGTGGCCCGTGGGGCGAACCGCCAGGCCGAGGGGGCGGCCGGCCACTTCTTCGTGCTCCGCGAGCAGCCCGCCGCGCCCCGCTTCGGGGTGGACCTCACCGGCGACCCGCCGCCGCCGGACGCGGTGGTGTTCGCCGCCCGGCAGGGCCGCAACGCCGCCGACACCGCCCGCGCGGTGCTGCAACGCCCCGTCCTCCTGGCCCGCCACGCCAGTGACCTGCTACCGACGCCGGAGAGCCAGTCATGAGCACCTCGACGTACGCCGCCGACCGGCCGCCGCTGTCCGGCGCGCTGACCGCGACCCCGTGGACGCTGACCGCCGCCGCACCGGCCGTCCTGCTGCCGGTCCGCCTGGAGACCCGGTTCGCCGGTGCCACCCTGAAGATCCGTGTCTACCCGGACCAGATCCACGTGGACGACCACGAGCCCGGGCTGACCGCCGAGGAGATCGCGGCCGGCCGGGCGTACTGGGGGGACGGGCTGCCGGACGGGCCGGTCGGGACCCCGGACGCGGCGGCCTGGACGGACCTGGTCCGCCGCTTCGGCGCGCCGCGGGCCGGCTGGATCGCCCGGGTCCTCGAACCGGTCGGCGGGGTCTTCCCCGACCCGCTGACCCGCACCGGCCCCTGGCGCGAGCCGGCGCGGGCCCGGCTGCTGCCCACCCAGTGGTACGCGGTCGGCCGCACCGCCGGCGGCCGACTGTTCAGCGGCACCTCCGATCCGGTGACCCGGGACCTGGCGGTCGGCCCCAGCCCGGTGCCCGACGCCGCGGCCGGGACCATCGACCCGGCCGACGAGGCGCTGCCGATCGACGCCGGGATGCGCTGGACGGTCGACTTCGCCGCCGCCAGGGCCGCCGGCATGGCGTTCACCGTGACCGTGCCGCTCGACGCCAAGGGCGAGCCGGAGCGGGTCGAGCGGCTGGTGGTGTTCGGCCTCGACGCCGCCACCGGCCCGGCCGGGTCGGCCCGCGCGCTGGCCCGGCTGCTGGAGGCGCACGCCGCCACCGACGGGCTGGCCTTCCTCGCGCCGGACAGCCCGACCAACAACACCGGCACGGACGCGCCGGCCGCCACGCCGGCCGCCGGGGCCGTGTCCACCGCGGACACCGCCGCCGGGGCCGCCGCGCCCGAGGCGGCCGCCGCGCTGGCCGCCGCCGCGCTGGGCGTTCCGCTGGCCGCCGCGCCGGACGACGCCCTCGCGGCCGCCCGCCGGTCCCCGGCCCGGGCCGGCGCGCCCACCGGACTGGCCCGCGGCGACGGCGCCACCGCCGTCGACCGGCCCACCGGGCGGCTGGTCCGCCGGTCGCTCTGGCCGGCCAGCTTCGGGGGCCTGCTGCGCCATCTGCTGCCGGTGGCCACTCCGGCGGAGCGGGCCGCGGTCCGCACGCACTTCGTGGAGCACGTGCACGCCGAGGGTCCGCTGCCGACGCTGCGGATCGGCCGGCAGCCGTACGGGCTGCTGCCGGTGGCCAGCCTGCGGGACTGGCAGCCGGCCGGGCCGGGCGAGTCGAAGGCGGTCGCCCTGCTCACCAACCTGTGGCGCAAGGTCTGGCTCGCCTCCCCGGTGCCGCGCGTCGTGCCCGGCCTGGCCGACCCGGAGGCCACCCTGCTGGAGATCCTCGGCACCGACGCCAGGGTGCTCGAGGTACGGGCCCGCAGCATGCTCGGCAACGAGTACGTGAGCTGGCTGTGGCGCTTCGCCCGGCTGGGCCTCGGCCCGGACTGGCGGGAGCAGGTGGTCGAACCGGCCCGGGACCTGCTCGCGGCACTCGGGCTGGGCGGCCCCACCGACCCGCGGCTGTCCCTGGCCGTCTTCGCGAAACAGGCGTACGCGCTGGGCACCCCGCTGCTGGACGGGCCCGGCGCGCCCCGGGCCGGGCGGGTGCGGGCGTACCTGGACGCGTTGGCCGCGGTCGGGCTGCGCGGCGACGAGGTGCCGGCCGCACCCGGTGACGGGCCGGTGCCGCTGTTCCACCGGCTGCTGCGGGCCGCCCTGATCGCCGAGCACTCGGCCGCCGCGGACGCGTTCGCCGCCGAGGCGAACCTGCCCGGTGCGGCGGAGCTGCCCGAGCCGGAACTGGTCGACATCCGCCCACGCGAGCGCACCCCCGTGCTGCGCCGGCGGCTCGCCGTGCCGGTTCCCGGCACCGACCAGACCGTCGGCGCCTACCTGGCCGGCACCTCCGCGGACCCCCGGCAGGTGCGGGCGACCGCCGACCTCCGGGACTTCCGCACCGCGCTGACCGGGCTGCGCGACGCCCTCGACGCCGGCCTGCCCGCCGCGGACCTGCACCGGCACGTGGCCGGCACGCTCGGGCTGGCCAGCCACCGCCTGGACGCCTGGATCACCTCGCTGGCCACCCGCCGGCTCGCCCAGCTGACCGCCGGCCCGGCGCCCGGCGTGCACGTCGGCGGCTATGGCTGGGTCGTCGACCTGGCTCCGGCCGGCAAGCCGACCATGGTGGACCGGCCGGCGGACATTCCCGAGTCGGTGGCCCCGCCGACCCTGCCGCTCGCTCCCGCCGGGGCCGGTCACGTGCACGCGCCCTCCCCCGCGCAGGCGGTGACCGCCGCGGTGCTGCGCAGCGCGTCGCGCAGCCACGGCGGCGACCGGGCCCTGGCGGTGGAACTCTCCTCCCGCCGGGTCCGCCTCGCCGAACAGCTCCTCGACGGCGTGCGCGCCGGGCAGAGCCTCGGCGCGCTGCTCGGCTACCGCTTCGAGCGCGGCCTGCACGACCACCCCGCGGGCCCGTGGGACCAGCTGCTGCCGGCGCTGCGCCGGCTCGCCCCGGTCCGCGCGCACCGGGTGGACCCCGCCGACGACGGCCGCACCCGGGTCGCGGTCACCGTCGAGTCGACGGTCACCGTGGACGGCCTGGAGCTGCACCGGCTGCACACCACCGGCGGGCTCGACGGCTGGCTTGCGGCCCGGCCGGCCGGCGAACGCGCCGCCGTCCGGGACGTGCTCGCCGATCTGGCCGACGCGGTCGACGCGGTCTCCGACACGCTGCTCGCCGAGAGCGTGCACCAGCTCGCCCTGGGCGACACGAACCGGGCCGCCGCGGCCGTGGACGCCGCCTCCGGCGCGGCCACCAACCCGCCCGAGCTGCACGTCACCCGCACACCGGCGACCGGGACGGCGCTGACCCACCGGGTGCTGCTGCTGGTCAACGTGGACACCCGCTTCGACCGGCTCCGTCAGGACTGGCCGGCCGCCCGCGGCCACCACCCGCGGCTCGCCGGGGCCGCCCTGGACGCCCTCGCCAGCGTGCTGCTGCCGCCCTCGTTCCGGGTGTTCTGGCGCTACCGGTGGCACGCCCCGGACGGGGTCACCGCCACCGTCTGGCGGCCGGCCAGCCTGGACCGGATGCAGGTCCCGGCCGTGGATCTGCTGGCCGCGCCACCGCACCCCGGCCGGCCCGACGACGCCGAGCTGGACCGGCGGATCGCCCTGGACGCCTGGGGCCCGCTGCGCCCGGCCGACGTCGGCGACGACTGGACCCTCGAACTGGACTACGACCGGGACCCCGGCTGGCCGCTGGAGCGGGTCAGCCTCGCCGAGTTCCTGCACGCGGTCACCGTGCTGCGCGACCTGTTCGGCCGGTCCCGCCCGGCGACCGCCGCCGACCTCGGCGTCGACCCGTCGGTCCCGCCCCAGATGGACGCCACGACCAGGGCGCAGGCCGACGAGACCTGGCAGGCGGCCCGGCAGACCGCCGCCGGACTGGCCGCGCTGCCGGCGCCCGACACGGCCGGCTGGGACGAGCCGACCGCCCGGACCCTGCTCACCGTGGCCGCGGGCCTCGGCGTCGTCGGCGCGGTGCCACCGCCCGTCCGGCCGGGCGTCGCGGGCGCGGTCGCGGACACGGCGGTCACCGCCCGGTTCGAGCTGGACCGCCGGCTCGCCGCGCACTGCCGGGTCGTCGCCGACCTGCACGACCGAGTACCCTGCCCGCCCGGCGGCTGCACCTGCGACCCGGCCACCGACTTCGACCGGCCGGACGCTCCGCCGGCCCGCCGCCGGGAGGCCCAGATCGCCCGGCTGCGCGCCCTGCTCGGCCCCGACCTGCCGGTGCTGCCCAAGGCGCTCGCGCCGCAGCCGGCCCAGCTGGTCACGGCCCTGGCCGCCAGCGACGCGCTCCAGGGCGGTTCACCCCATCCGGTACGCCGCTGGCTGTCCCGCTACGGCCGGGTCCGCCCCGCCGTCGGCCGGCTCCAGGAGGTGCTCACCAGCGCCGACGCGCTCGATGCCGGGGGCGTGGTGAAGGTACCGGCCACGGTCACGGTGGCCCAACTGCCGTACGCCCCGGGCGACCGCTGGGTCGGCGAGGCGGCACCGCGGGCCGGCACCGAGCCGCTGTCGCTCGTGGTGGTCGCCCCCGGCGGGATCGACCCGACCCGCCCGGTGCAGGGCGTCGTGGTCGACGAGTGGACCGAGGTGGTGCCGGCCGAGAAGGTGCAGACCGGGCTCACGTTCGAGTACGACGCGCCCGGCGCGGCCGCCCCGCAGGCGGTGCTGCTCGGCCTGGCCCCGCAGGGCGCCACGGGCTGGCAGCCGGCGGGCCTCGTCCAGGTGCTCGACGAGGCCCTGGACCTGGCCCTGGCCCGGGCCGTCGACCTCGACTCGCTCGGCGCGGCGGGACAGTTCCTGCCCGCCCTCTACCTCCCCACCAACGTGGGCGAGACGACGACCACCACCGACTTCGTGCCGGACGCGACGCTGACCCCGCAGGGCGGACTGGAGGCCAACCGATGACGACCGTCGAGGAGCCGCGCACGGTCACCGAGGGTCCCTCGGTGACCACCTGGACCCGGCTGGAGCCGCGGACCCGGCGGGCCGACCTGGCGCCGGCCGTGGACGCCCGGATCGCCGACCCGCTCTGGCTGCTCGCCCGGCAGTGGCAGCTCGGCGAGTTCACCGGCGAGGACGCCGGCTCCCCGGTCAGCGCCCGGGTGCACGCCGAGGTCGCCCGGTTCACCCGCTACCGGCCCGGCCCGTACGCCGGCGCGGTGGGGTTGCCCGCCGGGGTGCCGTGGGAGGCGCTGGTGGAGCGGGAGCCCGCGGCGACGGCCGGGGACCTGCGCCACGCCGTGGAGAGCGGCCAGCACCTGCTGCGGCTGCTGGCCGCCGCCGGGGCCGGCGAGCTGGCCGGCCGGGTGTGCGCCGCGTACCCGGTGCCGGCCGCCCCGCCCGACGGCGCCTCGGCGGCCGACCCGGAGACCGTCGGCTACCTGCGCATCGCCGCCGGCCGGGTGCCGCACGGGGACCTCGCCCTGCGGGCCTGCGCCGAGGGGCGGTTCGCCCGCGAGGTCGCGGTGCCGGCGGCGCTCGCCACCGCCGTGGACCGGGCCGTCGCCGACTGGTACGCCTGGCTGGGCGTCCCCGCGCGGCCGGCCGGTCCTCGCCCTGGCTACCTGCTGCAACTGCCCGCCGTGCTGGCGCCCGGCGGCACCCGGCCGGCCGTGCCGCCGTGGCCGCCGGCCGACTTCACGCCGCTGTACAGCACCCCCGGGCTGGAGGGGCCGGCGTGGCTGCGGGAGCGGCTGGAGCACGAGGCGGCCGTCGCCGCGCACGACGGGCGGGCCGAACTGGTCCTCACCGCCCACGAGTACGACGGTAACCGGCTGGACTGGTACCACTTCGACCACGAGCCGGGCACCACGCTGGAGGCCCGGCCGGCCGTCCAGGACGTCGTGAAGGTGCTGCTGCCCACCCCGGTCGCGTACGCCGGCATGCCGTCCACCCGGTTCTGGGAGCTGGAGGACGCCCGGGTCAACCTGGCCGGCGTCGGCGCCGGCGCGGGCGACCTGGCCCGCATGTTCGTGCTGGAGTACGGCCTGGTCTACGCCAACGACCACTTCCTGCTCCCGCTGGAACTGCCGGTCGGCTCGGCCACCCGGGTGCGCTCGCTGCTGGTCACCGACACCTTCGGCACCCAGACGCTGGTGCCGGCCGCCCCCGAGGGCGTCGCGCTGTTCCGCCCGGCCGGGGCCACCGGCGGCGGGGCGGCCGACGTGCTGGTCCTGCCGGCCACCGCGGCCGCCACCCTGGACTCGGCGCCCGTGGAGGAGGTCCGGCTCGGCCGGGACGAGACGGCCAACCTGGCCTGGGCCGTCGAGCAGACGGTCACCGGGGCCACCGGCCGGCCGATCGACCGCGCCGCCCAGGTGGGGCGGGCCGCCGTGCCGCCGCGCCCGCCGGCCGATCCCGACGCGGACGTGCCCACGCTGTCGTACGCCTTCGCCACCACCGTGCCGGAGAACTGGGTGCCGCTGCTACCCGGCCCCACGCAGGACCGCCCCGACGTGGTCCGGCTGCGCCGGGTGCCCCTGCAACAGCCGAACCGGGACGGCGCGCCGGTCGCGGTGACCGGCTACAGCCGGTTGCTCGACTGGCGCGAGCGGGACGGCCGCCTCGTCGAGCTGGCCTTCCCCGAGGAGGAGGTGCCCCGCGTCGGCAGCCGGCTGCTGCGCCGGTGGCAGCTGGCCCGGTGGGCCGACGGGTCCGTGCACCTCTGGCTCGGCCGTACCCGGCACAGCGGCGCGGGCGAGGTCTCCAGCGGCCTGCGCTACGACACCGTCCAACCGCGCTGACCATCCCGCCCGCGACCGACACAGACAGCGGAGAACTGCTCATGACGATCATCTGGAAGAAGGACCTGCCGCTGCCGATGGCGCGGCCCCGGTACTACGACTACGAATACCTGCGCGCCGACGACCTCACCCAGGCGCTGGACTACCTGCTGGCCCGCCAGAACCTGGCCGCCCGGCTGCTGCGCCCGATGGGTGTGGTCAGCGGCCTCGACCTCACCGCCACCGGCAGCGACGTGACGGTCGGCCAGGGTGTGGCGATCGACGGCGACGGCAACGTGATCGTGCTGCCGGACAACCGGCGCACCGCGCTCCCCGGCGACGGCACCTTCTTCGTCTGGATCGAGTACCACGAGTTCCTGACCGACCGGCGCGACGAGGGCGGCGTGGCCGCGGAGACCCGGTGGACCGAGGAGGGGCTGGTCAAGGTCAGCGCGACCGCACCCACCGACACGGCGCACGCGGTGCTGCTCGGAAAGGTGACCCGCACCGGCGGCACGGTCACCGTGCTGGGCACCGGCCGGCAGGTCGCCGGGCTGCGGGTACCGGTCGGCGCGATCGTGCCGGCCGTGGGCGGCGGGTCGCAGGCCGGCATCACGTTCCCCACCGACCCCGGCGGCGGCGCCGGCGACGAGGCGTACGTCCGCTACTGGCCGTACAGCGGGGAGAACACGATCCTGCGGATCGCCAACAACAACGACCCCGACGACCTGATCGCGTTCACCCAGTACGGCGCCGACCGGCTGCGCATCGGCGGCGGCATGCTCCACCTCGGCAGCATGGAGGGCGTCAACGTCGGCGCCGGGCAGGTGGTCAGCGCGCTCGGGTTCTGGGGCCCGGGCGTGCAGCACGCCCAGTTCTCGTTCCGCGCCGGCAAGGGCTTCGAGCTGGTCGACCGCAGCGCCGACGGCCCGAACCTGGCCTACACCGAGGGCAGCAAGCCGTACGCGGACCTGGCGGTCAAGGAGCTGAAGGCGGCCACCCTGCGCGGGCGCAGCGGGCTGTCGGTGGTCGCCGAGGGCGCGCTCGGCCTGCGGGCCACCGGCGGGGTCAGCGTGGTCAAGGACGGCAGCGGCACCGGTGACCTGAGCGTCGGCGGCGTGCTCACGGTGGCCGGAAACCTCAACATGCCGAACTGGACCTGGATCAACGGCGGCACCCGGCTGCACATCGGCGGCCCGGAACGGCTGTATCTGCTCAACGCCGCCGGCGTGCACATCGGCTTCGGCGGCGTCGGCGGCGCCGACAGCGGCTGCCTCTTCGTCGAGAACCGCAGCTCCTTCGGCGGCGACATGCGGGTCACCGGCAAGATGGTGGTCGGTCCGGCCACGCCGCCCCTGGCCTCCTGGAGCGGCGGCGGCATCAGCACCTACGACCTGTTCGCCTCCGGCGCCATCTACCTCGGCAACAGCGAGGCCAGCGGCTACACCATCAGCCTCAACGCCGGCACCGGCATCATCAAGGGCAAGTCGAAGCAGTTCGCCATCGACCATCCGCTGGACGCGCCGGACGCCGCGCAGCGCCGGCAGCTCATCCACGCCGCACTGGAGGGGCCGGAGAACGGCGTCTACTACCGGGGGGAGGGCCGCCTGGAGAACGGCACGGCCACGGTGGAGCTGCCCGCGTACTTCGAGGCGCTGACCCGGGCGGAGGGACGGACCGTGCAGCTCACCCCGGTCTTCGAGGACGACGAGCCGGTCTCGGCACTGGCCGCCGGCCGGGTCCGGGACGGGGCGTTCCGGGTCCGTACGGTTGACGGCTTCCCCGCCTCGCACGCCTTCTGCTGGCAGGTCACCGCGATCCGCGCCGACCTGGAGCCGCTCGCCGTGGAGGTGCCGGCATGATGCCGACCGGCTGGTGCCCGGGCACCCGCACCGTGAGCGCGATGGTCGGCACCTACCCGGGGACGAGTTGCGTGCGGATCTTCTTCGGGCCGGGCGACGGGCTGCCCGCGGCGGCGTGGACCGACCAGCGGCAGCGGCTGGCCCAGGCGCCCGCCGACGCCGACGTGATCGTGTCGCACAAGGACCCGGAGGTGGACGCCGCCGCGTTCGTCGCCGCCTGGCAGGCCACCGGCCGGACCGGCCGGCTGATCCTGGTGCCGCACCACGAGCCGGAGCAGCAGACCGGCGGCGACCCGGCCCCGGCCGCGTTCCGCACCTCGTGGACCCGGACCCGCAAGCAGGTGGGCGATCATCCCGCCCGGCTCGACGGCCGGTTGCGGCTCGCGGTCTGCTGGACCCTGCAATGGGTACGCCGGGTCGACGCCGCCGGGCGCCGGGTCAACGACTGGCGCACCTGGTGGCCCGAGCAGGAGGCCGACGCCGTGGACTGGGTCCTCGCCGACTGGTACCCGTACGACCCGACGGCCCGCAACCCGTTCCGCCCGGCCACCTACGAGGAACCCGCCTCCGCCCTGGCGATCATGCTGGAACTGTCCCAGGCCACCGGAAAGCCGTGGGGCATCGCCGAGATCGACCATCCGCGGATCACCACGGCGGGCGGCTACCCGGCCGACCTGGACGCCGACGGCAGCCGCTGCGCCGCCTGGTACCGGCGGATGCACGCCTGGGCGAAGGCGAACGGCTGCCAGGTCTGGTCGCACTACCACCGGGACGAGGGCGACCTCACCGAACGGAAGATCGAGCAGCAGGCCCTGCGCGAGCTGATCGCCGCCGAGGCGGCCGCGCCCCGCCGCCTCGCCCCGGCCCTGGAGACGCTGCGCGCCGAGCTGACCCGGCGCTGGCCGGGCGCCACCCGGACCGTGGTCGACTCGGCCCACCACGCCGACCACCGGTCCAACGCCCGGGGCGCGGTCGACGCGCTCGACGTGGACGTCACCGGCGTGGACACCGCGGCGCTGTTGGCCGCGTTCCAGCGCCACCCGTCGGCGGCGCACTGGATCCACGCGGGCACCACGGCCCGCGCCGACGACGGCTGGACCCGGCGGCCGTACGCCGGGGCCGACCCCGGCAAGGACCGCCTCCACCTGGGCATCCGGTCCACCGAGGCGGCCGAGCGGGACCAGCGCCCGTGGGGGCTGGTCGAGGAGACCGGATCCGACGCCACCCGCTTCCTGGCGATGATCAAGGACCCGGCGGTGGCGCTCCAGCTGCGCGCGCTGCCCTGGCAGTACGTCGGCGGTGGCATCCCGAAGGGCATGTCCACGCTCGGCGTGCTCAACGAAATAGTGCAGACCGTCCGGATCATCGGCGAGACCGTGGCCCGGCAGTCCGCCGAGCCGGCCCCGGTCCGGGCGGCCCTGGCCCGGCTGCCCGAGCCGCGCCCGGCGGACGACGCGCCCGCCGGTCTTCGGCCTGCCCCGGGCGAGGTCGACGCGCTCGCCGACGCGGTGGCGGGCCGGGTGCTCGCCGCGCTGCCGGCGCACGCCTCCGGGGTCTCCGGCGAGGAGCTGACCGCCGCGCTCCGGGCCGCGCTGGCCGATCTGGTGGCTCCTCCGATCGGGTGAGCGGGCGGCCCGGGCGGCGGAGCGCCGGGCTCCGCCAGTCCCCGGGCCGGCGAGCCGGTCGGCGGAGCACCCGCACGATCGGCGGGACGCGGCAGCCGCCCGGGTCGGCGTGGCGCTGATAGCCGACTCAGGTGTTGCCCCAGGTGACCTGGGGTTTCGACAGTGGACGCAGACCCCGCCGGCGAGTTCGCGCCGCCGCGCGACCCCGGCCCGAGCAGGAAGCGGAGGCACCGCCGATGGACACCTCGACCATCGACCCCGACTACCAGGTGACCGTCTTCGAGGAGGACGACGACCCGGAGGCCCTGATCGGCGACGAGATCGAGTACGACCTCGCCGCGGAAGAGGAGCAGTGACGTGAGCGCTCACCTGGCACCCGTGCTGCGGGTGCTGCGCGACGAGATCAACACCCGGTGGCCGCACCGGGACCACAGCTCGGACGGCTGGATCGGCGACGCCGCGCACCAGGCGCGCCGCTCGGACCACAACCCGGACGGCGACGACGCCTCGGTCAACGCCCTCGACGTGGACGTCGACGGCATCGACCCGCTGCTGGTGGTGCGGCACGCCATCACCCACCCGTCCTGCCAGTACGTGATCTGGAACCGGACGATCTGGAGCCGGACCCGCGGGTTCACCGCCGCCCGCTACACCGGCAGCAACCCGCACCAGAAGCACCTGCACGTCAGCGTCAGCCACCAGCGTTCCCTGGAGGACAGCCACCGCGCCTGGGGCATCGCCACCGCGGCGACGACCCGCCTGGGTGACCGGGTGCTGAAGAACGGGTGCCGGGGCAGCGACGTCCGCGAGTTGCAGACCATGGCCAACCGCCTGAACGCCCGGCTCACCCTCGACGGCGTCTTCGGTCCGCGCACCGCCGCCTGGGTGCGCGCGTTCCAGCAGGCCCGGAAGCTGACCGTGGACGGGCTCGTCGGCCCGGCCACCCTGGCCGCCCTGCGGCTGGCCACCGCCCCACCCCGGCCGCAGCCGGGACGGGCGCCCGGGTGCCGCACGCTGAAGCGGGGCACCGCCGGCGAGGACGTGGCGTTCGTCAAGCGGTTCATCGGCACCCGCCGGTGCGGCCCGGCCGGGGTCGACTTCGACGCGCTTACCGAGGAGGGGGTCCGCTGGTACCAGCGGATGCGGGGACTCGACGACGACGGCGTCGTCGGCCGGCTCACCTGGGGGCAGATGGGCGTGCGGATCACGTACTGACCGGGCGGGGTCCGGTCAGCTCTGCCGCAGCGCCGGCATCGGCACCGGCACGGCGAGCGCGGTCGCCCCGGCGCCCGCGCCGCCCTCGCAGGTGTTCGGCGGGACGGTGCCGATGCCTCGGGTGGCGGGCCGTTCCGCCGCCCAGAACATGAAACCGAGCATGCCGGCCGTGCTCCCCGCGCCGTGCGGGGCGACGCTCTGCACGTACGGGGCGGCGGCCTTCTGCACCGAGTTGGCGTAGTTGACGCACTCGGGCAGCGGCTTGCCGCCGTAGGCCAGGTAGACCGCGCCGGTGAACTTGGCCGGTGCGAGCGGGGGCACCGGGGGGCTGTACTGCGACTTGCCGTCGACGTGCTCCTGCCAGTCCGCCTGCGCGGTGCCGGCCGAGGCGGGCCGGGCGGTGACCATGGCGTTGGCGTAGTCGAGCACCGGGACGTCGGTGCGCAGCCAGTCGGTGGTGGCCCTGCGGTTGAGGTCGATCAGCCAGCGGTCGCCGGCGGCCACGTCGATGGTGAGCCGGGCCGGCGGGCGGGCGCCGGTGGCGTCGTAGGGGTGGACCGCCCGGTAGGCGTCGATGAAGGACTGGAGGCCGGCCAGGTCGGGGCCGGTGTTCTGCTCGTAGTCGATCTCGATGCCGACGCCGAGCCGGGTGGCCACCGCGGCGGCCCGCTGCCCGAGCAGGGTGGGGTTCTCAGCGAGCGCCGCGTCCCAGTCGTCGGTGTAGGTGATGCCACCGATCGAGAGCATCACGCGGATGCCGCGGGCCGTGAAGTACTGCACGATCTCGCTGGTCATGCCGCGCGGCACACCGTCCAGGGTGGTGGCGTCGGTGGTCTGGCGCAGCAGGTCGAGCGGGTTGACGAAGCTCAGCACCACCAGGTTGACCGAGGGACGGCCGTCGCCGCGGTCGATGAGCCAGTGGTTCTGGCTGTCGAACTGGGCGACCGTGCGGGCGGTGCCCCAGGTGCAGAAGTCGTTGCCGCAGTGCCAGGCGCCGTAGACCTGGACCGGGGTGGCCGCCAGCGGCGCGGGCCGCGGCGCGGCCACGGCCGGGCCCGTGGTGGTGAGGACGAGCAGGAGCGCGGCCAGGAGTACCGAGCGTCGCATGGGGACCTCCCCGACTGATCAGTACGCCTTGTTTACAGTAGGCCGACGACCTGCGTCAATGCGTCGCGGCGATCCGGTCCAGCACCCGTCGCTGGAAGGCGCGGGCCTCGGGTCCGGCCGGCGGGGGTCCACCGCGGCGGGCCGCGATCGACCGGCGGATCAGCTCGGCGTCCGCGTCGTCGGCCGCGAGCCGCCGCCCGGCGTCCACCTTGCCCAGCCAGACGCCGTCCCGACAGCGGACCAGCGCGCGGCAGGCGCCGAGCACCGCGTCCTCGGCGCCGGGGGCGGGGGCGTCGCCGGGCGGGGTGGGCAGTGCCAGCCACCAGCGCAGGGCGTCGACCAGCAGCCCCCGCAGCTCGCTCGGCCCCGGGTCGCCGAAGACCTCGGCGGCGGGCGGACCGAGCAGGGCCAGCCCCGACTGGCGCAGGATGCTGCGGTCCAGCGCGTACCAGAACCGCCCGTCGGCGGCGGGCCGGTCGGCCGGGTCGTAGGTGGCGCGGAAGGGCATGGTGGCGCCCGTGTTCAGCTCGACCTCGAAGCCCGGCTCGGGGGTGCCGGAACCGGCCACGTCCCGCCGGTAGACCACCAGCTCCAGGCCCCGCGCCGGGCAGGGCAACGCCTCGTGCCGCAGGCGGTCCACCAGCGCCCGCTTCGCGGGCCCGCCGACCGGTCGGTCGACCACGAGGGCCACGTCCACGTCGCTGCGTCCCGGCTGGTAGACGCCGAGGCCCACCGAACCGGCCGCGTACGCGCCGACCAGGTCGTCGCCGAACACGGCCCGGGCCCGCCCGACCAGCTCGTCGAGGTAGCGGCGCACGTCGTCGTCCATGCCGGCATCCTGCCGGTCGGTGCCGCGGCGGCGCGGGGCGGGGTCAGTCCGGCGGGTCCGGGCAGCAGACGGTCAGGGCCTCCGGGACCACCTTCACCTTCAGCTTCTTCGCCGTGCCGCGCGCGCCGCCGTCCAGCTCGTACGTCTTCGGCTCGGCGAACCGGACGCGCACCTTCCGCCCCCGGGTGATCCGCACGAACGGCGACTCGTCGGACCTGCCGGCGGCCATCCGGCCGAGCGTGCGGGCCCAGTCCACGGCGCCGCTGGCGGTGGAGACGCCGATCTCCAGCGCGCCGTCGTCGGGCCGGGCGTCGTCGAAGGCGGGGATGCCACCGGTGATCGTGCCGACGTTGCCGAAGAGCACGCAGCTCGCGTCGCCGTCGAACCAGTCGGCGCCGTCGACGGTGATCCGCGTCCGGACGCACTCGCCGCGCACGTGCCGCAGCCCGGTCCAGACGTACGCGATCCGGCCGAGCCGGCCCTTGAGCTGGCGGTCGGCGTCGCGGATCAGGTCGCCGTCGAAACCGGCGCCGGCCATCACCGCGAAGTGCTCCCCGTTGAGCCGGCCCAGGTCCAGCGCCCGCCGCCGGCCGTGCAGGGCGATGCGGAGCGCCCCGGGCAGGTCGGCGGGGATGCCGAGGTTGGTGGCGAAGAGGTTGGCGGTGCCGGCGGGCAGGATGCCCATGGGCACGTCCGACCCGGCGAGGGCGTCGGCGCACCGCTGCACCATGCCGTCGCCGCCCCAGACCAGGATCAGCTCGGCGCCCTTGTCGAGCGCCTTGCGGACCTTCTTCGGCGCCTTGCGGCTCTTCGGCACCTCGTACCAGAGGAGCCGCCCGACCCCGGCGGCGACCAGCCCGGCGCGCAGCTCGTCGAGGCCGCCGCCGAAGGTCTTCTTCCGGTGGGCGACGACCGCGACGGCGCCGGCGGGCGGCGTGCCGGAGTCGGTGGCGGGATGGTCGGCGGCGCGCGTGCTCATGACAGCCCTCGGTACCCCACCGGCCGATCTCCCACGCCTGCGGATCCGGCGACGCGCCCGATTTCGATCAGCAGCGTACTGTGATCGACCGACCTCGTTCGGTAGAGTGCGGGCGGTGACCGCCGGCGCTGCCCGGTGGCCGGAGGGATGCCCGGGATGACTCGACGCGGCGGACGGCTGACGCGGGTGGTGCTGCGCGTCGGCCTGCTGCTCGGCGGGGTCGCGGCGGCCTGGGGCGTCCACGAGGTCGCCACGGGCAGCGCCGCGCAGGCCGCCGAACGCCCGCCCGCGGCCCCGCTCACCGCCGTCGTCGGCCTGCTCACCGACACGCTGAGCCCGGTCCTCGCCGTGGTGACGCCGCCCTCCGACGACGCCGCCGCCGACCCGCCGCCCGTGACCGGCGACCGACCCGTTCCGGGCGACCGGTCCGCGTCCGGCGGCCGGGCCGACGGGACGGCCGGCCAGCGGGCGGCCACCCGGCCGGAGGGCCGCCGCGCCGCTCCCGCCACCCGCCCCGGGGCGAACACCGACCGCCGGCCCACCCCGGGCGCCCGCCCGGCCGGCCGGCACCCTGCTCCGGCGGCCCGCGACGACGCGCGGCGACCGGCGGACCCGCGGCGCACCCCGAGCGGGCCGGACCGGCGGGCGGGCGGCCACCGTGGGCTCGACACGGCCCTCGACCCGGTCCGCACGGGGGTGCTCGACCCGCTGACCGGGGCGCTGCGACCGGTCACCGACCCGCTGCGGGACTCGGTGCTCGCGCCCGTCGCCGGCACGCTGCGCCCGGTCACCGACCCGCTGCGCGACGCCGTGCTCGCGCCCGTCGCCGGCGTGCTCGCCCCGGTGACCCGGCCGCTCGCCCCGGTCCTCGCCCCGGTGTGGCGCGTCCTGGAGCCGGTGCGCCGGCCACTGGACCCGGTCCTGACGCCACTGACCCCGGTGACCGACCTGCTGGACCCACCCACCGGCCCGGTGACCCCGCCGCCACCCGCGACGACCCCGCCCGGCACGTCGCCACCGTCCACCGGCGGCCCCACCGACCGCCCGGCGCCGGACCGGCCCGCCGACGCCCCGAGGGCTCCGGCCGACGCCACCGGCCGCGCCGCGGGACCGGAGACACGCCCGGCGACCACCAGCGACGGACCGTCGGACACGGCCGGTGCCGCGCGGCCCCACGACGGCGGCTCCGGCCCGTCCTCCCGGCCGCAGCGCGGCCGCTCGGACCGGGACCCGGTCCCGGCCACGCCGGCAGCCCCGGCCACCCCGGCCGGCAGCGGTGCGGCGGGGCCGTCGGGCAGCGGCCACGGTGCGCCGGCCGTCACCGGCCCCACCCCCTGGGCCCCGCCGGCCCTGGTCGGCCACCGCGGCGGCCCGGCCGACGGCCCGCCGCCGGCCTCGCGCTCGCCCCGCCCGGGCACCCGGCCCGCCTGACCGGCCCGCGGTGGCGTCCGCCGCCGCGCACCGCACCCGGCCTCCTCCTGCCACACGCTGCACGGCCGCTCACGGCCGGCGCCGGACGACGACCGTTCCCGGCGCCCTCCCACGTACGCGATCACCCTGGTGACCAGGAGTCTTCATGAGCACAGCCACACCCGTCGTCCGGGCCCGGTGGTGCGACATCGGCCGCATCGCCGATCTCGTCGCCGAGGCCCTCTCCCCGACCGCACTCGCCGCGTGGCTCGTCCCCGACACGCACCGCCGCACCGCCGTCCTGGCCGCCGTGGCCCGGATCTGGACCGAACACGCGATGCTCTTCGGCGACGCGTTCCTGCTCCGGGACGGCACGGCGGCGACCGTCTGGTTCCACCGCTACCGGCCGATCCCGGCGCCGAACCGGTACGCCGACCGTCTCGCCGCGGCCGCCGGCCCGGACGAGGAGCGCTTCCTGCGGCTCGACGAGGCGCTCGCCGTCCGGCGACCGGCCGAGGCGCACAACCACCTCGCGTTGCTGGCCGCACCCGGCCCGGCGGCCGCCCGGCGGGCCGCCGCGGTGCTCGTCGGGGCGCAGCGCTGGATGGACACGCTGAGCCTGCCGACGTACGCGGAGGTGTTCACCGAGGCCGACCGGGACCTGTTCCGCCAGCACGGGTACGCCGACCGGGAGGCCTTCCCGGGACCGGGCGACACCACCACCCACCCGATGTGGCGGCTGTCGCCGTTCTGGGGCAACCGGGCCGGCGGCAACGGCCGCTGGTCGACGCGCCGGATCACCAGGACCCGCAACGGCCGGGCCACCGGGTGGGCCCTGCGCTGAGGTCGATCCGGGCCGGGGCGGTCGACCGCCCCGGCCCGGGCCGGTTCACCGCAGCGGCGGGTTGGCGTACCGCACCAGTTCGAGGGCCTGCTCGGCGAACCAGGCGCCGGCGGGCGGGTCGGCCATGCCGCCGCGCGCCGGGTCCCGCCCGGTGCCGGTGCCCCGGTCGCACTGGCCGTCGGACTGGCCGGGCGTCTTCACCCAGAGGAACGCGTCCGCGAGCGGGTCACCGGTGGCCGTGGTGGGGCGCAGGCCCAGCCCCCGGTCCGGCGGGTTGCACCAGGTCTGCGGGTCCGGCCAGGTCACGCCGGCCGGCGCGGTCCACGGGCCCTGCCCGTTGCGGCTGGTGTCCACCACGAAGTGGGCGAGCCGGTCGGCCGGCACGTCGCCGACGTTCTCGGCGTACCACTCGTCGGTGCGGACCCAGGTGCTGAAGTCGGCCGGGTCGGCCGGGAAGTACTGGCTGGCGCACCACTCGAAGTGGCCGCGCGCCCACTCGGGCCCCGCCGTGCCGTAGTGGACGCACTTGGCGATCCAGTTGCCGTACTTGAGCTGACGCTCCGTGGTCTCGTAGTTGGAGACGTTCAGGAAGAAGCCGTCGGCCCGGCCGACGCCGGCCTTGACCAGCCGGTCGGCGGCGTCGCCGACGCCGAGCCAGGCGCTGTGCGTGCCGTCGAGGTAGACGCTGGTGCGGGGCAGCGCGCCGAGCTTGTCGACGGCGTAGTTGAGCATGGCGAACCGGTCGGCGGCGGCCGTCGCCGGGTCCGCCTCGGCGGGGCGGCACCAGTCCTGGCTGCCGTTGATCGTGGTGTACCAGGGGATGATGCCCAGGCCGTCCGGCTCCAGCATGACGGCCACCTCGTGGCCGCCGATGCCCCGGGCGAACGCGTCGATCCACTGCTCGTACTCGGCCACCGAGGTGGCGCCGCCGGCCGAGTACTGCGCGCAGTCGCGGAACGGGATGTTGTACGCCACGAGCACGGGCACGGATCTCTTGCCGGCCGCCCGGCGCACCTCGGCGTTGACCGTCCGGGTGACCGTGGCGGCCGAGCCGCCGGTCACCCAGACCGCCTGGGGGGTACGGATCATGGTGCGCAGCGCGGCGGCCTGCCGGTGGTGCCCGGTGGCGGTCAGCCGGGCGATCTGGGCCACCGCCCCGTGGTCCGGTCGGGGGGTGTAGAACCGCACGCCGTCGCGGATCTCGGCGCCGGCGGGCCCGGGCGAGAAGGGCACCGCCGCGGCGAGGGTCGCGGCGACGGCGGCGACAGCCGTCAGGGCGCGCCGCCGAAAGGGAGTCAGGGCCACGTCATTGCTCCTGAGGGGACGGGGGAACGGGTGATGGGAGCGTTCCCGCAGCTCGTCAGAGCCTGCCCGGCGCAGCCGCGGCTGTCAATGTCTCCCGGCGGTGCGGCGCGGCGGCCGCCACGGGAAAGAACGCCGGAGGCCGGTGCCGTCGTCGCAGCTCCGCTAGCCTGCGAGCCGGGCAGGGACACGATTCGGCCGAGCAGACGGAGGGTATCGGGTGCGGATGCGTCCAACCGGTGACCACGAGGCCGACGGCTCCACGACCCCCACGCCGGGGCGGCGGCGCCGGCGGAACCGCCTGCTGACCTTCCTGGCGGTGTTCGCGCTGCTGGCGGGCTCCGGCCTGGTGGCCGGCGGCTACTACTTCGACAGCGTGCCGACCCCCACCGACCTCAAGCTCCCCGAGTCGACCACCGTCTACTACGCCGACGGGCGCACGGCGATGGCGAAGCTGGGCGCGGAGAACCGCACCATCGTCCCGTACGACCAGATGAACGACTCGGCCAAGCAGGCCATCGTGGCGGCCGAGGACCGGACCTTCTGGAGCAACAAGGGCATCGACTTCAAGGGCGTGCTCCGGGCGGCCTGGGCGAACGTCACAGGCGGGCAGCGGCAGGGTGCCTCCACCCTCACCCAGCAGTACGCGCGGGTCGCCGCCGACCTGCGCGGGGTCACCTACTCGCGGAAGCTGCGGGAGGCGGTCGTCGCCTGGAAGCTGGACGACACCTACTCCAAGGAGGAGATCCTCGGCTTCTACCTGAACACCGTCCCGTTCGGCCGGGGCGCGTACGGGATCGAGGCGGCCGCCCAGACCTTCTTCGGCAAGACGGTGCGCCGGGACGCCCCGCCGCAGCAGCAGCTCACCCAGGCCGAGGCCATGGTGCTCTGCGCCATGGTGAAGCAGCCGGAGGCCGACCCGGCCGACCCCGAGGGCTCCCCCGGCTACGACCCCCGGCGCAACGCCCTCGCCAAGCAGAACTCGATCGACCGCTGGAACTACATCCGCGACGGCATGGTGAAACTCGGCTATCTCACCCCGGAGCAGGCGGCGAACCTGGCGTACCCGGACTCGGTGCGGCCCATCGACCCGAACGCGGGCCGCTCGGGCCTGGACGGGCCGACCGGCCTGGTGGTCCACCACGTGCTCGGCGAACTGCGGGAGACCGAGCCGTTCCGCGGCAAGCCGGACGAGGTGATCCGCGACGGCGGCTACAAGATCGTCACCACGATCGACAAGCGCGTGCAGGACGCCGCGGAGGCCGCCGCCGACATCCGCCGGGACACCGCGCCCGAGGCGGTCCGCGGCCAGCCGAAGAACTGGCAGGCCGCGCTCGTCGCCGTGGAGCCCGGCACCGGCCGGGTGCTCGGCTACTACGGCGGGAGCAGCGGATCCGGCGCCGACTACGCCGGCTGGTACCGCGACGAGAACGGCCAGGCCCGCGGGTTCGGCCAGCACCCGCCGGGCTCGTCGTTCAAGGTGTACGACCTGGCCGCCGCCGTCGAGGACGGCATCTCGGTGAAGCAGCGGTTCGACTCGCCGGACACCAAGGAGTTCCCCGGGTCGGGGCGGACCAAGGGCAGCCCGGCCGGCCCCATCCGCAACGCCGAGCACGCGGCCTGCCAGCCGAACTGCGCCCTCTGGGAGGCGACCGTCGCGTCGCTGAACGTCACCTACTTCGAGCTGACCGAGAAGCTCGGCACCGCCAAGGTCATCGACATGGCGAAGCGGGCCGGCGTCGAGTCGATGTGGGAGACCGTCAAGGGCAACCCGCAGCCCCAGCGGGTGGACCTGCGCACCGAGCCGGCCGACGAGGTGGCCCGGCGGTTCTCCACCGAGGTCGGCATCGGCCAGTACGGCATCAGCGTCCAGGACCACGCCAACGGGATGGCCACCTTCGCGGCCGGCGGCAAGCGCGCCGACGCGCATTTCGTCCGGTCGGTCACCAAGGGCGACGAGAAGGTCTGGGGCGAGCAGCTCAAGCAGACCGACCTGGGCCTCGACCAGGAGGCGATCAACCAGCTCGACTGGACGCTGCGCCGGGTCAAGGCGGCCGAGCTCGACAACGGCTGGGACTCCGCCGGCAAGACCGGCACCTGGCAGGCCGGGCAGAGCACCACCCAGAACGTGCACACGTGGATGGTCGGCTGGACCGGGGCGCTCGCCTCCGCCGTCTGGCTGGGCACCACCGACGGCAAGCCGCTCCGGACGGCGGGCGGCAGCTACGAGGTCTACGGCTCCACCGGGCCCGGGCCGATCTGGCGGCAGTTCATGGCCGACGCCACCGCGGCGCTGAAGCTCGACCCGGACAAGTACCGGTTCGCCGAACCGGCGTTCCCGGACGACGCCCCGGCGACCAGCACCCCGACGCCGCCGCCGGCCACGTCCTCGCCCACCCCGTCCGCCCGGCCGACGCCGAGCACCACCCCGTCGCGCCCGAGTCCCAGCCCCAGCAGGCGGCCGACCTCGCTGCCGACCATCTCCCCCTCGCTCAGCCCGCTGCCGAGCCTGACACCGTCGAAGACCCGGAAACCCCGGTGAGCGTCGGGCCGCCGCCGGCGGTGCGATGATCGACCGGTGGTGGACTCGACGACGACGGCGGCGATCCGGTCGGCCTGGACGGCGCTGGGCGGGGACCCGGCGGCCGTCGCGGCGGTGCGTCCGGCCGGCCCGGACGGGGTGCTGCCGGCCCGGCTGCCGGTGACCGACCTGGCCGTCGCGTGCGTCGCCGCCGCCGGGCTGGCCGCCCGGGAACTGGCCCGCGCCCGCGGGGCCGGGTCCGCCGACCCGCTGGCCGTGGACACCCGCGCCGTGGCGGTCTCCTTCACCAGCGAGCGGCACCTGCGGGTGGACGGGCGGTCGTTCGACGGCTTCGCCCCGCTGTCCCGGTACTGGCCGACCGCCGACGGCTGGGTGCGTACCCACGCCAACTACCCGCACCACCGGCGGCGGCTGCTGGCCGCGCTCGACCTGGACCCGGCCCGCCCCGACGACGAGGCCCTCGCGGCGGCGGTGGGCGACCGGCTCGGCGCCCGGCGGGCCGTCGAGGTCGAGGAGCACGTCACCGCGGCCGGCGGGCTCGCCGTCGCCGCCCGCACGCCGGCGGAGTGGGACGCCCACCCGCAGGCCGCGGCCGTCGCGGCGGAACCCCTGGTCCGGCTGCGCGCCGACGCTCCGGCGGCGGCCCGCCCGGCGCCACCCGCGCCGCCCGGGCTCCCGGCCGCCGGGGTACGCGTGCTCGACCTGACCCGGGTGATCGCCGGCCCGGTGGCCACCCGGTTTCTCGCCCTGCTCGGCGCCGACGTGCTGCGCGTCGACTCCCCCGGCCTGCCGGAGCTGGAGCCCCAGCACCTGGACACCGACGCCGGCAAGCGCTCCACCCTGCTCGACCTGGGCCGGGACGCCGACCGGGCCCGCTTCGCGGCGCTGCTGGCCGGCGCCGACGTGGTGGTCACCGGCTACCGGCCGGGGGCGCTGGACCGGTGGGGCCTCTCGCCGGAGGCGCTGCGCCGGCACCGCCCCGACCTGGTGGTGGCGCGGCTGTCCGCGTGGGGCGGCACTGGCCCGTGGGCCGGGCGGCGCGGCTTCGACAGCCTGGTGCAGGCCGCCGCCGGCATCGCCGTGCTCGAGCGGCGGCCGGACGGCACGCCCGGCGTGCTGCCCGCCCAGGCACTCGACCACGGCACCGGCTACCTGCTCGCCGCGGCGGTGCTCCGGGCCCTGGCGCGGCGCGCCCACGAGGGGGGCGCCTGGACCGCCGACCTGTCGCTGGCCGGTACCGCCCGGTGGCTGCGGCACGACCTGCCGGCCGGGCCGGTCACCGCCGCCGCGCCGCCGGACCCCGACCCCTGGTGCGCCGAGCGGGACGGCCCCACGGGCCGCCTCCGGTACGCGCTGCCGCCGGTCACGCTGCCCGGCGGCCGGCCGGACTGGGCGAGCCCGCCGACCCGGTGGGGCACCGACGCGGCGGCCTGGCTGGCCCGCTGAGCGCGGGAGGACCGATGGCGCCACCGGCCGAGCCGGTGGCGCCCGAGCGGACGCCGGGCGGGACCGGCTCGCCGGCCACCCCGCGGACCGACCCGGCGGTCAGCGCGCCAGCACGAGCCGCCGCAGCTCGGTGTCGAGGGTGGCCGCGTCCACACCGCCCGGCCAGCCGCGCAGCAGCGCGCCGCCCTTGGCGACGACCACCACGGCCGGGGGTTCGCGGACCGCGTACGACCGCCAGATCGTGCCGTCGGCGTCGAGCACGACCGGGTATCCGACCCGGTGCTCCCGCAGGTAGCGCTGGACGTCCTCGGGCTTGTCCTCGGTGGCCACCCCGACGAGGACGACCTCGTCGGAGTGGCGGCGGGCCAGCTCGCTCAGGGCGGCCTGCCGGTCGGCGCAGAGCGTGCACCAGGAGGTGAAGAAGACCAGCACGACCGGGCGGTCGGCCCACAGCTCGGCGAGGGCCACCGGGCTGCCGTCGGCGAGCGCGCCGGTGACGGCCGGTGCGCCGGGCGCCCCGGACGGCGCGGGCCGCAGCGCCAGGTCCGCCGGCGCCGGACCGGGCAGCGCCGCGGCCCCACCGGCCACCGGCGCGGGCGGGGCGGGCGCCTCGTCACCGCCGGAGCAGCCGGTCGCCGCGAGCGCCGCCGCGAGCGCGACGGCGGCCAGCCGGACGGCGTACGCCCGGGTCACGACGGCACCACCGCGACCAGCGCGGGCCCCTCGCTGTCGTTCGGGGTGAGGTCGACCGGCGGGTGGCCGTCCACGACCAGCCGGTAGGCGTCCCGCGCGGCCAGGTCGACCGGCACGGCGAACTCGCAGTACGTCGGCACGCGCGTCACCTCCAGGTCCTCGGCGAAGGTCGCCACCGACCGGCCCGGGGACAGCGATCCCTCGGCGAGCGTCCGGCCGCCGGTGTCGACCACCTGGAACGGGGCCCGGTTGTGGAAGTGCGTGTAGGGGCCGGTGCCGGCGCACTCGACGCCCGCCGGCCGGATGTTGATGTCCCGGACGAGCACCCGCACGGTCATCGCCTTCCGGGCCTCCTCGGCGTCACCGCACGCGGTCAGCGCGCCGGTGAGCAGCGACGGCAGCACGAGCGCTGCCAGCAGGCGCCGCATCTGTCCTCCTGGGCGTTCGGGGGTGGTGCCCGGGGCGGTGAGGCACGCGGGCCGCACCGCCCCGGACGGGGTCAGCCGAGCTGCGCGCGGGGCCGCTCGACCCGGCACTGGCTGGTCACCGTCCTGCTCGGGTCGCTCTCCGAGGTGGCGGTGAGCGTCACCAGGGTGGTCGCGGTCGCGCCGGAGCCGGCGCCGACCGAGACGGCCACCGGGGTGCGGGCCCCGAACTCGGCCGTGGCCAGCTCGTTCGGCAGCTCCACCCGCCAGCCCCGGCCACCGACGGTCGCCGAGAGCCGGTAGACGTCGGAGCGCAGGTACGCCCCGGCGTCCTCCGGGTGCGGCTGCCCGCCGGCCACGTACGTCCCGGTGTTGGTCAGGTCGAACGTGCAGGTGGCGCCCTTGCCGGTGGGCTTGCCGTGGGTCACCAGGTGGCCCTTGGACAGCGCCACCCCGTGCACGCTCGGCCCGGCGCCGTCCAGCGACCGCACGGCCACCGTGTACGACAGCACCCCGTCGTCGTCCCGGCGCAGGTTGAGCACGTAGAAGTGCAGCCGGTTGGCTTCGTCCACGTACTCGTACTCGCTGCCGGAGTTGGCCCCGGCGTGGAACAGCGCGTCGGACAGCTGCCGGTAGTCACCCATGGTGATCTTCTGCGGGGTGCCGTTCGGCTGGTAGAAGTCGACCATGTCGATGTCCTGCGGGTTGGCGTCGACCACCCACACGAACGGCGCGCTGTCGGTGTTCTTGGTCTTGCTGATCAGGACGCCGTTGTCCGGGGTGAACGAGTCCGCGCCCAGCCGGTCGACGACCTCGACGGTGTAGTTGTTGTACCGGCCGCCGTCGCAGAGCGGGTCGGTGGTGACGCTGCACGCCGGCGCGCGGTCGGCGTTCATGGCGATGTTGAGACCGGTCAGGCCGCCCGGCCCGGCGTCCACGGCGCGGGCGGTCACGTCGGCGACCACGATTCCCGAGGTGGCCAGGCCCTCCCGGGACAGCCGCAGCACGTGCTCCTCACCGAGCAGCCCGATCTTCAGCTTGTCCCGCAGCATGTGCAGCGACCCCATGGAGCCGCCGTTGACCGGCGGGATCTGCCAGCGGGTGTGCGGCCCGCCCGGCCCGTTGAACGACCCGCGCGACATCATGCTCCAGATGCCGGTGTACGCGCGGCGCAACGGTGTGCCGTACGGGTTGTTGTAGTTGTCCCCGATGCTCAGCAGGTGGCTCAGCTCGTGGGCGTACACGCCCTGGCCGGAGCTCTCCGCCTGGGTGGACGAGCCGCCGCCGGCGTTCGGCCAGATGGTGGCGGCCGCCTTCCACGACGTCCACTCGACGTACCGGGTCTTCGCGTAGTTGGGCAGGGCGGGGTCCGGCGGGCCCCACGCGTCCGGCACGTCCTCCTTGGTCTGGAACATCATCTGGCCGAACTCCTGCCAGGTGGACGACTCGTCCTGGCCGGCCGAGAGGATGAAGACCAGCTCGAAGCTATCGGCCACGGCGTCGCCGACCGCCGCGCGCCAGGCGCCCAGCCCGTCGGTGCGGATGTTCTTGGCGCAGGTCTCCCCGGCCGGGCAGGCCCCGGGGTTGAAGCCGTTGTCGATGCCGTACTGGTAGGACTTCGCCGGCATCTCGTACGGGCCGAAGCCGCTGAGGTCCACCCCGTACCGGCCGTTGGAGTCCTGCATCCAGTACTCGTGCAGGGTGTGCCCCCGGTTCAGGTCGCCGGGCTTGTTGAGGAAGTCGGTGTAGAACGTCGCGACCTGGCTGCGGGGCACGTTCGCGGCGGTCGCCTGCGGGTTGCCGAAGACCGTCGAGCCGGCCGGCTGGGTGATGACGAACGGCTGGTCCACGTAGTCCAGCGTGACGAGCGCGATCTTGAAGTTGCGGACCGACCCGCGCACGGTCGGGTCGGACCAGTCGCGGCCCGGCACCTGCCGGTAGTCGTCCCAGGTCATCGTGTCCGGGTTCTGCCAGCGCTGGGGGTCGAGCGGCTGGAACGGGGCGGGCCCGCCCGGCGGGCCGTCCGGTGCGGCGGCGGCCGGCCCGGCGGAGCCGGTCGCGACCAGGACGGTCGTGACGGCGGCGGCCAGCACCGAGCGCCACGCCGCACGCCTGGTGAGCAGAAGGCGCATGGGGTCACCTCTCAGGTCCGGGCGGAGGGGGCGGGGTGCTCAAGGGGGCGCTCACCCGTCCGCATTGATCACGCCCGATCTCGACCCTAGGAGCCGGCCGGCGCGGCGGTCACCGTGCAGATGTCGGCAGGTGGCCCGGCGACTTCCGACACGTGCAGGACGGTCACGCCGCGGGCACCGGACCGGTGTCGGCCCGCTCGGCGCGCCGCAGGTCCCGGCACAACCGTTCCTCCAGTTCGGGCGGCAGCGCGCCGCGCGGCGGCCGGCACGGGCCGCCGTACCGGCCGGCCAGGCCCATGGCCAGCTTCACCGCCTGCACCGCCTCGGTCCGGGCACCCCAGCCGAGCAGGGGATGCAACCGGGCGTAGAGCGGCAGCGCGGCGGCCAGGTCCCGGGCCGCACAGAGCCGGTACAGGCTCAGGCAGAGCCGGGGAAGGGCGTTGGGGCAGCGGGCGAGCCACCCGGTAGCGCCGCACACGGTCAGCTCCAGCAGCACGTCGTCGGCGCCGGCCAGCACGTCCAGGTGCGGGCAGAGGTCCCGGATCCGGTGCAGCCGGCGGACGTCGTCCTCCCGTACCGCCACCACGCCGTCGGTCTCGGCGACCCGGGCCAGCAGGTCCGGCGTGAGGTCCACGGTGGTCTCGGCCGGATCGCGGCACACCACCACCGGCAGCCCGACGGCGGCCACCTCGCGGTAGTGGGCGACCACCTCGGCGGGGCCGCCCGGGTAGCCGACCGGTGGCGGGGCGAGCACCGCCTGCGCCCCGGCGGCCCGCGCCTGCTCGGCCCAGTGGCATGCCTGCCGGCTGCCGTACCCGCCGACGGCCGGCAGCACCGCGCAGCCGGCCGGCGCGGCCTCCACGGCGGCGCGGACCGCGTCGGCGCGCTCCCCCTCGGACAGGGCCGGGTACTCCCCCAGCGGACCGCACGGGGTGACGCCCCGGCAGCCGGCGTCGCCGAGCCAGCGCACGTGCTCCTGGAGCCGGTCGTAGTCGACGGAGAGGTCGTTCCGGAACGGCGTGGGGAGGGCGACGACGACACCCTGCCAGGGCCTGGTTGCGGCCACGACGGTGTTCCCTTCTCGGCGGGACCCGGCCCCGCACACGTTAGGGGCGTGCCGGCCGGCGGTCTTCCGACAGATGCCGGAACCCCGCCGCCCCGGAAGGTACGGCTGTCGCGGGGTATTGCGCGCCCGCCAACATCATCGGAAGGTAGGCCGAGGGTCCTACCAGCACACGTCCGGCCCGCGCCGTGCGGGGACCCCGCTGGGACCCGGGCCGGTCCGGGGGAAGCGCATGCGCATGGAGCTGCAACGCATCGTCGACCGGGTCGCGGCGCGGGTGAAGCGTCCGGCACTCATCGAGGACCGGCGCCAGCGCGTCGTCGTCTACAGCGAACACACCGGGGTGATCGACGGGGTCCGCCGCAGTTCGATCCTGCGCCGGCACACCACGCCCGAGGTGATCGCCTGGGCCCGGGAGATCGGCATCATGGAGGCCCGGCAGCCCGTGCGTACCCCGGCCCGCCCCGACCTGGACCTGCTCCCCCGGGTCTGCGTGCCGATCCGGCACCAGGACCTCCTGCTGGGCTTCGTCTGGTTCATCGACGCGGTCGACGGGATGAGCGACGAGGACATCTCCGTGGTGACCGAGGCGATGCCGGACCTGTCGCTCGCCCTCTACCGGGAGAACCTGCTCGGCGAGCTGACCTCGCAGCGGGAGGCGGAGGCGACCCGGACGCTGCTGGTCGATTCCCCGGAGGCCCGCCGGGAGGCCGTCCGGTCGCTGCTGACCGACGGCGTGGTGGCCCGCGACGGCCAGGTCACGGCGCTTGTCGCCCAGCTCGCGGTGGCCCGGGACGAGGTGCTCGACGACGCGGCCCGGGTCGCCCTGGAGCACGCGCTGGTCGCCACCCGGCAGTGGGTGGGGTCGCGCAAGACCCTGCACCTGGTCCGGCACGACCACGGCGTGCTGCTGCTGTGCGGCGGGCGGGCCACCGGCCGGGTGGCGGCGGAGGACGCGGCCGCGCACCTCGACCAGGCCCTGCGGGCGGCGACCCGGGGGCTGGCGTCGGTGAGCCGCACGGTGCTCGGGGTCGGCGACGGCCGGCCCCGGCTGTACGACAGCCTGCTGTCCTACCAGGAGGCGTTCCAGGCGGCCCGTGTCGGCCTGCAACTGCCCGTCCTCGGCCCGGTGGTGCCCTGGGCCGACCTGGGGATCTACCGGTTGCTGTCCGGGGTGGACGCCGGGCACCTGGACGTCGCGCGGGTGCATCCGGGACTGGGCCGGCTGCTCGGCGACGAGGCGCACCAGGTGCTGCTGGAGACCCTGGAGGCGTACCTGGACCTGGCCGGCAACGCCCACGCCACCGCCGAGCGGCTGCGCCTGCACCGGACGACGCTGTACTACCGACTGCAACGGGTGGAGCTGCTCGCCGGCACCGACCTCAAGGACGGCAACGAACGGCTCTGCCTGCACCTGGCGCTGAAGCTGGGCCGGCTCACCGGCCGGTACCAGCCGGCCCGGTAGCCGGGGCGGGGCGACGCCGTCGGCGCCCCGCCCCGGACTCTCCTACAGGCCGGCGGCCGCCGCGGCGGCCCGACCGCCGACCACCGGCAGGGTGATCCGGCTGCGGTCGAAGTGGACGGTGATGTGGGCCCGGTTCTGCTTGGCCCGGCTGCTGTAGCCGGAGTACGAGCCGAGCAGGACCACGCCGATCTGGTGACCGGCGGCGAAGACGTAGTCCTCGGGGAGCAGGTTCAGGTCGACAGCGGTCTTCCGCCCGGGCACCAGCGGCGTCGACACCGACCGGGAGTCGAGGTTGAGGCCGTCGATGATCCCCTTGGTGACCAGTTCCTGCGGGTTGGTCGCGACGGTCTTCTCCGTCTTCCGGTAGCAGGCGTCCTCGGCGAAGCCGCCCCAGGTCGCCGTCGCGCCCCAGCAGTCCTCCTCGGTCAGCGTCCGGATGCCGTCGCCGCTGGTGCTGAACCGGGGGCGGGTGCCGTAGTCGACGAGGAGTCCGGCGAAGCTGGTGTCCTCCCCGTCGACGGTGGCGTTGATCTTCACGACGGGGGTGCCCGAGAGGTGCAGCGGCGCCGCCAGCGGCCCGGAGAGGAACACCAGGCGGTTCTCGGTGTTGGCCGCCGGGTCCGACGGGTGCCGGACGGCGTTGGTGGCCGTCATGGTGGGGGTGTCCTGGAACGTCGCCGACGCGTTGCCGGGGCCGGAGCGGAGGGCGAGCCCGCCGACGTTCCCGTCCGCCGGCGCGCGGAGGAACACCTGGGTCGGCCGGGCGTCCGGCAGCGGCCAGGCACGCGCGGTCTCCCAGACGTCCGGGGCCCGCTCGATGTCGACGGCCGGCTCCCGCATGATCCCGTTGTCGAGGCCCTGGAGCCACGTGTCGAACCAGCGGTGCAGGGTGTCCACCCAGGCGCCCCGCCGGAAGTCGAACGGGTCGACGTGGCCGGTGCCGGTCAGCCAGAGCTTGCGGGGCACGCCCTGCTCGCCCAGCGCGGCCCACCACGTGCTGAAGTGGTCCGGCCGGACGTTGTCGTCGTTGATGCCGTGCACCACGAAGACGCTGGCCCGGACCCGGTCGGCGTGCGGCACGTAGTCCCGCTCCGCCCAGAAGTCGTTGTAGTCACCGGTGACGTCGTCGCCGCCCTCCCCGAGGGCGGTCCGCACCGGCGCGCAGTGGGCCCGGCGCGCCGGATTGGTGACCGTGTTCGCGAGGCTGCCCGAGTAGTTGTTCGCCCGGGTGACGAGGCCGTTGCTCCGGGAGTAGTCGTACCAGCTGGAGATGGCCGAGATGGGCACGATCGTGGTCAGCCCGCGTACGCCGCTGGCCGCGGCGGCGTTGGCCAGGGTCCCGTCGTACGACTTGCCGATCATGCCGGTCCGGCCGTTGTGCCAGTCCGCCACGACCGTCCGGCCGGCGGCGTCGACGCCCGGCCGGCGCCCGTTGAGCCAGTCGATGGCCGTCGGCGCGCTGATGTTGTCGGCCCGGCCGCCGGTCACCGGGCAGCCGGTCGAGTTGTTCGTGCCGATCATGTCGAGCAGGACCACCGCGTAGCCGCGCGGCACGAAGTAGTTGTCGTAGAACAGCGGCCACGTGTCGTTCAGCCCGTCACCGTCGACGTCGGCCTTGCACTCGCTCTCGTTGCCCCGGCAGACCGTCGAGTAGTACGGGCTGGCGTCCATCACCACCGGCACCTTGAGGCCGTTCTCGCTGGCCCGGGGCCGGATGATGTCCATGGCCACGACGTCGCGGGCGCCGTCGCCGTCGGTGTCCACGTCCGAGGTGACGAAGACCCGTTCCCGGACGGCGTCGGCGTAGCCGAACACCGGTTGGGTGACGCCGTCCTCGACCACGAGCCGGGGGTGCTCGTTCGCGCCCGGCCGGGCCAGCGCGCCGGTCGCCGGCAGGCCGGTGACCGCGATCGCCAGGGCCACCACCGAGGCCCGCCAGGCATGTCTTCCGCTTCGCATCCGCGTGCTCCTCCTCCCCGCGCCGTCCGCCGAGCGGGCGGCGCGCACAGGGGACACGCCGCCGCGACGGTCGCCCCGAACCTACGGATCGACAGACGTCCACGTCTTCGGACACCTGTGGCAGAAGGTCGGCGTCCGCTCCTACGCCTGTCGCAGGACGGCCCGCCCGGGAGGCGACCGAACGGGTGATCATCCGCGAGCCGTCCGGCACCGGGACGCCGGCCGGACGGGGCGGGGCGACCGGCGGCTCGACCGAGGGGTAATGCGCGCCACCTGCACGGAGCGGCAATCGGCGCAGATCCGACAGGACGCCGTCGGTCGCGGAGAACATTCGGCCTGATCAGAGCATATTGAAGATCATGGGTTCCTGAATTCCCGGCGACGGCGCGGCGACCACCCGGCGCCGGTTGCCCGGGTCACCCATTGATCCCGGCCCGGGCCCGTGTGATTGTGCCCCCAGCGAGTCGCCGACCCCCGGCGACTCACGACGGTCGATCTGTCGAACCGGGGCCACGCCGGCAGCCTCGGAGAACGGCCGTCACCCCGCCTCACCACACCGCGCCGCCCGTCCCCACCGGGCTCCGTGCGGCGCGCCTAGGAACAGGAGCGAACCCCCTTGAAGCTCTCACCTCGCCTCGTCGCGCTCTCCGGCGCGGCGGCGGCCGGTCTGCTCGCCGCCGGCACCGCCGCGGCCGTGCAGGCCGCGCCGCCCGGCCCCGCCGCACCCGACGCCGCCCAGGCCCGCGCGATCGCCGCCGACTCGGCGCGCGCGCTGGTCGCCGGCCGGCCCGCCTACCTCCACGCCAGCTCGGACGACGCGTTCGTGCAGAAGGCGGTCATCTCCTCCGAGGGCACCCAGTACGTGCCCTACGAGCGCACCTACAAGGGCCTGCCGGTGGTCGGCGGCGACTTCGTCCTCGCGACCGACACGGCCGGCAACCTGAAGTACGCCTCCGTCGCCCAGCAGCAGGCCATCGGCAGCCTCGCCACCACGCCGAACCTGACCTCGGCCGCCGCGACGAGGACGGCGCGCGCCCAGCTCAGGACGGTAACCACCGTCGAGGGCACCAACCTGGTCGTCTACACCCTCGGCGCCCGGCCGGCGCTGGCCTGGGAGACCACGGTGCGCGGCACCGGCGCCGAGGGCCCGAGCCGGCTCACGGTCGACGTCGACGCCGTCACCGGCGCGGTGCTGCGCACGCAGGAGCACGTCGTGCACGGCACCGGCACCGGGGCGTGGAACGGGCCCAACCCGTTGACCTTGAACACCACGCAGTCGGGCGGCACGTACTCCATGAAGGACCCGACCGTCACCAACCTGAGCTGCCAGGACGCCGCGAACAACACGACGTTCAGCGGTTCCGACGACGTCTGGGGCAACGGCACCGCCACCAACAAGGAGACCGGCTGCGTCGACGCGCTGTTCGCCGCGCAGACCGAGCACAAGATGCTCGCGCAGTGGCTGGGCCGCAACGGCGCCGACGGCAACGGCGGCTACTGGCCGATCCGGGTGGGCCTGAACGACCAGAACGCCTACTACGACGGCAGCCAGGTCCAGATCGGCAAGAACACCTCGGGCCAGTGGATCGGCTCGCTCGACGTGGTGGCCCACGAGATCGGCCACGGCATCGACGACCACACGCCGGGCGGCATCTCCGGCGGCGGCACGCAGGAGTTCGTCGCCGACACCTTCGGCGCGGCCACCGAGTGGTTCGCCAACGAGCCGTCCAGCTACGACGCTCCCGACTTCCTGGTCGGCGAGAAGGTCAACCTGGTGGGCAGCGGCCCGATCCGCAACATGTACAACCCGTCGGCGCTCGGCGACCCGAACTGCTACTCCAGCAGCATCCCGGGCACCGAGGTGCACGCCGCGGCGGGCCCCGGCAACCACTGGTTCTACCTGCTGGCCAACGGCAGCAGCCCGACCAACGGCCAGCCGGCCAGCTCCACCTGCAACGGCAGCAGCGTCACCGGCCTGGGCATCCAGAAGGCCATGAAGATCATGTACAACGCGATGCTGCTGAAGACCTCGTCCTCGTCGTACCTGAAGTACCGGGTCTGGACGCTGCAGGCCGCGAAGAACCTCTACCCGACCAGCTGCACCGAGTTCAACGCGGTCAAGGCCGCCTGGACCGCGATCAGCGTGCCGGCGCAGACCGGTGAGGCCACGTGCACGGGCAGCACCCCGACGCCGACCACCACGACCACCCCGCCGTCGGGCAGCTGCACCGGCCAGAAGCTGGCCAACCCCGGCTTCGAGTCGGGCAACGTGAGCTGGAGCGCCAGCTCCGGCGTCATCACGAACGACACCGCCCAGGCCGCGCACGGCGGCTCGTACAAGGCCTGGCTCGACGGCTACGGCTCGACGCACACCGACACCCTCACCCAGTCGGTGTCGATCCCCGCCGGCTGCCGGGCGACGTTGAGCTTCTGGCTGCACATCGACAGCGCGGAGTCGACCACGACCACCGCCTACGACAAGCTGACCGTGAAGGCGGGCAGCACCACGCTGGCCACCTACTCCAACCTCAACAAGGCCACCGGCTACGTGCAGCGGTCCTTCGACGTCTCGTCGCTGGCCGGCACCACCGCCACCATCTCGTTCAGCGGCGTGGAGGACAGCTCCCTGCAGACCTCGTTCGTCGTCGACGACACCTCGCTCACCCTGAGCTGAGCACACCGGAGCGGCCGGCCGTCGTCCTCCCGACGGCCGGCCGCTTCGTCGTCTCCGCCGCGGGACGTGGCCGGTCGGTCGCGGCCGCGGTCAGGCCGGGTGGGTCGCGCGCGGGCCGGCGGCGCCGTCGCGGCGGATCCGGGCCGCGACGCCCTCCATGGCCCGGCTGAACCGCTCCATGTCCCGCGCGGACTGCTCCGGCAGGCCGCCGAGCCGGGCGGCGAGGGCGTCCACGTCCGCCCGGGCCGACGCGCTGACCCGCGCGTCCAGCTCGGTGAGCGCGGCGTTCACGGCCACCACGAGGTGCCCGCACAGGGCTTCCAAGGGCTCCCCGGCCAGCTCCGGGTCGACGGTGAGGGACTCCAGCCGGCCACCCTGGACGGCGACGGCCCGGACCCGGCCGCCGGCCGCGGCGCCCTCGGCGCGGAGCAGCTCGGCCGGCGCGCCGTCGGCGTGCTCGACGGCCCGGGACCGCATCGCGGACAGCGCCTGTTGCGTCCTGGTCAGCAGCTCGTCGAGGCTCGCGGCCGCGGAGAACGAGTCGTTGGTCATATCCGCGCTTTCTTCACGTCTTTCCGAGCACCGTGACGATAGCAACCGGCCCCGACGTGGAACGCCCGGCCGGGGAGCCCCGGCCGGGCGTTCGTGGTGCGGTGGACCGGCCCGCGCGGGCCGGGCCCGGTGGGGCTCAGCGCAGGCGCAGCCTCTGGCCCGGGAAGATCAGACCCGGGTCGGTGCCGACCACGCCCCTGTTGCGCTCGTAGAGGGCGCGCCAACCGCCGGCGACGCCCGTCGCGGCGGCGATCCCGGAGAGGGTGTCCCCGGGCCGGACCAGGTAGCCCCCGGCGCTCGGCGTGGTGCGCCGGGCGCCGTGGGCGGCCGGCCGGTCGCCCCGCGACGACCGGTCCGAGGTGGCCTTCTTCGTCGTGGCCTTCCTCGTCGCGGCCTTCTTCGAGCCCGAGTCGCTGGCCGAGTACCGCTTGGTCGAGCCACCCTTCTTGCCGCACACCGGCCAGGCGCCGATGCCCTGTCCGTCGAGGACCTTCTCGGCGACGGCGATCTGCTCACCGCGGCTGGCCAGGTCGGCCCGGCTGGCGTACCTCTGGCCGCCGTAGCCGTTCCAGGTGCTCCGGGTGAACTGGAGCCCGCCGTAGTAGCCGTTGCCGGTGTTGATGTGCCAGTTGCCGCCGGACTCGCACTGGGCGACGGCGTCCCAGTTGACGCCGGCGGCGCTGGCCGGAGCCGCGGGGCCGAGGAAGGCGGCGGCGCCGGTGGCGGCGCCGACGACGAGAGCCCCGACGGCGGTGCGACGCCGCGCGACCCGTCGATGACGGGCGACGTGTTCAGTTGCCATGTGGTTGTCCTCCACGCCGACGAGGTGAGCTGTCGGGTTCGGGCGAGGAGCCCGGCCGCCGCAGGCGGCTTCACCCCGAGGTGTCGTGCACCGAGGAACGTGTGGGTCCCCCGCTCCCGCCCGAGGTCCAGGTACCACCGGGCCGGCGGCGGGATTAGGCGTTGCCGGCCCGTGGTGTCCGCGATCGCGAACGGACTCGACGTTAGGAACGGTTTGTGACGAACGCCCACTTCTTGTGAAGTTCTTCACCCGGCCGGGCGACGGCCCCGCCCCTCGGCTGCGGAACCGTCGAATCTGTCGTAGCAACCTGGCCATCGCCGAGTTTTCCCAGCTCACGAAGGCTCTTCCGGGGTTCCGGCCGAAGAGGACGGCCGAGCCGCGCCGGGTCCACCGTGGCAAGTGGCCGCGTCGCGTCGCGGATCCCGGAGCCGGTGGGTTCCCCGGTTGCCGCGCGACGCGGAGGGCTACCGTGGGCAGGTTCACGCAAGATCGGCACGAGGCGGCGAGGCATGAGCGACCACGGACACGAGCTGGCCTTCGGCGGCTTCCTCACCCCGAGCGCCGGGCGACCGGAGCAGGTGGTGGCGCGGGCCAAGCTGTGCGAGCAGGCCGGTCTGGACCTGGTGACCTTCCAGGACCACCCGTACCAGCCCGGGTTCCTGGACACCTGGACGCTGATGTCCTTCGTGGCCGCGGCCACCAGTCGCATCACCCTCGCGGGCAACGTGCTCAACCTGCCGTTGCGCCAGCCGGTGGTGCTGGCCCGCAGCGTGGCCAGTCTGGACCTGCTCACCGGCGGCCGGGTGGAGCTGGGGCTCGGCGCCGGCGCGTTCTGGGAGGCGATCGAGGCGGTCGGCGGCCGGCGGCTCTCCCCGGGCGCGGCCGTGGACGCCCTCGACGAGGCGATCCGGGTGATCCGCGAGGTGTGGGACACCGAACGGCGCGGCATGGTCCGGGTCGAGGGCGAGCACTACCGGGTGGTCGGGGCGAAGCGCGGGCCGGCCCCGGCCCACCCCGTGCGGGTCTGGGTCGGCGCGTACAAGCCGCGGATGCTGCGGCTGGTCGGTCGCCGCGCGGACGGCTGGCTGCCGTCGCTGGCGTACCTGCCGAAGGGGCCGGCGGAGCTGCCCGCGTTGAACGCGCTGATCGACGAGGCCGCCGCGGAGGCCGGGCGTGAGCCGGGCGCGGTCCGCCGGCTGCTCAACGTCACCGGCACCTTCGCCCGGTCCTCCGGCGGCTTCCTGGACGGCCCGCCGGAGCAGTGGGTCGAGGAGCTGGCCGGGCTCGCCCTGGACCACGGCGTCGCCACGTTCATCCTCGGCAGCGACGAGCCGCGCGCCGTGCAGCTCTTCGCCCAGGAGGTGGCGCCCGCGGTCCGCGAGCTGGTCGCCGCCGAACGCACCACGCCGGGCAGCCGCGCCCACGCCGTCGAGGAGCAGCAGGCCGCCGCCGCGGCCGGCGGGTCGACCGCACTCGCGGTCACCCCCACCCCCGACCCGGGGGTACGCCTGAGCCCGCGCCGGCTGTGGGACGAGTCCACCCGGCCGGCCGCGCCGCCGGCACCGGCCGGGCACGTCTACAGCCCGCACGGTCAGGCCGCCGGGCAGCACCTGGTGGACGTTCACGACCACCTGCGCCAGGAACTCGCGCAGGTGCGTGACCTGCTCGAACAGGTCAAGCGGGGCGCGGTGGCCCCGGGCGCCGCCCGCGCCGTGCTCAACGAGATGACCATGCGGCAGAACAACTGGACGCTGGGCGCCTACTGCGCGGCGTACTGCACCGTGGTGACCCAGCACCACGGCCTGGAGGACAACTCGATCTTTCCCCACCTGCGCCGCGCCGACGCGGGGCTCGCGGCGGTGCTGGACCGCCTCGAGGAGGAGCACGTGGTGATCCACGGGGTGGTGGAGAGCGTGGACCGGGCGCTCGTGGACCTGATCCGCGAGCCGGGCGACTTCACCGAGCTCCAGGCGGCCGTGGACCTCCTCACCGACACCCTGCTGTCCCACCTGTCGTACGAGGAGCGGGAGATCGTCGAGACCCTCGCCCGGCACGGCTTCTACGCCGGCCAGCTCTGAGGGTGGTTATTCCCGGGTCCGGCGTGAGATAGCTGGCTTTTGTTTTCCTAAGTCAGCCGGGTAGCGTCGCCCCCATGACGGACTTCCTCGCGCGGCGTGACGCCTGGTCCACCGCCAACTGCTCGATCGCCGGCGCGCTCGACGTGGTCGGCAACCGCACCACGCTGCTCCTGCTGCGCGAGGCGTCGTTCGGCACCCGGCGTTTCGACGAGTTCGCCCGCCGGGTCGGCGTCAGCGAGCCGGTGGCCGCCGCCCGGCTGAAGCAGCTCGTCGCCGACGGGCTGCTCGACCGGCGGCCCTACCGGGAGCCCGGGCAGCGCACCCGCGACGAGTACGTGCTCACCGCCAAGGGGCGGGACCTGCTGCCCGTGCTCGCCGCCCTGCGCGAGTGGGGCGACACGTACGCCGTCGAACAGCCGTCGGTCCGGCTGGCCCACCACGACTGCGGTGCGGCGGTGCACGTGGCGCTGCGCTGCGCGGCCGGGCACGACGTGCCGGCCGACCAGATGGACGTGCTGCCCGGGCCCGGCCTGCTGCCGTCCTGACGACCCACCCTTCCCACCCTCAGGAGCACCCCATGAAGATCGCTGGAAGCACCGCCCTGGTCACCGGGGCCAACCGGGGCTTCGGCCGGCACCTGGCCGCCGAACTGCTGGCCCGCGGCGCCACCGTCTACGCCGGCGCGCGCAACCCGGACACCGTCGACCTGCCGGGCGCCACGCCGGTGCGGCTCGACATCACCGACCCGGCCTCGGTGGCCGCCGCCGCGGAGCTGGCCGGCGACGTCACCCTGCTGGTCAACAACGCCGGGGTGAGCACCGGGGCCGACCTGCTCGACGGCGACCTGGCGGAGATCCGCCTGGAGCTGGAGACCCACTACCTCGGCACGCTGTCCGTGGTGCGGGCCTTCGCCCCCAGGATCGCGGCCAACGGCGGCGGGACGATCCTGAACGTCCTCTCCGTCCTGTCCTGGATCACGTTCCCCGAGGTGGGCGCCTACGGCGCGGCCAAGGCCGCCGAGTGGTCGATGACCAACGCGCTCCGCGCGCAGCTCGCCGGCCGGGGCGTGCGCGTGGCCGGCCTGCACGTCGGCTACATGGACACCGACATGACCGCGCGGGTGACCGCGCCGAAGTCCGACCCGGCCGCGATCGCCCGGCTCGCCGTCGACGGGATCGAGACCGACCGGTACGAGATCGTCGCCGACGAGACCTCCCGCCAGGTCCTCGCCGGCCTCTCCGGCGGCGTGGCCGCCCTCTACCCGGCCCTGCCCTGAGCCGCACCGGGACCGCCCGCCGGCCGGGGCACGGGAGTCCCGGCCGGCGGGCGGCTCGGCCTACAGGTTCCGGGCGAGCCGGTCGGCCAGGATCCGGGTGAACCGGGCCGGGTCGGCCAGCTCCCCGCCCTCGGCGAGCAGCGCCATGCCGTACAGCAGCTCGGCGGTCTCGGTCAGCGCGGCGCTGTCGCCGCCCTGCTCGTGCGCCTTGCGGAGCCCGGTGACGAGGGCGTGGGTCGGGTTGAGCTCCAGGATGCGCTTGACCCGGGGCACCTCCTGACCCATGGCCCGGTACATCTTCTCCAGCGTGGGCGTCATGTCGTGCGCGTCGCCCACCACGCAGGCCGGTGAGGTGGTGAGCCGGGTGGAGAGCCGGACCTCCTTGACGCTGTCGGCGAGCGCGCCGCTCATCCAGGTGAGCAGGTCGGCGTACTCCTGCCGCTCGGCCTCGGCCCGCTCCCTCTCCTCGTCGGTCTCCAGGTCCACCTGGCCCTTGGCGACCGAGCGCAGGGTCTTCCCGTCGTACGCGCCGACGCGCTCGACCCACACCTCGTCGACCGGGTCGGTGAGGATCAGCACCTCGTAGCCCTTGGCGCGGAACGCCTCCAGGTGCGGGGAGTTCTCGATGGTGGCCCGGTTCTCGCCGGTGGCGTAGTAGATCTCGGTCTGGCCGTCGCGCATCCGCTCGACGTAGTCGCGCAGCGTGGTCAGCTCGGCCGGGTCGTGGGTGCTGGCCGCGCGGACCAGGTCCAGCAGGGCCTCGGTGTTGTCCGGGTCCTCCAGCAGGCCCTCCTTGACCACCGCGCCGAACTCGGCCCAGAAGGTCCGGTACGCCTCGGCCGGGAGGTCCTTGAGCGTGGCGAGGACCTTCTTGACCAGGCGGCGGCGCACGGCGCGGATCTGCCGGTCCTGCTGGAGAATCTCCCGGGAGATGTTCAGCGACAGGTCGTGCGCGTCCACCACGCCCTTGACGAAGCGCAGGTAGTTGGGCATCAGCGCGTCGCAGTCGTCCATGATGAACACGCGCTTGACGTAGAGCTGCACCCCCCGGCGGCCCTGCGGGGCGAACAGGTCGAGCGGGGCGTGCGACGGCAGGAACAGCAGCGCCTCGTACTCGAAGGTGCCCTCGCCGCGCATGTGGATGGTTTCGAGGGGGTCGGCCCAGTCGTGCGCGACGTGCCGGTAGAACTCCTTGTACTCGGCCTCGTCGACCTCGTCCTTCGCGCGCGCCCAGAGCGCCTTCATCGAGTTGAGCGTCTGCTCCTCGCGGGTGGTGGCGCCGTCCTCGCCGGGCTTCTCCACGGTCATCCGGATCGGCCAGGCGATGAAGTCCGAGTAGCGCTTGACGATCTCGCGGATGGTCCACTCGGCGGTGTAGTCGTGCAGGTTGTCCTCGGCGTCGGCCGGCTTGAGGTGCAGGGTCACCGAGGTGCCCTGCGGGGCGTCGTCGACGCTCTCGACCGAGTAGGTGCCCTCGCCGGTGGACTCCCACCGGGTGCCGCCGGCCTGCCCGGCGCGGCGGGTCAGCAACGTCACCCGGTCGGCGACCATGAAGGTGGCGTAGAAGCCGACGCCGAACTGCCCGATCAGCTCCTGCGAGGCGGCGGCGTCCTTCGACTCGCGCAGCGTCCGCAGCAGCTCGGCGGTGCCGGACTTGGCGATGGTGCCGATGAGTCCGACCACCTCGTCGCGGGACATGCCGATCCCGTTGTCCCGCACGGTCAGCGTGCGGGCCTCCCGGTCGACCTCGATCTCGATGTGCAGATCGGTGGTGTCGACCTGGAGGTCCTTGTCGACAAGCGACTCCAGGCGCACCTTGTCCAGCGCGTCGGAGGCGTTCGAGATCAGTTCGCGCAGGAAGACGTCCTTGTTGGAGTAGATCGAGTGCACCATCAGCTGGAGCAGCTGACGGGCCTCGGCCTGGAACTCCAACGTCTCGACCCGATCGCTCACACCGACTCCCTTCCAGTTCGCGGGCTTCCGGCGGAAAGGATACGAGGCGTACGCGCCGGGGCACCGGAGGGTGGCCGAATCGGATCTGGTCCAACCAGTTGACGTGTTGATGTGTGCGGGGCCACACTGCTGCCCATGGCCTTCGCTCCCGTCCCCCGCGCCTCGGTCTCCGACCACGTCTTCGGTCAGCTCCGCGACGCGATCGTCAGCGGCCGCTACCGGCCGGAGGAGACGCTGCCCGGGGAGCGGGAGCTGGCCGCCGCGTTCGCGGTGAACCGGCACGCCGTCCGCGAGGCGCTGCGCCGGCTCCAGCAACTCGGCCTGGTCCGGGTCAGCCAGGGCGGTGCCACCCGGGTGCTCGACTGGCGGGTCCACGCCGGCCTCGACCTGGCGCTGTCACTGGCCCGCTCCGCCGACGTGCTCCCGGTCGAGAACCTGGTCCGCGACATGCTGGAGATGCGGGCCTGCGTCGGGATCGACGCGGCCCGGCTCTGCGCCGAGCGCGGCGACCCGGAGGTCACCGACGCGCTGGTCCGGGCCGCCGAGGAGTACGGCTCCCTCGCCCCCGACCTGGACCGGATGAACGAGGCCAACATCGCGATCTGGTGGCTGATCGTGCGGGGCAGCGGCAACACCGCCTACCTGTTGGCGTTCAACAGCCTGGTGGCCGGCACCTTCGCCGTGGGCGACGTCCCCCCGGACGCCCGGGCCGCCGAGCTGCTCGACGTCGCCGGCCACCGCCGGCTCGCCGCCGCGATCGCGGCCGGCCAGGGCGCCGCGGCCGCCCGGCACGCCCGGGCCCTGCTGACCGCCCCGGTCACCACCCCCACCACCCCCGCCACCCGAAGGGAAGCCCGAGCATGATTCCCGCCGTGCTCTACGCCGTCCCGGCGTTCCTGCTGCTCATCATCATCGAGGCGGTCTCCTACCGGTTCCTCCCCGACGACGAGGAACGCGGCTACGAGCTGCGCGATACCACCACCAGCCTCTCCATGGGCCTGGGCAGCCAGATCATCGGCTTCCCCTGGAAGCTGCTCACCGTCGGCATCTACGCCGCGCTGTGGGTGGTCGCGCCCGTGCACCTCTCCCCCGGCGACTGGTGGACCTGGGTGATCGTCTTCTTCGCCGACGACGTCGCCTACTACTGGTTCCACCGGCTGCACCACGAGGTCCGCGTGCTGTGGGCCAGCCACGTCGTGCACCACTCCAGCGTCTACTACAACCTCTCCACCGCGCTGCGGCAGAGCTGGACGCCGATGACGTCGCTGCCGTTCTGGCTGCCCCTGGCGCTGCTCGGCATCCCGCCGTGGATGATCTTCCTGCAGCAGTCGGTCAGCCTGCTCTACCAGTTCTTCCTGCACACCGAGCGGGTGGGCGTGCTGCCGCGGCCGATCGAGCTCATCTTCAACACGCCCTCGCACCACCGTGTGCACCACGGCTCGAACGCCGAGTACCTCGACCGCAACTACGGCGGCATCCTCATCGTCTGGGACCGGCTCTTCGGGTCCTTCGAGCCCGAGCGGGCCCCGGCCCGGTACGGGCTGACCAAGAACATCCAGACCTACAACCCGCTGCGGGTGGCCACCCACGAGTTCGCCGCGATCTGGTCCGACGTCCGGCACGCCACCTCGTGGCGCGCCCGGCTCGGCTACGTCTTCGGCCGGCCCGGCTGGCAGCCGGCCCGGTGAGGCGAACCTGGCTGGCCCTGTTCGGGGTCGTCGCCCTGGTCGAGCTGGTCGGGGTCGCGCTCGACTCGACGCCGACGCAGTGGCTGGCCAAGCCGCTGCTGGCGCCGCTGCTGCTGGCGTACCTCTGGACGGCCCGCCGCCGGCTCGACGGCGTCGCGGTCGGGCTCGTGTCCGCGACCGCCGGGGACGTGGCCCTGCTCCTGTCCGGGCAGGCCGCGTTCCTGGCCGGCATGGGCTGCTTCCTCGTCACCCAGGTCGCGTACCTCACGGCCTTCCTGCGCCGCCGCCGGCCGCCGGTGGCGGCGGTGGTCGGCTACCTGCTCGCCTGGGCCGGCGCGAACGCGCTGCTCTGGGGCGCGCTGGGTCCGCTGCGGCTGCCGGTGCTCGGCTACAGCCTGGCGCTGTCCCTGATGGCCGCCGCCGCGACCGGGGTGTCCCGGCGCGCGGCGGCCGGCGGGGCGCTCTTCCTCGTGTCCGACCTGCTGATCGGGGTGGGCGCGGCGGGCAGCGACTTCTCCGGCCGGGACCTCGTCGTCATGACCACCTACGCGGCGGCTCTCCTCCTGATCACCACCGGCTGGGCCGCCGCCACGGAAACGCGACCGGCCCGCCCGCCGTCGCCCGCCGAGGTCGCCCAACCCGTCGCCTGATCCCCGGGACGGCGATGGGTCAGCGGCCGAGGGCCCGCGTCACGACCGTGAGATCGTCACCGCCGAGGCCCTGCTCGACCGCGTGTCGCCACTCGCCGGCCAGGGCCTCGGCGGCCGGGAACCGGCCGGACGGCACCTCGCGCAGCGCGAGGTCCACGTCCTTGAGAGCCAGGGCCAGGGAGTACTGCGTCGTGTAGTCGTCGTCGGCGATCCGGTCCAGCTTCTCGGCCGCCCACGGCGACACCAGCGGGCTGCCCCGCAGGGCCCCCTGCACGGTGGCGCGATCCAGGCCCAGCGCGTCGCCGAGGGCGACCGCCGCGGCGAGCCCCTCGTTCACGAAGGCCAGCAGCAGGTTGTTGACCAGCTTCAGCCGCGACCCCGCGCCGACCGGCCCCACCCAGACGGTCCGCTGCCCGACCGCGTCGAAGACGGGCGCCACCCGGTCGCGCGCCTGCTCCGGCCCGGAGGCGAGGACGACGAGACGGCCCTGTTCGGCGGGGCCGCGGCTCCCGGCCACCGGCGCGTCCACCAGGGTCACGCCGGGGCGCTCGGCACCGACCAGCTCCGCCAGGCGCGCGGTCTCGGTCACACCGATGGTGCTCATCTGCGCCCAGACCGCCCCGTCGGGCAGCGCGGCCAGCATGCCCTGGTCGACGGCGATCGCGCGCACCGCGTCCGCGTCGGTCACCATGGTCACCGCCACGTCGGCCCCGCGTACCGCCTCGGCCGGGTCCGCGGCGACCTCGGCGCCCCGGTCGACGAGCGCACGGGCCGGCTCCGGATGCCGGTTCCACACCACCGTCGTCAGGCCGGCCCGGACGAGGTTCGCCGCCATCGGCGCGCCCATGCCGCCGAGCCCGAGCACCGCCACCCGCGTCATCCGCCGCTCCCCCGCCTCGCCTACCCGGCAGCCTAGGCGCACCGACGGCGGGCGGCATCCCGATCGCGGACACGCCCGTGTCGGGCCAACCGGGAAACGCCGCCGCACCGGACCGGATAGAGTCCCGGAAGCAGACGGCCCGCCCCCCGGGAGACCTGGTGGGGAGCGGTGTGGGCATGCGTCGACGGCCCGGCGGGGAGCTGCGGGACCGGCTGCGCCGGCGCGACCCGGGCTACCGCCTCATCCGTCGGGCGGCCCGGCTCACCGTGGTCGCATCCCTCACCTTCTACGGCTGCCGCTACGGCCTCGGCAGCGTCACCCTCGCCACGTACGCGCTGTTCGCCACGGTCGCCACGGGCAGTTTCGCCCAGCTGCCGGGGCCGGCCGCCGTGCGGGCGCGCACCCTGCTGGCGGCCGTACCGGTGGCCTGGGCGCTCGTGGCGGTCGGCACGGTCCTGGCGGTCAGCACCGCGGCCGCGTCCGCCGGGATGCTCGTCATCGGGTTCGCCGTGGCGTTCGCGGGCGTCGGCGGGCCGCGCCTCGTCGGGCTGGCCAACGCGCTCCAGCTCTTCTACATCCTGGCCTGCTTCCCGCCGTACCAGCCGGACACCCTCCCGGCCCGGCTGGCCGGCGTCACCCTGGGCGTCGCCCTGGTCGCGCTCGCCGAGGTGACGCTCTGGCCGGACCCGGCGCCGTTCTCCTTCCCGCAGCGCCTCGCCGCGGCCGCGGGCGGCCTCGCGGACTACCTCGACGCGCTCGCGGACGTGCTGCTCGGATCGCCGGGCGCGGCCGAGGCGGCGGCGCGCCGGCACGCCCGGGCGGCACAGCTGCTCGACCAGGTGCGGCTGCCGCGACTGCCGGTCACGGCACGCCCCACGTCGGCCGGTCGCCGCGACCGGGCCTGGCGGGACGCGGCCGCCGCCGCCCAGGAGGTGCTCGCGGTCGCCGAGTCCCTCGCCTCCCGGCCGGACGTCCCGGGCAGCGGGGACCCCGACCTGGCGGACGCGCTTCGCCGGTACGCGGCCGCGCTCCGCCGGTCCGCCGACCGCACGGTCCGCCGACCGGGCACGCCGGCCACCGGCGGACCGGAGCCGGCCACCCCGCCGCCGTCGTGGCGGGCCGCCGGTCCGGTCCGGCTGCGCGTGGACGCGGCGGTCCGCACGCTCGCCGACCAGGTCGGGACGTACGCGACGGCGATCGGGATCGCCACCGGTCCGCGCGGCCGCGCCGAGCGGACCGCCGAGGCGGGCGCGGACCGGTTCTGGTACGCGGGGCGCAGCACCTGGTCGCTGTACCGGCGGCAGTTCCGGGCGCACCTCACCCCGCGGTCGGTGTACCTCGAGGGAGCCGTCCGGCTCGCCGTGGCCCTGGCCGCGGCACGGGTGATCGCCGGGGTGGTCAACCTGCAGCACGGGTTCTGGGTGCTCCTGGCGACGCTCAGCCTCATGCGGGCCTCCGCGTCGGACACCCGGACCACGCTGCGTCCGGCGCTTGTCGGCACCCTCGCCGGGGGCGCCGCCGGCGGCCTGCTGCTGCTCGTCTCACCCGAACGGCAGGCGTACGCCGCCCTGCTGCCGCTGGCGCTCGTGCTGGCCTTCGGCGTCGGCCCGCTGCTCGGCCTGGGCTGGGCCCAGGCGCTGCTCACCCTGCTGCTCATCGTCGTGTTCGCCCAGCTCAACCCCGCGTCCTGGCAACTGGCCGGCGCCCGGGTGGTGGACGTGGCGATCGGCGCCGTGGTGGGCGTCCTGGCCGGCCTGCTGCTCTGGCCACGCGGCAGCGGCGCCGAACTGCGCCGCAACGCGGGCGCCTACCTGACGGCGAGCGGGCGGGCCGCCGAGCGGATCGTCGAGGCGTTCGCGAGCGGCGCGGACGCGCGGCCGGCGGTCGCCGCGGCCCGCCGCGCGGAGGCGTTGGCCACCACGTCCCTCGTGCAGTACCACGGTGAGCGCCACGACCCCCGGCTGTCGCACGTCGACTGGGACGCGGTGCTGGCGGCCGCGCACCGCGCCGGCTACGGCGGGCAGGCCCTGCTCGCCGACCGTCGGCCCGGGGTGCTGGCCCCGTGGCCCGGCCCGGCGGCGGCGCTGGTCGCTCGGGCCGGGCGGCTGCGCGACGGCTACGCCGACCTCGGCGGCCAGGTGACGCGGGGCCGGGTGGACCGGCCGCCGGCGCCGACGGACCCGCCCGGGGACGTCGCGCGGCAGGTGCACGGGATGGTGCGCGACGGCGAGGACCGGCCGGAGGTGCTGGCCCTCGTGGAGGTCGACGGCTGGCTCGGCGACCTCGACGGTCACCTCCGCCGCGCCGGCACGGCGGTTCCGGACGAGCCGGCTCAGCCGATCCGGCCGCCGGCGGTGACCAGCCACTCGCCGGTCTCCCAGTCCGACGGCCCGCCCACCACCCGGTAGCACAGGTCGAACCGGATCCCCAGCTCCGGCCACCAGGGGTGGCGGACCGGGACCACCCGGAAGATGTCGTCCAGACCGGGAAACGTGAGCCCCTCGGGTTCGGGGAACAGCTCCGCCAGCTCCGTGCGCGTCAGGTCGGTCCAGAGCGCGAACTGCCACTCGGTGCGGTTGCGCCACGCGTCGTGGACCAGCTCGAACCGTGGTTCCCGGCCGACGACGAAGCTCCGGATGTCGGCGCGCAGCTCGGCCGGCGTCGACGGCAGGATGAACGGCCACTCCTCGCCGGTCGGGTAGCGGTACATCGTCGACCTCGCGGCGAGCGCCCGCACGAGGCCGCGCCACGCCTCGGGCGGCGTCGTGCCGGTGGGCAGGTTCACGCCGGTGTGGTCGACGCGCCGCACGTGCCCGGCGAGGCGGCGGGCCAGCTCCGCCACGTCGACCGTGGGCGCGGGCCCGGCGGGCGGCCCGGCGCCCTCGACGCCGAGGGACGGCCCGGGATGGAAGGTGACCACCGGCGCGGGCACGTCGGCCAGCCCGATGGTGGTCACCGGCCGGGCGCCGTCCGGCCGCGGCGGGGTGAGCACCAGGCGCTCCGCCGGCCCGTCGACGGCGTACGGCACGTCGGCCAGCAGGGTGCGGACCTGGCCGAGGAAGGTCCGCGCGGCGGGCGTCCGGGGCAGGCGGAAGGCGATCTCGTCGAGCCGGTCCATCCCCCGACGCTAGGGGACCCGGCGCCGGCCCGGCACCCGCGGCCGGGCCGAATTTCGCTCCGGGGTCCCGGCGGACACCGGGTATCCTGCTCCGCGTCGGCGGGCGAGGAGGTGGGGCGTGACCAGGGAGACCGGGCGCAAGCTCGTCGCCTCCAACAAGAAGGCGCGGCACGACTACACGATCCTGAAGACGTACGAGGCCGGGATCGTGCTGGCCGGCACCGAGGTGAAGTCGCTGCGGGAGGGGCGGGTGTCGCTGGTCGACGCGTTCGCCCAGGAGCGCGACGGCGAGATCATGCTGTACGGCCTGCACATCGCCGAGTACGGCTTCGGCACCTGGACCAACCACCAGCCGCGGCGCACCCGGAAGCTGCTGCTGAACCGCGTCGAGATCGCCCGGATCCTGGAGAAGCTGCGCGACGGCGGGATCACCCTGGTGCCGCTGTCGATGTACTTCTCGAACGGCTGGGCCAAGGTCGAGCTGGGCCTGGCCCGGGGCCGCCGCTCGTACGACAAGCGCCAGGCCCTCGCCGAGCGGGACGCCAAGCGGGAGATCGCCCGCGAGCTGGGCCGCCGCCTCAAGGGGCGCCGCCCCGCCTGATCCAGCACCGCCCTGTCTGATCGAGCTTCCCCGGCCCATAAATACAAGGCTTCTTGTACATCACTCGTTGTAGGTCTAACCTCGGCGGCATGGCGGACGAGCCGAAGACCCTGCACCTCACCGATCCGAAGGCCATGCGGGCGCTGGCCCACGAGACCCGGATCCGGCTCCTGGGCGAGCTGCGCATCCGCGGCCCGCAGACCGTCGGCATGCTGAGCGACGTCACCGGCGAGGCGGTCGGCTCGGTCAGCTACCACCTGTGCAAGCTGGCCGAGCACGGCTTCGTCGTGGAGGCGCCCGAGCTGGCCCGCAACCGCCGGGAGCGGTGGTGGCGGGCGGCGCACGCGCGCACCAACTGGGAGCCGGTGGAACTGCTCGACGACCCGGAGCGGCGGCTCGCCTCCGACCTGCTGCGCCGGGCCTTCCTCCAGCGCTACGTGGCCCGGTTCGAGGCGTACCTCGATGCCGAGGCGTCCCTCGACCCCGCCTGGGTCCGGGGCACCACCAGCAGCGACAACTTCCTCCACCTCACCCCGGACGAGCTCGTGGAGCTGCGGCGGGAGCTGTCCGAACTGGGCGAGCGCTGGCAGGCCCGCAGCAACCCCGACCGGCCGGACGCGCGCACCGTCACGCTGATCTGGCAGGCCTACCGGGGGCCGCAGTGAGCCGCCGGCGGGCGCCCCTCGCCGGGCTGCTCACCGCGCACACGGTCTCGCTCAGCGGCAACATGCTCACGTTGATCGCGCTGCCGCTCTACGTGCTCGCCGAGACGGGGTCCCCCGCCGCCACCGGGCTGGCCGGCGCGTTCGCCACCGCCCCCGTGGTGCTCGGCGGCGCCTTCGGCGGCGTGCTCGTCGACCGGATCGGCTACCGCCGGTCCAGCGTGCTGGCCGACCTGGTCTCCGGCGTGACGGTCGCCGCCGTGCCGGTGCTGCACGCCACGGTGGGGCTGCCCTTCCCGGCGCTGCTCGGGCTGGTCTTCCTCAGCGGCCTGCTCGACACCCCCGGCCAGACGGCCCGCCTGGCGCTGCTGCCCGAGGCCGCGAGCGCGGCCGGGGTGCCCATCGAACGGGCGATCGGCTGGTTCGAGGCCACCGAGCGCGGCGCCCGCCTGATCGGCGCGCCCGTGGCCGGCGTCCTGGTCAGCGCGCTCGGCGCGCTGCCGGTGCTGGCCGTCGACGCGGCCACCTTCGCCGTCTCGGCGCTCGCTGTGGCCGTGCTGGTGCCGGCGAGCCTGCGGGCGTCCGCCGACCACGACGCCCCCTCGACCGGCTACTGGCGGGACTTCGCCGCCGGGCTGCGCTTCCTGGTCCGCGAGCCGCTGCTGCGCGCCGTGGTGCTGCTCGTGCTGGTCACCAACCTCTTCGACGCCACCAAGAGCAACGTGCTCATGCCGATCGTCGCCACCCGGGAACTCGGCGGGGCGGCCGCCTTCGGCCTGCTGGTCGGCGCCATGGGCGGCGGCGCGCTGGTCGGCTCGCTGATCTTCAGCGCCGTCGGGCACCGGCTGCCCCGCCGCGCCACCTTCGTCACGGCCTTCGCCGTGGCCGGCGCGCCGCCCTTCTGGGCGCTCGCCGCCGCCCCGCCGCTGCCGGTGGTGGCCGCCGTCTACGTGGTGGCCGGCCTCGCCGCCGGCGCGATCAACCCGCTCATCGGCGCGGTCAAGCTGGAACGGGTCCCGGCGACCATGCGCGCCCGGGTCTACGGCGTGATCGGGGCGGGCGCCTGGGCCGCCATGCCGGTCGGCGCGTTCGGCGCCGGACTGGCCGCCGACCACCTGGGCACCACCAGGACCCTGGTCGCCATCGGCGCCGCCTACCTGCTGGTGGTGCTCACCCCGCTGCTCGGCGGGCCGTGGCGGGACCTGCGCCGGCCGGTGGCCACGGAACCGGCCCGCCCGGACCGCGCGCCCGCGGCCACCGCCGCCACGCCGCAGTGACGACCGGCCGGTCGGCCTCCCCGGGTGAGCCGGGGAGGCCGACCGGCGCGGGTCAGCTGGCGACGCGGGCCAGCAGGGTGAACGCCCGGACCGGGTCGCCGGTGAGCTGGGCGTGGTCGGCATCGGCGATCAGGGCGGCCCAGTCGTCCGGCGCGCTCCCCCGCACCACGGCCGCCTGGGCGGCGTCCCGGGCCACCCCGAGGATGGCCTCGACCAGCGCGCCGTCCCGGTGGTCGGCGCCGAGCTGCCGCCCGAGCCGGTCCAGCACCCGGGGGGCGTCGCGCAGCGAGCCGTCGGCGTTCCAGCCGGCCGGCGCGAGGGCCGCCCGCACCTGCGCCCGGTCGGCGGCGACGGCGGACAGCCCGGCGCGGCCCGGGACGGTCCGCAGGCCCCAACCGAACGGGAACAGCGGCCGGTAGTCGGCGTCGCCCACGTTGACCGGCACCTGCGCCTCGTCCCGCGGCCAGCTCACCGGCAGCCGGCCGGTGAACGGCCGGCGACCGAAGAGCACGTCGGCCACCCCGGCGCCCTCACTGCCCGGCAGCCACGACGCCACCAGGGCGTCGATCTCGCCCAGCTGGTCGGTGAGCACCTGCGGCCGGCCGGAGACCACCAGCACCACGCAGGTGGGCAGCGCCGTGCAGACCTTGTCGACGACGGCCCGGTCGGCGGGCTGGAGCCGGAGTGACTTCTCCTCCTGCTGCGGCACGCTGCACCACCCGCACTCCGGGCCGCCGACGTCGCCGTAGCCCTCCGCGTACGGGGTCTCGCCGACCACCACGACACCGACCTGGGCGCCGTCCGTCGGCGCGGAGGCGTCGGCACTGTAGGTGACCTGTGCGCCCGGGGCGACCTGGCGGATGCCGTCCAGGATGGACGTGCCGGGTACGGCGTCGGCGCCGGAGACGCCCTGCCAGGTCACCGTCCAGCCGCCGGCCTGGTTGCCGAGGTCGTCGGCGTTGCGCCCGGCCACGTAGAGCCTGGCGTCCGGGCGCAACGGCAGGGCCCGGCCGCTGTTCTTCAGCAGCACCTGGGACTTCGCCACGGCCTCCCGGCCGACGGCGCGGTGCGCCGCGCTGCCGACCTGGTCGAGGTTGTCGGCCGAGGCGTACGGGTGCTCGAAGAGGCCCAGCTCGAACTTCTTGGTGAGGATCCGCCGGACCGCGTCGTCGATCCGGGCGGTGGGCACCCGGCCGGCGGTCACCTCGGCGAGGAGCAGCTGCTCGAACTGCTCGGCGGTGTTCGGCTCCATGAACATGTCGGTGCCAGCGTTGACGCCGACGCGGACCTTGTACGCGGTCAGCCCGCCGTTGGTCGGCTCGGCCGGGTCGGGAATCTGGTGGATGCCCTCCCAGTCGGAGATCAGGAACCCGTCGAAGCCCAGCCGGCCCTTGAGCACGTCGGTGATGAGCTCGCGGTGGGCGTGCATCTTGGTCGGGTTGCCGAGCCCGTCCTCGGTCCAGTCCACGCTGGAGAAGGAGGGCATGACGCTGCCCACCCCGTGAGCCCGCACGGCGGGCAGGTACGGGGCCAGGTCGACGCGGGCGAAGTGCGCCCGGTCGGTGACGGTGACCCCCTGGTCGATCGGGTACTTCTGCTCCCACCAGGGCTTGCCCTGGTTCGCGGCGGCGACCGCCTCGTCGTAGTCGGTGTCCCCGTCGCCCGCGTAGTGCTTCGCGGTGGCGAGCACCCGGTCGGCGTCGTCGAGCCGGCCGGGCCGGCCCTGCAGGCCGTCGATGACCGTCTCCATCGACACCACCAGCGCCGGGTCCTCGCCGAAGCTCTCGTAGCTGCGGCCCCACCGCTCGTCGCGGGACACGCACAGGCAGGGCGCGAAGTTCCACGGGATGCCGGTGGCACGCACCTCCGCGGCGGTGGCGTGGCCGACCCGCTCGACCAGCTTCGGATCGCGGGTCGCCCCGAGCCCGACGTTGTGCGGGAAGACGGTGGCTCCCACCACGTTGCCGTGGCCGTGCACGGCGTCGATGCCGTAGATCAGCGGGATCTGCAGGCGGGTGCTCAGCGCCTGCGCCTGGAGCCCGTTGACCATCTCGACCCAGGCGGCCGGGGTGTTGCTGGCGGGGGTCGAGCCGCCGCCGGAGAGCACCGAGCCGAGCTGCCAGCGGGCGACGGCGGTCGGGTCGTCGGCGACGGCCGCCCGCTCGGCCTGGGTCATCTGGCCGACCTTCTCGGCGAGGGTCATCCGGCCCAGCAGGTCGGCGACGCGCCGCCGCACCGGCAGCCGCCGATCGAGGTACGGCAGGCCGTGCGCGTCGACCACCACGGTGGGCCGGGTCGCGACCGTGGCCCCGTCGGCGTCGAGGGTCAGCGGCACGGTCTCGGCGGTCTCCGCCACGCCGTCGGCGCGCACCGCGACGGTGACCGAGCGGGTGGCGCCGGACGGGCTGCCCGCCGGGAAGGTGAGCGTGCCGGACGCGGCGGCGTAGTCGGCGCCGGGCACGGCCGTGCCGGAGCCGGTGGCCCAGCGCACGGTGACCGCGGCGGCCAGGGGGCGTCCGTCGGAGGTGGACACCGCCAGGTCCACCGGCACCCGGCTCCCCTCGGCCGCCGCGTAGACCGGCCGGCCGGCGGTGACGGTGACCGTGCCGGCGTCGGCGGCCACCGCGGGCGGGGCCGGCGTCAGGGCCACCACCAGGGCGCCGACCGCGCCGAGCGTGGCGTGTCTGGGCAGTCTCATCTCGCGCCTCCCACGGGACCGGTCGCCCGGTGCCCCGTCGGCCCGGGTCCGCCCACGTCCCGGTTCCGGATCCTCCCGAACCGCATCGCATCACGTCAATGTTTCCGGCCGGTTCCGGAACCGTCACGCCAGCTCAGGGAGCGCTCTCTTGACAGCTTGGCACTTCGTTCATAACTTCATCGAAGTCTATCTTTATGACTTGTTAACAGCAGGGAGGCACCGTGCGCAGGATCCGCACCATCGCCGCCGTGGCCCTCGCGGCCGTGGGCCTCACGGCCGCGCTCACCACCGTCACCGACACCCCCGCCGTGGCCGCGCCCGGCGCGGTGACCTGGTCCGACGACTTCAACGGCGCCGCCGGGACGCCGCCGGACGCCAGCCGGTGGCGGTACGACATCGGCGGCAGCGGCTGGGGCAACAACGAGCTGCAGTACTACACCAACAGCACCCGCAACGCCGCCCTCGACGGCAACGGCAACCTGGTCATCACCGCCCGCCGGGAGAACCCGTCGGGCTTCTCCTGCTGGTACGGCACCTGCCAGTACACCTCGGCGCGGCTGCTCACCAACGGCACGTTCAGCCAGGCGTACGGCCGCTTCGAGGCGCGCATCAAGATCCCTCGCGGGCAGGGGATCTGGCCGGCGTTCTGGATGCTCGGCAACGACATCGCCACCAACCCGTGGCCCAACAGCGGCGAAATCGACATCATGGAGAACATCGGCCGCGAACCGTCCACCGTGCACGGCAGCCTGCACGGGCCGGGCTACTCGGGCGGCAACCCGCTGACCGGGCAGACCTCGCTGCCCGGCGGCCAGGCGCTCGCCGACGCCTTCCACACGTACACGGTCGACTGGGCGCCCGACTCGATCACCTGGTACCTGGACGGCGTCGCGTACTCCCGCAAGACGCCGGCCGACGCGGGCGGCAACCGGTGGGTCTTCGACCACCCGTTCTTCATGATCATGAACGTGGCGGTCGGTGGCAACTGGCCGGGCTCGCCGGACGGCAGCACCACCTTCCCGCAGACCATGACCATCGACTACGTCCGGGTGCAGGCCTGGGACAACGGTGGTGGCGGCGGCGGTGGCACCGGCGGGCAGATCGTCGGGTACGGCAACAAGTGCGTGGACGTGGCCGGCGCCAACACCGCCAACGGCACGGCGGTCCAGCTCTGGACCTGCAACGGCACCGCCGCCCAGCGGTGGACCTGGAACACCGACGGCTCGGTCCGCGCCCTGGGCAAGTGCCTCGACGTGAGCGGCGGGTCGACCGCCAACGGTGCGAAGGTGCAGCTCTGGGACTGCAACGGCAGCGGCGCCCAGCGGTGGGTCTTCAGCGCCAACGGCGACATCGTGAACCCGCAGGCCAACAAGTGCCTGGACGCGACCGGCGCCAGCTCCGCCGACGGCACCCGGCTGCAGATCTGGGACTGCACCGGCGGCGCCAACCAGAAATGGCGCCGCTGACCCCCTGACCACACCCCCAGCCCGTTGATCATGAAGTTGGCGCCCTGGAACGCGCTTGCCACGGGCGCTAACTTCATGATCGACGGGCTGGGGTGGTGGTGTGGTGGGCATGAGCGGGGATGGGGTCGGGGTGGTTCGTACCGCGCGGTTGGATCTGGTGCCGTTGCGCGTCGACCATGCCGAGGAGATGGCGGTCGTGCTGGGTGATCCGGAGCTGCACGCCTTCATCGGGGGCGCTCCGGCTGATCCGGCGGGCCTGCGTGCGCGGTACGAACGCCTGGTCGCCGGCTCGCCCGACCCGGCCGTCGCCTGGCGCAACTGGGTGGTCCGGCTCCGCGACGAGGCGTGCCTGGTGGGCACCGTGCAGGCGACCGTCACCGGGCCGGCCCACGAGCGTGTCGCGGAGATCGCCTGGGTGGTGGGCACGCCCTGGCAGGGACGGGGCATCGCCGGCGAGGCGGCCCGCGGGCTGGTGGCCTGGCTCGGGCGGCAGGGGGTGCGGACCGTCGTCGCCCACATCCACCCGGAGCACCGGGCCTCCGCCGCCGTGGCCACCGCCGCCGGCCTGGCGCCCACCGACGTCCGGCACGAGGGCGAGATCCGGTGGGTGGGTCCCGCCGGGCGCTGACGCGTACGGTGGCGCCATGACGCAGGTCCTGCGGTACGCCGCCTTCACCACCGACCCGGCGGCGGGCAACCCCGCCGGGGTGGTCCTCGACGCGGACGCGCTCACCGATCCGCAGATGCAGGCCATCGCCGCCGACGTCGGATACTCCGAGACGGCGTTCCTCACCGCCGCCGGCCCGGGCGAGTTCGACGTCCGCTACTTCAGCCCGCAGGCCGAGGTGCCGTTCTGCGGCCACGCGACCATCGCCTCCGCGGTGGCCGTCGCCGAGCGCGCCGGCACCGGCGATCTGGTCTTCCGGACCCGAGCGGGCGTGGTGCGGGTGGCGACCGCCCGGGACGCCGACGGACGGCCCACCGCGACCCTGACCAGCGTGGCGCCCTCGGACGCGCCGGTGGCGCCGGACGATCTCGCCGAGGCGCTCGCCGCCCTGGGCTGGGCCGCGACGGATCTCGACCCGTCGCTGCCGCCCCGCGTCGCGTACGCCGGGGCGCACCACCTGATCCTCGGCGCGGGGACCCGGGAGCGGCTGGCGGCGCTCGACTACGACTTCGACCGGCTGCGCGACCTGATGCGGCGGCGGGACTGGACCACCGTGGCGCTGGTGTGGCGGGCCTCCGGCACGCGGTTCGACGTCCGCAACCCCTTCCCGGTGGGCGGCGTCGTCGAGGACCCGGCGACCGGGGCGGCCGCCGCCGCGCTGGGCGGCTACCTGCGTACCCACGGTCTGGTCGAGCCGCCGACCACCCTGCGCCTGCACCAGGGGGCCGACCTCGGCCGGCCGGGTCTGCTGGTGGTCGACGTGCCGGCCACCGGCGGCATCCGGGTGACCGGCAACGCCGTGGTCATGCCGGCGAGCTGACCGACGCCGGGGCCCGGCTCCCCGAGGGAGAGCCGGGCCCCGGACGCGTCGCTCAGTCGGTGCAGGACGGTGTGTCGAAGTGCCCCGGGGTGCTCGGGAACGCCGCGCCCGCGCCCTGGTCCTTGTTGTCGCGCGGGTACACGTAGGACAGCTCCAGGAAGGCGGAGGTGCCCGCCGTGGTCACGTCGCCGGCGCTGCGTCCGGCACCCGTCGCCCAGGCCAGCCGGGTCAGGAAGTCCTGCATGGCCGGGCTGTGCTGGCGGATGTCGTTGAACCCGCCGTACGCCGAGTTGCAGTGGGTGAACAGGTTGTAGGCGCCGTTCCAGTCGAACAGCCGGTCGCCGTTGTTCGGCCCGTTCTGGGTCACGTCGCCCTGGAGCACGTCCCGGTCCCAGCCGCCGTAGATCCAGTCGGTGCCGTGGTGGTGCTGGTTGTCGGCGAGGACGTCGTTGTCCAGGTTGGTCGCCTCGAACCAGCGGCACGGGTCGACCGTGCCGGCGGCCAGGTCCACCGGCCAGGCACCCGCCGCGCAGTTGCCCGGGTAGGAGCCGCGCGGCCGGAAGTCCAGCAGGTCGGAGCCGAGCACCGCGGTGACCGCCGGGCCGCTGGTCGCCCCGGCGCCGCCGAACAGGTGGTCGACGTACTGGTCCTGGGCGCCCCGGGCGGCGGCGCTGAACACGCCGTTCACCAGGCACTGCGGGTTGGCCGCGTCGAGTACCGGGTCGCAGCCCCTGCCGCCCCAGAGCACGTCCGAGCCCTCGCCGCCGAACACCTCGTCGCCGCCGCTGTCACCGTTGGCCACGTCGTCGCCGAAGCCGCCGTGGATGTTGTCCGCGCCGGCCCCGCCCCGGATGAGGTCGCCCGCCCCGGCGGTCAACCCGGCGTACGGCATGGGCGCCGAGGTGGCGCTGCCGATCCAGGCGTCCCCGTCGGTGTCGTGCAGCAGGTCCACCCGGCGGTCGTAGCCGCCGGCCCGGAACCCGGTGTACGACTCCTGCGGCACCGAGGAGAGCGTCACGGTGAAGCCCAGCGCCGCCACGTCGTCGGCGTTGAGGAACTGGTTCACCACGCCGCCCCGGTCGCCGAGGATGGCGTCGCGGCCGTCCTCGCCGTAGAGGTTGTCGGCGCCCAGCTCACCGAAGAGGTCGTCGTCGCCGGCGCCACCCCGGATCTGGTCGTCGCCGTCCTGACCCCAGGCGCCGTCGTTGCCGGCGTCCCCGTAGAGCTGGTCGTTGCCGTAGGCGCCGGCCGGCTCGCAGGTGGCCTGGGCCGTGGTGCAGAACCGGGTGGACGGGCCGGGCAGCGCCGGGTCGTGGGTCCGGGCCGCGGTGGCGTCGGCCGGCACCGCGCCGGTCGGGTACCGCTCGGAGTAGACCCGCTCGGCCGGCTTCCCGTTCACCGTGGTCACCGTCCGCAGCAGCGAGCCGTTGTCGCCGAGCAGCACGTCGTCGGCGCCGTTGCCCTCGACCACGTCCCCGGTGTCCCGGAACCCGGCGGCCGCGCTGCCGCCGATCAGGTCGTCCTGCCCGGCCGGCGCGCCGGCGCCGACCAGGTCGGCGGCGGCCGCCGGGTCGCCCGGCCAGCCCGGGTCGGGCAGCGGCGTGACCGAGGTCCGGCCCGCCGCGCCGAGGGCGGTGTCGCCGCGCAGCGCGTCCGCGCCGCCGTTGCCCTCCAGGTAGTCGCCGTCGCCGTCGCCGGTCAGCGCGTCGTCGCCGTCCTGACCCCAGAGAGTGTCGACCCCGTCGCCGCCGCTGATCCGGTCCGCGCCGAACCGGTTGGGGCTGACCGCCGCCCGGTCCAGCAGCACCACGATCCGCGGGCCGAACGGGTTGCCGTCCGCCCCGAGCCGGACCGTCACGGCCGTCGGCTGCTCACCGGGGAGCGGGCGGAGCACCGCGCCGTTGTCCCCGATGACCGCGTCGGAGCCGGGTCCGCCGAACACGGCGTCCGCGGTGTCCGGCTGGCCCGTCGTGGCCGGCCCGGTCCCGTCGTACGCGGTGCTGGAGCCGCCGACCAGGTCGTCGTCGCCGGCGTCGCCCTCGACCCAGTCGGAGTCGGGGCCCCCCTCGGCGAAGTCGGCGCCCGCGTCGGCGTGCACCCGGTCCGGGCCGCCCTGGCCGAAGATGACGTCGTCGGCGTCGCCACCCGAGATCAGGTCCCCGCCGGAGGTGCCGGCCGCCGGGGTGAACCCGAGGTCGAGCAGCGTGACCCTGCGGGACGGCACGGCGCGGGCCTGGGTGACCCGGGTCGCATCGGCGGTGGCCGGCGTGAACCGGGCGTTGTCCCCGGCGATCAGGTCGGCGTCGCCGTCACCGAAGAGCTGGTCGCCGGTGTCCGGGCGCCCGGTCCCGGCGACGGGCTCCTGGGCGGAGCCGCCGACGATCTCGTCCTTCCCGATGCCACCGTGGACCACGTCGGCGCCGTTGTTGCCCTCCAGCTGGTCGTCCCCGCCGTCACCGTCGACCCGGTCGGCGCCGAGCCCGCCGTACGCGACGTCGCCCTCGGGCCCGCCGGAGAGCACGTCCCCGGCGCCGGCGGCCGGCACGTCCCCGGCCAGGTCCAGCGGGTACGGCCCGACGTCACCGATGCGCGGGGTGCCGTTGTCCCCGACGATCCGGTCCACGCCGTCCTCGCCGTAGACGAAGTCCCGGCCGTCGGCCACGCCGGCCACCCGTCCGCCGCCGTAGAGCACGTCGTCGTCGGGGCCGCCGAGCACCTGGTCGTCACCCTCGTCGCCCTCGGCGGTGTCCACGCCGGTGCCGCCGTACAGGCCGTCGTCGCCGGTGTTGCCGAAGAGCAGGTCGACCCCGTCGTCACCGTGCAGCTGGTCGACGCCCGGCCCGCCCCAGGCCCGGTCGGCGCCGCCGCCCAGGTGCAGGGTGTCGTCGCCGAGCTGGCCACAGGCCCGGTCGTCACCGCCGCCGAGGTCGGCCCGGTCGTCGCCGCTGCCGGCGGTGACCACCTCGACCCCGGCCCCGCCCAGGATGAGGTCGGCCGAGCCCTGGTCGGTGGGGGCCGGCTGGCCGCCGGCGAGAGTGGCGTCGGCGCAGGTCTCGGCGGTCAGTCGCCGGTCGCCGAAGACGGTGGCCCCGCCGTCGCCGCCGACCACGTGGTCGCTGCCCAGGCCGCCGACGAGCAGCTTGGTCTGCGACTCGGTGCCGGCCGGCAGCGGCTGGTGGACGACCTGGCGGGCCGGGCCGTACCCGTCGGTGCCGTCCGGGTCGCCGACGCTGGACGGCTCGGCGATCACGTAGTCCTCGTCCGGGCCGCCGAACAGCTCGTCGGTGCCGTAGCCGCCGACCAGCACGTCGTCGCCGCCGTAGCCGTACACGTGGCCGGTCTGGCCGTTGGCCGAGTGGGACACGACCAGGTCCGCGCCGGCGCTGCCGTGCACGGTGTCCTGGCCGGCGCCGGTGTCGACCCGGTTGATCAGGCCGGCGTCGCCGCTGCCGGCCGCGTCCGGGTCGGCCGGCGCGGTGCTGCCGGCGGTGTGGATGGTGTCGTCGGCCTTGCCGCCGTTGAGGATGTCCGCGCCGGGGCCGCCGACGATGACGTTCTTCCCGTTCGGCCGGTCGTCGAGCACCACGCCGACGACGTCGTCGCCGCCGTTGCCGTAGACCGTGCTGGCGCCGTGCCCGACGGTGACGTGGTCGTCGGCGCCGGTGGTCTCCTCGGTCGGGTCCTTCAGTTTCGTCCAGTCGACCAGGCCGGTGAGGCCCTTGTCGCCGACCGAGGTGTGCACGGTGGTGGTGCCGGGGCGGTCGACCGCGCCGAGGTCGCTGTCGCCGGCCACGACGTCGTTGCCGTCGCCGGTGGTGACGGTGTCCTTCCCGGCGCCGCCGGCCACCCGGCTGACCTGGCCGGCCGCCTCGGCGGTGACGATCACGTCCTCGCCGCCGCGCCCGTCCACCCAGGCCGGGCCGGTGCCGGTGCGGATCTGGTCCTTGCCGTCCGAGCCGATGACCACGGCGGCCTTGTCGAACGCGGAGGTCTTCGTGCCGTCGCCGCCGGTGTCACCGTCGCCGAGCAGCAGCACGGACATGGCGACCTTGTCCGCGTCGGCGACGCTGTAGCCCCGCCCGTCGACCACGACCCGGGTCAGGTTCGGGTCGAGGAACTCCTGCTTGCGGCCGAGCGCCTCGACCGCGAAGCCGTCGAAGTCGGCGTTGTCGTCCGCGAAGTGCACCGCGTACACCTTGATCACGTCACCGGCGTAGGTGGGCTTGGTGTTGTCCCACGCGGTCTCGCCACGCTCGTCGTCCGTGCCGAACCTGCCGGCGAAGACGACCAGGGTGTCCCCGACCGTGCCGCCCAGCTCGGGTGGCTTCGGTGTGCAGTCGGGTTGGGCGCGGAAGTCCAGGAGGGTGGCGTCGACCAGGGTGAAGTCGAAGGTCTTGGAGAACAGGAACAGGTCGATGGTGATGTAGACCTTGAGGAAGACCGACAGCTGCCCGCTGGTGGTGAAGAGGCAGACCGGGTTCACCAGCAGGGCCTGGAGGAACTCGCTGGTGCGGAACTTCCCGTCGTTGTTCGGGTCGTTCCAGCTGAACCCGACGGTCAGCCGGATGCCGCCCTCGATGCCCGCCTTGACGATGAGCACGCTGACCTCGGCCCCCGCGGCGATCTCGCCGCGCAGGGTTACCACCGGGACGGCCTTGCCGGTGCTGTCGGCGGTCTTGAAGTAGAGACCGTCGAGGAGGCTGACCGCGTCGAGGTCGGTGCCGTCGGTGGCGGCCTCCACGGCGTGCCGGATGCCCGCGGTGTCGAGGCCGGCGATGAACCGGGCGGTCACCGAGGCGCTGCCGGAGAGGGTGACCAGCACCGGCGGCGGGGCGTACACCGGGCCGAAGGACTGCCGCCAGCTGAAGCCGAGCGACAGCGGGCCGGAGTCGAAGCCGACCAGCTCGACGTCCTGTCCCATGAGCAGGCCGAACAGCGAGCCCGGGTTGTCGAAGATCGGGAAGCTGAAGCCGGTCTTCTGGGCGTTGGACTTCCCGTCGGAGCCCGCCGCGAACAGCTTCTCGCCGTCGTCTCCGGCCGCGCCGTCCACCGCGGACTTCACCTCGGCGGCGGTCTTCGCCTTCGTGAACGGGTCGTCCCGCTTGATCAGGCTCTCCGCGGACGCCGGCGACGCCTCGGTGGTGAGCGCCTTCGCCGGGTCGACCAGGAACTGGCCGAGCGGGATCGAACAGCCGGCGTCGCAGTCCGGTATCCGGTTCACGAAGCTCACCACGGCGCGGACGGTGTCGACGAAGTCGAGCTTCGGCCCGCCGGTGAGGGTGCTGAACGTCTTGGCGAGCCAGACCAGCGTGATGTCCGGTCCGCCGGTGGCCTTCGACAGGTCCGACAGAACCGGGATCGGCGCGTACAGCGTGTCGAGGACCGGCTGGAGCGGGCCGGTGACGGCCTTGAGCTTCTCCACCACCGGCTTGAGGATCTTGCTGAAGAAGGCGCCGGCGTCCAGCGCGATGTCGGTGAACGTCACCTGCAGCGGGGTGCTGACCCCGCCGCCGGTGGCACTCAGCCCGCCCTGCTTGTGCTCCAGGCCCCACTTCAGGCCGAAGCGGGCGCTGACGCCGGGCAGCGCAGAGCCCACCTCGTCACCGGCGTTGACCGTCGCCGCCAGCTTCCAGTCGATGTTCACCTGGGCGGTGAGGTCGGTGGCGAGCAGGGAGCCCAGGTCGGCGAACTCGGCGAGGGTGAGCTTGGCGTCCGGGTCGGCGGCGCAGTCCGCGGCCACCGCCGGGTCGAAGCAGCTCTTCTCCCCCGCCGAGCCCTTCAGGTCGACCCCGAAGTACGCCCGCACCAGCGGCGCGGTGCCCTGCTTGGTGGCGTTCACCTGGATGAAGGCGAGCTGGGCGGCCAGGTCGCCGGTCATGTCGAAGCTGGCGCCGATCTGCACCTCGGGCGCGGTGTCCCCGTCGTGGGTGGGGACGTAGAAGCCCTCGTCCCGGTCGAGGATCAGGTCCAGGTGCAGCTTCCAGCCGAGTTTGGCCTGGATGCCGTCCGGGGCGCCCTTCTTGGCCTTCAGCGACAGGCCGGGGATGCCCAGGTCGAGCGGGACGTTCACACCGAGGCACGTGTCGCTGTCGCTCGCGTCGGTGCAGCCGGCCGCGGCCGAGGGCGCGCCCCGCGCGGCGGTCAGCTTGATCCGGATGGACTGGAAGTCCTCCGGCTGGCAGGGAGTGGCCACCCCGCTGCGGCAGCCGACCACCGCGCTCACGCCCGGGTCGAGGTCGGCCAGCACGTCGTTGAGCCCGCTCTGCACGCCGGCGCTGTCCAGCGTGGCGTCCGCCAGCACCGGGCCGATGGCCGCCTTGACGTCCGCGCGCAGCTGGGCCACGAACTTCTGGCCCTGTTGCAGGTCGTCGCCGACCAGGGGCAACTTGCCGTCGAAGCTGGCCAGCCGCAGCGCGTCCTCCACCTTGGCCAGGTAGCCGTCGATGCCGACGTTGAAGTCGGTGAGCTTCAGCGACAGGTTGGCGAAGCAGGAGGTGAGGTCCGGGGTCTGCGCGTGCGGCGCCAGGTCCAGCCCCATGGTGAAGGTGAGCAGGTTCGTGGCGTCGGCGGGTTCGCAGTTGTCCACGAACAGCGGCGCGCGGGCACAGATGGGGGTGGTCGCGCTGCCGACCCCGCCGCCGCAGTCCACGCCGGCGGTGGTGAACGTCGGCGTCAGGCCGAGCAGGTCGGTGACCGGCCCGTCGGCGGTGAGCCCGCCCACGCCCACGCTGAGGTTCGCCTTGACGGTCGCGAAGTCGGGGTCCTTGCCGAGGTTGAGGGCGAGCGGGCCGACCCGGGCGGCCAGCGCGGCGTCGTCCACCCCACCCTTCACCGTCACCTTGGCCGAGGAGCTCTTGTCCAGCAGGGGCGCCGCGTTCAGTTTCAGCGGTAGCAGCAGGCCCAGCTTGGCCTGGGCGTCCACGTCGACGGCGAAGGTGCCGGAGCTGTCCAGGCTGACCAGGTCGCGCGCGCCGTCCCAGGCGAAGGCGAGCGGCCCGGCGGTGCGCACGTTGCGCTTCCAGTCCAGGCCGACCCGCAGGTACGGGCCGCCGGCCCGCTCGTCCAGCGTGAACTGGATCCCGCTGTCCGCGCCGATCGCGCCGTTGAGCTGGTCGAGGGCGTCCTGGAGGGTGTCCGGGGGCGCGGCGAGCAGCTTGTCCAGCGCGTCGGCCAGCTCGGGCCGCAGCGCGTACGCCGTGCCGTCCGCGGGCTTCGGTGTGCCGGCCGCGTCGACCCGCAGGGTCTGGCCGTCCACCCGGTCCAGCACCCGGTACGCCTTGCTGCCGATCACCAGGGTCCGCCCGGCGAGCCGGGGCTCGAAGGCGGCGTCGCCGCTGCGGTTGGCGTCCTTGAGCAGGAAGTTCGTTCCGTCGGCGGCGAACGTGACGCCCTTGCCGACGCCGCTCTCGTCGGCGCCGAGCAGTTCCCGCGCGGACCGGCCGAGCAGCGGGATCTCGGTGTTCAACGGCCCGCTGCCGCCACCGGGCTGGGTGAGCGCGGCGTTGACCAGCCGCAGCGCCTCGATCACGACCGCGAAGAGGGCCTTCGGGTCGTCCGGGTTGAAGTCGACGGCGAAGATCCCGTCGAGGCTGCTGGTGTCCACCACCGGCTGCTCGCCGGCCTTCCAGCTCACGTCCACGCCGACGCCCTGGCCGAGGGCCCCGGTGGCGCCCGGGACGCTGACCGTGACCCGCCCGGTGGTCTTCACGGAGGAGGAGACGGCGAGCAGGTTGCCCGGCTCGGCCTGCAGCCGGCGGAACAGCTCGCCGAGGCTGACGTCCTGCGCCTGCTTGAAGCTGACCTGGACCATCCGCTGCCCGGCCGCGGCCGGGCCGACGGCGAGGTCACCGCCGAGCTTGACCTTGAGGAAGCCGGCGGTGGCGAAGAAGTCGACAGCGGTGGCGATCGGGAAGTCCGCCGCGAACAGGGGCGTGGACGGGTCGGTGCGCAGCAGCACCCGGTCGGCGTTGGCCTCCGGGCTGCCGAGGTCGTCGCGCAGGTCGAGCACGAGCGTGACCGCCGCGCTGTAGCGGGGCTTGACGGTGGCGAAGCTGGCCTGGGCGTTCGCGGCCCGCAGGCCGACCTTCTTGTCGCCGCCGGCCGGCTTGGTGAGCGTGCCGGCCAGCTCGACAGCGCCGATGTTCGGGCTGGAGCCGCTGATCACCCAGACGCTGTCCGGGCCGGGCTGGCCGCCGATCCAGTTCTCCTGGAGGGTGACCGTGGTGGCGGTGTTCGCCGCGATGGTGCCGGCCGAGGTGCCCGCCACGACCCGCTGGCCGACCAGCTCGCCGGGGGTGAACCGGTTCTCGCCGACGCTGAAGCCCTTGGCCGTGAAGGTGGCGCCGCGGCCGGAGACGGAGGCGGCGCCCGGGTCCAGCGGCACCGCCACGGTGGACTCCCGCTCCAGCTTCACCCGGAAGACCAGCTTCTCGTCGGCGAAGGAGAGGTTGTCGACCGGCAGCCCCTCGGCGGCGAGCAGCGCCACGAGCTGCTGGATCGAGCTGAACTTCGGCTGGCCCGCCTTGGCGGGGTCGTCGGTGGCCGGGTCGAACTCCGGGTCGTCCGGCTTGGGGTGCACGTACTTCTTGAGGAAGCCGGTGAGCTTCTCGTTGACCTTCACGGCGTCGGCGAAGGTGCCACGCAGGAAGGGCAGGCTCAGGTTGCCGGCCGGCCCGCTCTGCTGCACCCCACCGAGCAGGGTGGCGAGCTGGGCCAGCCCGGAGGCCAGGTCCAGCGGGCTCATGTTCCGGAACTTGGCGATGGTCTCGTCGAGCCCGGTGGTGGTGACGGTCGGGCTGCCCACGCTGATGTCGTTCCAGTCGACCTTCACGGTGGCGGCGACGGCCGGCACGGCGAAGGGGGCGCCGGCGGTGGCCGCGCCGAGGTTCACCTGGCCGTGGACGGAGCCGGGGCCCGGCTCGCTCTCGGTGTCGGAGATCCGGCCGCCGCCGGAGTTGTCCAGGGCGACCTGGACGAGCCCGCCGAGGGAGCCGGCCGCGCCCAGCTCACCGGTTCCGGTGCCGGCGCCGGTGTCGAAGGCGAGCCGGCCGTCGCCGTTGGGGTCGGTCACGGTGACCTTGACATGGGTACGGGCCGTGAGGGTGCTGCCCGCGGTGAGCGTGACGCCGAGGATGCCGACCGAGGCGGTGGCCTGGTCCAGGTCGGCGCGGAGGGTCGCCGCGGCGTCGACGTCGAGGCGCGGGGTGTCCCCGTCGCGGACCAGGTAGGTCTCCCCCGCGGCGGTGTGCCGGGCTCGCAGGTGCAGGGTGGCCCAGCCGGTGACGTCGACCGCCTTGCCGACGGTCACCCCGCCGACCGCGAGGTCCTTCGCGGTGACCTGCCGTTTGGTGGTCACCAGCACGTCGAGCAGGTGGTCGCCGCCGCTGGTGCTCACCGTGCTGGTCAACCGGGTGCCCCCGCCGAGGTCCACATCGTCCCTGGTGAGGCCGCCGGCCAGGGCGTCGGAGGCCTTGCGGGTGAGCTTGTCGGTGTCCACGAGCGCGCCCGGGCTGACGCCGAGCAGCGGCAGCGGCTGGCCGAGCAGGCCGACCCGGGACAGCCCGCCCTCGGCCCAGGTGGCCGTGCGGGACATCAGGGTCTTGAGCGCGGTCTCCCAGGCCTCGTCCGCCTGGGCCGGCGCCGCCGTCCACACCAGGGCGAGCGCGGCGGTCACCACCGCCGCCGTCAGGCTGGCGAGCAGCCGTCGTAGAGCCACCATGAGCCACCTCTTCCTCGATGGCCGTCATCGACGGCGCTGGTCCCGCGCCAGCACATCGATCGCGGAGGAGACCCACAACTTCTGTGTCGAGATCGTGACAGAGCGTCAAACTGATCGGTTCACATCGCTACACCGCACGTCCGGGATGGACTGATCGGTCAGCCAGAACCTGTCGAGGCGTGTAACGAAGCGGCCGGCGCCGACGCTGGTAACGGTCGCGTCGCGGGTCAGAACGGGGCGTCCACGGCGAGCCGCCGCACCTGGGTCAGGTACGGGTCCAGCTCACCCACCTCGAACCGGCAGGTGCCGATGACGTGCCAGAACTGGCCGCCCGGGTCGCCGTCCAGCTTGTACCGGCCGTCCGGGCTCACCGCCGCCCAGCCGTCGGGCAGCCCGATGAGGGTGGCCCGCAGCTGGGCGTGCTCCGGGTCGGCGACGTCCCACAGCCGCACGGTCCCGTCGTCGCCGGCGCTGGCCAGCAGGCTGCTGTCCGGGCTGAACGCCACCGACCAGACCCGCCGGGTGTGTGCCGCCAGCGTGCCGTGCAGCCGGCCGGTGCCCGGGTCCCAGAGCCGGATGACGAGGTCGTCGCCGGCGGTGGCGAGCAGGTTGCCGCTGGGGCTGAACGCGCAGGACCAGAGCCGGCCGGTGTGCTCGGTGAGCACCGTGCGCCGCTCACCGGTGAGCGCGTCCCAGACCACGGCGACGCCGTCGTTGCTGGCGCTGGCGAGCAGCGTCCCGTCGGTGTTGAAGGACACCGCGTAGACCCGGTCGGTGTGGTGTTCGAGGGTGAGCCGGCAGGTCGCGGTGGCCGCGTCCCAGAGCCGGACGAGCTGGTCGTCGCAGCCGGTGGCGATGGTCTCGCCGTCCGGACTGAACGCCATGGCGCGCACCCGGCCCCGGTGCGGGGTGAGGGTGGCGAAGTGCCGGCCGGTACGCCGGTACCACAGCCGCACGGTGTCGTCGTCGTTGGCGGTGGCGAGGGCGTCGCCGTCCGGGCTGAACGCGGTCGCCCACACGTGGTCGGTGTCCACGTTGAGTTCCCGCTCGTCGAGGCCGGTCTCGGTGTTCCACAGGTGCACGCCGCCGTCGCCGCTCGGGGCGGCGACCAGCGACTCGCCCGGGCAGAAGACGACGGAGAGCAGCCGGTCCGCCGGGCTGGCGAGCTGCCGGACCAGCCGGCCGGTGCGCGGCTCCCAGAGCCGGACCACGCCGTCGTTGCCGCAGGCCGCCAGGACCTCGCCGTCGTCCCGGAAGGACAGCGCGGTGACCCGCCGGCCGTGCCCCCGCAGCGTGTGCTGGAGCTGCCCGGAACGCACGTCCCACAGCCGGGTGGTGCCGTCGTTGCTGCTGGTCGCCACCTGGGCCTGGTCGGGCCGCCAGACCACCGGCCACACCGAGCCGCGGTGCCGGGTCAGCTCGTGCCGGAGCTGCCCGTCGGCGCTGTCCCAGAGCTGGATCGCCCCGTCGCTGGCGGCGGTGGCCAGGACGCTTCCGTCGCCGTTGAACCGGACGCTGTAGATCGCGCCGCGCTGCCGGCCGAGCACCCGGACCGGGCGGCCGGTCTCCAGCTCCCAGAGCCGCAGCGCGCCGTGGGTGTCGCCGGTCGCCATCAGGGTGCCGTCGGGGTGGATGTCGAGCGCGTACACGTCGGCCTCGTGGCCGCGCGGCTGGCGCAGCAGCTCCCCGTCGGTGGCCCGGCGGATCCACACCCGCCCGTGCTGGCCGACCGCGGCCAGCAGCCGACCGTCGGGGCTGTGCACCACCCGGTAGACCACCTCCGGCTCGCGCACCTCGAAGGCGAGCCGGCCGGAGGGGATGTCCCAGCCGCGCACCACGCCGGCGCTGTCGACCACCACGACCCGACGGCCGTCCGGGCTGAACGACGTGCCCCAGATCGGCGCGGCGTGGCCGGGCCACTCCTGCCGCAGCCGGGCCGTGCGGGTGTCGTAGAGACGGACCACGCCGGCCGCGTCGCCGACGACCAGCCGGCCCCGCGCGCCGTCGGTGAGCAGCGGCCACACCCAGCCGTCGAAGACGTCCTCGATGACGTGCCGCACGTCGCCGTGGTCGGCGTCCCAGAACCGCACGGTGAGGTCGGCCGCCCCGGTCACCAGCTGGTGCGAGGCGGCGTCGAAGCGGACCGCGTAGACCCGGCCCCGGTGGCCCTGGAGGGTCCGCACCGGCAGCCCGGCGGCGGTGTCGCAGATGAGCACACCACCGTCGTCGCTGCCCACCGCGAGCACCGACCCGTCCGGGCTGTACGCCACCGGCACGGGCAGCCGGCCCACCTCGAAGCCGTACGCGACGCCCACGGCCGGCGGCGCCAGGCCCGGCGCGACCGGACGGCCCGGAGCGACCACGGCGCCGCGCAGCTCCGGCGCGCGCAGCAACGCCGCGTCGGCGCTCACGTCGATGAGCGCCGCCCGGTGCCACCGGCTGCCGGTGATCCGGGCGCCGCGCAGGTCGGCGCGGAACAGCCGGGCACCGGCCAGCTCCGCGTCGCGCAGATCCGCCCCGGCCAGGCGGGCCTGGTCCAGGCGGGCGCCGCGCAGCCGGGCGTGCTCCAGCCGCGCCTCGGTGAGGTTGGTGGCGACCAGCCGGGTGTCGGTCAGGTCGGCGCCGGTCAGGTCCGCCCCGGCGAGCTCCCGGTGGGACAGGTCCTCGCCGCGCAGCACCGCGCCGCGCAGGTCGGCCCGGTCGGGCAGCCGCAGCCGGGCGCTGAGCCGCAGCGCGTTGGCCCGGACCGTCTCGCCGGCTCCCTCGTCACCCAGCACCCGGGCGGTCCAGGCCGTGCAGCGGGCGGGGTCGGCCAGATCGCCGAGGAACTCGACGGTCAGCGCGGACAGCGGGCGCACCGCCAGCGCGGCCGGCTCCTCCCCCCGGTTGAGCTGCTCGGCCACCCCCTCGGCGACCAGCCACTCCATCACCGAGGTGTGGATGAACCCGAACAGCCCGTCGTCGGTGCGGACCAGCAGGCTGCCGGCGCCCACCGCGTGGATCGCCTGCGGCCCGGACAGCCGGGAGTCGGCCAGCCCGGCGAGGTGGCCTGCGGCCTCGGCCAGCTCGGCCAGTCGCAGGTAGGACTCGCCGCTCTCCCAGAGCTGGAAGGCCAGCCGGCTCACCGCCTGCCACAGCTCGGGCCGGCGCAGGCTCACCGGCGCGCCCGGGATGCCCTGGGTGCGGCGCTCCTCGAAGTCCAGCCAGGACTCCAGGATCTCCCGGTAGAGCGCCGCCGCGCTGAACGTGCCGCCCGCGCCGGCCACGGCGGCCAGCCGCCCCTCGTCGAGGTTGGCGATGAAGCCGAGCATGCGCGGGTTGCGGGAGAGGCCGAGCAGGTCCTTCACCCCGGCCAGCAGGTCCAGCCGCTCGCGCGCGGCCCGCTCGTCGCCGCCGTAGCGGTGCCGCAGGAACGTCTCGATCTGGCCGGGGGTGAAGTCCTCGATGGCCAGCACCCGGCGGTGCGGCAGCAGCCCCACCCGCTCGCCCAGCGCGGTCAGCACCTGCGAGTTGGTCTTGAAGTGCTGGGTCCGGCTGCTCACCACGATCTTCGCGTGGCCCTCGGCCGCCTGGAGCAGCGTCTCCAGGTGGTCGGCGGCCCGGTCGTAGGTCACCCGGGCGACCAGCTCGTCGAAGCCGTCGAAGAGCAGCACGATGCGGCCCTGCCGGAGCATGTAGCGGAACGCCTTGAGGTCGATCACCTGCTCACCGTGGTTGGCCAGGTGCGCGGCCACGAGGCCGTCGACCGAGTGCGCCTTGTCCAGCGCGCGCAGCTCCACCAGGATCGGGATGAGGTCGGGGGCGGCCGTGGGCAGCCGGCGGGCCACCTCGCGCAGGGCGAAGGTCTTGCCCCGGCCGAAGTCGCCGAGCACCAGCACGAACCGGCCGTCCGGCGCGGAGATCAGCTCCAGCAGCTCGTCCACCACGTCCTCGCGGACCCGCTGGTCCGCGCCGACCAGGTGCCGGTAGCGCTGCGGGACGTACTGCCCGGGCGGGTAGAGCCGGTCGGCCTGCAGCCGGGCGGTCTGCGCGGCCACGTACTCGCGCAGGTCGAGCAGGCCCTGGAACTCGGTCAGGTGCAGCAGCCGCACCCCGCGCCGCTGCGCCGCCTCGGCCAGCCCCCGCGGCGCCCGGTCGCCGTCGTAGACCAGCTCGGAGGGGATGTCCGGGTCGGTGGCGTGCACCCGCCGGGCGAAGCCGTCGACGTCGGCCGCCGACGGGGTGCCGACGTGCGCCCCGACGCGCTGCTGCCGGACCACCCCGTCGGCCCGGTAGGTGACGTAGAGGTGCGGCGGGTCGGCCTCGACGCGGCGGACCACCACCCGGTCGTGGCGGGCCTCGCAGACCTCGGCGAGCCGGTCGAGCAGGCGCTCCAGCGGGGCGGGCGCGGGCGCGGCCGGAGTGGCGGCCGACGGGTCCTCGGCGGAGCCCTGGGTGGGCCCCTCGACCACGGTGGGCAGCCGCGGGTCGGGCACCTGGGCGGGGCCCGCCGCGCCGAACGTCGCGTCGGCCCGCGGCCAGCTCAGCCGGGTCGGCTCGCCCACGTCGTGCCGGTCGTCGCGGCCGAGCACCCAGCGGGTCATCCCGTCGGCGCCGAGCCGCAGCACCTGGGCCCGGCCGTCCCGGGAGGCGGTGGCCAGCGGCACCACCGGCTCGACCCGGGGGCCGGGCGCGGCGTCGGCGAGCAGCAGGTTGAGCATCGGGCCGACCAGCCGGTTGAACGAGCCGCGGTCGCGCAGCGACACCCCGTCGGGCACGGCCACCTCGTCGGCGTACGGGGTGCGCGGGCCGGGGGCGTGTGCCATGGCGCCGAGCCGCAGCCACCCGGACTGCTGGTAGTGGCGCAGCCGCTGGGCGAACCAGGTGGACTGGGCCTCGCCGAGGAAGCCGTACCGGTCCTCCTCGCGGTGGGTGATGGCCACGGTGGAGTTCAGCCCGGCCACCACGACCCGCAGGTCCGGCACCGGGAAGAGGGTCCACGGCTGCTCGCTGTCGAAGATGCGGTCGTCGAGGCCCTGGTAGAGCTCGTCGAAGAGGCGCGCGTAGTGCCGCCACTTCGGCCAGTACGGCGGCTGCGGGTCGACGTCGTCGGCCTCGCAGGTGGCGAAGTAGGCGCGGCTGGCGGCCATGGTGACGTCGCGCGGGCCGGGCACCACGACCAGCCGGTGCGGCTCCAGGCCGAGCAGCACCCGCAGCCCGGTGAGGAAGCTCAGCGCGTCGGAGAACTCCCGGGGGCTGCCCGACTCGGTCAGGTTGCCGGCCACCACCAGCAGGTCCGGCCGCGGCACCCCGTCGTTCAGCAGCAGGGTGAGGTCGCCCATCAGGTGTTCCTGGAGTTCGCCGGGCGTGACCGGCGCGCCCGGCTCGATCACCCCGCGGCCGAAGCGCGGCCCGGCGACCTGGAGCACGGTCACGGCGCCGCGCGCCGTCGGCACGGCCGCCGCCGGCGGGAACGGCGGCGGGTTGATCGGGGTACGCCGGGCGCGGCGGGGCGCGGGCGCGCCGGCGGCGGGCGCGGCGAGCACCCCGGCCGGGTCGGCGGGATGGTGCGGGAAGGCCGGCTGTCGCATCGGTTTGGCGCGGCCGTCGAGCGTCTGGCGGATCCGGTCGAGCACCCGGCCCCGCGCCTGCGCCGGGTCGCTCACGCCGACCAGGTCGACGTAGGTGATGGTGGCGAGCAGGCCGTCGATAGGGCAGTCCTCGACCCGCACGGTGACCAGCTTGTTGCCGGTGCCGTCCGGGTCGGCGCGCAGCGCGGCCTGCCATTCGAGCTTGCCGTAGGTCGAGTGCAGGTAGCGTTCGGACAGCACCGCCACCACCACCTCGGCCTCGCGGACCCCCCGGTCCATGAAGTCGATGAAGTTGGTGCCGGCCACGAAGTCCCACGCCTGGAGCAGGGTGCGGTAGCCGGCCGCCTCGAACTCCCACGCCAGCCAGGTCGCCCACCGCTCGTCGGCCGGGGAGTAGCTGATGAAGAAGTCGATGGGGCGGTCGGACCGGGTCGGGTGCGCGCCTACAGCCACCCGATCATTATGGCCACTGACGGTCAATTCGTGGACACCCACGGCAGCCGCCGGGGCGGTCGCGTCGGCCGGTCCGGCCGGGCGGGGGTGTGCGAGGATCATCCCTCGTGGAGACCGTGGGCGAGCCGCCGTCCGCCGCGCCGGACCGATCCCGCTGGGGACGGCTGCACGTCCTGGACTGGATCGCGCTGAGCCTGGCCGTGGTGGGCGTCGTCTGCGTCCTCACCGGACTCCTCCCCCGGGCCGACGCCGAGGCCACCGTACGCCGGATCGTGCCCATCCTGATCTTCCTCGGCACGGTGGTGGTGCTGGCCGAGCTGACCGCGGTGGCCGGCGTGTTCGACGCGCTCGCCGCCCGGGTGGCGATCACGGCCCGGGGCAGCTACCGGGCCCTGTTCTGGCTCTGCGTCGGGTTCGCCTCGGTGACCACCATCGCGCTCAACCTGGACACCACGGCCGTCCTGCTCACCCCGGTGATGATCGCCCTGGCCCGCAAGCTGGGCGTGCCGCCGACCCCGCTGGCGATGACCACGGTGTGGCTGGCCAACACGGCGAGCCTGCTGCTGCCGGTGTCCAACCTGACCAACATCCTGGCCAGCGAACGGATCGACCTGGAGCCGGTGCCCTGGGCGGCCCGGATGTGGTGGCCGCAGCTGGTCGCCATCCTGATCACGATGCTGCTGCTCTGGTGGTGGTACTGGCGACCGGCCCGCGCGGGCGCCGACCCGTTCGTCCCGCCGCCGCCGCACGTGCCGCCGGACCGGACGCTCTACCGCACCGCGCTCGCCGCCTGCCTGCTCTTCGTCGCCGGGATCCTGGCCGGGGTCGAGATCGGACTCGCCTCCGGGGCGGCGGCCGCGATCCTGGTCGCCGGGTTCGCGGTGCGCGCCCGGGGCAGCCTGCGCCTCGCGCTGGTGCCGTGGCGTCTGCTGGTCTTCGTGACCGGGCTGTTCCTCGTGGTGCAGACCATCGGCCGGCACGGCCTGGACACCGTGATGGGCACGCTGATCGGCGCCGATCCGGGCGCGGAGGGCGCGCTACGGGCCGGCGGCGTCGGCGCGCTCTTCGCCAACGCGGTCAACAACCTGCCCGCGTACGTGGCCGGCGAGGCGGTCATCGCCGCCGACCGGCACACCCAGTTGCTCGCCCTGCTGGTCGGCACCAACGTCGGCCCGCTCGCCACGCCGTGGGCCTCGTTGGCGACGCTGATCTGGTACGAGCGCTGCCGGGCCGCCGGGGTGTCCGTGCCGCTGGGCCGGTTCGTGGCCACCAGCGCCGCGCTCGCCGTGCTGGCCACCGCGGCCACCGTGGCCGCCCTGCTGCTCGGTCCCGGTTCCTGACCACGCTCCGGCCCCGCTAGTCCGGCTGCCGGCGCGGAGACCGTTCCGGCGTGCCGCCCTCGTACCGGGCGCGCATCACCGGACCGGCGGCGGGTCCGGCGGCGAAGACGAAGTGCTCCGGGTCCAGCTCCCGGCCGGTGGCCCGGTCCACCACGACCGGCTCCACCTCCGCCCCGGTTTCCCGGTCGACGAGGATCATGCTGCGCCGCTCGGGCGCGAGGCGGGAGTTGCCCCAGGCGGCGAGCGCGACGATCACCGGCCGCAGGCTGCGGCCCAGCTCGGTGAGGACGTACTCGTACCGGTCGGGGCGGGTCTGGTAGCGGCGGCGCTCCAGCAGGCCGTTACCGGTGAGGGTGCGGAGCCGGCTGGTCAGCATGCTGGAGGAGATGCCGAGGTTCTCCTGGAACTGCTCGAAGCGGGTATAGCCGTCGAACGCGTCGTGCAGGATCAGGAGGATCCACCACTCGCCGACCACGCCGAGCGTCGCCGAGAGCGGGCACTCACGGTCCTCCAGGCGGATCTTCCCTGGCATGCCAGCTCCTCGCCGGTAGGTGCTAAAGTCGAAGCGACTTACTTTCAATTCAGCAGTTACACGATACGACGCCGCCGCGCGTCCGTCCCGTGCTGCCCGGGTGAGGCGCGGGCGACCGTCTCGCCACCCGCGGGACCCGCCGCCGGCCCACCAGCATCCCAACGGCAAGGAGCACCCCGTGGACACCGCACCCGAGATCATCCGCCGCTACTTCGCGCTCGCCGGCCAGCCGGACCGGGAGGCCTACCTCGCCCTCTTCGCCGACGACGCCGTGGTCGAGGACGAGGGGAGGACCCACCGGGGCATCGCGGCGATCCGCGAGTGGCGCCGTGGGACCCCGCTGGTCTCCTACGAGATCACCGACGTCGAGGACACCCCGGCGGGCACCGTGGTGACCGCCACCATCACCGGCGACTTCCCCGGCAGCCCGTTCGCCGGCCTGCGGTTCCGTTTCGAGGACTACGACGACGCCCGCATCCGCCGGCTGCGCATCGCACCCTGACCACCGGCCGGGGCGTGCCCGCGCGAAGCGGCCCGGGGGCGGGCGACTCAGGCGCCTGCCCCGCGAAGCAGCCGGTCGCCGAGGTCGGTCCGCGCATAGAGCACCTGCCGGCCCGCCCGGCGCGAGGTGAGCAGCCCGGCGGCGCGCAGCGCCTGCAGGTGCACGCTGAGCGTCGGCGCGGAGAGGGCCATCTGGGTGGCGGCCTGGCTCGTCGACATCGGCAGGTCCAGCTGGGCCAGCAGCGCGGCCCGGGTCTGGCCGAGCACGCCGGCGAGCGCCGAGCCGCGCTGCTCGGGCTGCTCCGCCCAGAGCCGGCCCAGGCCACGCGGCGAGTAGGAGACGCTGGGGGAATCGGGGTGCGCGGTGCGCACCAGCACGTCCGGCCAGGCGAAGGCGCACGGCACGAGGAGCAGGCCGCGCCCGCCGCAGTCGGCGTGGCCGTCGTAGTACTTCACGATGCTCAGCGTCTGACCGGCGAACGTGACCGACGGGTGCAGGTTGCTCATCATCCGGACGACGCCGCCGTCGGCCAGGGCGTCGAGCCGGTAGGCGATGTCGTCGCTGAGCAACGCGTCGATCCGCGGCCAGTCGGGCGCGATCGCGACCCGGTGGTACGCGGCGAGCGCGTCCGTCACCGGGCCGATGCCCGCGTCCGGCCGGTCCACCAGCGCCTGGAGCAGAACCCGCCGCCCCTCGCGGCCGGGCCCCCGCTGGGCGACCCGGTGGGTCGCCAGGTGCGCCAACTCCGTCGCCACCGTCTCCGGGTCGGCGTCGGCGACCTGCGCCAGCGCGTCGGCGAAGGTCGCCGACCGGCGGCCCGGTGGCGGCAGCAGGAAGTCGGGAATGTAGCCCTCCGGGCGCACCAGCGCCCGCAGCAGGTCGAGGTCGCGCTCGCGCAGCCGGCTCGCCCGCTCGGCGAACCTGTCGATCCAGGGGCGGTGCAGGTGCGCCCCCTGCCCGCCGGCGGACAGCGTGCGCAGGCTGGCGACGGTTTCCGTGAGCGGTGCGGCGGCGAAACGCACCCGGGTCAGGTCCGCCGCCGTGACGTGCAGGTGGATCATGCCCGAGCCTCCCCGATTAGGACGCAGCCTAATCGTGGCCGGCTCCGGGACGCCACCGGACACTGAGGACACCCAACCGGAGCACGGAGAGGACACCCACGATGACCCGCGAATCGATGACCGAGACTCTGCCCGAGGCGTACGAGCGGCTGCACGCGTACGGGCCGGAGTTCGGGGGCGACGAGGAGGGCAACCACGGGCTGACCAACCACGGCCCGATGGCCGTCGAGGTGATGGTCCGGCGCGGCCTCGACGTCGACGTCGAGCGCTGGCTCGACCGCTACGTGGGCTGCCTGGCCGAGCTGCCCCCCACGAGCGAGGCCATCCGCCCCGGCGAGTGGGGCGCGGCGCTCGGCCGGGCACGGCGGCTGCCCGACTGGACCGCGTACTTCCGGCACGAACTGGCCGAGCGGCCGTGGCGGACCGTGCTCGCCGAGTGGTGGCCGCGGCTGCTGCCGGGCATCGTGGCCGGCTCGACCCACGGCGTGATCCGGGTCAGCCACGCGGTGCGTGCCCTGCGCGGCACTCGCGTCCCCGCCCGGCCGGCCCTCGACGAGCTGGCCCACGGGCTGGCGTTCTGGGCGGCGCGCTACCGCGAGCTCACCGGGGTGGTCGCGCCGGCCGGCACCCTCCCACCGCACGAGGCGCTGGCCGCCGTCACGCGGCTCACCGACCAGAGCGGCTTCATCGCCCACCGGCTCGACCGGCTGGAGCGCAGCCCGGGCTGGACCGCGAGCCTGCGCGCGCTGGAACCGGCCGGGTCCGCCGACGACGTCCCGGCGCGACTGGAGGCACTGGTCGACGGCGCCGCCCGGGCGTACCTGGGGCTCGGCCACGGCTCGCCGGTCCTGCTCGTCCACGCCGCGACCGCACCCAACGCCGTGCGGCACGTACTCCCGGTGCTGCCGAGGGACCAGTGGCTGCCCAGCCTCGGGGCGGCCTGGGCGGCCGTGGCGGCGGTCGTCGCGACGTACGCCCCGGCCCGGCCGGCCCCGGCCACGGAGATCGTCCGGCGCTGGCCCGAACCGACCCGGGAGGACGCGCTCCAGCGGGCCGCCGAGCACGGCGACGAGCACGTCCTGAAGTTCGCCGACACGGCCGTCGAGTGCTACGACCGCACGGGCGACCCCGACCTGCTCGCCGCGACCCTCTACGTCGGCGAGCTGATCGGCCGCCCCTGACGGGCGCCCCGGCGGCACGTCCCGCCGCAGGTCGGGAGCGGCGCCGGAAATCCGGTACGGCCGCGCACCGGCCGCGGGCTACCGTGCGCGGATGAGCGACGCGCCGACCCTGCACTTCCACACCGACCCGGCCGAGTTCCTCGCCGCGGCCGGCGACCACCTGGCGGCGGACCCCGTGGTCGGCACGGTGGTGGCCACCGTCGCGCACCGGCAGGCGGCCGGGCGGGCCGACGGGGTCGCGCCGCCCGAGGACGACTGGTGGCTGGTGGTGCGGGACGCCTCCGGCGAGGTCGTCGGGGCCGGGATGCGGACGGCGCCCTTCGCGCCGCGCCCGCCGTTCCTGCTCCCGATGCCCGACGAGGCGGCCGTGGCGCTGGCTCAGGCCTGGCACGAGCGCGGGGAGGAGGTACGCGCCGTCAACGGCGCGCTGCCCGCGGTGCGGCGGTGCGCCGCCGAGGTGGCCCGGCTCGGTGGCGGCCGGGTCGAGGTCGCGCAGCACACCCGGCTGCACGAGCTCGGCGACCTGGTGGCACCGGCGCGGGTGCCCGGCTCCCTGGCCGTCGCGACCGAGGACGACGTCGACCTGGCCGCCGAGTGGTTCGCGGCGTTCATGGCCGACGCCGACGAGCAGGCGGGCCGCCCGCGCGATGTCAGCGCGCACGAGACCCCCGACCGCGCCGAACTGCTGCGCCGGATCCGCGGCGGACGGCTGTGGTTCTGGACCGACGAGACGGGCCGGCGGGTGCACCTCACCGCCGCCCACCCGCCGTCGTTCGGCGTGGCACGCATCGGCCCGGTGTACACCCCGCCGGAGCAGCGCGGGCACGGCTGGGCCAGCAACGCGGTGGCCGAGGTGTCCGGGCTGCTGCGGGCCGAGGGGGCGCGGGTGTGCCTGTTCACCGACCAGGCCAACCCGACCTCGAACCGGATCTACGCCAACCTCGGCTTCCGGCCCGTGGTCGACATGGCCAACCTGGTCATCGTCCCCTGACGCCGGCCCCGGCCGGCCGGCCGGCTCCGCGCCCCGGCGCCGGGATCAGCCCGCGAGGTCCAGCGCGGCCAGCCGCTCCGGGTCGGCGATCACGTCGATGGCGGCGATCCGCCCGCCGGTGACCGTGAACGCCATCACCGACAGCGGCCGGCCGGCCGCGCTGACCAGCACCCCGGCGGCGCCGTTGACCAGCACCGGCCGGGCGAACGGCGAGAACCGGCCGAACGTGGTGGCCTGCGCGGCGACCACCCGCGCGCCGGTGAGCACGGTGGAGTGCCGGGCCCGGGCGGTCCCGCCGTCGGAGCGCAGCACCACGTCGGGGTGCAGCACGGCGACCAGCCCGTCGAAGTCACCGTCCCGGGCGGCGGCCAGGAACGCGGTGACCACCTCCCGCTGGCGGGCCAGGTCCGGGTCGGGCGCGGGCGCCTGACCGCGGACCCGGCGGCGGGCGCGGCTGGCGAGCTGCCGGGCCGCGGCCGGCGACCGGTCGACCAGCGCGCCGATCTCCTCGAAGGGCACGCCGAACATGTCGTGCAGCACGAAGGCGAGCCGCTCGCTCGGGGTGAGGGTGTCCAGGACCACCAGCAGGGCCAACCCGACCGAGTCGGCCAGCACCGCGGCCTGCGCCGGATCGGCGTCCGCCCCGGTGACCTCGACGACCGGGTCGGGCAGGCGTACGTCGAGGGGGTCCTCCCGGCGGGCGGCGCGGGCCCGCAGGGTGTTCAAGCAGACCCGGGCGACCACCGTGGTCAGCCAGGCGGCCAGGTTGTCGACCTCGGCGGCGTCGGCACGGGCGAGCCGCAACCACGTCTCCTGCACGGCGTCCTCGGCCTCGCTCACCGAGCCGAGCATCCGGTAGGCCACCGCCCGCAGCTGCGGTCGCTGCTGCTCGAACCGTTCGGCCAGCCAGCTGTCCTCGCCCATGTCCCCATCCTTCCTCGCGGGTTCCCGGTTGACCGACCCCGGCCGGCCCGCCCGTGTGACCGGAGGTGACGCCGCTCACTCCGGTCACATCCGCCGCCTCCCGCGGGTCGAGCCGGTGAAGCCGAAACGGAACGGATCTTCGACACGGAGGACGACATGAACGCACCCATCCTGGTCACCGGCGGCACCGGCACCCTCGGGCGGCTGGTCGTACCCCTGCTGCGCGAGGCCGGCCACCCGGTGCGCGTGCTCAGCCGGCACGGGGGCCGGCCCGGCGACGGCGTCACGCACGTCACCGCCGACCTGCTCACCGGCGAGGGCGTCGACCCGGCGGTACGCGGAGTCGGCACCGTGCTGCACCTGGCGGGCGGCCCGAAGGGCGACGACGTGGCCACCCGCCATCTGGTCGACGCCGCCCGGCGCGCCGGCGTGGGGCACCTCGTGCACATCTCGGTGGTCGGCGCGGACCGGGTGCCGCTGGCCTGGCTGCGGTCCAAGCTGGACGCCGAGCGGGCCGTCGCCGCGTCGGGCGTGCCGTGGACGACGATCCGCGCCGCCCAGTTCCACAACCTGGTGCTGACCATGGTGGAGAAGATGGCGAAGCTGCCGGTCGTGCCGGTCCCCGGCGGGCTGCGGCTGCAGCCGGTCGACGCCCGCGAGGTGGCGGCCCGGATGGTCGCGCTGACGCTGGGCGCGCCGGCCGGCCTGGTGCCCGACCTGGCCGGGCCCCGGGTGTACGGCCTCGACGAGCTGGTCACCGGATACCTGGCGGCCGTGGGCCGGCGGCGGCCGCGGGTGCCGGTCCGCCTGCCCGGCAAGGCGGGCCGGGCGTACCGGAACGGGGACAACCTGGCCCGCCCCGACGCCACCCTCGGGGTACGCACCTGGGAGGCGTTCCTGGCCGAGCGGCTGCGGCAGCCGGCTGCCGCGCGGGTCTGACCGGTCCGCCGACCGCGCCGATCGGGACCGGGATCCCGATCGGCGCGTCGGTGAACCGGCGGTGTCAGCCCAGGTGCCGGGCGAAGAACCGCAGCGTGCTGTCCATCTCGAACGCCGGCATCTCCCCGTGCCCACCGGGGTTGGCGTGCAGGGTCTTCTCGGTCGAGGCGAAGGCGTCGAACAGCGCCAGTCCCTGGGCCCGCGGCACCCGCTCGTCGTCCCACTGCAGCAGGAACTCCACGGGGACGGTGATCCGCGCGGCGGCCTCCGCCGAGGCCAGCGCCCCGCCCAGGCCGAGCACCGCCGCACGGACCCGGGGTTCGGCGGCCACGAACGGAACGCCGAGGCCGCACCCCAGCGACACACCCCAGTAGCCCACCGGGCCGGCACCGACGTGGTCAAGGGCCTGGGCCGCGTCCAGGACCGCCCGCCACTCCGGAACGGTCCGGCGGGCCACGAGCGCCTGGAAACCGGCGATCAGCGGCGCCAGGTCCTCCCCGGCCGCCACGCGAGCCTGGTTCCCGGCCGCGATCCGGTCGTACTCCTCGACCTTCGGCCGGTCGCCGTGCGCCGGCACGTCGACCGCCACCACCGCGAAACCGCACTCCGTCACGAAGCGGCGGGCGCGGGCCAGGATGCCGGGGGCCTTCTTGTGCTGGCCGCCGCCGTGGCCCATGAGGATGAGGGGGCGGGTGCCGGTGGCGCCGTCCGGCGTCCACAGCACGCCGGGAATCTCACCGAGGGTGAAGAGCTGTTCGGAGACGCCGTCGGACGACGCCTGAGAGGTGAAGCGCATAGCGTGTCGAGCCTTTCGGGATGCCTTGTGCGGGCACTCCCTAGGCCATGCGAGGGAGGGAGCCCCGACCTGTCACAGCGTTGATCGGTCTCACCTCCTCAGTTCGCAGCAGCGCACAGCGACGCAGAACATATCACGAAGATCATTTGCCACATACGGCCGAGGCCGGCTCGCGCACCATGAACACGTCCACCGGGTCCTCGTTCTCGGCCGTGAATCCGTGCCGCTCGTACAGCCGCCGCGCCGGGCTTCCCCGCAGCACATTCAGCCGGACCAGCGTGCCGGCGCGGTCGCACCGCTCCAGCAGTCCGCGCAGCACGGCCGCACCGATGCCGCCGCCCTGCAGGTGCGGGGCCAGGTAGAAGTGCTCCAGCCAGTGGCCGTCCTCGGCCGGCCGCAGCGCCACGCAGCCGCCGAACCCGCCGCCCACCTCGATCACCCAGGTGTGCGCGGGCCGGAACCCGTCCCGCAGTCGCTGCCGCACCCGATGCTCGTCGTACCGCCCGAGCCGCTCCAGGTCCGCCCGCAGCACCACGGCCCGCAACTCGGCGACTGCCTCGACGTCCGCCGCCGCGGCCGGTCGGAGCCTCCAGTCCCCCATGATCGCCAGACTAGCGGGCACGACTCATCCCGCTGTCGAACAGTTGTTGCTCGTCAGCGTGACGCTGTACTCGGAGTCGTCCTGGGTGATGCCCGAGGGTGAGCCGTCGAACCAGGTTTCGACCTTCTCCCAGCCCCGGTGCTGCTCGTAGTGCAGGTGCGGCGCGCCGGAGTCGCCGGTGCTGCCCACCCGCCCGAGCTGCTCACCGCGGGCGACCCGCTGCCCGGCCCGGACCAGCGGCGGTTCGAGCAGGTGCAGGTACTGCGTCTCCCACCGGCCGCCGTGGTCGATCGTCACCCAGTAGCCTCCGCCACGACCGCGCGGACCCTTGGGGTTGTCCGGGGTACGCCCACCGAGCGACCCGTTGATCCCGGCCACGGTGACCGTGCCGGCCTCCGACGCGAGCACCGGCCGCCCCCACGCCTCGCCCGCCGTGGGAAACGGGGCGACGTCGTAGTCGTCGTGACCGGGGTAGGTGCCCAGCCGCCAGGTCTCGCCGCAGGGCACGGGAAGCTGGAACGGCGGGCGCGGGCCCGGCGGCAGCAGCAGCGGCACGACGACCACGGCGAGCGCGACAACGGCCGCGGCCGCGCCGACCGCGAGCCCGACCCGCACCACGCGCCGCCGGTCGCGGCGTCTGGATGGCTGCCCGGTGGTCATCGCCCCGAGCATGGCAGACACCGGCGGGAATCGCGGACACCAGGCACCTTCCCTTCCCCGCCGCGGTCCGGTGCCCCGGTCAACCCACGACGACGCGCCGCACCCGCACTGTCGGACGCTCGTTTCGCAGGTGCCGGTGCAGGTGTTGCCGCACCTGCTCGTTCCAGACCTCCTGGTCGTAGTCCGGATCCGGCGGAATCCACCGGTGCGACCCGTCGCTGTAATGGAACTTGGCGTCCCCGGCGCGGAGAACGCTCACCGCACCCACCCGAGGAACCGCCGGTGCAGCACGCCGGCCGGCACCCAGTGCAGATCAGCGGTGGCGCGCACGAACTGCGCGCCCAGGTAGAGGGCGAGTGACACGGGCGCCCCGGCGAACTCGGCCGTCAACTGCTGCCGGCGGTCGGCGCAGGGCCACGGCGCGGCACACCCACCACAGCTCCAGATCGGCAACACCGGCTCGTGGCCGCTGATCGGTCGCGCGTGCGGGGCGAAGGCCTGTGCGCTCACGGTCACTCCCTGCCGGCATCGCCCGGCGAAAGATCGCGGCGGGCGGAGTTTTCCTGGTCAGAAGAAGCCTGACCAGGGATCGGCGCGAGATCCAGCGGGCTGCCGTCCGCTGTTCGTCCGCGCTGTCCGCGGACAGACACCGCCACTAGGGTGTGCCAAGTGGACGACTTCCTTCAGGTGTCGACGGCGACCGAAACCCGTGCCGCCGGGGTCCGGCTGGCGGAGGGAGCCGTGGCGGCCCGCCTCGCCGCGAGCGCACAGGTGCTGGGCCCGGTGACGAGTGTGTTCTGGCACCTCGGCGAGCAGGGCACCAGCGAGGAATGGCAGGTCCTACTGGTCACCACCGCCGCGCGATACGCGGAGCTGGAACGGTTCCTGCTCGCCGAGCACCCGTGGCAGAACCCGCAGGTCGTCGCGGTGCCGATCGCGCGAGGGGCTACGGACTATCTGGAGTGGCTGCGGCGGTCGGTCCAGGACGCGTAGCCGCCTCGGCGGCCAGTTGCCGCAGCTCGACCACACAGGACAACGCGTGGTGCGGGTCCAGGCGACGCAGCAGTGTGCCAATCCGTTGGCCGGGCCGGATGGAGGCGACGCCACCCGCCAGCCGTAGAGCGGTGGCGGCGGCGTCACAGGCCAGCTCGACCTCATTCGCGTCCAGGTACGCGTCGGCCAGCCACGTGAGGTAGAGGGCCTTGTCCCGGGCGTAGGTGTCGTCAAAGCCGGCCAGCACCCGCTCAAGGACCGGAATGGCCCGGACCGGTCGACGGAGCGCCGTCCAGCACCGCCCGGTCATGATCTCGCCCTCCCGGCCGTCGACCCAGTAGACCCAGTCCGGCTCCGGCCCGCCGTCCGGCTCCGCGAGACAGCGGGTGCCGATGCCCAGGTAGCGGTCTGCCGTGTCCGCCTCCCCGGCGTTCGCGAATACCCAGGAGGCGCGCAGGTGCAGCAACGCCCGGACCCCGGGTGTCGCGGCTGCGCCCACGGCGGTGCGGGCCGCCTCGGCCAGGTCGACGGCTCGGCCGTGCAGAGTGAGCTGCTGATAGGCGAGCAGCGCGAGTCCGTTGGCCACGAGCGCCGCATCATCCGCCTCTCGGGCTGCCGCGAGGCTGGTCCGGTACAGGCGCTCCGCGTCGCCATGGACACCCGCGTCGAAGGCCGCCCAGCCGGCCAGTTGCGCTTGCTCCGCGAGGATCGCCAGCAGTTCTCGGCCGACCCGGTCGCGGTAGGAACCGTCTCGGATGAGGCGGGTCGTGGACTCGACCTCGGCGGCGTAGGCGTGCCGGGTGTCGGCGCCACCGAGGTAGTTGTCGAGGCGGCGAAGCCGGGCGGTGCGTTCGGCGAGCCGCGCGGGCGTCGCCGCGCCGACCTGGCGACCGTGGTTCAGCAGAGTGTGGGGCAGGGCGGCCGCGAGGCCTGCGGCGGCGACCAGGTCCCGCCGGCGGACACCCGGTCTGGCGGCCAGCGCGACGAGTTCACCTCTGGCGCGCAACACCCGGTCGAGCTGTTGGGCGATCCGCGGCGTCGGAGTCTTGGCGCCGGTTTCCAGCTCGTGCAGGTAGGACTTGCCGTAGAACGTCAGTCTCGCCAGACCGCGCAGGGAGAGCCCGCTCTCCTCCCGGAGCGCACGCAGCCGGCCCGCGAACGAGGGTTCGGTCATCTACTCACCTACCGAGGTGGCCCGAGCGACGTCAGAGACAAGCGCCAACATCACACCGTAGCCGAGCGAGCACGGAAAGTCCGCACGCCGCCCGGCGCCAGATTCCCGGCCAGCCCCGCCTCACCAGCCGACGGTGGTGAGGCTGATGGGGGTGAGCTGGCGGACCTGCGGCTCGATCCACTGTGCCGCGGTGACCAGCTTGACCAGCCGGTCGATGGTCTCCGGCGGGCCGGCCACGAAGCTGCGCCGGTCGGCCGGGCAGCCGTAGCGGTCGTCGAAGGAGCCACCGTCGAGGGCCCGGACCGCCATGCCGGCCTCGGCGGCGAGCAGCATCCCGGCCGGCAGGTCGACCGCCTCGGGGCGGTAGCCCACGATGCCGTCGATGTCGCCGCGGGCCAGCATCACCCAGGACAGCAGCGGCGCCCACAGTTGCAGCACCCGCCGCGCGGTGGTGTCGAGCACCACCTTGAGGGCGCGGGCGGTGCTGTCGTCGCGGGCCACGCCGTGCCCCTGGGTCCAGGCCAGCACCGGCGCGGTCGGCACCGGCCGGCGGGGCGCGTGCAGCGGGCGGGCGGCCGGGCCGGACTCGTGCACGAAGGCGCCCTGCCCGCGCACGGCGGACCAGGTGCGGCCGGCGACCGGGTCGTGCACCACGCCGAGCACCGGCGAGCCGCGGTCGCAGAGCGCGATCCCCACCACGTACGCGGGCAGCCCGATCGCCACGTTGTTGGTGCCGTCGAGCGGGTCGACCAGCCAGGCCCAGGTGCTGTCGGCGGCGTACTCGCCGCCTTCCTCGGCGATCACCCCGTGCTCCGGCCAGCGGGCGCGGATCCGGTCGACGATCAGCCGTTCGGCGGCCAGGTCGAGGTCGGTGACCAGGTCACCGGAGTCGTTCTTGGCGCGGGCGTGCAGCTCGCCCCTCGTGCCCCGGCGCAGCAGCCGCCCGGCCGCCTGGGCCGCCTCCACGGCGAACCGGTGCGCGTCGCGCAGCTCGGGCCCGTCTCTGTTCGGGTCCACGTCCATGGCTCCTCCAGCCGGTCAGCCCCGTGCCACCAGTCGCGCGATGTCCCGCGCCATCCGCGCCGTCTCGGCCGCGTCGCAGCGGTCCCGGCGGATCCGGTGGCTGCGCCCGTCCACCGCGCCGAGGCTCAGGTCGCACACGCCGGGCGTGGTCCGGCCGAGCGCCACGGTCACCGCCGGCTCGCCGGCGTGGACCTCCGAGGTGTGGAAGCCGCCGGCGCGCAGCGCGTACGAGTCGCCGGCGGAGTGCGTCTCCACGGTGGCGGTCACCGCGGTGACCAGCCGGTCGGTGGCCGCCATCTCGTCCACGTCGCCCCGGCTGTGCACCTCGTAGATGCGCCACGACGGGTCGGCGGGGTCGTCGGTCACCTCGATCAGCTCGTTGCGGACCGTGCCGTGCAGCACGTGGCTGAGCAGGTCCCAGCTGTGCGAGTGCATGGTCGAGGTGGTCGGCCGCACCGGCGGCGGGTCGGCCGGCCAGGCGTGCACGCAGATCCCGTCGGCGCCGGTGCGCTCCACCGGCAGGCAGGTGAAGCCGAGCGGGTGCCGGACGGCCAGCAGCGGCCGCCGCCCCTCGGCGACGTCGTCGAGGACGTCGAGCACCCAGCCGCGCAGCAGTTCCGGCCGGGCGCCCCGGTCGATCTCCCGTTCGAGGTCGGCGTAGGTCATCATGCGTACGGGTTCCTCGCCTGGATGGCCCGGCTCACGATGTCGGCGACCTCCCGGTCGCCGAAGGACCGGGGTAGCGGTATCCCGAGCCCGGCGAACAGCTTGCGGACCTGCTCGACGGAGGGCTCGTCGTCCAGTTTCACCGTCGCGGCGGCCTCGATGGGCACCCGCCGGCTCTGCTTGCGGCTGTAGTCCAGCTCGATGTTGAACCGGTTGTAGTAGAGCTCCCTGCGGTCGATCCGCAGGGCGGGTGTCTGCGGGTTCTCCTGGGTGATGATGACGCACGACGAGGAGAGGTCGTAGCGGAAGGTGGTCATCTGCGCGGAGAGCCGGACCTCGACGGTGAGCAGCCCGGAACGTTGCAGGTGCCAGCAGGCCGCGAGCACTGTCGCGTAGGACTCCTTGCGGGTGCGGTCGACGGTCCAGCGCTCCCCCGGCGCGTCGGGGTCGAGGCTGCGCCGGAACCGCGCGTAGCGCTCGCAGACGTCCTCGTCGGTCGGGTCGATGATCTCGATGGCGAAGCTGAGGGTGGCGTTGCGCCGGCGTGCGTGCTCCAGGCACTGCGGCAGGGTGACCGCCCGGGTGAAGGTGCCGGTGCCGCCCTTGAACGCCCACGAGTCGGTGTGCTGGCGGGCCTCGGCGAGGGCCCGGCCGACCTCGCTGCCGTGCAGCACCCGCACCATGGAGACGCTGTCGATCGCCTCGCGGGCCCGGTTGAGCGCCCCGTCCGGGCCGGTGATCTCGTGCATCTGCGGGACCAGCTCGGTGAGCCGGTCGCGGGTGGCCCGCATGACCTCCCGCATTTCCTGCTGGGCGGTCTCCCGGCGCAGCCGGTCGCGCAGCACGGCCTGGGCGAGCACGGCGAGGACCAGCAGGATGGCGCTGTTGACCACGTCCTGGCTGACCGTGTTGGTCAGGCCGAGAACGGCCACGGTCACGGCCAGGACCAGGCCGATGAACGCGTCGAGATTGTTGACGACCCAGGTGAACAGGCGCGCCATGACATCCCCCGGTCGACGACGGAACCCTCATGATAGCCCTTTGTCAATCTCGCCATCACGCGCTGTTCGGGCGTTCCGCACCCCTGGGTGACGGCGCCTCCGCCGTCCGCCGGGCGGCGCAGATCAGTGACCCGCCGAGCCCCGGTGCGACCCGGGCCAGCAGCCGGGAGGCGACCCACCGTCCACCGGGGAGCCGCCAACCGACCTCGTTGGACCGGATGGCCAGCGGCGTGAACCCGGCCCGGCACAGCACCCGCCGCAGCAGCGAGGCGGTGAACGGCCGGATGTGCAGCCAGAGGTACGGGTGCAGCGGGTCCACCTGGCGGGGCGCCCGGCCGGCGAGGAACGCCAGCCGGTCCTGCGCGGGCGCCAGGTTGGGCGTGGTCAGCACGAGCAGGCCGCCCGGGGCGAGCACCCGGTGGCACTCCCGCAGCAGCGCCAGGGGGTCGTAGACGTGCTCGATCAGCTCGCCGGTGAGCAGGCCGGCGAAGCTGCCGGCGCGGAAGGGCAGACCGCGGGTGGCGTCCAGGCAGACCGGCAGGGCCGCCCCGCCCGCGGCCCGGCGGGCCGCGCCCAACGCGGTCTCGGCCATGTCGGCCACCACGAGCGGGCCGGGCAGCGCCGCCGGGTCGAGCATGCCGCGGGGACCGCAGCCCAGCTCCAGCACCGGCCGGCCGCCGGGCACGCCGTCGACCATCAGCCGGGCGGCGACCGCGCGGCGGACCCGGTGGTACGGGTCGTCGACGTACCCGTTGACCTGCGCGCCGTCGTGGTAGCTGCGCCGGTTGGCGTGGCGGCCGTGCGCCTGCGCGCTGCGCGACGAGGTCCCGGTCGGCGGCTCGGCCATCGCACCCTCCACTGCGGTCGTCGCCCCCGTCGGCGGCGCCCGCCCTCCAGCCTCGCACCGCGCCCGGCCGGGGGCGCGGAAATCCACCCCGGGTACGCCGACGCGGCGGCCGGAGCACCGGTCGCCGCGTCGCGGGTCGTGTCGGGTCAGATGGCGCGGGCCCAGTCGAGCCGGCTGCTGTCGTCGTACTCGTCGCCGGGGATCCACCAGGGCTCGCCGAAGCCGCTGGTCGAGACGATGATGTTGCCGCCGTCCGGCGCCTCGTTGGTCGGCGGGATCGACAGCGCGGCGCAGTAGCGCCCGTCGGGCGAGAACACCGGGGACTGGTAGTAGCGGGGCTCGTCGGTGAGCCGCCTGAGCCCGGTGCCGTCGATGCGCACCGAGCCGAGCGCCGCCCCGCCGAGCACCTCGGTGTCCCGGGTCCAGCGGTTGGTGCAGAACACCACCCGCTCCGAGTTGGGCATGAACACCGGCCCGTGGAAGAGCTCGCCGGCCGCCTCCGGCGTGTAGATCGGCCGCACCTTGCCGGTGGCCAGCTCCAGCGTGCGCAGTTGCGGCCCCTCGGAGCGGCTGAGCCAGCGCATGACGATCATCGAGCCGTCCCGGGACCAGTTCGGGTACGCCATGGCGTGCCCCTGGACGAGCACCCGCTTGCCGCCCGTGGCCACGTCGACCGCGACCAGGGTGTCGTTCCCGATGACGAGGGCGATCCGCGTGCCGTCCGGGGACCAGGTCGGCGCGCCGTAGACGACTCCGAACGGGTCGGCGAGCAGGTTCCGGACCTCGCCGGTGACCCGGTCGTACAGCGACACGTAGGGCTCGAGGCTGCCGTCGCCGGAGCGGGCGTTGTTGACCCAGGCCACGTACCGCCCGTCGGGCGACGTGGTGGCCTGGTCGCCGTCCGCGAGCAGCGGCTGCGGCGTGGTGCGCCCGGGGTTGACCTGGAGCACCCCCCAGCCGACGCTGACCAGCCACGGCCCGTTGACCACCTCGGTGGTCCCCGCGGCGGCGGCGGGCGCCGCGGCGGTGAGGCCGGTCGCCGCGGCCACGCCGGCCAGCGCGGCGGTGCGCAGCAGAGCGCGTCGATTCATCTCGGTCATGGAACCCCCCGTGGTGGACGTCGCCTCACCCTCCTGAACGGACGATCACCACGCATCGGACGAGCGGCCGGACCACCGTCGGCCACACGGTCATCCCGTACGGTGACCGCCCCGGGCCGGTACCCTCGCCCCGGTGACCTCCGACGCGCTGCGCCGCGCTCTCACCGACCCCGGCGACCCGCCGCTGCCGCCCCTGCCCGGGGTGGCCGTGGAGCTGCTCGACGCCCTCGACGCGCCGCCCCGCCTGGCCGCGCACCTGCGGCTCGTGCACGACGTCGCCCGGCAGCTCACCGCGGCGTTCGCCGCCCGCTTCCCGCTGGTGCCGTTCGACCGGCAGGCGGTGCTGTTCGGGGCGGCCGTCCACGACCTCGGCAAGGTCGAGCACCCCGAGGAGCTGTCCGGTCCCGGCTCGGCGCACGAGGAGGCGGGCTACCAGCTGCTGCTGCGCTTCGGCGTGCCCGAGGAGCGGGCCCGCTTCGCCGTCACCCACGCGGCCTGGCACGCGCCCGGTGTCCAGCTGGAGGACCTGCTGGTCAGCCTCGCCGACAAGGTGTGGAAGGGCAAGCGCGTCACCGACCTGGAGGAGCTGGTGGTCGACCGGCTCGCCGACATCACCGGGCAGCCGCGCTGGCAGTCCTTCCTCGACCTCGACGACGTGCTCGCCGGGCTGGCCGCCGGCGCGGACCGCCGGCTCGCCTTCCAGGCCGAGCATCCGGTGCACGGCTGACCCGCGCGCCTGTTACCGGGCGGTTACCCGGCTGCGAAGGCGCTGTGGCACGGCGGGTCGACCGTCTGGGCAGGGACACCGGACGGGGTCCCGGCACACCGTCAGGGAGGCCACCATGAAACTGAGGAGAACACTGCTGGCGCTGGTCGTCGTGCTCGGCGGTCTGGTCGCCGGGGCCGGCGGCGCCACCGCGGCGGCGCCGTACTGCGGGATCACCTGGGGCAGCACGGCCAAGACGGCCGGCGCCCTCAGCACCGACCCGCTGATCGAGGTCCGCACCGGGCGGCACGACTGCTGGGACCGGGTGGTCTTCGAGTTCGCCGGACCGGCGAACGGCTACTCCGTCGCCTACGGCGAGACGTACACCGAGGGGCAGGGCCTTCCGCTGAGCCCGTACACCGCCGGTGGCGCGCTGCTGTCGGTGTCGCTGCGGGCGCCCGCGTACGACGACGAGCACGTCGCCACGCTGCCCTACCGCGCCGGCGAGCACGCCGCGACCGTGCTGGGCTACCGCACGCTGCGGGACGTCGTCTTCGGCGGCAGCTTCGAGGGCTACACCACCTTCGCGGTCGGGGTTCGCGCCCAGCTGCCGTTCCGGGTGTTCGTGCTCAGCGGCCCCGGCACGCACAGCCGCATCGTGATCGACGTGGCCCACCAGTGGCAGGCGTGACCCTTTCCCAGGTGAGAGGGGCCGACCGGCCCCTCATCACCGTCCGTTGCGCCCACGCCCCGAGGCGTCGCACCGGACTACCGTGGGTAGCCATGGAGGGCCGTGTGCTGGTCGTCGAGGACGACGCCTCCATCCGGGAGGTGTCGGCCCTCGGCCTGCGCCGGGCCGGGTTCCGGGTGGCCACCGCCGTCGACGGGCCCGCCGCCCTCGCCGCGTGGCGGGCCGGCCCGGTCGACCTCATCGTGCTCGACGTGATGCTGCCCCGCCTCGACGGATTCGAGGTGTGCCGGGAGATCCGGCGGACCAGTCAGGTGCCGATCCTCATGCTCACCGCCCGCACCGACACCATCGACGTGGTGGTCGGTCTGGAGTGCGGGGCCGACGACTACCTCCGCAAGCCGTTCGACCTGCCGGAGCTGGTCGCCCGGGTCCGCGCCGTGCTCCGCCGGACCGTCGCCCCGGCTCCCGAGACCACCGTGACGGCCGGGCCGCTGGAGATCGACCCGGCCCGTTTCGTGGCCCGCCGCGACGGCCGCGAGCTGACCCTCACCGCCACCGAGTTCCGGCTGCTCCTGGAGCTGGCCCGGCGTCCCGGCCAGGTGTTCACCCGCGAGCTGCTGCTCGACCGGGTGTGGGGACACAGCTACCTCGGCGACTCCCGGCTGGTCGACGTCGCCGTGCAGCGCCTGCGCGCCAAGGTGGAGGACGACCCGGGCGCGCCGACCCTCATCCGGACGGTCCGCGGGGCCGGCTACAAGCTCTCGACGGGGTGAGCGCGCCATGGTGGCCGGCAGAGTCGTACCCGGGCGGCTGCGACGCCGGCTCGTCGTCGCGTTCGTCCTCGTCGCCGGCATGTCCGCCGGCGCGCTGGCCACCGGCTCCTACCTCATGCTGCGGCAGGCCCGCTTCGACGGCTCGCTGCAACGCGCGGCCGCCGACGCCCGCTACCAGCTCGTGGTCGCCGCGCAGTTCCTGCCGCTGACCGACGCCCGCCGCACCGACCTGCTGGCCAGCTTCGAGGAGTCCGGCCGCCACGTGCTGCTGGTCGCCGGTGACGCCCAGGCGTCCAATCCCCGGTACGCGCCCACGCCCGACCCCGATGTCCGCGCGGCCGTCGCCGCCGGCCAGCTCGGCTTCCAGCGCGCCTCCGGCCGGCCGCACCTGCTGGTGGTCGGCGGCCGGATCCCCGGCTCCACCGCCGAGCTGTACGTGGTGACCGTCGAGGACGACCTCGTCGACGCCCTCGACCAGCTCCGCACCGCCTCGGTGGTGGGCTGGGCGGTGGTGGTGCTGCTCGCCGCCGGGGTCGGCAACGTCCTCGCCCGCCGCACCCTGGAACCCGTCGGCCGGGCCAGCCGGGCCGCGCGGGCCGTCGCCGAAGGGCTGCTGCACACCCGGCTGCCGGTGCGCGGCCGGGACGAGTTCAGCGCGTGGGCCAGCTCCTTCAACGAGATGGCCGAGGCGCTGGAGACCAAGATCGAAGCGCTGTCCCAGGCGCAGGCCCGGGAGCGGCGGTTCACCGGCGACGTGGCGCACGAGCTGCGTACCCCGGTCACCGCCCTGGTGGCGGCGGCCTCGCTGCTCGCCGACCAGCTCGACGCCCTCCCGGCCGACGCCCGCCGCGCCGCCGAACTGCTCGTCGCCGACGTGGTCCGGCTGCGCCGGCTCGTCGAGGAGCTGATGGAGATCTCCCGCCTGGACGCCGGGCGGGAGGTGCTCGCCACCCGCCCGGTCGACGTCGGCGCGCTGCTGCGCGGGATCGTGGCCGCCCACCCGGACGCCGCCCGGACCAGCGTGGACGGCGACGCGCCGCTCGTGGTGACCGACCCGCGCCGGCTCGAACGGATCCTGACCAACCTGGTGGCCAACGGCGTCGAACACGGCGGCGGCGATCTGCGCGTCCAGATCCGGCCCGGCGCCGCCGGCCTCGTCGTCGAGGTCGCCGACCGCGGGCCCGGCATCCCCGCCGAGCACCTGGCGCACATCTTCGACAGGTTCTACAAGGTGGACCCGGCCCGCACCGGCCCCGGCAGCGGGCTCGGCCTGGCCATCGCCCACGAGAACGCCCGGCTGCTCGGCGGCCGGCTCGACGTGACGAGCGAGGTCGGCCGGGGCACCCGGTTCCGCCTCACCCTCCCCCTCGACGCCGGGAGCACCCCATGCGACGCCTGATCCCGCCGCTCGCCGCGCTGCTGCTGGCCACCGGCTGCGCCCCGCCGCGCACCGGCACCCTCGGACCCGCCCCGGCCGGCCCGTCGACCACCACCACCGCTGCCGCCGGCCCGACCGGCGCGTCCCGCGCGCCGACACCGTCCGCGCCGGGCACCCCGACCACACCCGGGAGGACGGGTACGCCGGCCAGCGCCGCGCCGCCGGCGCCGGACGGGACGCTGACCGTGCAGCTCTGGTTCGCGCGGGGCGGGAAGCTCGTGCCCACCCGGCGTGCGCTGCCGGCGACCGTGGCCACGTCGCGGCTGGCGCTCACCGAGCTGGCCGCCGGCCCGTCCCCGGCCGAGACGGCCGCCGGGCTGAGCACCCTGGTCCCGGCCGGCACGCAGGTGACCCGCATCGCTGGCGGGGTGGCGACACTGTCGCCCCCGGCCGGCTTCGACGCCGGCGGGGCGGCCGCCGCGCGGCTGCGCCGGGCCCAGGTGGTCTGGACGCTCACCCAGTTCCCCACCGTCCGGCGGGTCGCCTTCGCCCCGCCCGACGCCGCGACCGGGCGGGACGACTACGCCGACCTGCTGCCGCCGATCGTGGTGACCGCCCCGGCGATCGGCGATCGGGTGACCAGCCCGGTCACCGTCACCGGGACCGCCGACGTGTACGAGGCGACGGTGAGCGTCCGGGTGCTGGACGCGGCGGGCCGGGAGATCGGCACCGCGTTCACCACGGCGTCCTGCGGCTCGGGCTGCCGCGGCGCCTACCGGCTGAACGTCCGGTACGGGCGGGCCGCGGCCGGACCGGGCACGGTCGAGGTCTACGAGGTGTCGGCGCGCGACGGCTCCCGGATCAACGTGGTCCGCATCCCGGTCCATCTGGCCGCCGCACGGTGACGGTTCGCCCCACAGCGGACGGCACGGTCGAGACCGAACGGGGATTCGAACCCCGGTGCGCGGAGTTGCAGTCCGCTCCCTGGCCACTCGGGCATTCGGTCGGGTCGGTGCGTGCCCCCGGCTGGATTCGAACCAGCGGCCTTCGGATCCGGAATCCGACGCGCTCTCCGCTGCGCCACGGGGGCATGGGCAATCATCCGAAACCTATTGACATTCGATAGGTTACGAGTGATAGTCGATGCATGTTCACAGCTCAACGGGCGGTCGCTCCGCTCAAGGCCTTCCTCGTGCTGCTGTTCGGGATCCTGGTCGTCTTCCAGGTCATGTCGCTGCCCGGCCAGTTCGCGCACATGGCCCGGGAGAACCCCGACATGGCCTACCTTCGCTGGCCGGCGACCGCGGTGACGGTGTTCTGGGTGCTCTGCGTGCAGGTGGTGATCGTGTGCACCTGGAAGCTGCTCACCCTGGTCAAGAACGACCGCATCTTCAGCGAGGCGTCCCTGGCGTGGGTCGACGCGATCGTGTGGGCCATCGCCGCCGCGTGGCTGGTGCTCGTGGCCGTCTTCCTCTACGTCGGCTTCCACGCCGACGACCCCGGACTGCCGATGCTGCTGTTCCTGCTGGTGACCGGGGTGACCGTGCTGGGGCTGCTGATGGTGGTGATGCGGGAGCTGCTGCGGCAGGCCACCACGCTCCGCACCGACATGGAGGCGGTGATCTGATGCCCATCGTCGTCCGCATCGACGTCGAACTGGCCAAGCGGAAGATGAGCGTCGGCGAGTTCGCCGAACGGGTCGGGCTCACCCCGGCGAACGTCGCGGTGCTGAAGAACGGCCGGGCCAAGGCGGTCCGCTTCAGCACGCTGGAAGCCATGTGCCGGGTGCTGGACTGCCAGCCCGGTGACCTGCTCGAGTGGGTCGAGGAATAGGAGAAACCGATGAAGTACGCACTCGGCCTCGTCGCCGTCCTCGCCGTCGCGCTCGGTGTCGCCGGCATCGTGTACGGAGAGGCCGACGACTCGCCCGGTCTCCAGTTGCTGGCCGCCCTGCTCGTCATCGGCGCGATCGCGATAGGTGTGCGGATCGTCCGACGCAGCCGGTAGCCGTCGCTGCGAGCTGAGGATTCGAACCTCAATTCTCCGATCCAGAGTCGGATGTGCTGCCTGGTTGCACCAGCTCGCATGGGATCCGCGACGCCGCGGACCGTGCCCCGACCAGGATTCGAACCTGGGCTCTCCGGTTTCGTAGACCGGCGCGCTCTCCGCTGCGCCACCGGGGCGGACGACCGGCGCCCCTCCCCCTCGGGGGGCGCCGGTCGGTTCAACCCTTCACGCAGACGACCTGCTTGAGGTGGGCGACCACCTCGACCAGGTCCTCCTGCTGGGCCATCACCTGGGTGATGTCCTTGTACGCGCCGGGGATCTCGTCGACCACCCCGGCGTCCTTGCGGCACTCGACGCCCGCCGTCTGGGCGGCCAGGTCGGCGGTGCTGTACGTCCGCTTCGCCTGCCCCCGCGACATCCGCCGCCCGGCCCCGTGCGAGGCCGAGCAGTACGCGTCGACGTTGCCCTTGCCGCGCACGATGTACGACCCGGTGCCCATCGACCCCGGGATGATGCCCAGGTCGCCCCGGCCGGCCCGGATCGCGCCCTTGCGGGTCACCAGCACCTCGACCCCGTCGTAGCTCTCCTCCGCCACGTAGTTGTGGTGGCAGGAGACCGGCTCGTCGTAGCTGACCTGCGGGAACTCGTCCCGGACCACCCCGCAGAGCAGGGCGAGCATGACGGCCCGGTTGCGGCGTGCGTACTCCTGGGCCCAGAAGAGGTCCCGGCGGTAGGCGTCCATCTCCGGGGTGCCGGCGAGGAACACCGCGAGGTCCCGGTCGGGCAGGTCGACGTTGTGCGGCAGCCCGCGGGCCACCGCCATGTGCCGCTCGGCCAGTTCCTTGCCGATGTTGCGGGAGCCGGAGTGCAGCATCAGCCAGACCCGGCCGTCGTCCGGGCCGCCCTGCTCCAGGCAGACCTCGATGAAGTGGTTCCCGCCACCGAGGGTGCCCAGCTGGCGCTGGGCCCGGGTCTCCAGCTGCGCCACCTTCCGGTCGAGGGTGGCGAAGCGGCGCCAGAAGTCGTCCCAGCCGCCCTGCTCCAGGCCGCGGACGCGGCGCGGGTCGACCGCGTCGGCGCGCATGGCGAAGCCGACCGGGATGGCCGCCTCGATGGCGCTGCGCAGTGGGGCCAGGTCGTCGGGCAGGTCGGCCGCGGTGAGCGAGGTGCGCACCGCGGACATCCCGCAACCGATGTCGACGCCGACCGCGGCGGGCGAGACGGCCTGCCGCATGGCGATGACCGAGCCGACGGTGGCGCCCTTGCCGAAGTGCACGTCCGGCATCACGGCGACGCCCTGCACCCAGGGCAGCGCGCCGATGTTGCGCAGCTGCCGGGCCGCCTGCGCCTCGATCGTGTACGGGTCGGTCCAGACCCGGACCGGCGCCCGGGTACCGGCCAGCGGGGTGAAACCCATCGTCGTCTCCTCGTTCAGGGGTGTTGTCCGAGCGGCTGGCCGGATTCGAACCGGCGATCTTCACCGTGGCGGGGTGACGCGCTGCCTGACTGCGCTACAACCGCGTGGTGGTCCCGGGATCGGGACCAGGCGTAGGCCGTACGGGACTCGAACCCGTAGCCTCCCGGGTGAGAACCGGGTGAGCTGCCAATTGCTCCAACGGCCCGCGGGACGGGGATGCCGTCCGCGTGTGTCCGGGACCGCGGAATCGAACCGCGTGTCTCTCGCGCCCAAGGCGAGCGGGTCAGCCAGCTCCCTCGTCCCGGTTGTCCGGCCGGCGCGCGGGCGCCGGCCGGGCATTCGTGCTCATGCCGTCCACTGTGGAGTTGAGAAGGAGCGACGCCGCCGGCCGCAGGCCGGGACGAGGAGTGCGGAGAGGTACGCGAGCCCGGGTTGGGCGACGAAAAAGCCGCCCGGTCCCCTGGCTCGGGGTGGGCGGCTGCGCGTGTGTGTCGCGCCGGCGCTAGTCGCGCCACCACCCCGGTTGCCACCGCTGCCGCCGGCAGCGACCCGGGCCCGGTTCGGGCAGCAGGGCACCGCCGCGCGGCGCGGGCCGCTCGGCTCGGGTGCGGTTCTGCTGCGACACGGTGTGCTCCCTGGGTGGTGGAACCGGTTGATGGTGGCCCGTTCACGGTACGGGCGGTGCCGGGACGGCGGCAACGGATATTCGCGAGGACGTTTCGCCCGGCGCCGAACGGTGCGGGCCCTAGCCTGTGGCCAGGCACAACGGGAGGAGCACGGGTTATGGACTGGCGGCGACGGGTGGCGGAGCGGTTCCGGGAGGTCAACGGGGAGCATCCGATGACGGCGGCGGACGACGCGTACGTCAGCGCGCAGTTCGTGGTGCTCGACGCGCTCTGCGCGGCGTCCGGGCGGGACCCGGACGGCGTACGCCGGTTGATGCTGGACCGGCGGCTGCCGCTGCCGGGCTATCTGCGCTCGGACGGCGCGGAGATGGTCCCGGCGGACCTGTTCGCGCTGCCGGACCGGGCCGGCGGGGTGGACGCCCTGCCCGGATGGTTCGTCGCGCACTGGGCGGACCGGGCGCGCGGCGCGGAGGAGTGGGACGCCTACCTCAGCGGCCAGTACGTCTGCCTGCGCTCGGTGTCGCCGGAGACGATCCGGCGCAAGGACGAGTTGACCGGGGCGATCCGGGCGGCGCCCGCCGAGCCGGACGCCGGGTCGGCGGCGTGGCTCGACCGGCTGCACGCGCTCGTTGACGAGCTAGACGCGCTGGAGCCGGCGTTCACCGGCTACGACCGGCTCCGGTTCGGCGGCCCGACCTCCCGGGACACCTGCGTGGACGGGGTACGTGCCCGGTATCCGCGGCGGGTCAGCGCGCCGGCCGGCCGGTGACCCGGCGCGCGACGGCGAGCAGGTACTCCTTGGGGTGCAGCGGGTCGTGGTCCCAGCGCGGCCGGCTCGGGGCCGGCCCGCGTACCGGCCGGTGGTGGTCGAACTCGGCTTCCAGGGTGCCCTCGCCCCGGGTGAGTCCGGGCAGCCGCTGCTCCAGCGCGTGCACCCGCCCGGCCGGCACCTCCCCCTCGACGAGGTAGGACGCGCCGCGCAGGGTGCTGGCGCGGGTCGCGGCGCCCAGCCCGGCGAGCACGGGCAGCACCGTCCCCACCAGGTCGGCGGGGACGTCGAGCCGGAACCGGTGCATCGGCTCGTGGACCCGGGTGCCGGCGCGGGTGAGCGCGGCCATGAGCACCAGCGGGGTCAGGTTCCGGAAGTCCCCGGCCGTGCTGGACATGCTCTTGTCGAACACGCCGTGGGCGTGGCTCTGCCGGGCCCAGTAGCCGCCGTGCGTCAGGGTGACCACGCAGTCGACGACCTCCCAGCCGTGCAGGCCCTGGCGCAGGGTCTCGCGCACGGTCTCCTCGATGGCCTTGAGGAAGGCCAGGGGCATCGAGCCGAGTTCGATCCCGAGCCGGAACTCGACGCCGCCACCGGCCGGCCCGGGCTCGACGCGCAGGCCGACGGTGCCGAGGAACGGGTTGGGTTCCCGGCCGATCCACTCGACGGCGGAGCCCACACCGACCACCCGCTCCACGCAGACCGTGGTGGTCTCCCGGAAGGTGACCGGGACGCCGTAGTCGTCGGCGAGGGTGGCCTCGACGACCTCCTTCTGCACCTCGCCGTAGAGGGACACGGCGATCTCCTGGCGCCTGTCGTCCTGCCGCAGGTTGATCAGCGGGTCCTGCTCGGCGAGCTGGGTCAGGGCGGCGTGCAGGGCCGGGCGGTCGGCCGGGCGTACCGGCTCGACCACGGTCTCCAGCGTGGGCGGGGCGAACTGGCGCCGGGCGGCGGGGCGGTCGGGCGGGACGCCGAGCACGTCGCCGACGCGGATGCTGGCGAGGCCGTGCAGCCGGACGATCCGGCCGGCCCCGGCCGCGTCGCCGGGCGTCGCGTCGCCGCCGTCGAAGACGCCGAGGGCGGTGACCCGGGCCTCCTGGCCGTCGCCGTGGCGGATCCGGTCGCGGACCCGCACGGTGCCGGCGAAGATCCGGGCGTACGCGACCTTCTCGCCGGCCGGACCGCGCTCGACCTTGAAGACGGCGCCGGAGAGCGGGGCGTGGTCGTCACCCGCGGTGGCGGGGAGCAGCGCGGTGACCGCGTCGATCAGGTCGGCCACCCCGGCGCCGGTGATGGCGGAGCCGGCGAGCACCGGGTGCACGCGGGCGCGGGCGGTCTGCGCGGCGAGCGCCGTGCCCAGCCGGTCCGCGGTGATCGCTTGCTCGTCGGCCACGTACGCGGCCAGCAGGGCGTCGTCGTGCGCGGAGAGCAGGTCGACCAGGCGGGCCCGGTGGCCGGGGTCGCCCGGCGGGTACGGCACCCAGCGGGCGCCCGGGGTGCCGGCGGCGTCGACCCGGCCGAGGGCGACGACGTCGGGACTGAGCCGGTCGGCGAGCTGGCGCAGCACCCGGTCGAGGTCGGCGCCGGCCCGGTCCACCTTGTTCACGAAGAACAGGGTGGGGATGCCGAGGCGGCGCAGGGTGCGGGCCAGCACCCTGGTCTGGGCCTGGACGCCCTCGACGGCGGAGACCACGAGCACCGCGCCGTCGAGCACGCCGAGCACGCGTTCCACCTCGGCGATGAAGTCGGGGTGGCCGGGGGTGTCGATGAGGTTGACGGTGGTCCCGGCGACGGCGAAGGAGACCACGGCGGAGCGGATGGTGATGCCCCGCTGCCGCTCCAGCGCCAGCGTGTCGGTGCGGGTGCTGCCGGCGTCGACACTGCCGGGCTCGTCGATGACCCCGGCGCTGTGCAGCAGCCGTTCGGTCAGGCTCGTCTTACCGGCGTCGACATGGGCGAGGATGCCGAGATTGAGGGTTTTCACGCAGCGTCATGTCCTTGTGGTCGGCGGTGATTCGCTTCTGCGGGGACATGCACGCGGCTCGCATCTCGAGCTCCTCCTTCCCTGGCTGTCGTGGTCGATTGCAGCAGCCGGCGCGGGCGCCGGCAACCGGTTTACCGTCGGTGCGCTACTGGGCGTGCGCCACGGGGTGGCGCTTCATCTCCTCCATGAAGGGGTAGCGCGCGGTCAGCTCGGCGAGCGTGCACCCGGCCCGCCAGGCGGCGGCCACCTGGGCGACCTGGAGCAGGTCGGTGGCGTCACCACGCGCCTGGACCTCGCCGTCGATCCGAAGGTCGATCATGAAGTAGCGGGCCTGGGCGCCGAGGCTGACGCAGACCACCCCCCGGTCGGAGGTCGCCTCGGCACAGGTGAACCGGCTGCGCCCCTGCTCGGGGGCGGTCACCCGGCCGATGTCGAGCTGGTGCCGGGCCGCGGTCTGCACGAGCGCGGGAGCCAGGCCGCCCGGCTCGACCAGATCCGGGTAGAGACGCACACCCAGTGCCGTGGACACGTCGCTCATGACTGACTCCCACTTCCTCGTGACAGAGACCAGCAGCACGCAGGTTACGGGTGTGTTTCCGGCGCGCCTGGTCATCCTGTCCCCCCTGGACGCCCCACGGCAATAGGAACTGTCGATTCGACCACCTTCGGGCCGCCGCCCGGGGCCGGGTACGCTCCGGATCCATGGCCCGGATCCGGTGTGACTTCTTCTCCTCGGCGCTCGGCATGGGCACGTCGATGACGGTGCTGCTGCCCGACAACTCGGCCGGCATCGGCATGGCCGGCGGGGCCGGCGCCGGGGATCCGCCGGTGCTCTACCTGCTGCACGGCCTGACCGACGACGACACCATCTGGACCCGGCGCACCGCGATCGAGCGGTACGTCGCGCCGCTCGGCCTGGCCGTGGTGATGCCGCAGGTGCAGCGCAGCTTCTACTGCGACGAGGTGCACGGCAACCGGTACTGGACCTTCCTCAGCGAGGAACTGCCCGAGGTGTGCCGGTCGTACTTCCGCCTCTCCGAGCGCCCGGCGGACACCTTCGTGGCCGGCCTGTCGATGGGCGGCTACGGGGCGATGAAGTGGGCGCTGCGCCAGCCGGACCGGTTCGCGGCGGCGGCCAGCCTCTCCGGCGCCCTGGACGTCGCCCGCCGGCGCCACCACCCGACCAGCCCGATGGACCCGGCCGTCTGGAACACCGTGTGGGGCGACCGGGAGGTGGCCGGGCCGGACGACGACACCGTGGCGCTGCTGGAGCGGGCCGGCGACGACCTGCCGGCGCTCTACGTGGCGTGCGGCACCGAGGACTTCCTGTACGGGGACAACACCCGCTTCGTGGAGACGGCGCGCCGCCGGGGCGTACCGGTCACCGTGGACTTCTCCCCCGGCGACCACGACTGGGCCTACTGGGACGCGAAGATCCAGGACGTGCTGGCCTGGCTGCCCCTGCGCTAGCTAGCGCAGCGACGAGCGGGCCACCGGGAAGTCGAAGTAGGTGTCCGGGTACGGCTCCTCGACGTACCGGTAGTGCCACCACTCGCGCGGGTAGTTCTCGAAGCCCTGTGCGGTCATGAGCCGCTTCAGCAGCTCCCGGTTGTCCCGGGCCGCCCCGGTGACACGCGCGTCCGCGGTGTGTGCGCGCGGGTCGAAGCAGTCGAACCCGGTGCCCATGTCGACGGAGTTGTCCGGGAAGCGCCGCCCGGCCGGGGCGGTGCAGGCGGTCAGCGGTTGGCCCGGCACGTACGCCGGCTGGTCGGGGGTGGACGCCGGGACCAGCGTCAGGTCCAGGGTGCTCCCCCGGCTGTGTGCGGTCGGCGCGCCGATGTAGCCGTCGGCGAAGAGGCGGCTCTTCGGCTCGTCCGGATAGAACTCCCCCTTCATCTGCTGCTCGCCGGGAAGCTTCGCCCAGGCGACGAACTCGTCCACCGCCCGCTGTGGGCGGTAGCAGTCGTACACCTTGAGGCGGCGGCCCTGCGCCAGGGCGGCGGCCTGCACCCGGCGCAGCGCCTCCGCGGCCGGGCGGGTGAGCAGGCAGAGCGGCTCGGCGTAACCGGTGATCGGCCGGCCGACGAAGTTGTGCGCGGTGGCGTACCGGATGTCGGTGCGGACCCCCGGGTCGACGGCGGCCAGGTCGACGATGTCGGCCGGGGCGTGGGGGCCGCTCGGGCGTGCCGACGGCGCGGGTGCCGTGGACGGCGCGGGCGGCGCCGACGGGGTGGACGGCGCGGACGGGGCGGGTCGCGGCGCGGGCTGCTGGCAGGCGGCGGCGAGCGCCGTGGCCAGCACGGCCAGGGCCGCGACCACCCGTCTCCCGGTCCCCACCCTGCCGTGTCTACCACCACCGCCGGGCCCCCGCGCCGGCATCGTCCCGGACCGGGGGTTCCCGTCGCCGCTGGTCGTGATGTCCACGGCTCGAACCCGTACGGCAAGATGGCCGGTGGGACGCGGCCGCCGTCCCGGGCGTCGGCGGCCGGAACCTCCGGCCGGGGCGAAGGAGACACGGGTGAACGCGGACGACGAGCCCAGGGTGACCATCACCGCGATCGCACGGGAGGCGGGTGTCTCCGTGCCCACCGTGTCCCGGGTGCTCAACGGGCGCTCGGACGTCGCACCGGACACCCGGGAACGGGTCGAGGAGCTGCTGCGCCACCACGGCTACCAGCGCCGGGGCAGCCGCACGGTACGCCGGGCCGACCTGGTCGACCTGGTCTTCAACGACCTCGACAGCCCGTGGGCCGTGGAGATCATCCGGGGCGTGGAGGACGTCGGGCACGCCGTCGGGGTGGGCACCGTCGTGTCGGCGATCCACAGCGAGTCGACCTCGACCCGGAAGTGGTTGCAGAACCTGCGGGCCCGCGCCTCCGACGGGGTCATCGTGGTGACGTCCCACCTGACCCCGCCGGTGCACGCCCAGCTGCGCCGGCTCAACGTGCCGGTGGTGGTCGTCGACCCGGCCGCCGGCGTGCCCGACCGGGACGTGCCGGCGATCGGGGCGACCAACTGGGCCGGCGGCCTGGCCGCCACCGAGCACCTGCTGGGGCTGGGCCACCGCCGGATCGGCTTCGTGGCCGGCCCCACCCACCTGCTGTGCAGCCGCGCCCGGCTGGACGGTTACCGGGCCGCGCTGGAGGCGGCCGGCGTGCCGCCGGACGAGCGGCTGGTGGAGCCCGGCGACTTCTACCACGCCTCCGGCTTCACCGCCGGCAGCACCCTGCTCGACCTGGACGACCCGCCGACGGCGATCTTCGCGGCCAGCGACCAGATGGCCTTCGGCGTCTACGAGGCGGTCCGCCGGCGCGGGCTGCGGGTGGCCGACGACGTGAGCATCGTCGGCTTCGACGACCTGCCGGAGGCCCGGTGGGCCTCCCCGCCGCTGACCACGGTGCGCCAGCCGCTGGTGGAGATGGGCCGGCTCGCCGCCCGCACCGTGCTGCGCCTGGCCGAGGGTGAGGAGCTCGAGTCGCCCCGGGTGGAGCTGGCCACCGAACTGGTGGTGCGCGACAGCACCGCCCGCCCCGCCGGCCGGTAGGCCCGAGCCCGTTCAGTCGTCGTCGGGGATCCTCCCGCCACCGAGGGTCGTGCCGGGCGGCAGGGCGGCGAGCGCGGCGTGCCGGCGCCGCCGGGCCAGCAGCACCGCTCCCCCGAGTACCAGCACCACGCCGACCGCGATCGAGGGGCCGGCGCCCGGCCGGGCGGCGGTGGCCGCGGAACGGGTGCCGGCCAGCCCCGCGCCTCCGGCGAGGGCCGACGCCGCCCCGGTGGGCGTTGCGGCGCGGTCCAGCTCACCGGGGTCGACCAGCCGGCCGACCGCCGCGTCCCGCGGCAGGCCGAAGCCCCAGTCGAGCAGGGCGGCCCCCTGCTGCCAGCCACGCTGGGTGGGGGTCTCCGCGCCGAGCAGGGTCACCACGAGGCGCCGCCCGCCCCGCTCGGCCGCGCCCACATACGTGTGCCGGGCCAGGTCGGTGAAGCCCGTCTTGCCGCCGATCGCGCCCGGGTAGTGGTCGAGCAACATGTTGTCGTTCTGAATCTCGAACGCCTTCTCGCGCAGCGCCGGCTGGGCGGGAATCCGGGCGGTGCGGGTGGCGGTGTACCGGCGGAACGCGGGGTCGGCGAAGCAGGCCCGGGCGATCAACGCGAGGTCGTACGCGCTGGTGAACTGCCCGGGTCCGTCCAGCCCGGACGGCGTGACGGCGTGGGTCTGCACCGCGCCCAGCCGCCGGGCCTCCTCGTTCATGGCACGGATGCCCCCGGCCGTCCCGTCCGGGCCGCCGCCCAGCCGGGCCAGGGCGTTGGCGGCCTCGTTGCCGGACTTCAGCAGCAGCCCCAGCCAGATCGTCTCGATCCGGTACCGCCCGCCCTCGGCCAGGCCCACCGCCGAACTACCCGGCTCGATGGCCAGGTCCTCGGCCGTCACGGTCACCTCGCGGTCCGGGTCGAGCCTCGGCAGCATGGTGGCTGCCAGCAGCAGCTTCTGCACGCTGGCCGGTACGCCGTACTCGTGCGGTCCGCAGCCGCCGAGCACCGCGCCGCTGTCCAGGTCGGCGACGACCCAGGAGGTCGCGGTCACCGCCGGCGGCGCGGGCGCGGCCGGCGGGAGGACCAGCCCGGCGGCGGACAGGGCGGCGCCGCCGACGGCCCGCGCGCCGGGACGGGCCGCGGGCGGCGGCTGCGGCGGCCGGGTCGCCGGGGCCGGCACGTTCGGGCAGGGCGGCGCTCCGGCGGGCAGCCGGCCGGCGCGGGTTGCGGACGCGCCCGTCCGGGCGGCCGCCGTGGCGGGCGCGGGCAGCAGCGAGGCCGGCACGAGCAGGGCGGCGGCCAGCGCCACGGGCGGTCCCCAGGTCCTCATGAACCGGGACGGTAGCCACGCCGACCCGATCGGGTCGCCTGCTCCGCCATTCGCGTCCGGGGACCTGTCGTCCGAGGTAGGCTCCCCGACCCGACAGCGGCGGACCCGGCGGCCGTGGGGCGGGCGGCGGCAGCGGGCCATCGTCCGGCCCGGTGAGGTGTCGGCGTTCCGCGGGCGGGGTAGCCCGAGGGGAGGACATCGAAGGAGGACATCATGACCGACCCCCGTTTCAACCCCCTCGGCCTGGCCGCCGCTGCCGACCTCGTCGACGGCGCCGAGGAGCGCGACGGCGCGGGCGCCGACGCCACCGAGGTCACCCGGGACTCCGACGGCACCCCGGTCGGCGCGGCCGACGCCGAGGCCGACCGCGCCCGGGCCGCCGGCGAGGACGCCGAGCCCCGGCCCTGACCGCCACGCCGGGAGGCCGGGAACTCCCCGGCGGCGCGGGCGCCGGCGACACCGGCGTGAGCGACGCCGGATCGGGGCCGCCGGTCAGGCGCGGCGGCGACCGGCCCGGTGGGACCGGCCGCGGCGGGCCACCAGGACCGTCACGAACCCGCCGACGGTGAGGGCGAGCAGGCCTGCGGCGGGCACGATGACCTGCCAGTCGCCGTCCGCCATCCGGCGCAGCGCGGTCCCGGCCGGCCCGCGCCACTCGGGCGGCGGGGTCGGGCGGGCCGCCGCCGGTGAGCCGCTCGGGGCGGCCCGCTCGGCGTCCAGCTCGCCGGGGTCGACCAGCCGGCCGACCGAGGCGTCCCGGGGCAGCGAGAAGCCCCAGTCGAGCAGTTGGGCGCCCTGCTGCCAGCCGCGTACCGGGCGGGACTCGGCGCCGAGCAGGGTGACCACGAGCCGCCGGCCGCCGCGCTGGGCCGCGCCGACGAAGCTGTGCCGGGCCAGCTCGGTGAAGCCGGTCTTGCCGCCCAGGGCACCCGGGTAGCGGTAGATCAGCTGGTTCTCGTTCTGGATCTGGAAACCGCCCGCCTTGAGCGCAGGCTGGGCGGGGATCTGGGTCCGCTCGGTGAGCGCGTAGCGGCGGAACGCCGCATCGGCGAAGCAGGCCCGGGCGATCAGGGCCAGGTCGTACGCGCTGGTGAACTGCCCCGGACCGTCCAACCCGGACGGTGTCGCGGCGTGCGTCTGGCGGGCGCCCAGCCGGCGCGCCTCGGCGTTCATCTCGGCGACACCGGCACGGGCGCTGCCGGCGCCGAGCCGGGCCAGCATGTTCGCCGCGTCGTTGCCGGACTGGAGCAGCAGCCCCAGCCACAGCGTCTCCACCGGGTAGCGCCCGCCGACGAGCAGGCCGACAGCGGAGCTGCCCCGCTCGATGTCCAGGTCGGCCCGAGTCGCGACGGCCACCTGCTTCGGGTCGAGCCGGTTCAGCAGGGTGGCCGCGAGCAGCAGCTTCTGGGTGCTCGCCGGGATGCCGTACTCGTGCGGGCCGCAGGCGCCGAGGACGGCGCCGGTGTCCAGGTCGGCGACCAGCCAGGTGGTGGCCGTGACCGCCGGTGGCGCCGGGCTGCCGGGCGCCGTCACCAGGCCCGCCGTGGCCAGCGCGTCACCGCCGACGGCCTGGTTCTCGGGCACGGGCGGCGGCGGGGTGGGCCGCGGCGGGCGGGTCACCTTCGGCGCCGGCAGCCGCGGGCAGGGCACCGCCGCGGCGGGGGCGGCGGTCACCGGCGGCGCCGCCTGCGCCGGGGCCGGCGCCCCGGTGACGAGCAGGGCGAGGACGGTGGTGGCGGCCAGGGCCCGGACTCTCATGAAGAGGCACCCTACCGAGCGGCCGGGCCGACGCCGCGCAGCCATCGGCGCTGCCAGGGGGTCTCCACCGCTCGCGGGTGGTAGCCCGCCCGGACCCAGGTCACCGCGTGCACGGGGTCGAGCCCGTCGAGGACGGCCAGGGCGGCGAGGGCCGTGCCGGTCCGTCCCACGCCGCCGTGGCAGGCGACCTCGACCCGCTCCCCCGCGTACGCGCGGCGCCACGCCTCCCGCAGCGCGTCGAGCGCGTCGGCGCGGTCGCGCGGGACCCAGAAGTCGGGCCAGCGGATCCGCCGGGCCGGCCAGGCCGGCTGCGGGCCGGGCGCCAGCAGCAGGGCGAAGTCGGCGGGCGCGGTGGGGGCGGCGATCCGCCGCCCGCGTACGGTCGCGCCGCCGGGCAGCACCAGCAGGCCCGTACGGTCCGTCCACGGCTGGGTCGGGTCCATCCGGTCATTGTGCGGCGTCGGGAAGCGGCAGGCGTGAAGGTGCCCGCCGGACGTGGTCCGGCGGGCACCTTCACGAACGGTCCGGGCGTTGCCCGGGGTGCGGCAGGAATCAGCGGGAGCCGATCCCGAAGCGACCGCGCCGACGCCAGGCCAGCGAGAGCAGCACCAGCACCGCACCAGCGCCGGCCAGGCCACCGCCGAGCTTCAGCGGGGTGCCGAGGCTGTCACCGGTCACCGGCAGGTTGCCGCCGCCGTGCGGCGGCCGTGGCCGGGCCGGCAGGACGATGCCGGTGGCGCTGTCCACCCGGTCGTCCTGCGTGGCGGTGAAGGTGTGCCGCCCGGTCCGGGTGGGCTTGTAGGTGACGGTGAACTCGCCGTCCCCGTCCGCCGTCACGCTGAACAGGGTCGGCGCCGGCTGCGGCTGCTGGTAGGCCACCGCGGTCATCGCGACGGTGCTGCCGTCGCTGCGGACCGACCCCTGGGCGGGTGCGGCGTTGGGGTTGCCGCTGATCGCCACGCTGATCTGGACGGCGCCGGGCAGGAAGCCCTCGCCCCGGAGCGTGAAGGTCCCGCCGAGGCGGATGGTCGGCGGCGAGACGGTGAGCGTCGGGTTCGCCGGCGGGTACACGGGCGGTTGCGGCTGCGCCGCGCCGGCCGCGGTCGGCACGGCCGCCACGGCCAGGCCGACCGTGAACGCCATGATGATGCGGGATAGCCGCATGATGGATTCCCTCCTACTGATCACAGCTTGGTGCGGAAACAACTTGGGTGGTCCATGGGGTGACGGTGGGTGTGAGCACCAGCTCGGCAGTGCCGGCGCTCGTCTTTCCGGTGAGCAGGGTGATGTCGAGGGTCCGGGTCCTGCCCGGCTTGACCTCCACGTTCGCCACGGTCACCTGGCGGCTACCGGCGGTCCCGCTGCCCATCGCGGTGTCCTTGCCGTCCAGCCGGCCGCCGAGCACCGCCCCTCCGGTCGGGGTGTACACCGACACCAGGGTGCGGGCGGTGTACGGGTCGCCGGAGAGGGCGAGGCCGGTGACCGACTCGGACAGGCCCGACCGCGGGACGGTCGAGTGGACCGTGACCCGTAGCCGCAGTTCGCGGCGCCCCTCCGGCTGGCAGTCGCCGACCGTCACGGTTGCCGAGAACCTGAGGTAGTAGCCGAGCTTCGCGCCGCTGCCGTCGTTGAGGAACACGCCGACAGTCGGCACGATGTCCTTCTCGCGGAGCTTCCCGGCCAACCGGCTGTCGCCGAGGACGCGCTGCTCCGCGGGATGGGCACTCCAGAACAATATCCGGCGTTCGGCGATAGAACGGTTGAAAACGGTCAAAAGAGCCCGAGGATTCACCGCCTTCGTGAACAGGGCGTCGAACACCGAGGAGGCCGCCCGCGCGAAGAAGGCGTCCTGCGCCTTGGTGTCGAGCGTCCGGTAGGCGTCGCTGAGCAGGGTCCGGACCACGGTGCTGCCGACCAGGCTCGGCTGGTCCGGCACGGACACCGGCCCGATCACGCCCAGGAGATAGGACAGCACCAGCGGATCCACCGCGAGCACACCGTCCACCTCGGTGCCGGTGCGCCGGCGGACCATCTCCCGGTACAGCGCCGCCGCCGTCGGGAAGTCCGGGCTGAGGTTGACGTCCGCCGGGTACGTCCCGGGAAGGTCCTTCCAGAGACTGCGCAGCTCCCGGTCCACCGGCAGCGGCGGCGTGAACGACGCGAGGCTGCTCGCGCTCTTCTGGCCGGACATCCGGATCCGGCCACCCTCGGCCCTCAACACGGCGTACGCGCCGAACATGCCGCCGGTGGCCCGCAGCTCGGCCGGATTCTGCGAGACGAGCAGGTAGCTGCGGGGGCCGTCGGCGCCGAGCAGCGACGGCAGCAGCCGGGCGCCCTGGTCCGCGGCCGAGGTGAGCTCGCCCAGCCGGACCAGTTCGGTCCGCAGCCCGGAGACCGCGTCCCGCACCTGCCCGACCAGGTCGTCGGTGGACACCGCCCGCAACCGCTCCTCGGTCTGCCGCACCGCCCGGTCGGCGGCGGAGACCTCGGCCGAGACGGCACGCAGCCGGCCCAGGTCGAGCTTCCCCTCCTTCGGCACCAGCGACGCGAGGTCGACCCGGAGCAGGGTGGGGAAGGCGAGCCGGGCCAGGTCGTCCACGGCGACCGCGATCTGACGGACCGCGGCCAGGTCGTCGCCCGCGTAGGGGGCCTGCTGGCCGAGCCACCAGGCCGGGTCGCCGGTGGCGGTCCGGGCCGAGGCGGCCTGTTCCTGGAGCGCGGCCAGCGTGCGCTGGGCCCGGGCCACGTCGCCGCCGACCACCTGGGTGCTCAGCTCCTGGGCCAGCCCGGCGGCGTTGAGCAGGTGCGCCCGGGCCTGCCAGCCGCGGAACCCGACCCAGCCGCCGCCGGCGAGCAGCACCGAGACCACGACCAGCCCGACGAGCAGGACCCGGCGCACGCGGGCGCGGCTTCGGCGCCGGGAGCGCCGCCGCCGGCGGGGCAGCCCACCGCTTTCCGTCACACCACTCTCCCGTGCTCGAAAATCGGACACCATTGACGATTGATCGCTTTCTAGCACGAATTTCCACCGCTTCGTGGCGTTATCGCGCACTTAGCCGTTGTGTGGCGTTTTCGCGAGGAACACTCCGATCAGCGGCGGGCGCCGCGGGCTCGCGACGACACCTCGTGCAGCAGCCCCTCGATCCGGTCGACCCCGGTCCGCAGGGACATCTCCCGCAGGTAGGCGTCCCGACCCCGGCGGCCCATGTCCACGCGGGCCGGCGGTGGGATCGCCGAGGCGAGCCAGAAGCGGTCCGCCAGCGCCGCCCAGTCCTCCGGCGGGCAGGACAGCCCGGCCCGCGCCCGTTCCACGAGCGCCACCGTGTCGCCGCCCGCCGACGCCACCACGGGCGCGGCGCAGGACAGCGCGGCCTGGAGCTTGCCGGGCACCATGCCCCGCAGCTCCGGCAGGTCCCGCAGCATGACCAGCTGGTAGTCGGCCGCCGCGTACAGCTCCGGCATGTCCGGTGGGGACCGCCGGTCGACGAACCGCACGTTGTCGGCCCGCAGCTCGGCGGCGAGCCCCCGCACCCGCCGCTCCTCGGCCCCCGAGCCGACCAGGACCAGGTCCAGCCGGTCGCCCAGCGCGGCCGCCGCGCGCACCGCGGTCTCCAGCCCCTGCCGCACGCCGATCGTGCCGGCGTGCATCACCACGGAACGGTCGTCCCGGCGGATCAGGTTCCGGGCCGCCCGGCTGGGCTCGGTCGGGCGGAAGATCCGCTCGTCGGTCCAGTTCAGCACCACCCGCACCCGGTCCGGGTCGGCGCCCCCGGCGACCACCAGGTCCCGCATGGAGGGCGCGGTGACCGCGACGGCGCCCGCCTCCTGGTAGATCCGGCGCAGGGTGGCGTCCAGCCGGCCCGACCACCGACGGGTCTCCCCCGCCCGGGACGGCTCCTCCTCCGGCCAGACGTCCTGCACGTGCAGCACGGTCGGCACCCGGCCGAGCAACCGCAGCAGACCGGCCGCGGCGAAGGTGACCGCCGGGAGCTGGAAGACGTACAGGGCGTCGACGTCGCCGAGATAGCGCCGGCCGGTCAGCGCCACGCTGCCGGCGAAAGAGAGCCAGCTCGCCATCCGCGCCGAGCCGTCGCCGGCCGCGTACCGGGGCACCCGGCGGACGGTCAGCCGCTCGCTGTGCGTCTGGTGCCGCCAGCGCTGCCGCCAGCCCGGATAGACGTGCCCGCCGGGATAGTCCGGGAAGCCGGTGAGCACGCGTACCTCGTGGCCGCGCGCGGCCAGCTCCTCGGCCAGGCTCCCCGGGATGAACGCGGGCTCGGGCGGGAAGTGGTACGACAGGATGCCGATCTTCATGGCCGCGCTCCCGGCGCGGCTTCCCGACGCGCGGGCCCCGGCACCCCGTAGGATGCCGGCATCCCCTCTGCGACCGGCCGCGATCGCCGGAACACCGCCGTCGCGGCGCCGCGTCCCGCGACCGTGCCGACGAGAGGGGTGCAGATGGTCGACGGGGTGCTCTTCGTCTGCCACGCCAACATGTGCCGGTCACCGATGGCGGAGTTCATCGCCCGCCGGCTGCTGCGGGACCTGCCGGTCGTGGTGACCAGCGCGGGCACCGACGCTCCCGACGGGGCGGCCATGCACCCGTACGCGGTCGAGGTCGCCGCCCGGACCGGTGCCGACCCGGCGGCGTTCCGCACCCGCCGGCTCCGACCGGAGCACCTGACCCGGGCCGCCCTGGTGCTGACCGCGACCCGGCGGCAGCGCTCGGTCTGCACCGCGCTGGCCCCGGCCGCGCTGCACCGGACCTTCACGCTCCGCCAGTTCGCCCGGCTGGCCGCGGCCGCCTCGGTCCACGCGACCGAGGCGACCGAGGCGGCGCAACCGGCCGAGCCGCTCGCGCCGGCCGCACCGGGCGAGGCCTCGCCGCTGCGGACCGCCGTGGCGGCGGCCGCCCGCGCCCGGGGGCGGTTGCAACCCGCCACCCTCGACGCGGACGACCTGCGCGACCCGATCGGCGGCTCCCCCGCCGACTTCCGGCGCTGTGCCGAGGAGATCGAGCGGTCGATCCGACCGGTGCTCGCGCTCATCGGGACAGCCGGGTGAGTTCCTGGGTGTGATCGCCCGCGGGGACCTGCTCCCCGCGCCGGGCCACGCCGGCCCGGTCGGCGGGCACGGACGGCCCGGCGGCCGGCACGACCACCTTGTACGCCTCGTACTGGTAGGCGTCCGCCTTGGCCACCTTGGCCATGTTCAGCACGCAGCCGAGCAGGCGCACCGAGACCGAGTGCAGGGCGTGGGCCGCGGCGGCGACCTGGCTGCGCGAGGTCCGCCCCTGCTGGGTGACCAGCAGCGCGCCGTCGGCCTGCACGGCCACCACCACGCCGTCGGTGACCGCGAGCAGCGGTGCGGTGTCGATGACCACGATGTCCGCCGACTCGCGCAGCGCCACCAGCAGGTCCGCCATCGCCTTGGAGCCGAGCAGCTCGCTGGGGTTGGGCGGAGTCGCGCCGCTGGGCAGCACGAGCAGCGACTTGTCGCCCCAGCGCTGCACCACGTCGCCGACCTGCACGTCACCGACAAGCACGTCGGTGAGCCCCACGCCGCCGTCCACGCCGAGGTAGTCGGCGACCTTCGGACGGCGCAGGTCGGCGTCGATGAGCAGCACCCGCCAGCCCGCCTCGGCCAGGGCGATGGCGGTGTTGCAGGCCATCGTGGTCTTGCCCTCGCCCTGCAGCGCGCTGGTGACCGCGATGACCCGGGCGGGCTCGTGCACGTCGACGAAGCGCAGGTTGGTCCGCAGCTTCCGGACGGCCTCGGCGCGCGGCGAGTTGGCCGCCTCGCCGACGATCAGCGGTGCCGACTTGGCACCGGACTCGTACGGGATCTCGCCGAGCAGCGGGCTGCCGGTGACCCGCTGGAGCGCGGCAGCGTCCCGCATCCGGACGTCGGCCAGCCCCCGCAGCACGGCCAGCCCCGCACCGAGCAGCAGCCCCAGCAGGCCGCCGAGGACCAGGTTCCGCACCGGCTGCGGCGAGACCGGGTTCGAGGTCACCCGGGGACCGCTGACCACCTCGAGCTTGATCGGCGGCGCCTTGCCGTCCGGCGGGGTCTCCACCTTCTGCACCAGCTCGATGAACTTGGCCGAGAGCGTCTCGGTGGTCTTCAGCGCCCGCGTCTGGTCGGTGTCGGTGACGGTGGCCTTCAGCAGCACGGTGCCGGCCTCGGTGGAGGTGGTGATCCGGCGCTGCACCTGGTCGGCGGTGAGCCCGAGCGGGGCCTCGGCGACGACGCTCTGCGCCAGCCGGTCGCTGGTGAGCAGGTCACCGTACGACTTCACCCGCTGCTGGAGGAAGAGGCTGCCCTGGTAGGCGTCGGTGACGCCCTGGCTCGGCGTGGTGACGAAGAAGGTCACCGTGGCCTCGTAGCGGGGCGCCGTCCGGACCGTCACCAGAGCGGCGGTGCCCAGGGCGACCATCACCGTGACCAGCACGATCCACCAGTGGCGTCGGACCAGGCGCAGATAACCGAGAACGTCCATCACGCTCCCCCTCGCCACACGCCGGTCTGCCGATGAAACTGCACGAAAGCCCCCCTAGAAACCCCAATACGCGTGCCAGGATCAAAAACGCCTATACATCACGGTAAGCGACTCAGCGAATGTAAACGATCAGAACCGCACAGACGGTCTAAATCCTTCCATTTCGGAGCAGCTATCCGGGCAACCCATGGATCGTCAGGCCGCCGGTGCGGCGGCCCTCCTCCTGTTAACGCCGGACTCGGCCACGTGGTGCGGCCGGTCAGCCGGCCGGATAGGGTCGGGACCGGTGTGCCGGGAAGTCTGGTCGGCGACGACTCCGCCGACCCTCCTTCCGGAACGGACGCCGCATGACCGAACGCCGCCCACCGTCCCCCCGCCTGCTGTCCCGCCGTTCCTGGCCCGAGGCCCGCTTCCTGGCCGATGTGCTGCGCACCGAGACCGTCGGCGGCGGGCTGCTCCTGCTCGGCGCGCTTGTCGCCCTGGTCTGGGCCAACTCGCCCTGGCGGGCCGTGTACACCCGCCTCGGCGAGTGGGTGCCCTGGCCGGGTGGCGCCGGGCTGCACCTGGACCTCAGCCTCGCCGCCTGGGCCGCCGACGGCCTGCTGGCGATCTTCTTCTTCGTGGCCGGGCTGGAGCTCAAGCGGGAGTTCGTGGCCGGCGACCTGCGCGACCCGCGCCGCGCGGCGCTGCCGGTGGTGGCCGCGCTGGGCGGCATGGTCGTGCCGGCGCTGGTCTACCTCACGGTGACGCTCGCGGCCGGCGGCGAAGGACTGCGCGGCTGGGCCATTCCCACGGCCACCGACATCGCCTTCGCGCTCGCCGTCCTCGCGGTGGTCAGCTCACACCTGCCGCAGGGGCTGCGGGCCTTCCTGCTCACCCTCGCGGTGGTCGACGACCTCTTCGCGATCGTCATCATCGCGGTCTTCTACACCGCCGAGTTCCACCCGCTGCCCCTGCTCGGCGCGGTGCTGCCGATCGTCGCCTTCGCCCTGCTGGTGCGGCGCCGGCACACCTGGTGGTGGTCGCTGCTCCCGCTCGCGGTGACCGCCTGGGCGCTGGTGCACGCCTCGGGCGTGCACGCCACGGTGGCCGGGGTGCTGCTCGGCTTCACCGTTCCCGTCCGCCCCGGCGCGGGTGGCGGGCCGGGGCTGGCCGAGCGGCTGGAGCACCGGTGGCGGCCGGTCTCGGCGGGCCTCGCGGTGCCGGTCTTCGCGTTCTTCGCCGCCGGCGTGTCCCTGGTCGACGTCGACCTGGCCGCGGTGCTCGCCGACCCGGTGGTGCTCGGCGTGGCGGCCGGGCTCGTGCTGGGCAAGGCGGTCGGGGTGTTCGGATCGACGTTCCTGCTGGCCCGGTTCACCCGGGCCGAACTCGACGAGGAGATCACCTGGGCGGACCTGGCGGGGCTGGCGCTGCTGGCCGGCATCGGCTTCACCGTGTCGCTGCTCATCGGCGAGCTGGCGTTCGGGCCGGGCAGCCCCGAGGACGAGCGGGTGAAGGCGGCCGTGCTGCTCGGCTCGCTGGTCTCCGCCGGCCTGGCCTCGGCGGTGCTGGTCCGGCGCAACCGCGTCTACCGGCGGATCAGCGAGCGGGAGAGCCGCGACTCCGACGGCGACGGCGTCCCGGACGTCTACCAGGAGCGGGGGGCCTAGCGGCTCGCCGGCCGCCGATCAGGAGCGGCCGCCGGTCCGCGCGCCGGCCGCCCGGTGACGGCCGGCGCGCGGCGGTTCAGCGGCGGCGCCCGGCCGGGCGTTCCTCGCCGTGCTCCTCGGTCTCCTCGAGCGCGTCGGCGAGCGGCTCGGTGAAGTCGTCGCCCGGAACCGCGACCTCCTCCGCCCGGTCCTGCTCGTCGGGACGCCCGCCCGGCGGCGGTTCCGGAGCCGTCGCGCCCCCGGCGAAGCCGTACTCGTTGGGCTCGTCATGCCTGCTCATGCGCGGGACCTCCCGGTCGTCCGGTTTCCTCTCGTGGCGCACACCCGGCGGTGGTCGTCCCCGCCGCGGCGTCGCCCGGATGGTGCATACCCCGCGGAGGCGGTCCTCGATCATCCGCGGCCGGTTCCGCCGCGCCGGGCGCGGTGGAACCGGCCGGCACGCTCAGGTCAGCTCGGCGATCGCCTCGAAGACCAGCCAGAGGCCGCAGATGGCGAAGAGGACGGCGGCGCCGTACCGGATGGCCCGCTCGGGCAGGTGCCGGCCGAGCAGGCGGCCCACCAGGATCGCCAGGGCGTCGGCGGCGACCATGCCCAGGGTCGAGCCCAGCCAGGTGCCGAACCAGCCGTACTTGGTGGCCAGGGTGATGGTGGCGAGCATGGTCTTGTCGCCCAGCTCCGCCAGGAAGAACGCCACACCGACGGCGACGATCGCGTTGCGGCTGCTCTTCTCCGCCTTGCGCTTCTCCTCCTCGGTCAGCTTGTCACCGCGCAGGGTCCAGGCGCCGAAGCCGAGGAACGCCAGACCGGCGACGAGCGAGATCCAGCCGGTGGGCAGCGCCGCGTTGAGCCCGTAGCCGATGGCGACCGACGCCAGGTGCACGACCGCGGTGGCGACGGTGATGCCGATGAGCACCGGCAGCGGCCGGAAGCGGGTGGCGAACGTCAGGGCCATGAGCTGTGACTTGTCGCCCAGCTCCGCGACGAAGATGACGCCGAAGCTGATCACCAGCGCGACGAGGAAACCGTCCATGCGAACCTTCCCGATCAAGCCGGGAGGAGGTATGGGGCGCCCTCGACCCGGCTGCGACAGCCTGAGTCGAAGGTCTCGCCCGCCCCGGGGACCGGGGCCGCGTGGCCGGATGCGGAACGCACCAGTATGTCGACCACGACATTGGGGGCTACTCCCCTTCGCGCCGACCAGCCTAGCCGATCACCAGTGCGGGGACCGCGCCGGGTGAACGGGCTCACGGAGCTCAGTCGGCGCGGGCCAGGCTGACGCCGAACAGCCCCTCCGGGTCGGTCCAGAACGCCTGCCGGACGAACCCGGCCGCGGCCAGCTCCCGGCCGATCCCCTCCGGCCGGAACTTGGCCGAGACCTCCGTCCGCAACTCCTCGCCGGCGGCGAACTCGACGTCCAGGTCGAGCACGCGCACCCGGACCGGGCGCTCGGCCCGAAGCCGCATCTCGATCCACTCGTGCCGCGGATCCCAGACCGCCACGTGCCGGAACGCCGCCGGGTCGAAGTCGGCCCCCAGCTCCCGGTTGATCACCCGCAGCACGTTGCGATTGAACTCGGCGGTCACCCCGGCCGCGTCGTCGTAGGCGGGGACGAGCACCGACGGGTCCTTCACCAGGTCGGTGCCGACCAGCAGCCAGTCGCCGGCCTCCAGCGCCGCGCGCGTCGCGGTGAGGAACTCGGCCCGCTCCGCGGGCAGCAGGTTGCCGATGGTCCCGCCGAGGAACAGCACCAACCGCCGGCCACCGGTCGGCAGCCGGTCCAGGTGCCGGGTGAAGTCGCCGACGATGCCGCGCACCCGCAACCCGGGGTACGCGGCGGCGATCTGCTCGGTGGACCCGCGCAGCGCGCTGACCGACACGTCCAGCGGCACGAAGCTGCCCAGGTCGCCGTGGCGGGTGAAGGCGTCCAGCAGCAGCCGGGTCTTCTCCGACGAGCCGGAGCCCAGCTCGATCAGGGTCTTCGCGCCGGTCAGCGCGGCGATGTCGCCGGCGTGCGCGGCCAGCACCGCCCGCTCGGCCCGGGTCGGGTAGTACTCCGGCAGCCGGGTGATCTCCTCGAACAGCTCGCTGCCCCGGGCGTCGTAGAACCACTTCGGTGGCAGCCACTTCGGCGTCGCGGTGAGGCCGACCCGGACGTCCTCCCGCAGGCCGCGGTCGAGGTCCTGCTGCTCCAGGTGGATCTCCAGTGGCTCCGCGCTCATCAGCAGTCCTTCCTGTTCCTACCGGTGTGGGAAACGGGATGTCAGGCGGCCGTCAGCTCCCGGACGTCCAGCCCGGCGGCGGTCGCCACCACCAGCCGGCCGTCCGGCACCGGCCGCCAGCCGGGGTCGTCGTCGCCAGGCTCGGAGGCGAGCAGCACCGATTCCGGGGTACGGCGTACCGACAGCGCGTGCCCGGCCACGCTGGCCGCCACGGTGACGCCGTCGGTGAGCAGCAGGTTCAGCCGTGATCCGGGGGCGGCGGCGGCGACCGCCGCGACGGTCTCGGCGACCGCGTCGCCGGCCGTGGCGCCGGCCCGCAGCCGGTGCCGGACCAGCGCCCAGAGCAGCGCCGAGTCGGTCGGCACCTCCAGGGTCAGCAGGTCGCGGAGGGGCAGCCCGCCGGCCAGCGGGACCAGGCTGTCCGGCCAGCCCCGCACCACGCCGTTGTGGCTGAACAGCCAGCGCCCCTCGGCGAACGGCGCGGCCGCCGTCTCGTGCAGCGGCATGCCCACCGTGGCGGAGCGGACGGCGGCCAGCACCCCGCCCGTGGTGGTCACCGCGGCCAGCTCCGGCAGGGTGGTGTCGCTCCACATCGGCTGCGCCCGCCGGTAGCGGACCGGATCCCCGCCCCCGGGGTACCAGCCGACGCCGAAGCCGTCGGCGTTGATCGTGCCGCCGCCGCGCATGTCGCGGGGCGCCCAGGACTGCCGCAGCAGCCCGTACGGCGGGTCGTAGAGCAGGCTCCGCAGGCTGACCGGCGGACCGAGGTACGCCAGGTGGCGGCACATCAGGCGCGGCCGCCGATCACGCGTGCGACTCCTCGGGGCGGGCGTCGCGGGCGCAGCGGAAACCGCTGAAGATCTGCCGCCGGATCGGGTAGTCCCAGTTGCGGAAGGTGCCCCGGCAGGCCGACCGGTCGGTGCCGAACGAGCCGCCGCGCAGCACCCGGTGGTCGTCGCCGAAGAAGACCTCCGAGTATTCGCGGTAGGGGAACGCCGCGAAGCCCGGGTGGCCGCGGAAGGTGGACGAGGTCCACTCCCAGACGTCCCCGATGAGCTGGTGCACGCCGAGCGGCGAGGCGCCGTCCGGGTACGCGCCCACCGGCGCCGGCCACAGGTGCCGCTGCCCCAGGTTGGCGTGCGCACTCGTCGGGTCCGCGTCGCCCCACGGGTAGCGGCGTGACCGGCCGGTCGCCGGGTCCCAGCGGGCCGCCTTCTCCCACTCCGCCTCGGTCGGCAGCCGCCGGCCGGCCCAGGCCGCGTACGCCTCCGCCTCGTGGAAGCAGACGTGCACCACGGGCTCGTCGTCGCGTACCGGCGACCAGCGCCCGAACCGGCGGTACGCCCACCCGTCCCCGTCGCGCCGCCAGTGCATCGGCGCGGTCAGCCCGGCCTCGACCCGGTGCCGCCAGCCGGCCGCGCTCCACCAGCGCGGCTCCTCGTAGCCACCGTCGGCGATGAACGCGCGGTACTGCCCGTTGGTGACCGGCGCCGCGTCGATGGCGTACGCCGGCAGCTCGACGGTGTGCGCGGGACGCTCGTTGTCGAGTGCCCACGGGTCGGTCGAGGTGCCCATGGTGAACGGCCCGGCCGGCACCAGCACCTCGCCGCCCACCGGGACCCGCGGCTCGGGCGGCGGCGGGGCGTCGAGCACCGGCCCGCCGGCGCGCAGCTGGTGGGTGGCGAGCATGGTCTCGTCGTGCTGCTGCTCGTGCTGGACGATCATGCCGAACGCGAACCCGTCCTCGACGAGCTTCCGGTCGGTGAACCGGATCCCGTCGAGCAGGTCGTAGACCTTCTCCCGGACGGTGCGCACGTATGCCCGCGCCTCGGCCGGGGGCAGCAGCGGCAGCGCGGGCCGGTCCCTGCGGGGCTGCTTGAACGCGTCGTACAGGTCGTCGATGTCGCGGCGCACCGGCTCGCGCCCGCCGACGTCGCGGACCAGCCACAGCTCCTCCTGGTTGCCGACGTGCGCCAGGTCCCAGACCAGCGGGGACATCAGCGTGGAGTGCTGCCGCACCAGGTCGTCGTCGTCCACCGCGTCGGTGAGCAGGGCGGTGCGGGCGCGGGTGCGCTCCAGCTCGGCCGCGATCCGGCTACGCAGCCGCTCGCCCTCGATCGCCGGCCGTTCGGTCGTGGTCACGGCTGTCCCCTCTCCGCGGCGGCGCGGCGCCGCCGGATCGCTCGGCTCGTCTCGTCGTGGATCCCGGCCGGCAGCTCGAGCCGGGGCAGGGCAGCCAGGGCCAGGTCGAACAGGGCCGCCGCGGCGGCCGCCAGCGGGCGCTCGGCCAGGCCGTGCCGGGCCGCGGCGACCCAGTCCCCGGCGACCGGGGCGGCGACGGCGAGGGCGTCCCGGGTGGTGGCCGGGTCGGCGAAGAGCGCCGCCAGCACCGCCAGCGGCACGGTCCACTCCCGACCGGGCTGGGCGTCCAGGTAGCGGACCTCCAGGTAGCCGCGCGGGCGGACCGGCGGGAAGAGCGTGCTGAGGTGGTATTCCAGGTCGTCGGCGGTCGGCGGCCGCGACAGCGCCCCGGCCAGCCAGTCGGCGAACGTGACACCCGGAGGCGGTGTCCAGTCCGGACCGTCGTCGCGCACGCACAGCAGCGGCGCGGCCAGGACGTACCCGGTCCAGGCGGCGAGCGGGTCGCGGTCGGCCCGTGCCGGGGACCAGACCGGCCGGGTGCGCGCCGGGTCCATGGCCAGCCAGGCGGCCATCCGGGTGGAGGCCCAGCCGGTGAGCCGTCCGGCGTGCCGATCGGCGGTGGCGAACGCGGCCAGCAGCGGCGGCCCGACGGCGTGCGCGGCGGCCCACCGCTCGGCCAGCCGGTCCGGGTCGCCCGCGTCGAGGCAGACCTGGAGCCCGGCGGTGCTGTACATCATCGCCCGGCCGGCCGGGCCGTGCCGGTCGAGGACGGCGCGCATGGCCCGGTAACGCGGGGTGTCCACGACGGGGTGCGGGGGACGCCAGGGGTCCATGCCGGTGCGGCCCAGGACGAGGCCGGCGGCGTCCAGGAGCGCCCGCATCTCGGCGAGGTCGGCCTCGGTGGCCAGGATGAGCGCGGCGATCGACGGTCGCGGCGCGGAGGAGATCTCCACCTGCCCGCCCGGCTCCACGGTCACGGTGCCACCGCGCCGGAGCCCGGCGGCCGGGCTGGTGGGGTCGAGGGTGACGGGGCTGTGCCGTCCCAGCGCCCGGCGCAGTCGCTCGCGGTCGACCGGGCGGGTCGGGTCCGCGGCGTCGTGCACCGTCCATTCCAGCTCGACGCCGGTGAGGCTGGGTGGGCCGGTCTTGAAGCAGATCCTGGCGAGGTGCCCGCGGGCTGCCGCCTCGTCCCCCAGCACGGTGGTCCGGTCCAACTCGGGCGACATCACCAAGAGACGGCTCCTCTCCCCGGGGCGGGCGACCACGCTGTCGGCCGGCGGCCGTGCCGTGGCGGCCGGGCGTCGGTGGGTCCCACCATCTTCTGTCTAGCAGACGGAATCCGCGCGCCCGTGGAGATGAATTTTTGTCCGGAATCCGGTTGCGGCGCGGGCGGCGCCGGGCCTTCCGGATGGCGGCGACACGGCGGGCGGCGCCCTTTGCGCGCCGGCCGACAACTACCGCTTCGCCGTCGAGCCGGGCTCCGACCTCGGCTCGGACTTCCGCTTCGGCGTCGGCTTCGGCTTCGGCGTCGGCTTCGGCTTCGGCTCCGGGGACTGCGCCGACTTCGGCTCCGGTGACTGCTCCGGCACCAGCGCCAGGCAGTAGCCCTCCACCCGGCCGGCGCCGCCGGCGGCGGTCACCAGATCGGCGAAGCCGGGGCTCTCCAGCGCCCTGGCCCGCTGCTGGTCGGACTTGGCCAGATAGGCCCGGCAGTGCCCGGCGAGGTTCCCGGCGCTCGCCGGCTTGCCGGAGCCGCCGGGCCCACCGGGTGTCGGGGCGGTGGACGGTACGCCGCCGGAGGCCCCGCCGGTCGGGGTCGCGCCCCCCGAGGGCGTCGGGGAGCCGGGGTCGCTCGCGCCGCCGGTGCTGCCGCCGGGCGTGGTCGGGGCCGGCGGTGGCGCCGGTTCCGGGGCCCGGTCGAGGTTCACCGCGGCGAAGGCGACCCCGGCGGTGGCGGTGGCGGCGAGCCCGGCCAGGACCGCGCCGAGCCGGGAGCGGTGGCGCGGCCGCGGCGCCGCGGCCGGGGCGGGATCGGCCCGGGCGGCACGGAACGCGGCGAGCGCCTGCTCCTCGCCGGCCAGTTCGGCCGCGGTGCCCGGGGCGGCGGCAGCGGCGAGCAGGTGCGCCAGCGGGTCGGCCGGCGCCTCCCGAGGCGCCCCGGCACGGGCCGCGTCGAGGAGGCGCTCCGACTCCGCCCGGTCGGCGGGCCGGTCGGACCGGCCAGAACTCATCCCGTTTCCCTCCACGTCAGCCGTCCGCCGGCTCGGCCTTGGGCGCCTGCGACGCCTGCCGTCCCCGGCCGGTCCGGGCGCGGGGTGGTGTCGCTCCCCCGGCCCGGTCCGCCGGCTGGTCCTGATCGGCGCGTTCCAGCAGGCCGGCCAGGCGCCGCAGCCCCCGGTGCGCGGCGGTGCGCACCGCGCCGGCCCGCCGGCCGAGCACCCGGCCGGCGGTCTCCGCGTCGAGCCCGATCACGGCCCGCAGCAGCACCGCTTCCGCCTCGCGCGGCGGCAGGCTGGCGATCAGCGCGAGGGCGCTCTCGGTGCCGATGGTCTCGCCGGCGCGCTCGGCGGTGTCCGCGTCCCCGGCCAGCTCGCTGAGCGCCTGGACGGGCACCGGCAGGGCGGGCCGCCGGCGCTGCCGGCGCAGGTGGTCCATGGCCCGGTTGCGGGCGATCGTGACGGTCCAGGCGCGGAACTCGCCGCCGGTGAAGCCGGGCAGGTCGCGGGAGATCTGCAGCCAGGTCTCCGAGGCCACGTCCTCGGCGTCGGCGCCGACCAGGGCGGTGAGGTAGCGCAGCAGGCCGGGCTGGAGGCTGCGGTAGAGGAAGCGAAACGCCTCCTCGTCGCCCGCCTGCGCGGCGGCGACCGCCTCGCTCAGCTCACCGGTCATGGTTCCGCCGTTCCCGCCGTGCCGACTGCCCGCGCCGGCGGCCACCGGTGCCGGCGTGCCCGACGCCCGCCCGGTCGGTCGACCGGACCTCCACCCGCACCATCAGCCCCCCGCTGGCCTGATCGGCACCGGCACCGGGAGGGCGCGGGCGCGCGTATGGACACCGCCGGGAGTGAGGACGGCCGTCGGCGGACATACCGTACCGGCGTCGTGGGGCGGCCGGGAGCCGGGCCAACGCTAGGAGTGGCCGGCGGGTTCGACAAGGTGCCGCCCGCCGGAGAAAGAGTGATATTTGTCTACGGCCCGGGACGGCGCGTCGGCGTAACGAATGCCGCCTGCCGTGCGCTACGGCGCCGGCGAACCGGGACGAAACACCAGGTCGGAGCCGGACACACGAACCTCCGGGCACATTTTCCTGCCCGATCGTACGCGATTCGTCACGGTCAGCCGATCGGCGCGGAGCCGGCTGACCGTTCGGCCCAGGCGCCTCCGACCGCCCGCCGGCCGTGACGGGAGATATCGCGGGAAATACTCCGCGGCCCCTCTGGGTACGGTATTGACGTGTTGACTTCCGACGTCGTACTCAGCGGTCGGTACCGCCTTGATGACCGTGTCGCCACCGGCGGCATGGGCGACGTCTGGCGTGCCACGGACCTGGTGCTCGGCCGTCCGGTCGCGGTGAAGGTCCTGCTGCCCGCGCTGGTCTCCGATCCCGACTTCATCGCCCGCTTCCGCTCCGAGGCACGGATCATGGCGTCGCTGCGCCACCCGGGCGTGGTCCAGGTCTTCGACTGCGGCGAGGACGAGCTGCCCGACGGCAGCCGGGCCGACTACCTCGTCATGGAGTTCGTGGCGGGCGAGCCCCTCTCCCGGCGCATCGAGGCCGCCGGGCAGCTCGGTGTCGGCGAGACCATGTCGATCGTGGCGCAGGTGGCCCAGGCCCTCCAGGGGGCGCACGCCCGGGGCATCGTTCACCGTGACGTGAAGCCGAGCAACCTGCTCGTGCAGGACGACGGGACAGTGGTCCTGGTCGACTTCGGCGTGGCCCGGTCGACAAACGTGACGAGCATCACCAGCACCAACGCGGTGCCCGGCACCGCCCTCTACATGGCTCCCGAGCAGGCCGCCGGACGACCGGTCTCCGGTGCCACCGACGTCTACGCGCTCGGCGCCGTGGCCTACTGCTGCCTCACCGGGAGCCCGCCGTTCACCGGGGACAACCCGCTGCAGGTGGCCGTCCGGCACCTCGACGACGAGCCGCCGGAGCTGCCGGAGGACATCCCGCAGCCGGTCCGGGACCTGGTGAGCCGGGCCCTGGCCAAGGACCCGGCGGACCGCTTTCCCACGGCCGCCGCGATGGCCGAGGCCGCCCGTGCGGCCGGCGCCGAGTCGCCCACCGCCATGGTGCCGGTGGCGCTGCGCGGCGCCACCGGGTCGAGCCACACCCGGGACGACCTGAGCGCCGCGGCGGGCGCCCTGGTGGCCCCGGCCCGCCGGCCGGGCCGGCGCGGCACGCTGGTCGGGGCCCTGGCGGCCGTGCTCGTGGCGCTGACCGCGCTGGGCGCCGCCCTGGGCGCGGCGAAGAACGCCGAGGCGCCGGCCACCCGGATCGACACGACCGCACCGGCGGTTGCGCCCAGCAACTCCGTCGCGGACGCCGCGGTCACCGAGGGGCCGCCGACGGACGAGGGCGGCCACAGCTACCGGCCCGTGGGCCCGACCGGCCGGCCGTCGACCTCGGGCTCGGCGACCCCGAGTCCCTCCGCGAGCGGATCGGCCCAGCCGAGCCCGTCCGGCGTTCCGTCGACCCTGCCGACTGCGCCGAGCACGGCCCCGACCACCAGCTCGCCGCCGGTGGAGACCACGGCCCCGACCGAGACCACGTCGACCACGACCACGCCTGCGGACGGCGGCGAGGGCGGGGGCGAGGGCGGCGGGGCTCAACCGGCGTCGGGCCGCTGACCTAGCTGCACCCGAGCCGCTACGCCCAGGTCCCGCGGCGCCCGTAGCCGGCCGAGCCGGTCCCGCGGCTGTCGCGGGACCGGCTCGAGGCGCCTAGGGCGACCGGCGCTCACTCCGCGCCGAGGGCCGCCACCACCGGCCGGGACAACGCCCGCCGGGCCGGCAGGATCGACGCGGCCAGCGCGGCGACCACCGCCACCGCGACGATCAGGCCGAGCCGCCCCCAGGGCAGGACCAGGGTGAAGTCCCCGCCGATGCTGGCCAGCACCGCCATCCCGCCGGCGGCCACCCCGGTGCCCAGGGCGACGCCGAGCAGCGTGCCGACCAGCGCGGTGAGCACCGCCTCGACGGCGAGCACCGCCCGCATCCCGCCGCGGGTCAGGCCCACGGCGCGCAGCACCGCGTTCTCCCGGGCCCGCTCCACCACCGACAGGGTGAGCGTGTTCGCCACGCCGACCAGCGCGATCACCACGGCCAGGCCGAGCAGCGCGGTGACGAAGCCGAGCACGAGGTCCACCGTGCCGGTGAGCATCTTCTTATAGGCCGCCTGGTCCAGCAGGTTGACCGTCGGATAGCGGGTGAGCACCGACTCGACGGCGGCCCGCGCGGCGTCGGTGGACACCCCGCCGGCGGGATCCACCTCGGCCAGGTGGCCGCGCTCGGCCGGGAAGAGGCCGGCGAAGTCGGCGTCGGCGACGTCCAGCACGTGCCCGGCGGGCACGGGGCTGCCGGCCAGCGCCGGGGTGTCGTCGGCCACCACGGCGGCGACCCGGAACGAGCGGCCGGCGATCGGGACGCTGCTGCCCACTGACCAGCCGCGGGCCGCGGCCAGTTCCCGGTGCACCAGCACCGTGCCCGGACCGAGGGCGGCCGGGTCACCGGCGTCCACGGCGGACAGCGTCCGCCGGACCAGCGCCGGGTGGGCGGCGCGCACCTCGATCCCGTCGACGACGCGGCTGCGCTGCTCGTGCACCACGCCCAGCTCGGGCCGGGCGGCCAGTTCCCCGGCCAGCGGCGCCGGCAGGTCCCCGCCGATCCCGGTGACCACGAAGTCCACACCGATCTCCGCGTCCACGGCGCGCTCGATGCCCGCCTTCGCGCTGCCCGCGCCGACCACGAACGCGGAGACCAGGCCGATGCCGATGACCATGGCGGTGGCCGTGGCCGCGACCCGGCGCGGGTTGCGCACGGCGTTCGCCACGGCCAGCGCGGCCGGCACGCCGAGCAGCCCGCGGGCCGGCAGGCCGAGCAGGCGGACCAGGGCCGGGACCAGCACCGGGCCGAACAGCACGATGCCCAGGAAGGCCAGCACCCCGCCGGCGGCGACCAGCGGCACCTGGGCGAGGGCTCCGGCGCCGACCAGGGCGGCCACCCCGGCGGCGAGGACCAGCGCTCCGGCGACGAGCCGCACCCGCCCGGCCCGGCCGGCGGGCTGCACGGCCGCGTCGGTCAGCGCGGCCACCGGCGCGACCCGGGTGCCCTGCCAGGCCGGCACGGCGGCGGCCACCACGGTCAGCAGCGTCCCGAGCCCGAGGGAGAGCAGCACCGTCCGGGGCGTGACGGTGACCGCGTCGCCGACCGGCGCGTCGAGGGTGGACAGCAGCGCGCCGAGGCCCGCGGCCAGGCCCACCCCGGCCAGCACCCCGGCCGCCGAGGCGAGCAGCCCGGTCAGCGCCGCCTCGCCGAGGGCGGCCCGGTAGACCTGCCCCCGGGTGGCGCCGACCAGCCGCAGCAGCGCGGTCCGCCGGGACCGCTGGGCGAGCACGATGGCGAAGGTGTTGGCGATCACGAAGCCGGCGACCACCACCGCCACCGCGGCGAAGGTGCCCAGGAACAGCTCGAACTGCCGCCGGTCGCGGACCGCGTCCGCGACCGCCTCGTCGAGGATCGCCGCCCGGTCCCGCACCGCGACCGCCGGCCCGACGGCAGCGCGGACCCGGTCGGCGAGCGCCGCCCGGTCGACGCCGGGCCGCGCGGCCACCATGATCCGGCCGTAGCCGCGCTCCCCGCCCACGGCGAGGGCGTCCGGGCCGGTCAGGCCGATGAACGGGCCGCCGACGTCCCGTGAGCTGCCGGCCACGTCGACGGTGCCGACCAGCGTGTACGGGCGGGCCGGCCCGCCGTTCCCGCCGACCCGCACCGGGCTGCCGAGGGTGAAGTGCTGGTCGGCGACGGTCTCCTCGTCGAGCACCAGCTCGCCGGTCCGCTGCGGCAGCCGGCCGGCGACCACGTCGTACGACTGGAGGGCCGGGTCGGTGGGGATCGCGGCGAGCACGGCGTAGCCGAGCACCGGCCGCCCGTCGGCACCCACCACCCCGGCGGTGCCGGTCAGCTCCCCCTCGGCGGCGGCCACCCCGTCGACCGCGCGCACCCGGTCGACCAGGGACGGCGGCAGCGGGGTCTTGCCGGCGTACGCGGCCAGGTCGGTGTGCCGGTCGAAGGCGCCGGCCCGCTCGTAGGCTCCGGCGCGCATGCCGTCGGTGAGCATCAGGGTGCCGGCCACGAAGGCGACGCCGAGGACGATCGCCAGCGAGGAGAGCAGCAGGCGAAGCCCGTCGGCACGGATCTGGCGGAGGGTCAGGCGCAGCATCCCGGTCACCGCCCCGCGGCCGGCGCGCCGGCCTCGAGCCGGGTGAGCGCGTCGAGGACCTGGCCGGCGGTCGGGGCGTACAGCTCGTCGACCAGCCGCCCGTCGGCGAGGAAGACCACCCGGTCGGCGTGGGCGGCGGCCTTCGGGTCGTGGGTCACCATGACCACGGTCTGACCGAGCGTGTCCACCGCCTCGCGGAGCAGCCGCAGCACCTCCGCGCCGGAACGCGAGTCCAGGTTGCCGGTGGGTTCGTCGGCGAAGATCACCCACGGCCGGGTGACCAGGGCGCGGGCCACGGCGACCCGCTGCTGCTGGCCGCCGGAGAGCTCGGCGGGCCGGTGGCGGAGGCGGTCGGCGAGACCGACCGCGGTCACCACCTGGTGCAGCCACTCCGGGTCGGGCCGCCGGCCGGCGATGGCCAGCGGCAGCACGATGTTCTCCTCGGCGGTGAGGGTGGGCAGCAGGTTGAACTTCTGGAAGACGAAGCCGACCCGGTCCCGGCGCAGCCGGGTCAGCCGGCGGTCGTCCAGGCGGGCGAGGTCGGCGTCGCCGATGCGCACGCTGCCGGCGGACGGCCGGTCCAGGCCGGCGAGGCAGTGCAGCAGGGTGGACTTGCCGGAGCCGGACGGGCCCATCACGGCGGTGAACCGGGCGGCGGCCAGGTCGAGGTCGACGCCGTCGAGCGCGACGACCCGGTGCGGCCCGGCGCCGTACTCCCTGCGCAGCTCACGGGCGGTGACGGCGACGCCGGTGCTGGTGGTTGCGGACAACGTGGTGCTCCTGTCGGGCAGGTTCCTGAGACCCTTCCGACGCTAGGGGCGGCACCCCGCCGATGATCTCCACCTGCGCGCTCGACCTCGGTACGCCGGTGGTCGCCCCCGACCGGGTGGACCCGTACGCCCCAGGTCGTACGCCGGGTCAGCCGCCGGGGGTGACCAGCCCGCTCTCGTACGCCAGCACGACGGCCTGGACCCGGTCGCGGAGCTGGAGCTTGGCGAGGATCCGGCCGACGTGGGTCTTCACGGTCGCCTCGGCGACGTGCACCCGGGCGGCGATCTCGGCGTTGGAGAGACCCTGCGCCACGAGCAGCAGCACCTCCCGCTCCCGCTCGGTGAGCTGCGCCAGCCGCGGGTCCTCCGTGGGTGCCGGCCCGAGCTGCCCGGCGAACCGGTCGAGCAGCCGCCGGGTGATCGACGGGGCCACCACCGAGTCGCCCTCGGCGACCACCCGGATGGCGGCGAGCAGGTCCTCCGGCGGCACGTTCTTGAGCAGGAAGCCGCTGGCACCGGCCCGCAGGGCGGCGAACGCGTCGGCCTCGGTGTCGAAGGTGGTGAGCACCAGCACCCGGGGGCGGCGCTCGGCCGGGCGGGCACAGATCCGCTTCGTGGCCTCCACGCCGTCCATGGTCGGCATCCGCAGGTCCATCACCACCACGTCGGCCTCGACCCGGTCCAGCACCCGCAGCGCGTCCGCGCCGTCGATGGCCTCGCCGACCACGGCGAGGTCGGGCTGGGAGTCGAGCACCATCCGGAACCCGGCGCGCACCAGCGCCTGGTCGTCGACGATCACCACCCGGACGGTCATGCCGCCGCCTTCCCTTCCTCGGTGCCCGACGCCGACGGTAGCGGCAGCCGCGCCTCGACCCGCCACCCCCCGCCCAGCGTGGGGCCGGCGGCGAGGCTGCCGTCGTACACCCCGACCCGCTCGCGCATGCCGACCAGGCCGTGCCCGCCGGACGGCGCCGGCCGCACCACCGGACGGCCGCGCCCGTCGTCGACCGCCCGGACCACGACGGCGTCCGCGGACCAGTCGAGGCGCAGCTCGACCGCCGCGCCGACGCCGGCGTGCTTGAGCGCGTTGGTGAGGCTCTCCTGCACGACCCGGTAGACGGTCAGCTCCAGGCCGGGCGGCAGGGCGACGGGCGTGCCGGTGGCGGTGTCGGTGATCCGCAGGCCGGCCGCGCGGAAGCGGTCCAGCAGGTCGGGCAGCTCGACGAGGGCCGGCCGCCGGTGGGCCGGCTCGGCGTCGAGGGCGGCGTCGGGCGCGGCCGGCACGCCCGCCGGCTCCGGCCGGCTCGGTTCCCGGAGTACGCCGACGAGGCGCCGCATCTCCTCCAGCGCCTGCCGCCCGGTGTCCGCCACCACCTTGGCGGCCTCCCGCGCGGTGTCCGGGTCGCGGTCGATGGTGAACCGCACCCCGTCGGCCTGCACGATCATGACGGCCATGCTGTGCGCGACGACGTCGTGCAGCTCGCGGGCGATCCGGGTGCGTTCCTCGGCGACCGCCGCCCGGGCCTCGGCCTCCCGCTCGCGTTCCAGCGTGGTGGCCCGCTCCTCCAGGCTCACCACGTAGAGCCGGCGGGTGCGCACGTTCAGGCCGACCAGCCAGACCGCGCCGGTGACCAGGCCGTAGTAGAGCGCGCCGGCCCACCAGGGTGCCGCGCCGGGCATCTGGGCGGCGGCGAGGAGCACGCCGATCGCGGCGACGACCCCGGCCAGGACGCCGTCGCGCAGCCGGTCGGCGTACTTGACCACGCTGTAGAGGGCGATGAGCACGCCGATGTCGTAGGTCAGCGGGCCCCAGCCCAGGACCACCTGGAGCAGCGCGAGCACGGCCACCCCGGCCGCCACCGCCGACGGGTGGGTCCGCCGGAACAGCAGGACCAGCGCCATCGCCAGGCCGACGGTGGTCTCCGCGACGCCGCCGTTCTCGGCGAAGATCCCCAGGACGGCGAAGAAGGCCACCAGCCCGGAGACGGCGACGTCGAACGCGACGCTGCGCAGCGGACGGCCGAAGAGGATGCGCTCCACGGTCACCCAGGGTACGGGCTCGCGCGCAGGTCGATGCTTACCGCGTCACGCCCGATCAGCGACGAGGGCCGCGCGGCAACGCCCGCCGCTCCCGCGTGACCGACCACGACGGCCCCCGCGTCGTGGCGCCACTCGGCCGTCACCGATGTCGGCCTCTGACGGCGCGCGGGGAGAAGGTGCCTGGACCGGTGCCTACCATCTTGATGTCGTCAGTGACTCGCCACCGCACCGCCGCTCGGGCTGGGCCGGAGTGAGTCGTCCACGTCATCACGTTCGTAGCGGCTCGCGGACCGTCGCCCGGCCCGGCGGACCCGCCGGATCTTGAGAGGTGGCGTCCGGGCCGCCACGATCCGGGAGGTCAGGCGCCGATCAGCTCGCGGAGGCGGGTGATCTCGGCGGACTGCTCGACGGCGACGGCGTTGGCGAACTCCTGGAGGGTCTGGTCCGCGCCGACCGTGAGCAGGTCGGTGGACATGATGACGGCGCCCTCGTGGTGCGCGGTCATCATCCGCACGAAGAGGCGGTCGAACTCGGCGCCCCGGGCGGCGGCGAGCTGCCCCATGGCCTCGGCGGACTGCATCCCGCGCATCGTGCCGTGGTCGTGGCCGGGGACCTCGGCGGGCAGCCCGCGGGTGTCCAGCCAGCCGCGCAGCACTCCGATCTCGGGTCCCTGGGCGGCCCGGATGCGGTCGGCGACGGCGCGCACCCGCGGGTCGGCAGCCCGGTCGGGGGCGAGGGTCGCCATCTCCACCGCCTGCTGGTGGTGCGGGATCATCATCCGGACGTACCAGACGTCGAGGCCGTTGTAGCGCGGCGGCGCGGCGTCGCGGACCTCCTGCGCGGCGCGGGTGGCCGCCGGCTCCCCCGGCCGGCCGGGCACGACAACCGGCGGCACGTCGAGCGACGGCGCCGCGGTCGTGGTGGTGGTGGGCGCGGTGGCGGACGGACCGGCCGCGGGCCGGCTGTCCCCCCGCCCGGCCAGCGCCACGCCGGCCACGACCAGGAGCACCGCCAGCGCTGTGACGGCGAGCAAGACCCGTCCCTGCCGGCCGGTCATACGACACTCCCTCCGGTCGAGGTGAGAGCGATCCTATCCATAGACAATCCTGCCTGAATGTGACCGGCGTCACATTGATGTATGTCATCGGCCGGTAAGGTGTGGCAAATCATCATCCCCTTTCGGAGGGTGCCGCCGATGATCAGCATCCGCACGTCCCGAACCCGGATCGTCAGCCTCGCCGCCGCCGGCCTGCTCGTCGCCGGTGTCGTCGCCGCCCCACCCAGCAGCGCCCAGGAGATCCCCCGGGCGCAGCCCGCACCGGCCACCGTGGACAGCGCCGTCCCCGGGGTCGACGAGATCTCCAGCAGCCCCAACCTGCGCCAGGTCGCCAACCTGCCGAAGCAGGCGCCGTTCGACACCTCCGCGGCGTTCGGCACCGACATCGCCTTCCAGGGCCGGTACGCCTTCGTCGGCAACTACGACGGCTTCGTCATCTACGACGTCTCCCGGCCGAGCGCACCGACCGTCGTGTCCCAGGTGCTCTGCCCGGGCTCCCAGAACGACGTCTCCGTCCACGATGACCTGCTGTTCCTGTCCACCGACTCGTCGCGCAGCGACGACTCCTGCAGCAGCGTGGCCCAGCCCGCCTCCGAGGCGGGCTCGTGGGAGGGCATCAAGATCTTCGACATCGGCGACAAGCGCAACCCGCGCTACGTCAAGTCGGTGGAGACCGCCTGCGGCTCGCACACCCACACCCTGGTGCCGGGCAAGGACCGGCGGACCGTCTACCTGTACGTCTCGTCGTACAGCCCGCGGGCCGAGTTCCCGGACTGCCAGCCGCCGCACGACTCGATCTCCATCGTGAAGGTGCCGCTGCGGTCGCCGACCGACGCCGCCGTGGTGGCCACCCCGAACCTGTTCCCGGACGGGGGCTACCCGGGCATCCCCGGTGAGAAGTCGGCCACCACCGGTTGCCACGACATCACCGCGTACCCGGCGAAGGACATCGCGGCCGGCGCCTGCATGGGCGACGGCATCCTGCTCGACATCGCCGACCGGGAGGCGCCGCGGGTGATCGAGCGGGTCCGCGACACCGAGAACTTCGCCTTCTGGCACTCGGCGACGTTCAACAACTCCGGCACCAAGGTGGTGTTCACCGACGAGCTGGGCGGCGGTGGCGCCGCGACCTGCAACGAGGTCACCGGGCCGAACCGCGGCGCGGACGCCATCTACGACATCACCGGTCGCGGCGACAACCGCCGGCTGGCGTTCCGCAGCTACTACAAGATCCCGCGGGCCAACGCCGACACCGAGAACTGCGTGGCCCACAACGGCTCGCTGGTGCCGGTGCCCGGCCGCGACATTATGGTCCAGGCCTGGTACCAGGGCGGCATCTCGGTCTGGGACTTCACCGACTCCCGGCACCCCAAGGAGATCGCCTTCTGGGAGCGGGGTCCGCTGGACGCCGGTCAGCTCCGCACCGGTGGCTCCTGGTCGGCCTACTGGTACAACGGCCACATCTTCTCCAGTGACATCCAGAAGGGCCTGGACGTGCTGGAGCTGCGCGACCCGCGTACCTGGCTGGCACAGCTGTTCCGGGTGCCCGAGCTGAACGTGCAGACCCAGACGGGTTACCTGAGCTGGTGACCCGCCGGCCGGGCCCGGCCCCCACGTGGGGGCCGGGCCCGGCTCAGCTCATCGGCAGGCGGTAGCCGCGCTCGCCGCCGCCCGCGGTGACCAGCCGCACCTCGCCGGTGCGCAGCCCGTACGTCACCGACCAGCGGGTGTGCGGCTGCCGCACGGCGTCGAGCAGGCGCAGCGCCGCCGGGGCGTCCACCACGCCGCCGGCCCGGTCCAGCGCCTCGGCCAGCACCCCGTAGCGGTGGTCGTTGCGCAGGTCCCGGTCGGCCACCCCGACGGCCGGCACGTTTGTCAGCGCCTGCCAGGCGCCCCGCCCCTTCTCGGCCCGCAGCCCGCCGTCCACGAACTCGATCACGGCGGACGCCCCGGTGGCGTCGGCGATCAGGTAGTGCAGCGGCGGTCCGCCGTCGAAGTCCAGGTTGTAGCGCCCGAACACGGCGATCGCCTCGTCCACGGTGGCGGCGGTGTCCAGCACCAGGCGCAGGACGCGTACCGAGCCGACCGTGGGCCGGCCGGGCACCGGTGCGGCGGTGGCGCCGTCGTCGGCGGCCAGCCCGACGGCCAGGCCCCGCTCGTTCATCCCGTCGAAGGGCAGCAGCGGGGCGTTCAGCAGCCGGCGGTCGCCGGCCGGGTCGGCCGTGACCCCCAGGTAGGAGATGTCCACCAGGGAGATCGAGGCGTAGCCGTCCGGCGGGTCGGTGCGCAGCACCAGCGCCGGGTTCGCGTCCCAGTCGAAGTTGCGGGCGAACAGCGGCCGGGTCCGGTCGCCGCCCGCGGCGAAGAGGGAGCAGCCGAACGGGGTCGCCTGCGGGGTGCCCGCGATGCCGACGGTGGGGTCGTAGTCGCCCACGTAGGTCATCTCGTACAGCGGCAGGTCGTCCACCCGGCGCAGGCTGGCCAGTGTCCGCTCGGCCTGGCCGGCGTCCTGCCGGGAGGCGCTCGGCGTGCCGGTCCCGGCCGGCGCGGCGGGCCGGCGGCTCTCGGCGCAGCCGCCGGTCACGAGGAGCAGGGCGAGCCCGGTGGCGAGCAGGGTCCTCCGCATGCCTGCGACGCTAGAAGAGGCGGTGACGGTTGTCCATGGGGGATGGTCAGCGGTCGGGGATCCGGGCCAGCTGCGCCTCGATCGCGTCACGGTTGAGGGCGGGCCGGCCCCCCGGGTGGCCCACGGTCGCGCCGGCCGCCGCGACCGCGTACCGGGCGATCCGGGGGTACGGGTCGTCGCGGAGCAGGCCGGCCGTGACGGCGGCCACGAACGCGTCCCCGGCTCCGGTGCTGTCCACCGTGGGCGTCTCGCTCAACGGCACGAACAGCTCCCCGCCCGGCCAGACGAAGGCGTTCCCCTCCCCCGCCACCTCGACCGCCACCAGCCCCGGCCCCCGGGCCGCCAGCGCCCGGCCGGCGCTCAGCCCCGCCTCGGCGTCCTTCGGCGGGTCGCCGCCCAGCAGCAGGCCGGCCTCGCGCGCGTCGGCCCGCAGCACGTCGGCCCGGGACAGCAGCTCCGCCGCGTCGTCCGGGTCGTCCGGCGCGCCGTCGAGCACCACGAGCCGGCCGGCGGCGCGGGCGTGCCGGGCCGCCGCGAGCGCCGCCGGCAGCGGCTGCTGGAGCTGGACGACCACCGCGCGCGCGGCCCGCAGCACCCCGGCCGCGCCGGTCACGTCCGCCTCGGTGAGCAGGGTCGCCTCCGGGATGTCCTCCAGGTACCGCCAGCGGCCCCGGCCGTCCACCACGTCCACGATGAGCGCGCTCGGCGTGCCCGGCCGGCGCAGCACCGGGGCGACGTCGATGCCGTCGCTGCGGGCCTGGCCCAGCAGCCGGTCGCCGACCTCGTCCTCGCCGACCACGCCGAGCAGCCCGACCCGGACGCCGAGCTGGGCCAGCCCGACGGCCTGGTTGGCGCCCTTCCCGCCGAGCAGTTCCCGCCGGCACCGCACCGGCGCCGTCCCGGACGGGCCGGGCACCTCGTCGACCCGCAGCACGAGGTCCCGCGCCACCTGCCCCACCACGATCGCGTCCAGTCCGGCCATGCCGGGCTGATACCCCGGCCGCGGCCGGTCACGCCCGGGTCAGCCGCGGACCACGGTGAACATCCAGCAGCCGTACACCACGTTGCGGCTGTGCAGGCGGTCCACGGCGGGGTCGGCCAGCAGCTCGGCGATGACGGCGTCCGGGTCGTCGCCGTCGTGGTGCCGGCCACCGACGATCCGGCCCCGCCGGTCGTACGCCCGCAGCACCTGGGGCCGCCCCCGCCAGTCGGCCGGGTACGCCGTCACGTCCGCCGGGCCGGGGCAGGCGGCGGCGTGCGCGAAGATCGGCCCCACCTCGCGGTACGGGCCCGGGGGCAGCGGCGGGGCGTACCCGAAGAGCAGCAGCGCCTCGCCCGGGGCGGCGTCGCGGAGGCAGCAGCGCAGCGGCTCGCCGCCCTCGGCGCAGCACCGCTCGGGCGGCTGGCCGGAGGCGTCGCGGCCGGTCCGCCGCACCTCGGCCAGCAGGTCGGCGGGCACGGGGCGGATCAGGTACCTGGTGCGGGTCCTCGTCATGCCGTCCAGCCTGGCCCGGAACGCGGCCGGTGGCTGGTGGCGATCGGACCTTGCGTGTCCCCGGTGGGACGGGCCGCCCGCGCGGGCGGCCCGTCCGCGCGGTTCACCGCCGGGAGACCGGGATCTGCAGCTCGGTGACACCCTTCTCCGGCGCGTCCGCGCAGTAGTCGAGGTAGACCTCGCGGGCGTAGCCCTCGGCCCGCCAGCCGTTCTCCTCGATCCACCGGGCGAGCACCCGCATGCTGGTCTCCGCCTCGTCCATCGGGCCGTGGTGCACCAGCGTCGCGGCGGCGGGCAGGGCCGGCAGGTCGACCACGGCCACGTCCCCGGCGGCCGCCGGGTCGACGCCGACGGCCACCCCGGCGTGCACGACCACCGCCTCCCCCTCGCCTTCCGGCTCGTACCAGGCGATGCTCGGCCCGCTGGGGCGGACCCGCGCGGCCTCCAGGCGGCGGAACAGCTCCGGGTAGAGCGGCTGGATCACCGGGCTGATGTCCGGCGGCTCGTAGCTGGCGGCGACCGCGGTCAGTTCCGCGATCCGCATCGCCGGGATCTCCTTCAGTACGACGTCCTCGGTGGTCATGCGTCCCTCCGCATCGAGCATCCGGAGCCTCGCCTCGATCCCGGCCAGCCGGGCCGTGTCGGCGGCGACCTGCGCCGCGAGCTGGGCACGGCGCAGCCGCAGCATGCCGCGCAGCTCGGCGACGTCCAGCCGGTCGTCCAGGATCGTCCGGACCTGGTCCAGGGTGAGGCCCAGATCCTTCAGGGCGATCACCCGGTTGAGCCGGCCGAGCTGGTCCGCCCGGTAGTGGCGGTAGCCGGTGTGCGGGTCGACCACGGCCGGGCGGAGCAGCCCGATGGCGTCGTAGTGGCGCAGCATCCGGACCGACACCCGACCGAGTGCGGCGAACTCTCCGATGGTGAACATGGCCCCCTCACGCTCGCCCCTGACACGGTGTCAGGGTCAAGTGGGTCACGGCGCGGCTGGCGGCGGGTGGGGCAGCGGGTGAGCGCCCTGCGGGCGCAGGCCGTCGAAGATGATGGAGAGGTATCGGCGCCACAGGTCAGGTGGCGCGTCCGGCACGTAGCTGGTGACGTAGTTGGGCGCGCACATCAGCAGGATGACGTCGGCGCCGGTGACGTCGTCTCGGACTGCGCCGTGCCGACGAGCCCGGTCGACGAGCTGGTACACGGTGCGGAACATCCGCTCGCGAGCCCGGATCACGTCCGCGTTCAGGTCGCCGGCCTCCTGCAGGAACGACAGGTCGCGTTGCTGTCGCTGGTCCGCGGCGACGGTGAGGAACTCCAGCAGGGCGAGGCCCGGGTCCGCCGCGTCGAGAAGCTCCTCGCCGACGGCGTTGAGCGCGTCGATCCGGTCGAGGACGATCGCGGCGAGCAGGTCGTCCTTCGTGGCGAAGTGGCGGAACACGGTGCCCTTGCCGACACATGCCCGGCGGGCGATGTCGGCGACCGAGGCGTCCAGGCCACGCTCCGCGAACTCGTCGGCGGCCGCGGCCAGCAGCAGCCGCCGGTTGCGGGCGGCGTCGGCACGCAACGGGCGGGTCGAGGTCACGTCCCCACCCTAACAAGTTGACCGCCCGGTCCGCTTATTGCTAGCTTCATGGCCAGTAACCTGACCGCTCGGTCCGCTTAACTGGAGGAAGCGCATGAAGGCAGTTGTGGTGACCGGCTACGGGCCCCCCGAGACGTACACGGTGGCGGAGCTGCCGACGCCGCGACCCGGGCCGGGGCAGATCCAGGTCCGGATCGCCGCCGCCTCGATCAACCCGGCGGACGTCCGGCTGCCCAGCGGCGACTTCCGCGATGCCGTGCCGCTGGAGTTTCCGCACGTGCCCGGCAACGACTTCGCCGGCACGGTCAGCGAGGTCGGCGCCGGCGTGACCGCCTACCAGGTGGGCGACGAGGTCTTCGGCCAGGCGGTGCCCCGGGCACTGCGGGCGATGGCCGGCGCGACCCGGCCGTCGCTGAGCACCGGCTCGCTGGCCGAGTACGCGGTCTTCGAGGCCGACACCCCGTTCCTGGCACACCGGCCGGCCGGCCTCGACATCGAGCAGGCGGCCGCCCTGCCCACCATCGGCCTGACCGCACGCGCCCTGATGGCCACCGCCGAGGTGCGACCCGGCGACACCGTCCTGGTCGTCGGCGCCACCGGCGGCGTCGGAACCGCGGTGATCCCGCTGCTCGCCGCCGCGCAGGCTCGGGTCATCGCCACGGCAACCGCCGCCGACGCGGACATCCTCCGCGCTCTCGGCGCCGACGAGACCATCGGATACGCGGAATCCGGCTACCCCTCCGGCGTCGATGTCGCGTTCAACCTGACCGTGCCCAGCGACCAGCTCACCGGCATCGCCGCCGCCGTCCGCCCGGGCGGACGCCTCCTCACGATCACCTATCCGGTGCCGCAACAGGAGTGGATCGGCCGCGACGACGTCAGCCTGCAATTCGTGCTGGACATGGACGGCACCCTCGGCGGGATGCGCGACGTCGCCGACCTGGCGGTCCGCGGCGGACTACCGGCCACGATCGGCCGCCGCTACACCCTCGACCAGGGCCCTCAGGCATGCGTCGACTTCGCACGCCGGCACACGACCGGCAAGCTGGTCGTCACGATGTGACGCCACCGTCCTCGACGCTTCCCGGCAGTCCGACCGTCCGAGGGCACGACGCGCGACAGGACCTCACGTGCGCGGGCCGACCAGGCGCCGGACCACCGGTACGGCGTTCCACTTCGCCGCGCCGACCAGGTCCCGGGCGTGCTCCAGCACCGTGTAGTCGGGGCGGGCCAGCCCGTCGGCGATGGCCCGGTCCAGGTCGTTGCCGCACCGGGTGAGCACGCTGTCGAAGTCGCGCCGGACGGGTTCGAGCAGCTGGTACCCGAAGGCGCGGTGCAGCCGGGCGAAGAGCGGCTTGTAGAGCCGGGCCCGCTCGTGCAGACCGGAGGAGTACGACATGGGGTTCTTCGGCCGCCGCCGGACGTAGTCGGGCAGCAGGTCGGCGAAGGCCCGGCGGACGATCCACTTCTCCTGTCCGTCGCGCAGCTTGAGCTCCAGCGGGAGACGCATGGCCAGCTCGACCACGCTGAGGTCGAGGAACGGCACCCGGGCCTCCACGCCGTGGCCCATGCTGGCCCGGTCCACCCGCTGCAGCTCGGTGCGGCACAGGTTGCGGATCTTGTGGAGGAAGAGCCGGCGGGACCGCTCCGGGCCGACCTGGTGGTACATCGGGTAGCCGCCGAACAGCTCGTCCGAGCCGTCGCCGGTGAGCACCACCTTGACGCCCAGCTCCCGCAGCCGCCGGAAGATCGGCACCGAGACCACGGCGTTGATGATGTCGCCGTACTCGGTCAGCTCGGAGATCCGGATCGCCTCGCGCACGTCGACCAGCCGGATGTCGCGCGGGCGCAGCTCGACCACCTCGTGCGGCACGCCCAGGTCGGCGGCGAGCCGCCGGGCGTACGCCACGTCCGGGCTGTCCGGCGCGCCGACCGTCACCGCCACGCAGTCCGGGTGCAGCTGGGTGGCGTGCAGCAGGGCCAGCGAGCTGTCCAGGCCGCCGGAGAGCACCACCCCGACGGTGAGGTCGGTGTCCAGCCGTACCCGCATGCTGTCGGTGAGCGCGACCCGGACGAGCAGGGCGGCCTCGTCCGGGTCGTCGATCACCGGCAGCCCGGCGCCGAGGGTGAGCAGGTCGACGTAAGGGCGCAACCGGACCGGCCCGTCGGGCTCGGCCCAGCCGTGGTGCCCCGGCGGCACCTCGCTGATCGGCGCGCCGTGCCCGGCCAGCGCCTTCACCTCGGAGGCGAGGTGCAGGCAGCCGGGGCCGCGCGACCAGTAGAGCGGCTTCACCCCGAGCGGGTCCCGGGCCAGGTAGGCCCGGCCGGTGGCCCGCTCGACCACGGCGAACGCGTACTCGCCGCGCAGCCGGCGCACCGCCTCCTCGCCCCACTGCCGGAAGGCGGTGAGCACCACCTCGGTGTCGCCGGCGGTGCGGAACTCGTGCCCGAGCCGGGTCAGCTCCGCGCGCAGCTCGTGGTGGTTGAAGACCTCGCCGTTGTAGCAGAGGACGTGCCGCTCGTCGGGCGAGACCCAGGGCTGCACCGCCCGCTCGCGGTCCACCACCCGCAACCGGCGTACGCCCGCGAGCAGGCCGTGCTCCTGCCGCGTCTCGGTCACCTCGCCGCGCGGGGCGAGGACCGCGAGCATCCGCCGGAAGAGGGCCGGGTCGGCCTCGGGGCCGATGCTCAGCGCGATCCCGCACATCCGCTCAGACCCCCATCTCGGCCTCGTAGGCGCGCCGGAACCGGCGGCGGGCGGCGGGCGCGAGGCAGAGGTGCCAGGCCTGGCCCTCGTCGACCACGTTGATCTCGCCGGCCTCCTGCCGGGCCAGCAGCAGCTCGGCGAGGAGGTCGCGGGCGCCGAACCGCCCGTACCACTCCAGCTCCACGTCGGCCGCCCAGCCGAGGCAGTGCCCGCTGGGCACCATGGCGGCGTAGCCGAGCCGGCGCAGCCGGTACTGGTGCTCGGCACTGCGGGCGAGGCTGGTCACCCAGAGCGCCGGGGTGCCGGGCCGGGCCGCCGCGGTGAACTCCCGGCCCACGTCGTTGAGCAGCGCGATCATCTCGCGCCGCGCCCGGCGGAACCGCAACCCGGCGGTACGCGGGGTGGCGTCCGGGCGCAGCCGCCGCTGGACCGCCCGCAGCCCCCGGCCGAGGACGGTGCCGGGCTGCTCCTGGTAGCGGAAGGCGAGCAGCCCCCGGCGGCGCAACCACTCCAGGTCGACCAGGTCGGTGCTGGTGTCGACCTGGCCGTCGGTGAGGAAGGTCCCGCTGTCCCGCCACCACATGACGTCGATCCGGGAGAGCAGGTAGATCCGGACCAGCGCGGTGAGGTCGTGCGCCGAGCTGCGGGTGTTCGGCTGGTAGCGGGCCATCTCCAGCAGCAGGGTCTCCCGGGCGCCGACGAATCCCTGCGGGGTGGCGTCGAGGACGGCGGCGATGGCCGGCTCCCGCAGCCGCTGGTCGAGCAGCACCTGGCGGGCGGTGGTCGACGGCGCGTCCGCCAGGGCGCCCACCTCGACGAGGAGTTCCGCCACCGCGGCCCGGTACGCGGCCAGGTCCGGCTGCTGTCCCGGCCCGGTGCGCGGGCCGGCGGCCGGGGGCAGCCGGCGGGCGGGGGCGGCGGACGCTACGGCGGACCCGGGCTGGTGGCCGGGGCTTCGGCTGGGCACTCGCATGGTCGGCCCCTCTCCGGGCAGGACACGGCGTAGTCGAACCTGAAAACACCGTAATCACCAGGACCGGCAGCTCCCCGAACAATCCTCCTATCTCCCCCCTAAGGTGCTCATCCCGCCGACAGGCCCTGCACCCAGGCGTAATCCGGTGCGGGCGGCAGGCCGGCGTCCCGGCCGGCGCCGACCGCGTCGGCCAGGTGCAGCGCCGCGCCCAGGGCGGCGCGGAACAGCAGCGAGCCGGTGCTCACCCGGGCCACGCCGAGCCGGCCCAGCGTGGCCAGGTCCGGGCCGCCCGGCCGGTGCAGCACGTTGAGCGGGAGCCCCACCTCGGCCACCAGCGATCCGACCGTGTCGTCCGGCGCGCCCGGGGCGAAGAGCCCGTCGGCGCCCGCCGCCCGGTACGCCGCCGCCCGCTCCAGCGCCACCGGCTGCGGGTCGGGCACGTCCAGCCACCAGGCGTCGGTGCGGGCGTTGACGAACATCCCCGGCACGGCGGCCTTCACCGCGGCGATCCGCGCGGCGGCGAGGTCCACCGGCGCGAGGGTGCCGTCCGGCCGGCCGTCCTCCAGGTTCACCCCCACCACGCCGAGCGCGGCCAGCTCGCCGACGTACCCGGCCACGGCGGCCGGGTCGGCGCTGAAGCCGTCCTCGATGTCGACGGTGAGCAGCACCGGCAGGTCCCGCAGCCGGCGGGCCAGGTCCAGGGTTTCGTCGCGGGTGGCCCCCGTCCCGTCCGGCCTTCCGGCCGCCGCGGCCACCCCGAGGCTGGTGGTGCCCACGGCCGGGTGGCCGCGGGCGGCGAGCGCCGCGGCGGAGGCGTGGTCCCAGGCGTTGGGCAGCAGCAGGGGCCGTCCCGGCCGGTGCAGGGCGCGGAAGGCGGCGGTGCGGTCGGTCATCGGAACATCACCTCGAGGTCGGTCGGGACACGCAGGGTGGGGTGCGGGGCGTAGCGGGCCGGCGTCCCGGCGGGCCGGCACCGGTCGCGCAGCACGTCGACCACGCCGGCGGCGAGGGCGAGGGCGTGCCGTTCGCCCGGGCAGCCCCGAGGACCGGCGCCGAAGGTCAGCACCCGGCCGGGCCGGCCGGGCCGGAACCGGTCCGGATCCGGGTGGACGGCCGGGTCCCGGTTGGCCGCGTCGAAGCGGAGCAGCAGCGCCGCGTCCGGGCCGATCTCCCGGCCGCCGATGCGCAGCGCGCCGGCCGCGACGCGGCGGGTGGCGCGCACCGGCGGGTCCAGGCGCAGCATCTCGGCCAGCAGGTCGGCGGTGCCGAGCGTGGCCGGTGCGGCCAGCCCGTGCCGGACGGCGGCGCCGATCAGCCCGGCGGTGGCGTCGGCGGCCTGCACCAGCAGCCCGATCCGGTTCGCGGCGGCCTCGGCCGGGGCCGGCGGCGACAGGGCCAGCAGCGCGGCCACCGCCCGGTCGGCGCGCGCCACGGCCGCCGGCTCGGCGCCCGGGTGGTAGGCGGCGGCCACCGCGGTCACCGCCGGCACGGCCGCCGCCGGGTCGGCCAGGCCGAGCCGCGCCGCCAGCACCGCCAGGGGTACGCGCCGCGCCAGCCGGCCCATCACCTCCACCCGGCCCGCCGGGCCGGCCCCGGCCAGCCGGTCCAGCGTCTCGCCGGCCAGCCGGGCGGCGGCGGCGCGCAGCTCGTCCGGGTCGAGGTCGCGGAGCGCGGCCACCCCGAGCGCGCGCCGGCCGGGATGCCGGTCCGGGGCGCTGAACCGGCTGACCGTCCCGCGCAGCCAGGCCAGGGTGCCGGGCGGCCCGGCGGGCGCGACCGGCACCACGCACCGGGGATCGGTCAGCACGGCGACGACGTCGGCGTGCCGGGTCACCACCCAGCCGTCGTCGGCGGGTAGCGGCGGCCCGCAGGCGGGCGTGTCCGGGGCGGGCGGGATCATCGGCCAACTCATCGCCCGACGGTAGGGCCGGTTCCCTTCGGTCCTGACCGAACTGTCGTGCCGCCCGCGCGCCCCGGGGCGGGCATCTCCCATGGGCCGCCGCCGCGCACCGCCGGCGGCTAGCCTCGACGGCGTGCGTACGGTCGAACTGCTCTGCTCGCCGGAGCTGGAGGAGGCGGTACGGGCGGCCTGGGATCGGCTCGCCGCCGCCGGCCTGCCCAGCCTGGCCCGCCACCCGCACCCGACGAACCGGCCGCACCTGACCCTCGCCTCGGTCGACGAGTTCCCGCCCGGCGCGGAGCAACGCCTCGCCGACCTCTGCGACGCGGCGCTGCCGCTGCCGGTCCGGCTGGACCGGGTGGCGGTCCTCGACGGCAGCGCCCCGCTGGTCTGGCTGCTCCGCCCCACCCCGCAGCTGACCGCCCTGCACGGCGCGGTCTGGGACGTGCTCGCCGGGGCTTCCGGGCCGCATCCGTGGCACCTGCCCGGGCGCTGGGTGCCGCACCTGAGCCTGGCCCTGCGGTTCCGCGACGCCGATCGCCGCCGGGCCCGGGCGGTCACCGGCCCGGACCGGCCGGGCGGGGAGTTCGTGGCGGCGCGCAGCTACGACAGCGACACCCGGACGGTCCACGAGCTGGCCCCGGCCTGCCCGCGTCCCGGGCCCTGACGGGGGCCCCGCGCGCAGCCCGGCCCGACCGGGGCCGCCCGTCGTACGGACGGCCCCGGTCGCACCGGTCAGCGGTGGAACCGCAGGTAGTCGAACTCGGCGGTCACCGCCGGGATGGCGCCGCCGTGCGCGACCAGACCGATCCGGGGCGTGGTGTCGGCCGGGAAGGTCCAGACCGCGCCCCACGTCCAGTTCGTGCCGTCCCGGCTGGACCCGGCCCGGAACTCGTGCTCACCGGTGGCCCGGTCGACGTGGTGGGCCAGCCGCAGCCACGTCGTGGTGGCCGGGGTGCCGACGATGCTGCCGCCGTACACCGGCTGGCCGGCGAAGGGCAGCTCGTAGCCGTACTCGACCTGGCGGGTGTTCCAGATGGCCACCTGGGCGAGCCGGGCGAACCGGTCGTCGTCCACGTACGCCACGAGACCGGCCTGCTGGTAGTTGCGGACCACGTCCTCGCCCAGGTCGAGGGTCACCTTCGTCTCCGCGACGTAGTCGCCCGCGGGCGCGTCGCGCAGCAGCACCCCGGCCGTGTTGCCGGTGCCCACCAGGTCGGTCGACTCGACCGGCCAGCGCAGCGCGCCGCCGCTCACCGTGGCGGCCGGGTTGGGCCGGATCCACTGCCAGGCCGGGTCGAGCCCGGCGGAGAACTCGTCGGAGTACCGGGACAGCACCGGGCCGACGCGCGGCGGAGCGACCGCGTGCCGGACCGGGCGGTACAGCGCGGCCGCGCTGACGTTGTCGAACTCGGCCGGGCCGCCGTCGGCGCGCAGCGCGAGCGGGCCGGCCGCCGGCCGGGTGAGCGTCAGCGCCACCACGGCGAGCTGGTCACCGAGGCGGGCGGGGCTCAGCTCGGCGACGAGCCGGCGGTCGCGTACCTCGACGGCCAGGTTGTGCCGGCCGGTGAGGTCGAGCCCGGCGGGCAGCGGCACGCTCGCCGTCGCGCCGCCGCTCTCCCGGGCGGTCAGCCGGCCGCCGCCGACGGTGACCTCCACCCGGCCGAGCCGCAGCCCGGCCGTTGCGGCGCCGGCCAGCCGCAGGTCGGCTTCGGCGCGGATGTCGCCGCCGATTCCGGCCCGGGCGGTCAGCGTTCCGGTGCCGGCCAGCACGCCGCCGGTCACCCGCCAGAGGTCCCCAACGCCCCGCCAGCCACCCAGGTCGGCGCTGTCGAAGCGGGCGTCGATCCGGCCGGTGGTGACCGGCGCGGGCCGGGAACCCTCGGAAGGGCCGGCGCCGGCGTTGACGGTCGGCCAGCCGTCCACCCAGTCGAGGCGGTCCAGCAGCATCGGCCGCTCGTTGATCCCGAACGGCTCGTCCAGGTACGGGTCGGCCCGGTCGATAGCGTGGTAGGCGATCCAGTCCTGCCCGGACAGGTCGGTGAGCACCGCGTTGTGCCCGGTGCCGATCCACCGGTTGCCGTTCTGGGTGAGCACCGGCGTGCCGCCGGCTCGGGAGGCGTCCAGCCGCTGGCCGTCCCGGTCCACGAACGGCCCGCGCGGGTCACGCGCCCGGCCGACCTGGACGGAGTAGCCGGTGGCGGGGCCGGCGCAGCAGTTCGCCGTGGAGGCGAACAGCCAGTACCAGCCGTCGTGGCGCAGCACGTAGCCGCCCTCGAACTTATTGTCGACGGCGACCAGGCTGGGCGTGCCGACCGCGTGCAGCCCGTCCGGTGACAGCTCGGTGACCGAGATGCCGCCGTAGTAACTGCCGAAGTAGAGGTACGACCGGCCGTCGGAATCGGTGAACTGGCTGGGGTCGATGGTCCAGAGGTAGCCGCCGCCCCCGCCCGGCCGCGGGGCGACCACGGGCGTGTCGGAGAACGTCCACGGTCCGGCCGGGCCGGGCGCGGTGGCCACCCCGATCGCGGTGTCGAAGGTGTCGCCGGAGACGGTGGTGTCGGTGACCGTCACGTACATGACCCAGCGGTCGGCGACCCGGCGCACGTCGGGCGCCCAGAACGCGGCACCGGGTGCGGCGAAGGACGGCCGCTGGTCCGGCGCGAAGGCGTCGCCCACGTAGGTCCAGTCGACCAGGTCGGCGGAGCGGGCGATCGGCACCCGGTGCGCCTGGCGTTCGCCCTCGCGGAGGGGGTCGGAGGTGCCGAAGGCGTACCAGAGGCCGTCGTCGCCACGGACGACGGCCGGATCGGCGAAGGTGTCGGCGAAGCCGGCCGAGACCGGGTTCCGGTAGCGGTCGGCCCCGGTGGCGGGCGCGCCCGCCGCCGCCGTGGACGTGGTCAGCAGCAGAGCGAGTGCGGCGGCGAGCACGCCGCCGCGGTGGAGATGTCCCATCAGGCCTGCCTCAGAGGTAGACGGAGGTCACTGCGGTGCCCCCGCTTTCTACAACGTTGGAGACAACGATGTAAAGGGCGACGCGCACGGGTCGGTGGGGACCGAACAATTCCCGTGCCAGCATTGCCCGCATGACCACCCGCACCGAGGGCCACGCGCTGGCCGGGCTCGCCGCGCTGCTCGCCGACCCGACCCGGGCCGGCTTCTGCCTCGCCCTGCTCGACGGGCGGGCCTGGACGGCGGGCGAACTGGCCCGGTCCGCCGGGGTGGCCCCGTCCACCGCGAGCGACCACCTGACCCGGCTGGTCCGGGGCGGGCTGCTGGTCGAGGAGCGGCAGGGCCGGCACCGCTACGTCCGCCTCGCCGACCCGTCGGTGGCCCAGCTCATCGAGGACCTGGCCGGCCGGGCGCCCGCCCCGGCGGCACCGCCCCGCACGCTGCGCGCCGCGTCGGCCCAGGCCTCCCTCGCGTACGCCCGGACCTGCTACGACCACCTGGCCGGCCGGCTCGGCGTGCTGGTGCACGACGCCCTGCTGGCCCGGGGCGTGCTCGACCGCGCCGGCGGCCTGGCGCTCACCCCGGCCGGGATGGGCTGGCTGACCGACCTCGGCGTGCCCGTCGAGCCGCTGAGGACCGGCCGGCGGCCGCTGGTCCGGGACTGCCTCGACTGGACCGAGCGCCGCCCCCACCTGGCCGGCGCGCTCGGCGCCGCCCTGTGCCGGCACTTCCTCGACGTCGGCTGGACGGTACGGGGCGCCGGACGGGCACTCCGCCTCACCCCGGCCGGCCGGCCCGCCCTGGCCGCCGCCCTCGCCCTCGACCCGGCCGCCCTCGCCCCGCCCTCGCGCGACACCGGCCCGGCCCGCGCCTGACCCCCGCCGTCGCCGCGTCGGTCGCCGCGCTCCGAACGATGCGACGCCCCCAGGTGGCGGCCGCGCGCACCCTGCCGGCCGTTCGTCCGGGCGAGCCGGCCGGGCCCGGCCGGATCGCCCTCGACGTGGCGGGGGCGACGGTTTGCGGCGGTCGCCGCGACGGCCGGGCGGGGGTGATGAAAGGCTTGGCCCATGAGTTCCGCACCAACCCCGACCGATCCCGCCCAACCCGCCGAGGACGAGGCCGCCGCCTTCGCGGACCTCGGGCTGCGCACCGAGCTGCTGAACGCGCTCGCCGTCCTCGGCTACGAGGAGCCGACCCCCATCCAGCGGGAGGCGATCCCACCGCTGCTCGCCGGCCAGGACCTGCTGGGGCAGGCCGCGACCGGCACCGGCAAGACCGCCGCGTTCGCCCTGCCGCTGCTGCAGCGGATGCCCGACGACCGTCCCGGCGGGGACCCGGTGTCCCTGGTGCTGGTGCCGACCCGGGAGCTGGCGGTGCAGGTCTCCGAGGCCTTCCACCGCTACGGCAAGGACCTGGGCGCCCGGGTGCTGCCGATCTACGGCGGCCAGCCGATCGGCCGGCAGCTGCGCGCGCTCGACGCCGGCGTGGACGTCGTGGTGGCGACGCCCGGCCGGGCGCTGGACCACATCGCCCGGGGCACCCTGCGGCTGGGCGCGCTGGCCACGGTCGTGCTCGACGAGGCCGACGAGATGCTCGACATGGGCTTCGCCGAGGACATCGAGGCGATCCTGGAGCACGCCCCGGCCGGCCGGCAGACCGTGCTCTTCTCGGCCACCATGCCGGCCCGGATCGACGGGCTGGCCCGCCAGCACCTGACCGACCCGGTACGCATCCAGATCGAGCGCGAGCGGCCGGTCGCCGGTGAGGCGCCGCGGGTGCGGCAGAGCGCGTACATCGTCGCGCGGGCGCACAAGCCGGCGGCCCTGGGCCGGGTGCTGGACGTCGAGTCGCCCACCGCGGCCATCGTGTTCTGCCGCAGCCGGGAGGAGGTCGACCGGCTCACCGAGACGATGAACGGCCGTGGCTACCGGGCCGAGGCGCTGCACGGCGGGATGAGCCAGGAGCAGCGCGACCGGGTGATGGGCCGGCTGCGGTCGGGCACCGCCGACCTGCTGGTCGCCACCGACGTGGCGGCCCGCGGGCTGGACGTGGAGCAGCTCACCCACGTGGTCAACTACGACGTCCCGTCGGCGCCGGAGTCGTACGTGCACCGGATCGGCCGGGTGGGCCGGGCCGGCCGGGAGGGCGTGGCCATCACCCTGGCCGAGCCGCGCGAGCACCGGATGCTCAAGACCATCGAGCGGGTCACCGGCCAGCGGATCGCGGTCGACAAGATCCCCACGGTGGCCGACCTGCGCACCCGGCGGCTGGAGTTGACCCAGGCGGCGCTGCGGGAGTCGCTGCTGGAGGACGACCTGGAGCCGTTCCGGGCGATCGTCGAGTCGCTGACCGACGAGTTCGACCTCATGGAGGTCGCGCTGGCCGCGGTGCGGCTGGCCCACGAGGCCACCCTGCCCGGCACCGCCGACGAGGAGGAGGAGATCCCGCAGGTCGCGGTCCGCCCCCAGCGGGAGCCCCGGCCCGGGTACGACGCCCGGGACCGGCGCGGTGGCGGCGGGCGTCCCCGCTCCGGCGGCACGACGCAGGTCTTCATCGGGCTGGGCCGGCGCGCCGGGGTTCGCCCGCAGGACCTGGTCGGTGCGATCACCGGCGAGACCGGGATCAGCGGCCGGGACATCGGCTCGATCGAGATCGCCGACCGCTTCTCCCTGGTCGAGGTCCCGCACGGGGTCGCCGACGAGGTGATCCAGGGGCTGCGCGGCAGCACCATCAAGGGCCGCAAGGCCACCGTGCGGCGGGATCGCGACCGGGACGGCGACGGCGGCGACCGCCGCTTCGACGGCGACCGCCGGGAGCGCCGCGAGCGCCGCTGAGGGCGGAAGCCCTTTCGCGACACGGGGAAGCCCCCGCCGTCCTCGGGGACGGCGGGGGCTTCTCCGTGTGTGGGACCGGTCAGGCCGCGGCGAGCGGCTGGCCGCCCAGGGTCTCCGCGTCGACGTCGGCCGGGCGGAGCGCCAGGGCGAGCACGTCGGCCACGTCGGCGAGGGTGTGGACGGTCAGCGCCTCGCGGACCTCGGCGGGCAGGTCGTCCAGGTCCGGCTCGTTGCGCTTCGGGATGATCACCTCGGTCAGGCCGGCCCGGTGGGCGGCGAGCAGCTTCTGCTTCACGCCACCGATGGGCAGCACCCGGCCGGAGAGGGTCACCTCGCCGGTCATCCCGAACTCGGGGCGGACCGGCCGGCCCGTGACCAGCGAGGCCAGCGCCGTGACCATGGTGATGCCGGCACTCGGGCCGTCCTTCGGCACCGCGCCCGCCGGGAAGTGCACGTGGATCCGCCGCCCGGCGAGGGCGTTCGGGTCGATGCCGAGGCGTCGCCCGTTGGAGCGCAGGTAGGACAGCGCGATGTGCGCCGACTCCTTCATGACGTCGCCGAGCTGGCCGGTGAGGGTCAGCCCCGGCTCGCCCTCCATGCTGGTCGCCTCGATGAACAGCACGTCGCCGCCGGCGCCCGTCACGGCCAGGCCGGTGGCCACGCCCGGCACCGCCGTACGCTCCGCCGACTCCGGGGTGAACTTCGGCCGGCCCAGGTAGCGGGCGAGGTTGTCGGTGTCGACGCGGACCGGCGCCGGGTCGGCCGCCAGCGCCACGGTGACCTTGCGCAGGATCTTCGCCAGGGCCCGTTCGAGCTGCCGGACGCCGGCCTCCCGGGTGTACTCACCTGCGATCAGCGCCAGCGCGCCGTCGGTGACGGTGACCTCCTCGGCGGTCAGCCCGGCCCGCTCCCGCTGCCGGGGCAGCAGGTGGTCCCGGGCGATGGCCACCTTCTCGTCCTCGGTGTACCCGTCCAGGGTGACCAGCTCCATCCGGTCCAGCAGCGGGCCGGGGATGCTGTCCACCACGTTGGCCGTGGCCAGGAAGAGCACGTCGGACAGGTCGAGGTCGACCTCCAGGTAGTGGTCCCGGAAGGTGTGGTTCTGCGCCGGGTCGAGCACCTCCAGCAGGGCTGCGGCCGGGTCGCCGGCGTAGCCGACGGCCAGCTTGTCGACCTCGTCGAGGAGCACCACCGGGTTCATCGAGCCGGCCTCGCGCAGCGCGCGGACGATCCGGCCGGGCAGCGCGCCCACGTAGGTGCGCCGGTGGCCACGGACCTCCGCCTCGTCGCGGACGCCGCCGAGGGAGACGCGGACGAAATTGCGGCCGAGCGCCCGCGCCACGGACTCGCCGAGGCTGGTCTTGCCGACACCGGGCGGGCCGGCCAGGGCGAGGACCGCGCCGGAGCCGCGGCCGCCGACCACGCCGAGGTTGCGCTCGGCGCGCCGGTTGCGCACCGCCAGGTATTCCAGGATGCGGTCCTTCACGTCGGCCAGACCGGCGTGGTCGGCGTCGAGCACCGCACGCGCCGCGGCCAGGTCGGTGTTGTCCTGGGTACGCGTGTTCCACGGCATCTCCAGGACGGTGTCCAGCCAGGTGCGGATCCAGCCCGCCTCCGGCGAGGCGTCGCTGGCGCGTTCCAGCTTGCCGACCTCGCGCAGGGCCGCCTCGCGGACCTTGTCGGGCAGGTCGGCCGCTTCCACCCGGGAGCGGTAGTCGGCCGAACCGTCCGGCTCGTCCTCGCCGAGCTCCTTGCGGATCGCGGCGAGCTGCTGGCGGAGCAGGAACTCGCGCTGCGACTTCTCCAGTCCCTCGCGCACGTCGTTGTTGATCCGCTCGGTGACCTCCTGCTCGGCCAGGTGGTCCTTCACCCAGCCGACCAGCAGCTCCAGCCGGGCGGTGACGTCCGGGGCGGCGAGCAGCTCGGTCTTCTGCGCCAGGGTCAGCCAGGGCGCGTAGCCGGCCGCGTCGGCCAGCTCGGAGAGGTCGGTCATCCGCTCCATGGCGTCGATGACCTGCCAGGCGCCGCGCTCCTGGAGGACCGAGGTCATCAGGGCGCGGTACTCGCGGGCGAGTTCCCGGGCCCGGCCGGCCGGGGCGGGTTCGTCGAGGGTGGTCGCCTCGACCCAGAGGGCGGCGCCCGGTCCGGGCACGCCGGAGCCGATCCGCGCCCGGGCGAGGCCGCGGACCACGGCGGCCGGCTCGCCGCTGGGCAGCCGGCCCACCTTCTCGATGGTGGCGATCACGCCGACGGAGCCGTACTCGCCGTCGAGGCGGGGCACGGCGAGCAGCCGCTTGTCGCCGCTGGCGCGGGCCGCGTCGACCGCGGCCTGGGTGGTCGGGTCGAGGGTCACCGGGATGACCATGCCGGGCAGCAGGACGGCGTCGGTCAGTGGAAGTACCGGAAGAGTTGCCATCGAACACCTGCTATCACGTTGAGTTGAGCGTGTCAGGCTCAAGTAACAAACCGTCTCCCTTGTTCCGGCTTGTGACCCACACCACTCCCGCGGCGGGTTGAACCCGCGGCGGCGCGCGCGGACGCATTTGCCGCCGCGCGGATAACCCGACCCGCCGAATGGCGAAGGACGGGTATTGTTGCGAAATTGCCGCGAGATACGTCAAACTCATAGCCACACCCCGCCCGACACAGGGAGTAATGGCGATGGCAAGGAAAGTAATCACCGTTCTGACCGACGACCTCGACGGCGGAAAGGCCGATCGGACCGTCGAGTTCAGCCTGGACGGCGTGGCGTACACGATCGACGTCTCCGACGAGAACGCCGGCGTCCTGCGCAAGGCGCTGGACCCGTACATCAGCGCTGGCCGACGGATCGGTCGCGGCCCCGTGGAGGCCGGTCGCCCCGCCCGCGGCGGTGCCCGCCCGAGCACCTCGGGAATGGACCGCGAGCAGAACCGCGCCATCCGGGAATGGGCCGTCAAGAACGGCTACGAGATTTCCGAGCGCGGCCGCATCCCGGTCTCCGTGGTGGAGGCCTACAAGAACCGCTGAACCCTCCCGGTTCACCGTCGGGCATCCCGGGGTCACGCTGAGAAATCGGCGTGGCCCCGGTCGGCTTTTCCCGGCGTTAACATTTTTCAGCCGGGCGGGGTGTCCCGGCAGACCACGTCGTCCCGGCGCCCGGCCCGCCCGGGCGCCCGCACTCCCGACTCCGGAGTCCATCGGTGCACGTCAGCATGGCGACCAGCGCCGGCACAACCGGCCGGCCGAACGAGGACTTCGCCGGCGCCGTTCCCGCCGCCGTGGTGCTGCTCGACGGCGCCGGCATCCCGGGAACCGCGTCGATCTGCTTCCACGGTGTCGCCTGGTACACCCACCGTCTGGGCGGAGCGCTGCTGGGCCGGCTGTCGCGCGGTGACGGGCGGGACCTCACGTCGATCCTCGGCGACGCGATCGACGAGATCGCCGCCGAGCACCGTGGCACCTGCGACATCACGCACCCCGCGAGCCCTCAGGCCACCGTGGCGATCGTCCGCGCCCACCGGGGCCGCCTGGAGCACCTCCTGCTCGCCGACTCCTTCCTCGTGCTCGACCGGCTCGGCGGGCGCCCGCGGGTCGTCACGGACGAGCGCGAGGTCGCCGCCCGGCGCGCCTGCTCGGCACCGCTGGCGGGCCTTTCGGTGGGCACACCGGAGTACGACTGCGTCCGCGCCTCCTGCGCCGAGGCGCTGCGAGCCCGGCGGAACCAGCCGGGCGGCTACTGGATCGCCAAGGACGATCCGCACGCGGCCGAGGAGGCGGTGACCGGCAGCTCACCCCTGTGCGACCTGGGCGGCGTCGCGCTGCTCAGCAACGGCGCCAGCCGCGCCGTCAGCCCGTACGACCTGACCGACTGGACCGGCGTGCTGGAACTGCTCGCCGAAGGCGGGCCGGAGGCCGTCCTGCGCCGCGTCCGGCAGGCCGAGGCCGGCTCCGCCGCGGTGGTCCCGGACGACGCCACCGTCGTGCACTGGACCCGCCTGCCGCACTGCGCGGGCGGCGAACGGTGACCGGGCGACGGCGGAGCCGCCCGGGGCGGACCCCCGGGCGGCTCCGGCCGTCGATGCTCAGTTGACCCGGATCCGCACCGCGTCGAAGGCGGGGGTCTGGTTGGCCCGTTCCATCATCGGGATGCGGTGCGAGCCGTCACCGGCCCAGACCGCGCACTGCGCCAGGCCCGACTGGGGCAGGCCGGGCACCTGGATGGTCACCTGGTCGGCCTGGTTGCTGCCGCCGCCGTCCTCGGTCGCCACGAAGAACGCCGGAACGTCCTGCGGATTCGACGGCGCCGCCTGGGTGGTCTGCAGCATCCGGCAGGCGGTGTGGAAGTGGCCGCGCACCAGGCCCTGCTCGTTCAGCAGGGAGCTCTCCACGTAGTAGCCACCCTGGCCGGCGGCGAGGAAGCGGTCGCGCACCAGGTTCCGGGTGCTGACCCGGAGGGTGAACGGCTGGTTGCGCTGGACCCGGTTCGGGAACTGCGTGATGAGCAGCGAGGGGTTGTTGGCGGCGGAGCCCACCTCACCGAACGCCGTGCTCACGCACCGGTTGCCGTTCTGGAAACCGTCGTGCGCCTGGAGCTCGCTGTTGGTGCAGTCCTTGGCGAGCACGTTCAGGCCGTTGTTCCCGCCGTTCTGGCCACCGTTGTTGCCACCGTTGTTGCCGCCGTTGTTACCGCCGTTGTTGCCGCCGGTCTGGCCACCGTTGTTGCCGCCGTTGTTGCCGCCGGTCGGCGAACTCGTCGGCGCACCGGTCTGCCCGCCGTTGTTGCCGCCGCCGTTGTTGCCACCGCCGTTCTGGCCGCCGTTCTGGGCGTTGTCGGCGATGGCGCACCGGGCCAACTGGTCCAGGCCCTGCGGGCGCTGGGCGACCCGGCCGATGGCCGTCGCGATCCGGTTCAACGTCGCGGTCCGCTTCTCGGCCAGCGGCCGCAGGATGGCGTTGTTGATGAAGTCGCCGCCGTTGCGGCCGTCGGCCGCCAGCCGCCGGTTGGCCTCGGCGATCTGGTCGTTCAGCAGGGCGAGGTTGCGGTCCACCTCGGCGCGCGCCGGCTCGGGCACCTGCGGCAGCTTGCTCCGCACGTCGGGGCAGGCCACGGTCGGGGTCCCGGCGCCCGCGCCGCCACCCCTGGTCTGCTGGCACTCGGCGGCCGACATCTGCCCGTCACCCCAGTGGTTGCGTACCCAGCGGCCGTTCTGCCAGGTCCGGGTGGTGCTGCCGCGGCCGTCCGGCGCGGTGGCGCCCGGGCTCGGGGCCACACAGGACGCCGAGGCGGAGCGGACGGTGGTCCGCCGGTCCTGGGCGGACGAGATCTGGGTGACGGCGACGATTCCGCCGAAGACCGCGAGCGTGCCGACCACGGCCAGCAGACGCTTGCTCCGCGCGTTACCGGATGACCGGCGCGCCCGTGTGGACCTGCGCATCGAATTGCTCTCCTTCTCGATCCGGTAGTTGACTGGTGACCCCGGCGGACCGATGGATTTCGGGGTGAGGATCACTGCGACGTTCCGGTCGCACGTCGATGACCGACGATGCCCTTTCCGCACCGTCCCCGCGCCGTCCGGCGCGGCGGGGAAGATCTGCGTCCATTCCCGCTTAGGTACGGAGCCGGCACGGCGAAGGTTCAACCGGGGATCGGGAGAATTCGCGGAGATTTCCGGGGCGGCCGGACGCGGCCCCTCGACGCCGGGTCAGTCGGCGCAGAGATGGTCGAAGGCGAAGCCGCCCTCGAACTCGTCGCGCCGGGCCGCCAGCCGCCGGATCCGCGCGCGTACCTCGTCCCGGTCCAGCAGGGACGGTTCGGCGGGGTCGAGGTCGCGCAGCCGCTCCCCGATCGCCACGGCGGCCAGGTCCTCGGCGAGCCGGCCCGGGTCCACCCCGCAGGAGAAGCGCTGCGTCACCAGGTGCACCCGCTCGACCAGGCACCGGCCGGGCCGCACCTCGACCCAGCTCCAGCCCTCGGCCGGGCCGTCCGCCCACCGCACGTGCAGCCCGCGGACGATCGGGTCGGCGAGCCGGCGCTCCACGTACGCCTCGACGGCGGCGGCCCGGGTCAGCGCCCCGAGGTCGTTGACCGGTCCGCGCCGGCCGTCGGGGAGCCGGCCGACGATGTCCCGGAATCCGACGGCGTCGCCGCTGTCCGGGCCGGTGCCGGCGGCGTAGCCGCGCGCGTCGATGACGTACTCGACGAGGCGGCGGGCGTGCGCGGGGGCGTGCAACGTCGGCGACTCGACCCGCAGCAGCGGCAGCCCGACGGCGGCGCAGACCGCGCTGGTCATCCGTTCGGCCCGGCGGGCCGGCGACCCGGCGGGCGCGGGCGGGGCGAACTGCACGGCGAACAGCGGCAGGCCGGTGTCGGCGGCGCAGACCACCTGGTCGAGGCCCTCCCGCCCGGCGGTGCTCCACTGGTGCCCGGTGACGCCCGGCGGCCTGCCCTGCACCAGCTCACCGAGCCGGCGGGCCGGATAGGCCAGGTGACCGGCGCGGGTGAGCTGCGGCGCGACCCCGGGCGGGATCGGACGCAGCCAGGTGGTGGCCACGCTGCCGGTGCTCGTCATCTCGCCAGATCCGTCCGTCGCTGGTGTCGACGCCCGAGTCTAGGGCGTCGATCATGGCGGTCGCCTCGGCGGTGCGGCGGAATCCGGTTGCCCGGTCCGGCCGGGACGGGTGGAATCGCCCGTGTGGCGATCTTCCTGACCACCGGCCGGCTGGTGCTGCGCGAGTTCACCGCGGACGACGCCCCGCTCCTCACCGGGCTGGACGGCGACCCGGCGGTGATGCGCTACCTGACCGGCGGCCGGCCCACCCCGGCCGGCGAGATCCGCGACCGGGTGCTGCCCACCATGCTGGCCGCGTACCGCCGGCCGCCCGGGCTGGGCTGGTGGGCGGCGGAACGGCGGGCCGACGGGGAATTCCTCGGCTGGTTCGAGTTCCGGCCGCTGCGCGACGGCGACCCCCGCGAGGTGGAGCTGGGCTACCGGCTGCGCCGGGACGCCTGGGGCGCCGGGTACGCCACCGAGGGCGCACGGGCACTGGTCGGGCACGGTTTCACCGTCCTCGGCGTGGAGCGGGTGGTGGCGACCACCATGGCGGTCAACACCGGGTCCCGCCGGGTCCTGGAGAAGGCCGGGCTGGCGTACCGACGGACGTTCCACCAGGACTGGCCGGAGGCGATCCCCGGCTCCGAACACGGCGAGGTGGAGTACGCGCTGACCCGCGCGGAGTGGGCCGCCCGCCGGCCGGCCACCGATGCCGACCCGTCGTCCGGCGCGCGGCAGGTCCCGGGACCCTAGGCTCGCCGGGAGGACCCCGGAGGAGACCGAGGAACCGGCCCCTCCGAGCGCGCGCCCGTCCCCGCCGGGGCCGGCTGAGCGGCACGGTCGGCTGAGCGACGCGGTCGGAGGACTGCCCCGTCCCGAAACGGGTACGCCCCGCCGGTCCGGTCGATCGCGGCGGGAGCGGGGGTGGGGCATGACGCGCGGGCAGTTCGGTTTCCTGGCCGGCTTCCTGGTGGTCGCGGTCTGGGCGTTGGGCGGAGCCGGGGCGGCGGCCGCCGCCACCGTGGCCGGCCTGGTCGGATGGCTGCTGGTGCGGGTGCGCGACGGGGATGTCAGCCTGCCCGGGCTCGCCGACCGGGCCACCGCCGACCGGCGTCGTTGAGGCGGACCGGGATGACCGGCACCCTGCCCCGGCGCGCCGCCGCCCGACCGGCGCCGGTCACCTGGCCGGAGGAGCGGATCGCCGGGCTCGCCGAGGAGGCGGCCCGGGGTACCCACGCCGTCACCGATCCGGTGGCCACGGTGCGCGCCGACGGCGCCGCCGTCCGGGTAGACCTGGACGTGGTGGTGGCGCACGGCGCGCCGCTGACCGCGGCGGCCGCCGCGGTCCGCCGCCGGGTGGCCGCCCGGATCGAGGCCCACACCGGCCTGACCGTCGAGGCGGTCACCGTCACGGTGGTCGACCTGCGCCTGCCCGGCGAGCCGGGGAGCCCGGGCGCCGGACCGGACGACCGCGACCGGCGGCGGGCGGCCGGCCCGGACGCGGACGCGCGGGAGGCGACATGAGCGCCCCCATTGACGGGCGGAGCGGGCCGTGCGGACGGTGAACCGGGTCGCCACCCTGCTGCTCGCCGTGGCCCTGCTGGCCGGCGGGGTGCTGGCGGCCGTCGCGGGGCTGCTCGCCGCGCTGGGCCGCGCCGGTCCCCTGCCGTCCGGGTGGTCGGCCACGCTGACCACGGTCCGCTGGGCGGACCCGCCGGTACGCGGGATCGCCGCCGCCGTCACCCTGCTCGGCCTGCTGGTGCTCGGCGCCGAGCTGCGCCGCTGGCGGCCGGCCCGGCTGCGGCTCACCGACGGCGACGGCTGGCACCTGCACCGCCGCTCGGTGGAGCGGCGGCTGGCCCGGGCGGTCCGGTCCGTGCCGAGCGTCCGCCGGGCCCGCGTCCGCGTCCGCCGGCGCGGCGACGCCTGGCGACCCCGGGTGACCGCCACCGGCGACCCGGCCGCCCGCGCCGACGTCGAGTTCGCGCTGCGCCGGGAGCTGGACCGGCTGACCGCGCCCCTCCGCGACCCCGTCGAGGTCCGGCTCGTCCGCGCCCGGCGGGCGCCGTGAGCAACGCCGCCCACCGGCTGCTGTGGACGGTGCTCGCCCTGCTGCTCGCGGCGGCGGGCGGCACGGCGTCGGCGGTCGGGGCGGGCCGGCTGCCCGGCGGCGGCGTGCCACTGATCGGTGCCGGGCCGGTGAGCTGGTGGCGGGCCGGCGCGCCGTGGAGCGCCCTCGCGGTGGCCGCGGGCGGGCTGCTGCTCGCCCTGCTGGGGCAGCGGCTGCTCGCCGCCGGGCTGCGGGTGCCGGACCGGCTCGGCGGCACACTGGCGCACCCCGGCGACGGCACCGGGCGCACCCGCGTGGCGAGCGGTGTGCTGACCGGCGCGCTGGAACGCGATCTGCTGCGGGCGCCCGGTGTCCGCCGGGCCCGGGTCGTGCTCACCGGCCCGGTCACCGGCCCGGACGTGTGGGTCGAGGTGCGCCTGGCCCCGTCCGCCGGGATCGGCGCGGCCCGCGCGCACGTCGACGCGGCGGTACGCCGGTTCGCCGCCACGGTCGGCTGCCGCCCCGCCCACCTGGACGTGACGGCGCTGGTGGACGAGACGGCACGCTGAGCCGGCCGCGTCACCGGTCCCGGCCACCGCACCCACGACCGTCGATAGGCGACGATGGGCCGGGGCGAGGGAGGGAGCCGTCGTGCGGGTGGTGTCGCTGGTGCCGTCGTTGACCGAGGCGGTGGCGCTGACCCGCCCCGAGGTGCTGGTGGGCGCCACCGACTGGTGCACCCACCCGGCCGGGCTGGACGTCGCGCGGGTGGGCGGGACGAAGTATCCGGACCTGGACCGGGTGCGCGCGCTGGAGCCCGACCTGGTGCTGCTCAACGAGGAGGAGAACCGCCTCGCCGACGCGGAGGCGCTGCGGGCGGCCGGCGTGCCCGTGCGGGTCACCTTTCCCCGTACCGTGCCGGAGGCGCTGGCCCAGCTCGGCGCGCTGGTCGCCGCCCTCGGAGTGCCCGGCGAGCCGGACTGGCTCCGGGCGGCACGCCGGGCGTGGGCCACGCCGCCCGCGCCGGCCACGCCGCGGGCGGCGGTGGTGCCCGTGTGGCGGCGCCCCTGGGTGGTGCTGGGCCGGGACACCTTCGCCGGTGACGTGTTGCGCCGGCTCGGCGTCACCAACCGGTACGCCGACCACGCGGAGCGCTATCCCCGGCCCGGCCTCGACGAGCTGCGCGCCCGGGAACCGGATCTGGTGGTGCTGCCGGACGAGCCCTACCGGTTCACCGCCGACGACGGGCCGGAGGCGTTCCCCGGCGTGCCGGCCGCGCTGGTCTCCGGCCGGCACCTCACCTGGTACGGGCCGTCGCTCGCCGAGGCGCCCGCGCTGCTCGCCGCCCAGCTCGCGGCGGCCACCTGAGGCCGCCGCCGGTCAGGCGGCGGGTTTCCTCGCCGTCCCGACGTCCCGGGTCGTCCCGTCGCGCACCTGCCGGGTACGCATGGCGGCCTCCACTCCCGTGCCACCCACCGGTCCCCGCCGCCACGCCGCGGCGGGGACCGACGCGTATCGGCCGGCCGCGATCCGGCAGGATCGACGGGGACCACACCTGTCAGCACCGAGGAGACCGCTCATGGAGAAGCCCGAGGTTGGCCCGATCGAGGGCGCGCCGCCCGCCGATCTCGTCATCGAGGACATCACGGTCGGCGACGGCCCGGAGGCCCGCCCCGGCCAGCTGGCCAGCGTGCACTACGTGGGCGTGGCCCACTCGACCGGCCGCGAGTTCGACGCGTCGTACAACCGGGGTGACACGTTCGAGTTCCCGCTCGGCGGTGGCCAGGTCATCGCCGGCTGGGACCAGGGCGTGGTCGGCATGAAGGTCGGTGGCCGGCGCCGGCTGACCATCCCGCCGCACCTGGGCTACGGCGCCCGGGGCGCCGGCGGCGTGATCAAGCCGAACGAGACGCTGGTCTTCGTGGTGGACCTGGTCGGCGTGCGCTGACCCACGGACCGTCCGCCAGGGCCGTCGGCGTGCCGCCGGCGGCCCGGCGGCGGCACGCCGGTCAGGCGGCGGCGCAGGTGACCAGCTCGTGGGCCGACTCGCGGATCGGCAGCACCCGGTGCAGGCCGGTGGCCCGCAGCACCCGGGCGACCACCGGGTCGGGGTCGACCAGCACCAGCTCGCCGCCGCGGGCCCGGACCCGCAGGTGGGCGGCGACCAGCGCGCGCACCCCGGCGGCGGAGAGCAGCCGCACACCGGAGAGGTCGAGCCGCAGCACCGGCCGGGCCGGCGCCGCCCAGAGCGCGGCCCGGAACGCCGCCACGGTGGCGATGTCGATCTCGCCGACCGCCCGCAGGTCCACCACGTGGTCGCTGACGCTCGTCGCCACGTGGAACCGGTCGCCGCGCTCTCGCATGTCCCGAACCTACCCCCCACCACCGACAGTTCCGGCCGCCCGCGAGCGGGGTTCCGGGTAGGTCCCGGGTGGGACCCTGAGCGGCCTCGGGGTCATCCCGCAGCCCCGGGCCCGCGACCGCGACGCGGACACGCCGCCGGGGACTCCCGGCCGGGCCATCGGCGGGGAAGAATGGCCGGATGGCCGTCCCCCGCCCGCGCGTGCCCCTGCTGATCCGACCGGTCCGTGAGCCGGCCACCGTGCCACCGCCCCTGGACGGGCCGTGGGCCCCCACCGACGTGCGGCTCGACCGAGCCGACCTGCTGCCGCTGCCCGACGGCGCGCACGGCCCGGAGGACGTGCTGATCGACCCGGACGGCCGGGTGGTCAGCGGCGACGAGGACGGGCGGCTCTGGTGGTGGCCGGCGGACGCTCCGGCCGGCACCCGCCCCACGCTGCTCGCCGAGACCGGCGGCCGGCCGCTCGGCATCGAACTGGACCCGGTCGACGGCGGGCTGGTGGTCTGCGACGCCTACCGGGGGCTGCTGCGGGTCACGCCCGACGGCGCGGTGCAGGAGCTGACCGGCAGCGCGCCCCCGGTGCACCTGGCCGACAACGCCGCCGTGGCCCGCGACGGCACGGTCTACTTCACCGACTCGTCGGACCGGTTCCCGCTCTCGCACTGGAAGCGGGACCTGCTGGAGCACCGGCCCAACGGCCGCGTGCTGGCGTACGACCGGCGGACCGGGCGCACCGAGGTGGTGGCCGGCGGGCTCTACTTCCCCAACGGAGTGGCGCTCACCCCGGACGAGTCCGCGCTGATGCTGGTCGAGACCGCCACCCACCGGCTGCTCCGGGTGGACCTGCCCGACGGCCGGGCCACCGTGCTGGCCGACCTGCCGGCCTATCCGGACAACGTCTCGGCCGTGGGCGACGGGACCTACTGGATCGCGCTGCCCAGCCCGCGGCTGCCGATCATGGAGAAGCTGCTGCCGCATCCCCGGGTGCGCCAGGTCGTGGCCCTGCTGCCGGGAGCGGTGCAGCCGCAACCCCGCCGCTACGGGCTGGTCGCCCTGGTGGACGGCACCGGTCGGGTGCTGCGCACCCTGCACGGCCCGAGCGGGACGTACCCGATGGTCACCGGCGTGCGGCAGCACGGGCGGCGCCTCTGGCTGGGCAGCCTGACCGCGACGGGCGTGGCCCGGGTCGACCTGGACTGAACGGCGCGGGGCCGGCCCGCGCTGTCGCGGGCCGGCCCGGCCGTTCCTCCCCGGTGGTCAGCCGCCGCTGTTGCTCTTCGACGGGGCGGGGGCGGGCGACGACCCGCCGGCCACCGCGCCCGGGTGCGGCACGGCGCTGTGCGTGGGCTTCAACCCCGCCGGTACGGGCAGCGCGCTGCCCTTGACGAACTCGTCCCAGCCGACGTTCCAGGCCGTGAAGCCGTTGCCCTGGTCCAGCTTCACCTCGGTGCCCTTGACGGTCACCAGGTCGCCGACCTGCGTGACGCCCATCAGCCAGTCCGCGGCGGCCGCCGAGACGTTGGTGCAGCCGTGCGAGGTGTTGGTGAAGCCCTGCTCCCCCTCCGACCACGGGGCCGAGTGGATGAACTCGCCACCCCAGGTGAGCCGCTGGGCGTCGTCCACCTCGACCACGTAGGGATCGGCCGAACCCCGGGTGTCGAAGGTGGTGTGGTCGAACTTCTCCATGATCACCATCTTGCCGCTGGAGGTGGGCGTGCTCGACTTGCCGAGGCTCACCGGGACCTTGCGGAGCAGCTTGCCCTCCCGGAAGACGGACATCTGCTTGGTGGCGTTGTCGATCTCGAGCGAGACCTGCCGGCCGATCGTGGAGGTCGCGCTGTGGTCGGCGTCGCCGATGGCGTCCGTGCCGATCGGCAGCCCCTCCAGGGCGCTCCGCACGCTGATCTTCGTACCGGACTTCCAGAAGTCGGGCGCCCGGTATTCGACCTGCTTGCCGTCCGCCATCCAGGACCAGGTGCCCGGCTGCGGCGGGTCGGTCTTCACGAACAACCGGCGCTGCACGTCCGCTCTGGCCTCTTTAGGAATGGGCGGATCGAATGCGACAACCACCGGCATCGCCGTCCCGTACGTCTGCTTGCTGGTGAAATAGAGCTCGCTCGTGACGGTCGGCTTGGTGGATTTCGCCATCGTGGTGAACGTCGTCTTCTGCGTGGTCGTCCGCCCGGAATCGCCGGTCGCGGTCACCTCCGCGGTGTACGTCCGCGAATTCTCCAGCGGCCGGTCCGGCACCCAGCCCGACCCGTCCTCGCGCGGCTTCGCCGGCACCGGCCGGCCCTTGTCGTCGGTGAGCTTCACGGCGGTCACCTTCCCGCCGCTGACCGTGGTTCCCACCTCGGCGCTGACCGGCACGCCCTTCGTCCGGTCCGCCGGGGTGAGGGTCACCGACGGCGGGGCCGCCGCCTTGCCGTGACCGGGCTTGACGGCCTCCCGCTGGCCGGCGGTGCACCCGCCGACCACCAGCGGTGTGGCTGCGATGGTTACCGCCAATAGCGTCAATCGCCGCCTCACGTCCATATTCCGCACCCCATTTCCAGTCCCCCTTGGTTCACATTCTGTACGGCCCTCGGGACGGCGTGGCATATTCGGCGGAATTGCCAGAGGCGGCTGACTTCGATTTCGGCGCGAGCGTACGGGAATGGGAATCGGCGACGTGGACGGGCGGCGCGTCACGGCCGTGACCGGTTGCGACGGACGGACCGCGACGACCGGTTCACGCCCGGTCGTCGTCCCCGTGGTTGCGGTCCCAACGGCCGCCCACGGGCGGCGTGTCCAGGCGGACGGCCGCCTCCGCGTTCCCGGCCAGGTCGTTGTCCTCGACACGGCAGCCGACGCAGCCGCCCTCCGCGGTGACCCAGAGCCCGTGCGTCTGGGTGGTCGGCTCGTGGCTGTCCCAGACCCGGTTGCCGCGGATGGTGGCCGAGTCCATGGTCGCGTTGACGGTGATGCCGGCCCGGGTCGCCGGCGGCGCGGGTAGCTCGTAACTGCTGCCCGGATTCGGGATGTCGCCGCTCCAGCCCGTGAAGGCGCCCGGCCGGACCGGGGCCAGGTGCAGCTCGTTCTCGTCGTTCGCGGCGACCACCGCGACCCGCTCGCCCACCCGGATGGTCTTGCCCCGGTGCGCGTCGTCCCGCCAGCTCGCCCGGCGGTCGACCACCGACCTCTCGCCGTACCGGACCGTGTCGCCGCCGCTCCGGTCGGCCGGCCCGCACTGCCGGCCGTTCGCCCGGATCCGGTTGTCGACGACGAACGCGTCCCGGACCGGCCGGTCGAAGCGGACGGCGTCCAGGCTGTTGCCGTAGAAGTCGTTGCTCTCGACGACGATCTCCCGGGCGCACTCCTGCCCCGCGCCGCCCAGGCTGCGCTGGTGGTAGCCATACCGGCCGTTACCGCTGATCCGGTTGCCCCGCACGGTGTACGGGCCGGGGGTGTTGCCGATGCTGATCCCGTCGCGCAGGTTCGCGTCGATCACGCAGTCGGTGAGGAGGCCGCCGCGACCCGCCGTGCCGGTGGTGCCCTTGGCCGAGACCTGGAAGCCGGCGTCGAGGTTGCCGACCAGCGTGCACGCCGACACGACGAGGCCGTTCGCACCCCAGTCGGCGACGCCGAAGCGGTTGCCCTCGGCGTGGCAGCCCACCACCCGGATGCCGCGCGGTCGCAGCCCGCCCTCGAACTGCAGCTCGAAGAAGATCCCGCTGGTGGCGTTGCCGACCGCCGAGCAGTTCACCACGTTGACCCGCTCGACGCTGCCCCAGCCGCCGATCCCGATCCCGATTCCCGCGCCGCCCATCTCGGTGCCGTTGTCCATCCGCCCGCAGCCGGCCACCAGCACCCCGTCGATGAGGCAGTCCTGGAGGAAGTCGCAGCCCAGGCCGGTCGCCGCCGTGTGGTGGATGTAGAGGTTGCGGAACATGCCCCGCACCACGTACTGGAGGCCCAGCCCCTTGGCCAGCGGGTGGTACTCGGCCATCGCCACCCCGGACCCGTCGATCTCGAAGTCGGCGAAGGTGCAGTACGCCAGGTGCCGCTCCCGGCTCGCGCCGTGCAGCTCGGCGGTGTGGAACGCCAGCGGGGCCGGGTCGGCCCGGTCACCCGGGTTGCCGAGCACGAACCGGGTGGCGCCGGGGCCCGCGCCGACCAGCGAGACGCCGCTCCGCCAGACCGTGCCGGCGTCCCGCATCGAGTACACCCCGGGCGGGCAGTAGATCACCCGGGCCCGCCCGTCGGCGGCGTACGCGTCACCCAGCAGGTCCACCAGCGCGGCGAAGGCCGGCTGGTCGTTGGTGGTCCCGTCCCCGGTCAGCCCGTGCTCCCGCGCGTCGCACATCAGTGGCGCGCCGGCGACCGGATGCGGGCGTACCCCACCGGCCGAGGGCATGTGCGGATACGTCATCCGTCCCTCCCGTCGGCGACCGGGCTCGTCTTCCCGGTCCGTCGGCGGAGAAACAGGTGTGCGGCCCCGGCCCCGAGGGTGGCCGGGGCCGGGGCCGGGGCTCAGACGTTCGCCACCAGCAGGGCGGGCTGTTCCACGCAGTCCGCGACGTGCCGCAGGAAGCCGCCGGCCACCCCGCCGTCGCAGACCCGGTGGTCGAAGGTGAGGCTGAGCTGGGTCACCTTGCGCACGGCGAGCTGCCCGTCGACCACCCACGGCTTGTCGACGATCCGGCCGACGCCGAGCAGCGCCGCCTCCGGGTGGTTGATGATCGGGGTGGACCCGTCCACGCCGAACACCCCGTAGTTGTTCAGCGTGAAGGTGCCGCCGGTGAGCCGGGCCGGGGGCAGGCTGCCGGCCCGGGCGGCCGCCGTGGTCTCGGCGAGGGCCGCGGCCAGCTCCCGGGTGGTCAGCCGCTGGGCGTCGCGCAGCACCGGGACGACGAGGCCCCGGTCGGTCTGCGCGGCGATGCCCAGGTGCACCCCGGCCGACTGGACGATCCGCTGCCCCTCGGTGTCGACGTGGGCGTTGAGCTGCGGGTACCTCCGCAGGCCACTCAGGCAGATCCGGGCCAGCAGGGCCAGGATGCTGACCGGCGCCTCCGGGGTGGCGGCGTTGATCGCGGCCCGGGTCGCCAGCAGCCCGGTGGCGTCCACGTCCACCCAGATGGTCACCTCGGGGATCTCCCGCCGGCTGCGGGAGAGCTTGTCGGCGATGACCTTGCGGATGCCGGTGAGCGGGATGACCACGTCGCCGTCGCCGGCCGGGGCCAGCCCGACGTGCGCGGCCGGGGCGTCCGGGACGGCGGCGAGCGGCGCGGTGGACGCCGCCTCGACGTCGGCGCGGCGGATCACCCCGCCCGGCCCGGTGCCGCGCAGGGCCGCCAGGTCGAGGCCGTGTTCCCGGGCCAGCCGCCGGACGATCGGCGAGATGACCAGCGGCGCGGTGCCGTCCGCGGGGGCGGCCGGCGGGGCGGGGGCGGCCGGCGCGGTGCCGGGCTCGGGGGCCAGGGCCAGCCGGGGGCGGCGGCGCCGCCGGCCGGAGCCGCCGTGGCCGGTGCCGTACCCGATCAGGACGTTGCCGGAGCCGGCCCGCTCCTCCTCGCGGTAGGTGGCGTGCGGGTCGTCGCCGCCGTCGCGGTCGAGCGGGGCGATCGTGATGAGCGGCTGGCCCACCGGGCGGACCTCACCCACCGCGCCGTGCAGGGCCACGACCCGGCCGGCGTACGGGCAGGGGACGTCGACCACGGCCTTGGCGGTCTCCACCTCGACCACGGTCTGGTCCACGGTGACCACGTCGCCGACGGCGACCCGCCACTCGACGATCTCCGCCTCGCTCAGGCCCTCGCCCAGGTCGGGCAGGAGGAAGTCCCGCGTCCCGGTCGCGGTGCTCATGCCGTGCCGGCCGGGCATGCCCTCACGGCCCTCGCTTCGCTCGGTGCGTTCGCTCATGCCGCCACCCACCGCTCGTCCGGCTGGTCGTCCCACTGGAGCCGGGCCACGGCGTCCAGCACCCGGTCGACCGAGGGCAGGTGGGTGTGCTCCAGCATCGGCGCGGGGTAGGGGATGTCCAGCCCGGACACCCGCAGCACCGGGGCGTGCAGGGCGTGGAAGCAGCGCTCCTGCACCCGGGCGGCGATCTCCGCGCCGACCCCGGCGAAGCCCTGCGCCTCCTGGATGACCACGCAGCGGCCGGTCTTCCGCACCGAGGCGGTCACGGTGGCGTCGTCGAACGGCACGATGGTGCGCACGTCGACCACCTCCAGGTCCCAGCCCTCCTCGCGGGCGGCCTCGGCGGCCTCCAGCGCGACCGGCACCGCCGGCCCGTACGCGACAAGGGTGGCGTCGGTGCCGGCGCGGCGCACGGCGGCCTTGCCGAAGGGCGCGGTCCGGGCCGGCAGCCCCGCCTCGGCGCTTCCGAAGTAGAGCTTCTTCGGCTCCATGAACACGACCGGGTCCGGGTCGTCGATCGCCTCGCGCAGCAGTGAGTACGCGTCCTCGACGGTGGCCGGGGTGACGACCTTCAGGCCCGGGGTGTGCGCGTAGTACGCCTCGGACGAGTCGCAGTGGTGCTCCACGCCGCCGATGCCGCCCGCGTAGGGCACCCGGATGACGATCGGCACGCTGAGCGCCCCCCGGGTGCGGTTGCGCAGCTTGGCCACGTGCGAGGCGATCTGCTCGAACGCCGGGTACGCGAACGCGTCGAACTGCATCTCGACCACCGGGCGCAGCCCGGACATGGCCAGGCCGACCGCGAAACCGACGATGCCGGCCTCGGCGAGGGGGGTGTCGAAGCAGCGCTTGTCGCCGAACCGGGCCTGGAGCCCGTCGGTGATCCGGAAGACGCCGCCGAGCTGCCCGACGTCCTCGCCGAAGACGACCACCCGCTCGTCGTCCAGCATCGCGTCGGCGAGCGCGGCGTTGAGCGCCTTCGCCATGGTCATGGTGGCCATCAGGCGTCCCCCTCCTCGGCGCGGGCCGCGGCCAGTTCGGCGCGGACCTGGTCACGCTGCTCGACCAGTTGCGGGGTCGGCTCCGCGTAGACGTGGTCGAAGAGGCTGAGCGGGTCCACCTCGGGCTGGGCGTTCATCCGGTCGCGCAGCGCGGCGGCGTACGCCTCGGCCTCCTCGGCGATCGCCGCGACCGCGGCGTCGTCCAGCGCGCCCCGGTTCCGCAGGTACGCCTCCAGCCGGGCGATCGGGTCGCGGTCGCGCCACGCCTCGACCTCCTCGGCGTCCCGGTAGCGGGTCTGGTCGTCGGCGTTGGTGTGCGGCTCCATGCGGTAGGTGTGCGCCTCGACCAGGTACGGGCCCCTGCCGGCGCGGGCGTGCGCCACGGCGCGGGTCAGCACGGCGAGCACGGCCACCGGGTCGTTGCCGTCGACCTGCTCGCTGGGCACGCCGTAGCCGACGCCCTTGTAGGCCAGGCTCGGCGCGGCGGTCTGCCGGGACAGCGGCACGCTGATCGCGTACTTGTTGTTCTGCACGAAGTAGACGACCGGGGCCTTGAACACGGCGGCGAAGTTGACGCCCTCGTGGAAGTCGCCCTCGCTGGTGGCGCCGTCACCGATGAAGGCCAGCGCCACGGTGTCCCGCCCCTGGTAGGACTCGCCGTAGGCGAGCCCGGCGGCGTGCACGCACTGGGTGGCGAGCGGGGTGCACTGCGGCGCGGTGTGCACGGCCGTCGGGTCGTACCCGCAGTGCCAGTCGCCGCGGAGGAGGGTGAGCACCTCGACCGGGTCGATGCCGCGGGCGGTCAGCGCCATGGACTCGCGGTAGGTGGGGAACACCCAGTCGGTGTCGCGCAGCGCCAGCACCCCGCCGACCTGGCAGGCCTCCTGCCCGCGCGAGGACGGGTAGACGGCGAGCCGGCCCTGCTTGGTCAGCGCGGTGGCCTGCACGTCGAAGCGACGGCCGACGACCATCCGGCGGTACATCTCGCGCAGCGCCTCGACCGGCGGCTCCGGGTAGTCGTCCCGGGCCGGCAGCGGGGTGCCGTCCGGGTTCAGCAGCCGGACCGGCTCGCTCTTCGGCAGCAGGCCGTCGGTGGGGTCGGGAACGGCCGGGGTTGCCGGCCGGCGGGTGCGCGGGGATGCCCTGCGGACCGCCTGGGGTGTGGTCGTCACGGCGGGGACCTCCTGGACGTGTGGTGGCCCTATGCTTCCGCTGTCGGATGATTGACTCAACATCCGGCGTGAACGCAGGACGAATGGCACCGGAAGGCGACCCTCATGAGCCAGGAGACCGGAAGCACAGCGGGCACGGCGGGCGGAACGGGACGTTCGGCCGGGCCACTCGACGAGGTCGACCGGCGGATCCTGCGCGAACTGACCGAGGACGCCCGGCTCTCCATCCGTACGCTGGCCGAACGGGTGCACGTCTCGCGCACCAACGCGTACGCCCGGGTGGAGCGGCTGCTGCGGGACGGGGTGGTCACCGGGTTCCGGGCCCAGGTGGCGCCCGAGCCGGCCGGGCTGGGCACCTCGGCGTACATCGCGCTGACCATCGAGCAGAACACCTGGCGCGAGGTGTCCGCCGAGCTGGCCCGGGTGCGCTACATCGAGCACGCGGCGCTGCTCAGCGGCGAGCACGACGTGTTGGCCCTGGTCCGGGCGCCGGACAACGCCACCCTGCGGGACGTGGTGCTGGACCGGGTGCAGAGCATCGCCGGGGTGCTGTCGACCCGCACCTGGCTGGTCTTCGAGGAGTTCGACGGGACGCTGAGCCCGTGGCAGTGACGGCTACCGCTCCGGCGGGGCCTCCAGGCCCTCCCGGTCGGCCAGCTCCAGCAGCGGCTCCAGGGAGAACCGGCGCTCGTCCAGGCCGGCGTGCGGGTCGCCCCGCTCGGCGAAGCGGGCCGGCAGGCTGACCACGTCGAAGTCCTCCGGCCGGGCGTCGTCCAGCTCCGCCCAGTCCAGCGGCGCCGAGACCAGCGCCCGCGGGGTGGGCCGGATCGAGTACGCCGAGGTCACGGTGTGGTCGCGGGCCATCTGGTTGTAGTCGACGAAGACCGGCCGGTCCCGCTGCTCCCGCCACCAGGTGGTGGTGACCAGGTCGGGCAGCCGGCGCTCCATCTCCCGGCCCAGCGCCAGCACCGCGCGCCGGCACTCCCCGAAGCTCCACCGCGGCTCGATCGACAGGTAGACGTGGATGCCCCGGCCGCCGGTGGTCTTCGGGTAGCCCACCAGGCCCAGCTCGTCGAGGAACGCGCGCACCTCGTGGGCGACCGGGACCACCTGGGCGAAGTCCACGCCGGGCATCGGGTCCAGGTCGATGCGGAGCTGGTCGGGACGCTCCACGTCACCGGCCGACACCGGCCAGGGGTGGAACCGCAGCGTGCCCAGGTTGGCCGCCCAGATCACCACGGCCAGCTCACTCGGGGCCACCTCGTCGGCGGTCCGGCCGCTCGGGAAGGTGATGTGCGCGGTGCGCACCCAGTCGGGCGCGCCGGCCGGCAGCCGCTTCTGGTAGAACGCGTCGCCCTTGTTGGTCTGCCGGGTGGCGATCTTCGCGCCCTCGAACACGCCGCGCGGCCAGCGCTCCAGCATGGTCGGTCGGTCGCGCAGCGCGCGCAGGATGCCGTCCCCGACGGACAGGAAGTAACGCACCACGTCCAGCTTGGTCAGGCCGCGCTCGGGGAAGTAGGGCTTGTCGGGGCTGGAGACGCGGACCAGCCGCTCCCCCACCCGGATCTCCTCGGCCGCCGTGGTCGCCACGCCTCACACCGTACGACGCGGACGGTCCCGGCGCGGGGATCTCGTCACGTGATGAGCAGGGCCCCGACGATGATCAGCGGCACCGAGACGAAGAGGAAGATGCCGACGCCGGTGAGGACCCGGCCCCCGCCGCCGTCCTCCCGCTCCGGAGCCAGACCGAAGGTGGACCGGGCCGGCAGCATGCCGATCCGGCTCAGCGTCAGGTCACCGGTCATCCCGATCACCGCGCCGACCAGCATGAACGCCACGCCAAGCCGGTGGACGAAGTCGCCGCCGCTGACCCCGACCCAGATCCCCACCGCGATCGCGATCGCCACCGCCGCGATCAGGAAGAGCACCAGCGCTTCGCGCAGACCCCTGATGACCGTCCCCATGCGTCGCCTCCCCGCGACCGGGCCCACCCCGGTGCGCCGGACGACATTCTGCCCGGTCGATGCCACTCCGCGCCGCCCGCCCGGCGTGGCGGGTACCGGACACGCCGGTGGCCGGGCGGGCGCACCCACCCGGCCACCGGCGCGTACGGTCAGCCGTTCTCCTTCTGGAGCCGGTCGGCGAGCATCTTCTTGCCCTGCTCTCCGGCCTTGCGGTTGTTCTCCTGGATCGCGCGGAACCAGGTGGCGAGCTCGGTGTCGCCCCGGTCCTCCGCGTCGGCGATGTACGTCTCCATCTGCCAGACGTGCTGGAGTGACATCTGCACCGCGTGGATCAGGTCGTAGTTCTTGTCCTTCACCGGGCTCGTCGGCTCTCGCACCATCGTCGCCACGGCACACCTCCCCTGGGTCGGCCCGCCCGCGTACGGGCCGACCGCGCTTACCCGCCCGGCCGCCGTTTCCCCTGGGTCGGCCCGCCCGCGTACGGGCCGACCGCGCTTACCCGCCCGGCCGCCGTTCACGCCCCGCGGGTGTGCCGGCCACCACCGACCGGCACGGTTACCCGCCGGAGCACCCGGGTACCGGAGGCCCCATGGCGGAACTGGCAGCCCTCTGGATCGTCCGGCACGGCGAGAGCACCGCGAACGTGGCGGCCACGGCCGCCGAGGCCGCGGGCGCCGAGCTGATCGACCTGACCCACCGGGACGCGGACGTGCCCCTGTCGCCCACCGGTGAGGAGCAGGCCCGGGCGACCGGGCGGTGGCTCGCCGGGCTGCCCGAGGCGCGGCGGCCGGACGTGGCGGTGGTGTCGCCGTACCTGCGGGCGGTGCGGACCGCCGAGCTGGCCCTCGCCGGCACCGGCGTGCCGGCGAGCCGCGACGAGCGGCTGCGCGACCGCGAGCTGGGCATCCTCGACGGGCTGACCGGGCACGGCGTCCGCCGGCGGCACCCCGACGAGGCGGCGCGCCGGGACCGGCTCGGCAAGTTCTACTACCGGCCGCCCGGCGGGGAGTCCTGGACCGACGTGGCGTTGCGGCTGCGTACGCTCCTCGGCGACCTGCGCCGGGACCACGCCGGCGGCCGGGTGCTGCTGTTCGGCCACGACGCGCTGGTCTTCCTGCTGCGGTACCTCGTGGAGGGGCTCACCGAGGTGGAGCTGATGGCGCTGACCCGGGAGCAGGTCATCGCCAACTGCTCGGTCACCGGCTGGTCGGCGGACGCCACCGGCCGGCTGACCCCGGACGTGTTCAACGACGTCTCCCACCTGCACCGGCAGGGGGCGCGTCCGACCAGGGAGGACGAGGTCCATGCCGAGCCGGTCTGAGGTCATCACCCCCGCGCTGCTGCGGGACTGGGCGCTGCCGGTGCCAACCGGCGGCAAGGAGGCCCGGGGCACCGTGCTGGTGGTCGGCGGGTCGCGGTTCACCCCCGGCGCGGTGCTGCTCGCCGGGGTGGCCGCGCTGCGCGCCGGCGCCGGTGTGCTGCAACTGGCCGCCGCCGAGTCCACCGCCGCCGCGCTCAGCATCCAGGTGCCCGAGGCGCTGGTGGTCGGCCTGCCGGAGACCGCCGACGGCGCTGTCCGGGGCGACCCGGGCGACCTGCTCGACGGCCTGATCGCCGAGGCGGACGTGGTGGCGGTCGGGCCCGGCCTCAAGGACATCGACGCCACCCGGGCGCTGCTGCACGTCGTCCTCGACGCGGCCGGCCCGGAGACCGGGCTGGTGCTCGACGCGTACGCCCTCGGCGCGCTCAGCCACGAGCCGGACCTGCTGGTCGGCTCGGGACGCAAGGTGGTGCTCACGCCCAACCTCACCGAGGCCCGGCACCTGCTCGACCGGGAGCCCGGCGACGACCTGGACGCCGAGGCCGTGCGACTGGCCCGCCGGTACGACGCCGTGGTCTCCCTCTACGGGCACATCGCCACTCCCGACGGGCGGGCCTGGCGGGAGGAGAGCGGCGACGCGGGCCTGGGCACCTCGGGCAGCGGGGACGTCCGGGCCGGGCTGCTCGCCGGGCTGCTCTCCCGGGGCGCCGAGCCGGCGCAGGCCGCCTGCTGGGCCGCGTTCGCCCACGCGGTGAGCGGGCAGCGCCTGGTCCCCCGGTACGGCCGGATCGGCTTCCTGGCACGCGAACTGCTCGACGAGATCCCCTACACGGTGGCCACCGTCTGACGGGTGTTGTCCGGCCGTTCAGGTGTGTGTAACACCACACCGACCGGCGGCGCTGATCCCTCGAAGGCGAGCAGCCTGCTCGTCCTCCGCCGGCCCGCTTCCCGCCAGGGAGCGGGTCCGACCAGATCGGCCCCCTGGGAGGCTGTGTGAAGAACCTCCGTCGCAAGACACTGGCCGCCGCGTCCGCCGCGACGCTCGGCGTCGGCCTCGCCCTCAGCGGTGGGCTGGCACCGGCGGCCGCCGCCGGACCGGACACCTCGTACCTGGTCCTCGCCCCGCAGGGCGCCAACACCAGCAAGGCCGCCGCCCGCGTGGCGGCTGCCAAGGGCACCGTCGTGGCCTCCTACGACCAGATCGGCGTGCTCGTCGTCCGCTCGACCAACCCGGACTTCGCCACGCAGGTGGCGGGGGCGGGCGTCGAGGCGGTCGCGTCCACCGCCGGCCTGGGCACCGCCCTCGACGAGGGCGAGACCGTGGAGGTCTCCGCGGCCGACGTCGCCGCCGCCACCGACGACCCGACCACCGAGCCGCTCTACGGCCAGCAGTGGGACATGGACATGATCCACGTGCCGCAGGCCCACGCGGTGAACAGCGGCAGCGCCAACGTCGTCGTGGGCGTGCTGGACAGCGGCATCTCCAGCACCCACCCGGACCTGGCGACGCAGATCGCCAAGGACAAGAGCACGTCCTGCGTCGGCGGTGTCAGCAACACCACCGAGGCGGCGTGGAACCCGACCACCAGCGACCACGGCACCCACGTGGCCGGCACCATCGCCGCCGCCGTCAACGGCGTCGGCGTGACCGGCATCGCGCCGGGCGTCAAGGTCGCCGCCGTGAAGGTGGTCAACGACGACGGCTACATCTTCCCGGAGGCCGCGGTCTGCGGGTTCCTGTGGGCCGCCGACCACGGGATGCAGTTGACCAACAACAGCTACTACATCGACCCGTGGGAGCTGAACTGCCGCAACGACGCGCGCCAGCGTCCGGTGTGGCAGGCCGTGCAGCGGGCGATCCGCTACTCGCAGTCCAAGGGCGTGCTCACCGTGGCGTCCGCGGGCAACTCCAACTACGACCTGGCCCACAAGATCACCGACACCGGCAGCCCGGACAACGGGACGCCGGAGAACCGCGAGAACCTCACCAACGCCTGCCTCGACCTGCCGGCCGAGGCGCCGGGCGTGGTGACCGTCTCCGCGGTGGGCCCGACCGGCGAGAAGAGCTACTACTCCTCGTACGGCCAGGGTGTGGTGGACGTGACGGCGCCGGGTGGCGACACCCGGTACCGGACGCAGGGTGCGCGCTCGACCACCACCGACGCCATCCTGTCGACCACCTTCAACACCGCCACCCGCACCAACGGGTGGGGGTACAAGCAGGGCACCTCGATGTCCGGCCCGCACGCCACCGGCGTCGCGGCGCTGGCCCTGTCGGCGCACCCGGGGATGACCCCGGGCCAGCTGGCGTCGTTCCTGGAGCGCACGTCGGTCGCGCGGTCCTGCCCGGCGGGCGTCTACAACCCGGTCCCGCTGCTGGGTGACGCCTACGACGCGACCTGCTCCGGCGGTGCGCGCAACTCGTTCTACGGCGCCGGCATGGTCGACGCGTTCAACGTGGTCAGGTAGCGGCAGCGCCATCGGTGGGGCCCGGCGACGAGTCGCCGGGCCCCACTCGTTTGTCCTGGTGGGGACGGGGGTACGGGGGCGACATCAACCGACTCTAGGAGGTACCCCCGGTGTCCACCGACGCGATCGTCCTGCTCAAGGAGGACCACAAGGAGATGCGCCGCCTGTTCAAGGCCTTCCAGGACGCCGAGGAGGGTCCGGCGGGCGAGCGGCAGAAGCTGGTGCGGCAGATCATCGAGGCCCTGACGGTGCACACCTACCTGGAGAACGAGGTGATGTACCCGGAGGTCCGCAAGCTCGTGCCGGACGTCGAGGACGACATCCTGGAGTCGTACGAGGAGCACCACGTCGCCGACGTGCTCTGCTTCGAGCTGTTCACCATGGACGCCGACGACGAGCGCTACAACGCCAAGACGACGGTGCTGATCGAGAACGTGCTGCACCACGTCGAGGAGGAGGAGCAGGAGTGGTTCCCCAAGGTCCGCGAGGCGCTCGGCCGTAACCAGCTCCAGGAGATCGGCCAGCGCATGATCGACCTGCGCCCGAAGGCCCCGAAGACGCCGACCGCCCCGAAGGCGCTGAAGAAGTCGCTCGACGCCGTCGTCGCCTGACCTCGGCTTCACCGGACGGCGGGACCCGGCCGGGGCCGGGTCCCGCCGCCGTGTACGCGGGTCAGCTGCCCGAGCCGGGCTCGGCCATCTTCCGGTGCTGCTCCGCCTTCAGCCGGTCCGGAACGATCTTGCCGGCGGCGGTCTGCAGCTTGTTGACGAACGAGCCGGCCGCCACCTTGTGCTCCCCCTTCATGAGGGCCTCGAAGGCGTCCTCGGCCACCGCGCGCGGGTCGTCCTTCTTCCCCTGGCCCACCCGGGTGTCCTCCATGTGGGCCCGCTCGAAGAACTCGGTGTCGGTGGGGCCGGGCATCAGCGAGGTGACCGTGACCCCGCTGTCCTTCAGCTCGTTGCGCAGCCCCTCGGCGAAGGACTGCACGAACGACTTCGAGGCGTTGTAGACGAGCTGGAACGGCCCCGGCATGGTCGAGGCGATCGACGAGGTGAACAGCACCCGCCCCCGCCCCCGCTCCACCATGCCCGGCAGCAGCCGCTTGGCCAGGTGCACGGTCGACCGCACGTTCAGGTCGACGATGTTCAGCTCGTCGCTCAGGTCGGTGCCGCCCACGAAGCTCCCGCCCGCGCCCCGGCCGGCGTTCAGCGCCAGGGCGTCCACCGGGCGGCCCAGCTCCGTCACGACCCGCGCCAACTGCTCCACCCCGTCGGGCGTGGCCAGGTCCACCTGCACCGGGTACGCCTCGGGGCCGCTGTCGCGGCGCAGGTTCCGCGCCGCCGTGGCGATCCCCGGGTCCTCGGCGGCGACCACCACGTCGTAGCCGTGCTCGGTGAACTGGGCGGCCAACTCGTACCCGATGCCGCTGGACGCGCCGGTCACCACGGCGAGCGGACGGTCGGTGGTCGGTGTGCTCATCCTCGGGTCTCCCTCCCTGGACGCGGGCCGCGTGGCCGGGCCCCTCCCCCGGGGGTTTGCCCAGCCCCGGGCCGCCCAACCCCGCCGGCACGCGGCGGAGGTGCACCCGCCCGGCTCCGGCGCACCCGGTAGGATCGGCGCGGGCCGTGACTGGCGCGTGGGGATGGAGAACCATCGGGAAGCGGTCCCGTCATGAGGACGCACGCCGAGCGCCTGGGCCTTCCGCACGTCACCTGGAGGTCGCATGTCGCTGAACGCCGAGTCCACCGCCTTCCGCAGTGCGCTGGAGGTGATCCGCGCCGTCGAGCCGCGGGTGGCGGACGCCATCGGGGCCGAACTGGCCGACCAGCGCGAGTCGCTCAAGCTCATCGCCAGCGAGAACTACGCCTCCCCGGCCACCCTGCTGGCCATGGGCAACTGGTTCAGCGACAAGTACGCGGAGGGCACCATCGGCCGCCGCTTCTACGCCGGCTGCCAGAACGTCGACACCGTCGAGGCGCTCGCCGCGGAGCACGCCAAGGAGCTGTTCGGCGCGGCCCACGCGTACGTGCAGCCGCACTCCGGCATCGACGCCAACCTGGTCGCCTTCTGGGCGATCCTGGCCGACCGGGTCGAGTCGCCGGCCCTGAAGAAGGCCCAGGTGCGCCAGGTCAACGACCTCACCGAGGCGGACTGGTTCGCGCTGCGACGGGAGCTGGGCAACCAGCGGATGCTGGGCATGTCGCTGGACGCCGGCGGCCACCTCACCCACGGCTTCCGGCCGAATATCTCCGGCAAGATGTTCGACCAGCGCAGCTACGGCACCGACCCGGCCACCGGCCTGATCGACTACGACAAGGTCGCCGAGGCGGCCCGCGAGTTCAGGCCGCTGATCCTGGTGGCCGGCTACTCGGCGTACCCCCGGAAGGTCAACTTCCGGATCATGCGGGAGATCGCGGACTCGGTCGGCGCCACCTTCATGGTCGACATGGCGCACTTCGCGGGCCTCGTCGCCGGCAAGGTCTTCACCGGCGACTTCGACCCGGTGCCGCACGCGCACATCGTCACCACGACCACCCACAAGTCGCTGCGCGGCCCGCGCGGCGGCATGGTGCTCTGCGGCCCGGAGCTGGCCGACCAGGTCGACCGGGGCTGCCCCATGGTGCTCGGCGGCCCGCTGCCGCACGTGATGGCCGCCAAGGCCGTCGCCCTGGCCGAGGCCCGCCGCCCCGACTTCGCCGGCTACGCCCAGCGGATCGTCGACAACGCCCAGGCGCTCGCCGAGGGGCTGCTGCGCCGGGGCGCGAAGCTGGTCACCGGCGGCACCGACAACCACCTGGTGCTCATCGACGTCACCGGCTACGGGCTCACCGGCCGGCAGGCCGAGCAGGCGCTGCTCGACTCCGGGATCGTGACCAACCGCAACGCCGTCCCGCAGGACCCGAACGGCGCCTGGTACACCTCCGGCATCCGCATCGGCACCCCGGCGCTGACCACCCGCGGCCTCGGCGGCACCGAGATGGACACGACCGCCGAGCTGATCCACACCGTGCTCAGCCAGACCACGCCGGGCGCGAACGCGGACGGCACCCCGTCCAAGGCCAAGTACGTCCTCGACCCGGCCCTGGCCGAAACGGTCAGCAAGCAGGCCAGCGACCTGCTGAGCGGCTTCCCGCTCTACCCGGCGGTGGACCTGGGCTGACCCCACCACGCAACCCCGACGCCCCGCCCGGCCCCCGGCCGAGCGGGGCGTCCGGCACTCCCCACCCCACCCCACCCCACCCCACCCCACCCCCGCCGCCGCCCCGCCCTCTCCGCGTTGATCATGAAGTTAGCGCCAACGGAAAGCGCGTTCCATGGCGCTAACTTCATGATCAACGGGGTGGGCCGGGGTGCGGGGTGGGTTGGGCGCGGGGTGGGTTGGGCGCCGGGTGGGGGGTCAGGTGGTGCGGTGGCGGAGGGTGTGCAGGCGGTGGAGGACGGTGGTGCCGCCGCGGCCGAAGTGGTCGTGCAGGGCGCGGTACTCGGCGTACAGCTCGTCGTAGGCGTCGGCGCGGGCCGGGTCCGGGTGCCAGGTCTCGCGGATCGCCGCGCCCATCACCGCCGACGCGCTCTCCACGTCCGGGTACGCCCCGGCGGCCACCGCCGCGTGGACGGCCGCGCCCAGCGCCGCCGGGTGCGCGGCGTCCACCACGTGCAGCGGGCGGCGCAGCACGTCGGCGTAGATGCGCAGGAGCAGCCGGTTGGCGGTGAGCCCGCCGGCGGCGGTCAGCTCGTCGACGGGTACGCCGGCGGCCTCGAAGGCCTCGACCACGGTGCGGGCGCCGAACGCGGTGGCCTCGAGCAGGGCCCGCCAGATCTCCTCCGGCCGGGTGGCCAGGGTGAGCCCGACCAGCACGCCGCTCAGTTCGTGGTCCATGAGCACCGACCGGTTGCCGCTGTGCCAGTCCAGGGCGAGCAGCCCGTGCCCGCCCACCGGCTGGTCGGCGGCGAGCGAGTCCAGCAGCTCGTGCACGGACATCCCGCGCCGGGCGGCCTCCTCGGCGTAGGGCGCGGGCAGGGCCCGTTCGACGTACCAGGCGAAGATGTCGCCGACCCCGCTCTGGCCGGCCTCGTAGCCCCACCGGCCGGCGGTGACGCCGTCCTCGACGACGCCGCAGACGCCGGGCACCTCGTGGCAGGTCTCCGCGTTCATGATCAGGCAGGTGGAGGTGCCGAGGACGGCGAGCATCCGCCCGGGCGCGACCGACCGGGCCGCCGCCGCGGTGACGTGCGCGTCGATGGCCCCGGCGGCCACCGGGGTCCCGGCGGGCAGGCCGGTCCAGCCGGCCGCCTCGGCGGTGAGGGCGCCGGCGCGGGCGGCCGGCGGCAGCAACGGCCCGTCGTCGATCTTCGCGAGCAGGTCCGGAAGGTCCGGGTGCAGCGCGGCGAGGAAGTCGGGGTCCGGGTAGTGGCCGTCCTGGCGGAGGCCCTTGAAGCCGGCGGCCGAGGCGTTACGCGTGGGACGGCCGCAGAGCCGCCGGACCAGCCAGTCGGCGGTCTCGACCCAGCGCTCGGCGCGGCGGAAGACCTCCGGGTCCTCCTCCAGCACCTCCAGGGCCTTGGCGAGCTGCCACTCGGCGGAGACCCGGCCGCCGTAGCGGGCCAGCCAGGGCTCGCCGCGCGCGGCGGCGAGGGCGTTGATCCGCTCGGCCTGGCGCTGCGCCGAGTGGTGCTTCCAGAGCTTCGGCCAGGCGTGCGGCCGGTCCCGGAACTCGGGCAGCCCGGCCAGCGGGGTGCCGTCGGCGCGGGCGGGCAGCACCGTGCAGGAGGTGGCGTCGAGGCCGATGCCGATCACCTCGGCCGGGTCGATCCCGGCGGCCCGGACGGCGGCGGGCACGGCGGTGCGCAGCACCTCGACGTGGTCGGCCGGGTCCTGCAGCGCCCAGCCGGGCGGCAGCGCACGCCCGCCGGGCAGCCGCTCGGTGATCACCCCGTGCCGGTACGCGTGCACGGCGCTGCCCCGCTCGGCGCCGTCGGCCACGTCGACCACCACGGCGCGCCCGGAGAGCGTGCCGAGGTCCACCCCGACGACGTACCGGCCCACCCGCTGCTCCTCCCCCGAACTGGGAGGATCACGCTAGCCGGTCAGCGCAGCGGGCGCTTGAGGTGGTAGCGGTGCACCTCGGTGCTGCCCTGCACGTTGTTCACGTCCTCGGCGGCGGAGACCAGCTCCCAGCCCTCCCGGCCGACGCGGTTGAGGTGGGCGATCGCGGTGTCGCCGTACGCTGTCACGTCGTTGCGGGACCCGTCCGGGCCGTACCAGACGAACGTGACGTGGAAATTGCGGCCCTGCCCCTGATAGCGGCGGACCAGCAACGCGTACTCCCAGGCAACCATCCGTCCATTATCAACGGTGGCCGCACCGCCCGGGAACACGGGTGGTGGCGGAACGACGACAGCGCGGGGTCAGGCCGGGGCGCCCACCGCGGACAGCTCGTCGGTGATCAGCGCGGCCAGCCGGTCCAGGCCCACGTCGATCTGCTCGGGGGTGACCGCGCTGACCGACAACCGCAGCGCGTTGACCGGGGCGCCCGCGTCGTAGAAGTGCGCCATGGGGGTCCAGAGCACGCCGTAGCCGCGGGCCGAGCGGTGCAGCAGCGCGTCGTCCACGCCGAACGGCACGGTGACCACCACGAAGAAGCCGCCGGCCGGGACGTTCCAGCGCACCGGCCCGCCGGCCGGGAAGCGCCGGGCCAGCCCGTCGGCCAGGTGCCGCAGGTTGCGGGCGTACGCGGCCCGCTCCCGGGCGGTGGCCGCCACCAGCGAGCAGTCGTGGGCCAGCAGCGCCCCGCCGATCACCGCCTGGCTGACCGGCGAGGTGTTCACGGTGACCATGCTCTTGATCTTGGCGAGCTGGTCGGCGAGCGGACCCACAGTGCCGTCGGAGCCGGCCACCCGCTGGTCGGCGACCACGTAGCCGACCCGGGCGCCGGGCAGCACGGTCTTGGCGAACGAGCCGAGGTAGACCACCCGGCGGCGGGTGTCCAGCGCCTTGAGGGTGGGCAGCCGGTCGGCGCCGGCGGCCGGGAACAGGCCGTACGGGTTGTCCTCGATCAGCAGCAGCTCCTCCTCGGCGGCCAGGTCGAGCAGCCGCCGCCGCTGGGCCAGCTCCATGCGCACGCCGGAGGGGTTGGCGAAGTCGGGCATCACGTAGCAGGCGCGCGGGCGCAGCCCCTCGGCGCGGGCGCGGCGCACCTGGGCGCGCAGGTCCGCCAGGTCGATGCCGTCCGGGCCGCCGGCGACGGGGCGCACCGGCAGGTCGACCAGGCGGGCCGCGCCGGTCAGCCCGACGTACGTGGGCGCGACCGCGAGGAGCACGTCCCCCGGCCCGGCCCGCAGCGCGCGCAGCACCAGGAACATCGCCTCCTGGCAGCCGACCGTCACCACGATCGCCTCCGGGTCGACGGTGAGCCCCTCGTCGACGGCCAGGTTGCGGGCGATGAGGTGGTGCACGATGCCCTTGGTCCGGCCGTACTGCAGCAGCGTCCGGTCGACCTGCGCGCGGCTCAGGCCCAGGTCGTCGGCGAGGTGCCGGCGGAAGGCGTCCAGGTGCGCGTGCAGCACCGCGGCGTCGAAGAACTCCTCGTACGGCCGGCCGGCGGCGAGCGACACGGCGTCCGGGTAGTGCTGCGCCACCTCGTTGAGGAAGTTCATCGAGTTCAACGCGGGGTCGTCCACGCTCGGGTGCAGGGCCGCGACGGTCAGGTCCACCGGCTCCACGTCAGCCTCCGATCAGGGTGCGCAGCTGGCGGGCGGCGGCCGGGTCGGCGCAGCCGCTGAGGAGCAACGCGTCGCGCAGCTCGGCGGCGAGCAGCGCCAGGGCCGCCTCCGCGCCGGCCCGCCCGCCGGCCGCGAGGGCCCAGAGCATCGGCCGCCCGACCAGCACCCCGGCCGCGCCGAGGGCGAGGGCGCGCAGCACGTCCGTGCCGCCGCGCACGCCGCTGTCCAGCAGCACCGCGCAGCGCTCCCCCACCGCGGCCACCACCTCGGGCAGCACGGCCGCGCTGCCCGGCGCGCCGTCGAGCTGCCGGCCGCCGTGGTTGGAGACCACCACCGCGTCGACGCCGAGCTCCGCGGCGCGGGCCGCGTCGCGCGGGTCCAGGATGCCCTTCACGAGCAACGGCACCCGGGTACGCTCCCGCAGCCACGCCAGGTCGGCCCAGCTCAGGGCGGGGGCGAAGACCGCGCCGGTGTGCACGGCCACGGCGGACACCCCGGGGGTGCCCTGGTGGGCCAGGTCGTCCCGGCCGCCGGGCAGGTTCGCCGCCGTGACGTGCGGCGGCAGGGCGAAGCCGTTGCGCACGTCGCGCAGCCGCCGGCCGAGCACCGGCACGTCGACGGTGACCATCAGCCCCGCGCAGCCGGCGGTCAGCGCCCGGTCGAGCAGGTCGGCGACCATGGCGCGGTCGCGCAGCCAGTAGAGCTGGAACCAGACGGTGCCGCCGGCCGCGGCGACCTCCTCGATCGGCGTGCTGGCCAGGGTGCTGGCCACGTAGGGCACGCCCGCCGCGCGGGCCGCCGCGGCGAGCCCCACCTCACCGTCGGGATGCAGCAGTTTCTGGTACGCCATGGGCGCGACGGCCACCGGCAGGGCGTACCGGCCGCCGGGCAGCGGGGCCGCGGTGGCCGGAACGTCCACCCCGGCCAGCATCCGGGGCAGCACCGCCACCCGGTCCAGCGCGGCCCGGTTCGCGGCCAGGGTGGTCTCGGTGCCGCTGCCGCCGGCCACGAAGTCCCACACGTCGGCGGGCAGCGCGGCCCGGGCCAGCCCGGCGAAGTCGGCCAGGCTCGCCGGCGGCGCGAACGCGGGCTCGGCGTGGGGGGCCGGGTCGGCGAGGTCGCCCGGTGGCGGCCCCGGCACCGCCGGCTCGGCGGCCCCCGCACCGGGTGGTGCGGCGGCCCTCCCGCCCGGACGCCGCCACGGCACCGCCGGCCCGGCGGCCCTGGTCGTCGGCTCAGCCATGCTCCGGTCCCTCCGCGGTCGCCCCGGCGGCCGAACCGACGGGCGCCAGGCCGAACCGGTCCCGCAGGAAGGCGGCGGCCTGCTCCTGCGCCCGCCGGCCGGCGTCGAACACCCCCGGCATGGCGAAGAACCCGTGGACCATGCCGTCGTACCGGGTCGCCTCGGTGGGCACGCCGGCCTCCGCGAGCCGGTCGGCGTACCGCTCGCCCTCGTCGCGCAGCGGGTCGTGCTCGGCGGTGATGACCAGCGCCGGGGGCAGGCCGGCGAGGTCCTCGGCGAGCAGCGGCGAGGCGAGCGGGTGGGCCGCGTCGCCGGGGTCGGCCAGGTAGTGCCCGCGGTACCACTCGACGGAGTGCCTGTTGAACAGCAGCGGGTCCTCGTCGCCGGCCGGCGCGCGGCGGGGCCGCTGGTCGGTGTTCGGGTAGACCAGCACCTGGGCGGCGAGCCGGGGGCCGCCGTCGGCGCGGGCCAGCAGGGTGACCGCGGCGGCCAGGTTGCCGCCCGCGCTGTCCCCGCCGACGGCCAGCCGGTCCGGGTCGACGCGGAACTCGTCGGCGTGCGCGGCCAGCCGGCGGACCGCCGCGTGGCAGTCGTCCACGGCAGCCGGGAAGCGGTGCTCGGGGGCCAGCCGGTAGCCGACGGTCACGGTCTGGCAGCCGGTGAGGTTGACCAGCCGGCGGCAGATCCCGTCGGCGGTGTCCACGCTGCCCAGCGTCCAGCCCCCGCCGAAGAACCAGACCAGGGTGGGCAGCGGCCCGTCGCCGGCCGGCCGGTGGATGCGCACCGGCAGCGGCCCGTCCGGGCCGGGGAGCTGCGTGTCGCGTACCTCGTGCACGGGCTCGACCGCGCCGGCGCCGGCGCGGATCGCGGCGAGGTCGGCGGCGCGGGCCTGCGCCAGGGTCTGGGTGTAGAGCGGCGCGGCGCCGGCGGCGGCGCGCGCGGCCCGCCACGCGACCACCTGCGGGTCGAGCGTCATCGGGCCTCCCCCGTCGTCACGAAGAGCTTGTCGATGCCGCGCAGGAAGAGGCTGCCGCTGTAGGTGTACGGCTGGGTGACGGCCAGCTCGGGGAAGCGGGCGAAGAGGCGGGGCAGCGCGAGTCGGCCCTCCAGCCTGGACACCGCCGAGCCGAGGCAGAAGTGCAGCCCGACGCCGAAGGCGAGCGACGGCGGGCCCGCGCGGTGCGGGTCGAAGCGGTCCGGGTCGGGGAAGCGGGCCGGGTCGCGGTTGGCCGCGGCGATCAGCAGCAGCACGTTCTCGTCCCGCGCGACCGGCACGCCGCCCAGCTCGGTGTCGTGCGGCGCGGCGCGGGCCAAAAAGTGCACCGGGCTCTCCATCCGCAGGACCTCGTCCACGCAGCCGCGGGCCAGCGCGTCGTCCCCGGGCAGTGCGGCCACCACGTCCGGGTGGGCCAGCAGCAGCGGCAGGCCGTTGCTGAACATGTAGACGGTGGTGACGAAGCTGGCGTTGAACAGCACGATGAGGTTGCTGATCAACTCCTCCTCGGTCAGCTCGACGCCGCCCGCGTCGAGCACCTCGACCAGCCCGCTGATCAGATCCTCCCCCGGCTGCTTGCGCCGGTGGGCCAGCAGCTCGCGGTAGTAGCCGCGCAGCTCGTCGGCGGCTTGGTTGGCCCGGGCCAGCCGCTCCGGCGTCTTGCCGGCCACGTCCATGTACTCGTCGATCCAGTCGACCCGCTGCCGGTACCAGGCCAGGTCCGCCTCGGGCAGGCCGATGAACTCGGCCATCACGAGCGCCGGGACCGGGTACGCGAAGTCGGCCACGAAGTCGACCTCGGCACCGTCGGCGCCGGCCTCGGCCATCCGGTCCAGCCGCTCCTCGACGATCCGGACGATCACCGGTTCCAGCGCGCCGAGCCGGCGCGGGGTGAATGTCCTGGCGAAGACCGCCCGCATCCGCGTGTGGTCGGGCGGGTTGACGAACATCATCGAGGTGAGGAAGGTGCGCAGGATCTCCTGGTCCTGCCAGCCGGGCGGGGCGCCCTTGTACCAGCCCGGGTCCCGCAGCACCCGGTCGACCAGGTCGTAGCCGCCGGACACGGCGGTGATCGTGCTGTGCTCGGCCCGCTTCGGGACCGCGGCGATCGGCCCGTGCTCGTGCAGGGCCGCGTACCACGGGTACGGGTTCTGCCGGCCCTCCTCGCTGTACAGGCCGGTCAGGATCGCGTCGACGTCCACAGTTTCCTCCCCAGGAAAGACGGTGGGGGCGGCGTTGGTGCCGACGCCGCCCCCACCGGTGTCACAGACCCAGCAGTCGCAGGGGCACGGCGTCGGCCATCGCCTGCGCGCCGGCGTCGTTCGGGTGGATGTGGTCCCCGGCGTCGTACGCCGGCAGCAGCCGGCTCGGGTGCGTCGGGTCGCGCAGCACGGCGTCGAAGTCGATCACCCCGTCGAACTCCGCCTGACCGGGGCCGCGCAGCCAGGTGTTGACCGCCTGCCGGGTCGCCTCCTTCTCCGCGGTCCACACCCCCGGGCCGCCGTTGCCCTCGTACGGGGTGATCGTGCCGACCAGGCTGGTCAGCCCGCGCTCCTGGACCTGCCGGTTGAGCTGCCGCAGCGAGGCGATGATGGCCTCCGCGCTGTCGCCGTTCATCCAGATGTCGTTGATGCCCAGGTGGGTGACGACGGTCCGCACCCCGGTCTGCGGGAAGACGTCCTCGTTGAGCCGGGCCAGGGCGTTCGGGCCCAGCTCGTAGTAGCCGGGGAAGTCACCCGCGCCGGGCTCGGTGCCCTCGTGGTTGAGCCGGTTGCCGGAGAGGCTCAGGTTGAGCACGCCCGGGGTGCGCACGTCGGGGCGGGCGTCGATGAGCCGCCTGGCCAGCAGGTCCGGCCAGCGCCGGTCGGCGTTGACGGTGCTGCCGTTGCCGTCGCCGATCGAGTCGCCGAGGACGACCACCGAGCCGGGGCTGAGCCGGCGTTCCACGTCGATGCCGGACAGGAACATCCAGCAGCAGTTGGGCCGGGTGGTGAAGCCGGCGCCGCCGGCCGCGGTGGTGAGGTCGGTGGCGCCGATGAAGTTGGTGACCCGGGACTGCCCGTGGAAGGTGACCGGCCCGGTGAGCACCGGGAAGTACAGGGTGACGACCAGGTCCTCCTGCTCGGCCACCCGGTAGGACAGCGGGTCGCTGAGCAGCTCGGCGCCCTTGTTGACGGTGGCCGAGGAGGCCCCCTGGAAGGTCAGCTCGCGGACGCTGGCCGGGTCGACGTCGGACAGGTCGTCGGGCGTGGCGGTGTTGGGGCGGGCGACGGTGGCGTGGCCGACCTTGACGGCCTGCTCGCCGTAGAGGTTGGTCAGCCGGACCCGGAGGCGGTCGCCGCCGACGGTGGTCTGCACCGGCATCCGGATGCTCTGGTTGTTCAGGCCGGTGTTCGTCAGGCCGACGGTGTTCCCGCGGGTCACCGCGGCGGCCCAGGTCCCGGCCCACTCCGCCCGCCCGTGCCGGGCGCTCTCGGTGTCGGTGGGGCCGGCGCTCGCGGTGACCGCGGGGGTGCCGGCGATCAGCAGCGTTGCGGCGGAAGCTATGACGTGCCATCTCTTCGGGGTCGGCATTGATCCTCCATCGTTGGCAGCCCCGGGCCGCGGCGCGATCGGCGCCGCCGCCGGGCGATGGACCGGAAACTAACCGTCGGCGGTGACGAGCGTCAATCAACCTGATCGACATGATCAAATGTCTTCGGGGTGCCGGCGAACGCCGTTCGGGCGCTGTCCTCTCCGGACCGGCGCTGCCTAGGCTCGGCACTGGCGGCGGTGCGGTCGCCGACCCTGGCACCTGCCGTCGCGTCCCGGCTCCGACCTGCCCGGACGCCGCCACGGCGGTCGTCGTGGCACCGCGCCCCGGTGCCAACGCCGACCGTCCCCGGACCACGATGGGGGCTGCCCGATGACCGACCGGCCGAACTACGTGCACGAGGCGCTGGACCTGTTCGCCGGGTTCGGCGACCGGGAGGCGCTCGTCGGCGGGGGCCGCCGGCTCACCTACCCCGAGGTCGCCGCCGAGGTGCGCGGCCTGGCCGGCGCGCTGCTGCGGCACGGCGTACGCCCCGGGGACGCCGTGCTCGTGATGCTCGGCAACACCCTGGAGGGGCCACTGCTCCAGCTCGCGCTGCACCTCCTGGGCTGCCGGAGCATGTGGGTCGCCCCGGTCACCTCCCGCCGGGAGATCGACGAGTTCGTCGCGCTGGCCCGGCCCGACGCGTTCGTGCACGACCCGCGCGACCCGCTCGGCGCCGGGATCGCGGCCGGGCTGACCGTACCGGTGCTCTGCCTCGCGCCCGGCGGCGCGGGCCCGGACCTGACCGCCGCCGGCGGCGAACCGGCCGACCTGCCCGCCGCGCCGCCCGCCCCGGAGTCGTTCCTCCAGACCAGCGGCACCACCGGCACACCGAAGCTGGTGCACCACCGGGAGAGCTTCTACCGGCAGATACTCGCCCTGGCCGCCGACTTCCGCTCGGCCGGCTTCCCGCTGCTGCGGCACCTGTCCCACTCGCCCATGTGGCTGGCCAGCGGCCAGATCACCACCCTGTTCAACCTGTTCACCGGCGGGGTGCTGTTCCTGCGCGAGCAGTGGGACCCGGCCGCGTTCATCCGGACCGTGGACGCCGAGAAGCTGACCTCCACGTTCGTCACCCCGCCGATGCTCTACGAGGTGCTCGACCACCCGGCCCTCGACGGCGCCGACTTCTCGGCCATGTTCATGTTCAACGTGGGGGCCGGGCCCGCCGCGCCCGCCCGGCTGCGCCAGGCGATCGCCCGCTTCGGCCCGTGCCTGCGCATCGTGTACGGGCTCAGCGAGGCCGTGGTGATCTGCGCCCTGCCCGGGCTCACCGAGGACCCCGAGCACCCGGAGCGGCTGCGCTCGTGCGGCCGCCCGTACGGGGACGTGGCCGTGGAGATCCGCGACGCCGACGGCCGCGTGCTGCCGGCCGGTGTGGACGGCGAGGTGTGGGCGCGCACGAAACTGAGCTTCGCCGGCTACCACGGGCAGCCGGAACTGACCGCCGAGACGCTCGTCGACGGGTGGGTGCGCACCCGCGACATCGGCCACCTCGACGACGACGGCTACCTCTACCTGGTCGACCGGCTCCAGGACCGGATCCTCACCCGGCAGCGCAGCTGGCCGATCTACTCCCGGCCGATCGAGGACGTGCTCGCCGCCCACCCCGAGGTCCGCGCCGCCGCGGTGATCGGCGTGCCGGACCCGGTGGCCGGGGAGCTGCCGCACGCGTACGTGGTGGCCGCACCGGGGGCCACGGTGACCGGGGAGGAGCTGATCGCGCTGGTCACCCGGGAGCTGAGCGAGACCTGGGCACCCGGCGCGGTGGAGTTCCTGGACGCGCTGCCGCTGAACCGCTCCGCCAAGGTCGACAAACGCGCCCTGCGCGCCCGGTACGCCGCCGACCACCCGGCCGACGCCGAGTCGCTGGGCACGGCCGTCGGCAGCCCGGCGTGACCCCGCGCCGGGAGCTCTACACGCTGGTCGGCGCCGACCTGCTGTCCAACCTGGGCACCCGGATCTCGGTGGTGGCGATCCCCTGGCTGGTGCTGGAGACCACCGGCAGCCCGACCCGGATGGGCCTGGTCGCGGCGGCGGAGACCCTGCCGTACATGCTCTCCAGCGCGCTGGCCACCCCGTGGGCGGACCGCTTCGGGGTACGCCGCACCTCGGTCGCCGTGGACGCGGCCAGCGCGGCCGCCATGGCGGTGGTGGCGCTGGCGCCCTGGCTGGGGTTCGGCACGCTGCTGGTGCTGGTCGCGGTGGCCGGCGGGCTGCGCGGCATCGGCGACCGGGTCAAGCACGTGCTGTTCAAGCCGGCCGCCGAGCGGGCCGGGGTGCCGCTCATCCGGCTCACCTCCGCCTACGACGGGCTGGCCCGGGGCATGACGCTGTTCGGCGCGGTGCTCGGCGGGTTGCTCATCGACTGGGTGGGGGTGACCCGGGCGATCTGGATCGACGCGGCCACCTTCGCGGCGTGCGCGCTGGTGATCGGCCTGCTGGTCCGGCCGCCCGCCCCGGCCCAGCCGGCGCCCCGGGAGAGCTACCTGCGGGCGCTGCGCGGAGGCTTCGCCTACCTGCGCACCGACCGCACGCTGCTGACCATGCTGATCGTGGTCTCCGCGTCGAACATGTTCGCCAACGCCAGCGTCGCCGTGTGGATCCCGCTTTGGGTGGACCGGGTGCTCGGCGACCCGGCCGGGTTCGGCCTGCTGCTGGGCGTGTTCTCCGCCGGCGCGCTGCTGGGCAACCTCCTCTTCACCGTGGCCGGCACCCGGCTGCCCCGGGGGACGACGTTCGCGCTGGGGCTGGCGCTCAGCGGCGCGCCCCGGCTGCTCGCCCTGGCGCTCAGCGACGACCTGGTGGTGGTGCTCGTCGTGACGTTCGTGTCCGGCATCGCCATCGCGGCCGTCAACCCGCTGCTGGGCGCGGCCCTCTACGAGCGGGTGCCGGAGTCGTTGCAGACCCGGGTGCTGGGCATCGCCGGCTCGGTGGCGTTCCTGGGCCTGCCCGTCGGGGCGCTGCTCGGCGGCTGGTCGGTGGCGGTGCTCGGGCTGACCCCGGCGCTGCTCGTGATGGCGGTGGCCTGCCTGGTGCTCACGGTGGCGCCGCTGCTGGTGGCCCGCCCGCCCGCCGATCGGCCGGCGGCGGAACCGGTGGCCTCCACCCCGGCCTGAGTGCACCGTCAGCGGTAGCGGAGTTCCACCACGCCGTTGCCGAACCGGCGCTCGGCGATCAGGTCGAGGTCGAGGCGGGTGCCGGGCGGGAAGAGCGGCCGGCCGGCGCCGAGCACGACCGGGACGACGTAGAGCCGCCACTCGTCGACCAGGCCGTGCCGGGCGAAGGCGGCGGCCAGCTCGGCGCCGCCGAGGGCCATGTCGCCGCCCGGCTGCTCCTTGAGCGCCCGCACCTCATCGGGGTCGACCTCGCGCACCACGGTGGTGTTCCAGTCGGCACGCTCCAGGGTCCGGGAGTAGACGATCTTCGGCATGTCCCGCCAGATGCCGGCGAACTCCCGCATCGGCGCGTCGTTGGCCGGGTCCTGGTCGGCGGTGGGCCAGAACTCCGCCATCAGCTCGTAGGTGCGCCGGCCGTCGAGGAAGGCGGACATCTGCCGGAGGTCGTCGTTGAAGTGCTGGTGCAGCTCGTCGTCGACCCGGTGCCAGCTCAAGTCGCCACCGGGCCCCTCGAAGTAGCCGTCGAGGGAGACCGACATCCCCACGATGATCCTGCGCATGACACCCCGCTCCGGTCGGCTGGCCGTGCCGCCAGTCTGCCAGGACCTCCCGCCGTACGGGGGACGCGACGACCGCACCGGCCGCCGAGTTCCCCGCGGCCGGCCTTCCCGGGGGGTGTCGGCGGGTCGGCGTAGGGTCGGCCCATGGCCACCTGGGACGACGTCCGGCGGATCGCGCTCGCCCTGCCGGAGACCACCGAGCGCGGTTCGCACGACGACCTGCCCGCCTGGCGGGTGCGCGACAAGCTCTTCGTCTGGGAGCGGCCGCTGCGCCGCGCCGACCTCGACGCGCTGGGTGACGCCGCGCCCGACGGCCCGGTCCTGGGCGCCCGGGTGCCCGACCTCGGCGCGAAGGAGGCGCTGCTCGCGGACGACCCCGAGGTCTACTTCACCACGCCGCACTTCGAGGGCTACCCGGCGGTGCTGGTCCGGCTCGACCGGATTGGGGTCGACGAGCTGACCGAACTGGTCACCGAGGCGTGGCACGCGCGCGCCCCGAAGCGGCTGGCCGCCGCCCACCGGGCGGAGCCCGCGTGACCGTGCCGGTGGCCGGCATCGTCTTCGACATGGACGGCACGCTGATCGAGTCGCACGAGGTGGTGCCCGCGGCCTACCGCGCGGCGGTGCGGGCCGGCGGCGGGCCGGAGCACAGCGACGCCGACGTCATCGCGGGCTACCCGCTCGGCTCGCCGGCCGACCTGCTGACCCACCTGCTGGGGCGGCCGGCCACCGACGCGGACCTGGCCGCCTACCACGCCCAGCTGGCCGCGCTCGCCGAGCGGGTCACCGTCTACCCCGGGGTGGCGGAGGTGCTCGCCGAGGTCGCCGCCCGGGTGCCGGTGGGCCTGTTCACCGGCGCGAGCCACCGGGCGGCCCGGATCCTGCTCGACCGGGTCGGCCTGCTCGATCGTTTCCGGGTGGTCCTCGGCGGCGACCAGGTGGCCCGCTCCAAACCGGCGCCCGACGGCGTCGAGCTGGCCTGCCGGCGACTGGGCGTGGACCCGGCCCGCGCCGCGTACGTGGGCGACTCGCCGCTGGACCTGCGGGCCGCCCGCGACAGCGGCGCCGTGGCGGTCGCCGCGGCCTGGGGCCACCAGTACGACCCGGCGGAGGCGGCCGATGTCAGGGCGGCCCGACCCCGGGACCTGCTGGCGCTGCTCGGCTGACCGGAGGCCCGGCTCTGCTCACCGCTGCGGCGGCCGTCAGGTCGCGGCCCGGCCCGGAGGGGCCGGTTCCGGCCGGTTCCCGACGGCCCGGCGCACGGCGTCCTCGGGTGTGACCGCGTGGGCCGGGCCGGGGACCGGGACACCGCGGGCGTCCACGACGCGCCAGCCGCCGAGCAGCACCACCGGGATGTCGCCCCGCCGCAGGGCCAGCGCCACCTCGCTGAGCGTCCCCCAGGAGCCGCCGACGGCGATCACCGCGTCCGCGCTCCACACGAGGATGGCGTTGCGGGCCTGGCCCATGTTGGTGACCACCGAGGCGGACAGCTCGGCGGGGGCCGGGGCGGAGCCGTCGTCGGGGCGTACCCCGATGACCAGGCCGGCGCGGTCCCGGACGCCGGCGGCGACCGCGGCCATCACGCCGCCGCCCCCGCCGCAGAGCACGGTGACGCCGCGCTCGGCGAGCAGCTCCCCCACCCGCCGGGCCTGCGCCCGTTCCTCCGCCGTCGCCTCCGCCGGCCCGCACACCGCCATTTGCATCCCGCCATTGTCACCGGTCCGCGGGCGCCGGCCTCATGATCGACGGATCCGGTACGGCTGGGTTAGCGTGCGGGGGTGGGATCGACGGTGACCGAAGCGACGGATCCGTGGTGCCTGCGCCCGGGTGAGGCGGCCGAGCTGCTGCGGGGGCACCCGTGGCGGCGGTTCGTGGTCCTGGGCGACAGCGTGGCCGAGGGGATGTGCGAGCCGGTCGACGGCTACCCGGAGCTCCAGTGGGCCGACCGGATCGGCGCGGAGCTGCGCGCGGCCGGGCCCGAGCTGGCGTACCGGAACCTGGGGCGGCGCGGGCTGCGGGCGCACGAGGTGCGGGCCACCCAGCTGGCGCCGGCGCTGGCGTTCGCGCCGGACCTGGCGCTCGTGGTGTGCGGGGGCAACGACGCGTTCCGGCCCGCGTACGACCCGGAGGCCGTGGACGCGGAGCTGACCGCGATGGTCACCGCGCTCCAGGGCGCCGGGGCGGCCGTCATCACGGTCGGCATGTTCGACGTGTCGCACAGCCCGGCGGTGCCCGACGCGCTGCGAGCCGGCCTCCGTGCACGGATGCGCCGGCTCTCCGCCCACACCGGGCGGCTGGCGGAACGGCTGGGCACGCTGCACGTGCACCTGACCGACCACCCGCTCGTCGCGGATCCGTCGCTCTACAGCAGCGACGGCCGGCACGGCAGCGCCCGCAGCGACGCGGTCGCCACCGCGGAGACCCTCCGCGTGCTCGGCGCCCACCTGGGGACGACCGCCGAACCGGCCTGACCCGGAAGCACGGCCCGGTCCCCGGCGCGGCTCAGCCCGCGGGTCGGGTGGGGTCGGCGGTGAGCAGGCCGTCGAGCAGGCTGCGCAGGGTGCGCTCGAAGAGGTCCCGGTCGGGCGGGGCGGACGGCGGTTCGGCGAACGCGGCGGCCAGATGCGGGTACGCCGCCAGGTCGACGTGGCCGAAGGTGACCGTCCCGGCGGCCGCCGCGGTGCGGGCGAAGAGCGAGACGACGCCGGTGACCATGGCGATGGCCTCGAACTTCGCGGCGACCCCGGCCCGGACCGGTTGTAGCAGGCGCAGGCAGGCGTCGAAGTGGGCCAGGGTGTTGGGCCCGGGGACGGTGGGCCGGGCGATGGCGTCGGGCAGCCACGGGTGGCGCCGGTACAGCGCGAGCTGGCGGCGGGCCAGCCGGAGGAACCGGTCCTGCCAGGTTCCGTCGTCGTCGGCCGGGTACGGCCGCAGCTCGCCCGCGCACCGGTCGACCATGAGGTCCAGCAGGTCGTCCCGGGAGGACAGGTGCCGGTAGAGCGAGCCGGCGGCCATCCCGACCGCCCCGGCGACCGCGCGCATCGACACCGCGCCCAGCCCGTCGGCGTCGGCCAGCGCGACGGCGGCGGCGACGATCTCGTCCCGGCTGTGCGTCGGGGCGGGGCCGCGGGCGCCGCGCTGCGGCCGGGTCCAGACGGACCGCGTGCCGGGCTCGTCCGGATCGGTGGATGCGCCGCTCACGACACCTACTGTAAACTGCAAACAGCGTTCGCGGTTTTGCGGGGTCGAAGGGAGCAGTCATGCAGCGGATCACGGCACCGGACGGCGCGGGGATCGTCCTGCACTCGAGGGGCGCGGGACCGGATCTCGTGCTCGTGCACGGGGGCGGGGTCACCATCCACGAATACCGGCGGCTGGCCGCGCGGCTCGCCGACCGGTTCACCGTCCACCTGTACAACCGGCGGGGCCGGGCGGACGCGGCGGCGCGGCGCGAGCCGTACACGGTGGAGCAGGAGATCGACGACCTCGGCGCGGTCCTCGCGCACACCGGCGCCCGCCGGGCCATCGGGCACAGCTACGGCGCGTTCGTCGTCCTGCGGGCCGCGCTCCGGCTGCCGCTGGACCAGATCGCCCTCTACGACCTGCCGCTCTGCCTGGCCGGGCGCGGCCTGCCCACCGCGTTCCTCGACCCGGCCGAGGAGGCGATCCGGGCCGGCGACCCGGCGCGGGCGCTGGCGATCGTGGGGGCCGGAGTCAACCCGCACACACCCGCGTCGCGGCTGCCCCTCGCCGTGCGTACCGCGATCTGTCGGGCGTTCCTGCGCACCGAGGTCGGTCGGACGATGGGCAGCCTGGTGGGGATGACGCTTGCCGAATCGCGGCAGGTCCAGGCGCACGAGGGGCCGGCCGAGGAGTACGCGCGGATCACCGCCGAGGTGCTGCTGGTCAGCGGCGCCCGGGCCGCCCCGTACTTCACCGAGGTCAACGACCTGCTGGCCGCCGCCCTCCCCCGGGCCCGGACCCTGCGCGTCCCCGGCAGCGCCCACAACGGCATCGCCGTCGCGCCCCCGAAGCTCGTCGACCCCATCGCCGCCTTCTTCACCACCCCCACCGCGCCGGCCGGCCGACACTGACGAGCCGGGGTCAGTCGGTCAGGAGGATGCCGGTCATGAGGACGCCCCGGGCCAGGTTGAGGACCTCCTCGCAGCCCGGGTAGCCGACCCGCGCCAGGGCGCCGGAGCCGGTGCGGCCGAACAGGTACGGGGCCAGGCTGTAGGGGACCTCGGCGGTGACCGTCTCCCCGGTCTCGATCTGCACGAAGTCCATGGCCACCCGGTCCGCCTCGTGGTAGCGCTGGAGGATGTTGCCGCCCGCGTCGATCGCGGCGCGGACCCCGTCCTCCCAGGCCACCGGGCTCATCGTCCGGCCGATCAGCACCCCGTGCCCGGCCGAGCCGCCGGCCGGCTTGGCGACCAGGTCGGCCTGCTCGGCCAGCGCCCGGTCGAGCTGGTCGGCGGTGAGCGCCACGGTGTGCGGGACGTACCGGCGGATCAGCGCCTGGTCGGCCTCGGCCAGCAGGTCCAGGTCGGCCCACAGCCAGGCGTAGTTGAGCTTGTTGCTGAGCAGCCAGGCGGCACTGCTGACGAACATCGGCAGGGTGCCGGCCGCGAGGGCGCCGGCCACCGCGTCGAGGCCGGCGCTGGGAGTGACCCGGTTGGGCACGAAGAGCCGGAACAGCGCGTCCACCGGGGCGCCGCCGACCACGAGCCGCCGGTGCTCGTCCAGGGTGGCCGTGCGGACCGGGGCGATGACCAGGTCGATGCCGAAGCGCGCGGCCTGGTCGGCGAGCGGCGAGAGGATCCGGATGAAGGTGTCGGGGTCGTCGAGGCCCGGGTACTCGGCGTCGAAGTCCATGAGCAGCGCCACGCGGGCGCCGTCGGGCAGGCCCAGGGTGTCCCGGATGGCCACGAAGCGCTGGTCGAGCAGGGACGGTGCGGGCCGGACCGCCAGCCCGTCGAGCAGGCCCTGCTCGCGGTAGAGCTCGGCGTACCGGTAGATCACCGTGTCGGCGTCGAAGCCGCCGCCGAGGCTGCTGTCGATGTTGTACTCCACGATGCACGGCACGCCGCCGGAGAACAGCACGTCGGGCCGGTACGCGGCGAGCAGCCCCTCGTGCAGCGGCTCGTCCTCGTCCAGCAGCCGGGTCTCCCCCACCGGCACGTCGAGCAGCCGGCGCAGTTCGCCGGCGGTGCGGGCCCGGCGCCGGCAGGCCTCCAGGATGAGCTGGACGATCCTGTCGCACACCTCGTTGAGCTCCCGGAACGCGTCGGCCGTGAGCACCGGTGGCCGGGCGAGCCGCCACTGCTTGTTGTACGTGGCCCGGCCGTGGAAGATCTTCTCCCAGGCGCCGGCGCCGGCCGCGACCATCGCCGTACGGGTCGACTCGGGCAGGTCGGTCCACGCCTGCCCGGCGGGCGGCCACGGATAGTTCGGGTCCATCGTTCATCCGTCCTTACAGGTCAGTTGGATGGCGGCGGTGAGCTGGTCACGGCCGGGTTGCACGGCCCGGTCCAGGGCGGGTGCGAAGGGCAGCACCGCGCCGTCCGGGCGGGTGACCCGGCGGGGCGGCGCGGCGAGCGGGACCCGCTCGACGACGGTGGCGATGATCTCCCCGGCGATGCCGCAGGACCGGTTGGAGTCGTCCACCACCACGAGGCGCCCGGTGCGGGACACCGAGTCGAGCAGCCCGTCCCAGTCGAACGGGTACAGCGTGCGCGGGTCGAAGACCTCCACCGAGACCTGGCCGGCCAGCTCGTCGGCGACGGCCAGCGCGTCGTGCACCAGGTGCCCGACGGCCACCACCGTGACGTCGGCGCCCGGACGGCGCACCACGCCCCGGCCCAGCGGCACCGGGGCGAGATCGGTGACGTCGGCCCGCACGTCGAGGGCCCCGGCGGGGGCGAACACCACCACCGGGTCGTCGCAGCGGATCGCCGAGACCAGCAGGCCGTACGCGTCGGCCGGCGTGGCCGGCACCACGGTGGTCACCCCGACGTGGGCGAAGAGGCTGTACGGGTGGTCGGAGTGCTGCCCGGCCCAGCCGGTGCGGGAGCCGGAGCCGGGCACCAGGTAGGTGACGGGCACCGCGCACTGGCCGCCGGTCATCAGCGGGAACTTGTGGGCGTGGTTGACGATCTGCTCGAAGACCAGGAAGAGCAGCGACGGGATCTGGAACTCGATCACGGGGCGCGCCCCGGCCAGCGCGGCGCCGGTGGCGAAGCTGGTGAACGCCTGCTCGGACAGGGGCGTGTCGAGGACCCGCTCGGGGCCGAACCGCTTCAGCAGGCCGGTGGTGACGCTGGCGGCGGCCACCCGGATGTCCTCGCCGAGCAGGAAGACCGACTCGTCGCGGGTCATCTCGTCGGCGAGCGCCCGGGTGAGCGCCCGGCGGTAGGAGAGCCGGGGCATCAGCCACCTCCGGTCCGGGCGGTGAGCCCGCTGGCGTACAGGTGGTCGAGGGCGGTGGCGGGGTCGGGCGCCGGGCCGGCCAGCGCGAAGTCCACCGCCGCGGCGAGGGTGGCCTCGACCTCGGCGTCGACCGCCGCCCGGACCTCGGCGGGAAGCCGGTCGCCCTGGATGAGCACCGGATCCCGGCGGCGCGCCGCGGCCACCTCCTCGGGCGGGCGGTAGTCGAGGCGTACCCGGTGTTCGAAGGTGTGGTGGGCGTCGAACCGGTAGGTGCGGGCCTCGACCAGCTCGGGGCCGCCGCCGGCGCGCATCCGCGCGACGGCGGCGGCGGTGACCTCGCGGACCTTCTCGGGGTCCTGGCCGTCGACGGCGACCGCCGGCATGCCGAAGGCCGCGGCGCGGCCCGCGATGGTGCCGGCGACCGCGCCCTCGACCGGCATGGTGGTGGCGTAGCCGTTGTTCTCGCAGACGAACAGCACCGGCACCCGCCAGAGCGCGGCCAGGTTGAACGCTTCGAGGAGCATCCCCTCGTTGACCGCGCCGTCGCCGAAGAAGGTCGCACCGACCACGTCGTCGCCGCGCCGCCGGCGCGCCCACACCGCCCCGGTGAGGATCGCGCCGGCGGCCCCGACGATGGCGTTGGCGCCGAGCACCCCGACGCCGAAGTCGGCGGCGTGCATCGACCCGCCCCGGCCCCGGTTGAGCCCGGTGACCCGGCCGCACAGCTCGGCGAGCATCCGGGCCGGGTCGGCGCCCTTGGCCAGCACGTGCCCGTGCCCGCGGTGGGTGCCGGTCACCAGGTCCGCGGCGCGCAGCGCCGCACAGACCCCGGCGGCGACGCCCTCCTGGCCGAGGTACGGGTGGATGCCGCCGACGATCTCCCCGGCGTCGACCAGCTCGATGGCCCGCTCCTCGAAGCGGCGGATCAGCCGGACCGTCCGGTAGAGGCCGACCGGGTCGGGACCGATCACGCCGGACGGCCCTCCTTGGTCGCGGCCAGGGTGTCGCGGTCGCGCCAGATGACCGGGCAGAAGGCGGGGTCCGCGTAGTCCGGCCGGCCCTGCGGGGTGCGGCGGACCAGCACGTCGTGGTTGTACGCGGCGAGCGTGCCGTCGGAGAGCGGATACTCCCGCCAGGCGTTGGCGCCGTCCTGCAGGTGCAGCGAGATCGCCTGGCGGGGGCGGCCGCTGACGTTGGCCCCGCTGCCGTGGTAGACGCGGCAGTGGTGGAAGCTCATGTGTCCCTTCGGGATCACCACGGGGACCTTGCGGATCTCCGCGCCGTTGTACGCGGCGTTCTCGGCGAGCATCGCCTCCAACTGGTCGCGGTCCCGGTCGGCGAAGTGCCGCACCACGGTGTCGTCGGCGCCGACCTCCCGCCAGCGGTGCGACCCGTCGACGATGGTGATGGTGCCCATCTCCTCGCCGCAGTCGTGGAACGGGATGAACGCGGTGAGCATGTCCTCGGAGGAGGACGACGCCCAGTAATGCTTGTCGAAGTGCCAGGGCACGATGTTCGACGGCTCACCGGAGATCGGCGGCTTGTAGATGAGGGTGGACTGGAAGATCCGGATCTCGTCGGCCCGCGCGAGCCGGGCGGCGACCGCGCCGATGAGCGGCTTGCGCAGGATCCGGCCGATGGCGTCGTGCTCGTGGTGCACGTAGTCGTTGTGCCGCTGCACGTCGCCCCTGGCGGGCTCCCAGTAGGCCAGCTTCGGCGGGCGGACGGGCAGCCGCCGGTCCCGCTCCCCGGCGTAGTAGCGGTCGGTCGCCGCCACGAGGGTGTCCACCTCGTCGTCGGTGAGCAGCTTCTTGCTCAGGTACCAGCCGTGCTCGGCGTAGTGCCGCACGTCCTCCTCGGACGGCAGCAGCGCCTCCTCCTCGGCGGTCAGCACCGGATGTGTCGTGGTCATGCCCGAACCCCTCCTGCCGTCCCGGCCGCGACGGCGGGGGTCGCCCCCGCCGCGGCGAGTTCGCGTTCCTTGGCCTCGTAGAGCGCCTTGATGTTGCCGCTGCCGAAGGTGCGCGCCCCGCGCCGCTCGATGAGTTCGAGGAAGAGGGTGCGGCGCACGTGCATCGACTCGGTGAAGATCTGCAGCAGCTGGCCGTCGTGGTCGGAGTCGACCAGGATGCTCAGGTCGCGCAGCCGGTCCAGCGGCGCGTCCACCTTCCCGACCCGCCGTTCCAGGTCGTCGTAGTAGGCGTCCGGGGTGCCGGCGAAGCGCACCCCCCGGCCGGCGAGGGCGCCGACCGCCGTGACGATGTCGTCGGTGCGCAGCCCGAGGTGCTGCACCCCGGCGCCGGCGTGCCAGCGCAGGAAGTCCTCGATCTGCCCGGGCCGCCGGCCGGTGTCCGGCTCCAGCAGCACGAGGGTGACCCGCCCGGACGGGCTCTGCACCACCTTCGAGTTCATCGCCTGCCCGGCGACCTCGATGTGCTCCTCGAAGATCTGCGCGAAGCCGAAGACCTTCTCGTAGTGCCCGACCGTCTCGTCGAGCTGGCCGGGCGGCACGCAGACCGCCAGGTGGTCGATCTCGGCGAGCAGCGGGGTGTCGCCGCCGCCGGGCAGCTCCTCGATCGCCCCGGGCAGGAACCGCGTCCGGTCGCCGCGCCGCTCGACGAGGCGGTGCAGCACGTCGCCGAAGCCGCCCACCTCGGCGGTCACCACCTCGGCGTCCGGACCCGTGAAGGTGCGCGGCGCGGTCACCCCGGTCGCACCCCGGGCCACCAGCTCCGCGTACGCCCCGGCGGCGTCGTCGACCTCCAGGGCCACCACGGCGATGCCGTCGCCGTGCCGTTGCACGTACGTCGAGGCCGGGTGCTCGGCGGTCAAGCCGCTGGTGAGCACCATCCGGATGGCGGCCTGTTCGAGCAGCAGCGAGCGCTGCCCGGGCAGTCCGGTCTCCGGGCCGCCCTGGCCCCGCACCCGGAAGCCGACGGCCGTGTCGAAGTAGAAGGCGGCCTGGCGGGCGTCTCCGACGTACAGCTCGACGTGGTCTATTCCGTTGATGTCCATAGGTAGCCTTTCCCCCTGTTCCCCCCGTGACTGCGACCCGGGCGTCCGCCCGGGACGGCGTCCGATCAGTTGCGGCGCAGCAGCAGGCTGACGTTCTGGCCGCCGAACCCGAACGAGTTGGTCAGCGCGTGCTCGGCCCGGGTCTCCCGGGGCGCGGCGCGGACGTGGTCCGCCTCGCAGTCCGGGTCCGGGTCGTCGAGGTGGTAGGTGGGCGGGAGCAGCCCGCGCCCGAGGGCGAGGGCGGTGGCCGCCGCCTCCAGCACGCCGGAGGTACCGAGCAGGTGCCCGGTGAGCGCCTTGGTGGAGCTGACCGGCACCCCGCCCACCCCGAACACCGCGGCGAGGGCGGTGGTCTCGGCGATGTCGCCGAGTTTCGTGCCGGTGCCGTGCGCGTTGACGTAGCCGACCTCGGTCGGCGTCACTCCCCCGCCGGCCAGCGCCCGGCGCATGCACGCCGCCGCCCCCGCGCCGTCCGGCCGGGGCGCGGTCGGGTGGTGGGCGTCGGTGTTCACCCCGTAGCCGGCGACCTCGGCGTAGCCGGTGACCCCCCGCGCGGCGGCGTGCTCGGCGCGTTCCAGCACCAGCAGCGCCGCCCCCTCGGCCAGCACGAAACCGTTGCGCCGCTTGTCGAACGGTCGGCTGGCCTCGGTGGGGTCGTCCCAGCCCCGGGCCAGGGCGCGGGCGTTGCCGAAGGTGTCGGCGAAGGTCGGGAACAGCGGTGCCTCACTCGCCCCGCAGACCACCACGTCGGCCTCGCCGGCCCGGATGAGGCGTACCCCGTCGGCCACCGCCTGGGCGCCGGAGGCGCAGGCGGTGCCCACCGCGGAGCTGTAGCCCCGGATGCCGTGGGCGATGGCGATCCGGGCCGACGGCATGTTCGGCAGGATGCCGGTGAGCAGGTACGGGCTGACCGCCGCCCGGCCCCGCGCGGCGCGGGCCAGGACCTGACTCTCCAGGGTGGACATCCCGCCGACCCCGCCGACGATCACCCCGATCCGGTCCGGGTCGACGTCGCGCCCCACCTCGATGCCGGCGTCGGCGAGCGCCTCGGCCGCGGTGATCAGGGCGAGCAGCACGATCCGGTCGAGCACCTTGGTCTCCGGACCGGAGGCGACGCTGCGCGGGTCGATGTCCGGCAGGATCCCGGCCACCTCGAGGCTGTCCCGCGCCGGGTGCCCCTCGGGCGGCCGGCGCAACCCGGACCGTCCGGTGGTGAGCGCCGCGAACGTCTCCTCGACGCCCCGGCCGGCCGGGGTGAACAGCCCCATGCCGGTGATGACGGCGCTCATGCCGGAGCCTCGGCGAGATAGCGCTCGCGCAGCGCCACCTTGCGGACCTTGCCGGTGACGGTGACCGGGATGTCCTCGGCGCGCACCGGCACCACCCGGCGCAGCGTGGCGGCCAGGTCCGGCCCGATCGCGGCCCGGATGCGGGCGGTGCGGTCCTCGGCCGGGTCCGCCCCGGCGGCCAGCTCCAGCAGCACGTCGGTGACCACCGTGCCGCCCTCGGAGACGATCACCACCGTGCAGTCGGTGACGTCGGCGCAGGCGGCGAGGATCCGCTCCTCGGACAGCGCGGTGAAGAAGCGTTTCCCGTCGCCCGTCTCGACGGAGTCCACGGCCCGGTCGAGGTGGTAGTAGCGGCCGTCGGCGTCGGCGCGGACCAGGTCGCCGGTGAGGTACCAGCCGCGCAGCCGGGACCGGTAGGTGGTGACCGAGTCGTTCCAGTAGCCGCGGAACAGCGACGGCGAGTCGATGCCCAGCCAGCCGACCTGCCCGGGCGGCAGCTCGTTGCCCACCTCGTCGAGCACGGCCACCCGGGTGAACCGGTACGGGCGGCCGACGCAGCGGCCGTACCGGTCGGTGTCGACGGTGTGCGTGACGTGGAACATCGAGTGACCCATCTCGCTGGAGCCCAGCCCGTCGATGAAGACCGAGCCGGGCACCCGGGTCACGCCGTCGCGGGTCATCACGTCCCGCGAGCCCACCTTGACCAGCCGGCGCACGTGCGGTTCGTGCGAGCAGTCGCCGGTGTTGAACCACAGCCGCACCGACTCCAGGTCGTACGCGGACAGGTCGAAGCGGGCCAGCTCGGCCCAGGTGACGGAGAACCCGAACACGCCGTCCGGCCGCCAGCGCTGGATCGCGTCGAGCACCCGCTCGCCGCCCTGCTCGGAGAGGAGGTACATCTCGGCCCGGTTGCCCAGTGCCTGGTTGACCATCAGCACCGTCGCGGTGTGCGGGGCGGGCAGCGCGTTGAGGATCCGGGTGGTGCCCTGCGCCTGCGGCATCGCGAGCAGGTGCCGGGTGGCGGCGAAGAGGCTGGCGTGCGAGTGCAGCACCGCCTTCGGCACCCCGGTGGTGCCGGAGGTGTGGGTGATGACGACCGGGTCGTCGTCGTGGTGCCGGTAGTGCGGCGGGGCCGCGGCCGGGTCGCCGCCGCCCGCCTCGGCGGGCTCGCCGAGCAGGGGCGCGCCCAGGTCGTGCCCGTGCAGCGCCGCGGTGTGCGCGGCGTCGGCGAGCACCCCGGCGGCGCGCAGCCGGCGGATGTACTCGGCGGCGATCTCCGGGCGCAGCCGGCCGTTCATCAGCGCCGGGATCGCGCCGAGCCGGGCCAGCGCCAGGAACGACAGCACCATGTCGGCGGCGGAACCGGCCCAGACGGCGACCGGGTCGCGCGGCCTGATCCCGCGCTCGTGCAGCCAGGCGGCCCGGGCGGCGACCAGCTCGTCGAGCCTGCCCAGGGTCAGCGGGGTCTCGGCCGGGTGGCCGTCGACCGCGGTGTCGAAGGTGAGCCCGGGTCCGTCCCGGTCCGCGCCGTGGGCCAGCACCCGGGCGAGCACGTTCCCCGCGCCCAGCTCGGTGTCGGCGGCCAGGGCACCGCGCAGTCCCCTCGTCCTCATTGACGTGTTCCCTCCCCCAGCAGCACGGCGGTCGCCTCGCCCGGCGTACCGTCCGGTGCCTGTTCGACCAGGACCAGCAACGCCTGCGCGGCGTCGCCGTCGTACAGCAGCAGAGCCGCCTCGGCGGCGCCCTCCGCCCGTGCGTCCCCCGTCGGGCTCAGGCACACCACCGGCCCGTCCAGTCCCCAGCGCGCCGCGACGTGCCCGGCCACGCTGTTCGGCACCGACTGGAAGAAGAACAGCGGACCGACCCGGCCACCGGCCGCGACCGTGGCCCGGACGTGCGCGGCGCTGGCCCGGTCGCCGCTCGCGCTGACCAGCAGCACCGCCGTGCGGTTGCCGGCGGGCAGCGGCCCCGCGCCGTACCGGGCGCGCAGGCAGCGGTCGGCCACGGCCACCACCAGCGGCGCGAACGCCGAGTGCACGAAGCCCGGCACGGCCGGCGGCGGCCCGTCCCCGGCCTCCGGCCAGCGCGCCTCGGCCAGTACGGCGGCGGTCACGGCGCACCGACCAGCAGGGCGGTGTTCGCGCCGCCGAACGCGGCGTTGAGGGTCAGCGCGTGGGCGGTGGCCGCCGGGCGCGGCGCGTCGGTGACGACGTCCAGCGGGCAGCTCTCGTCGGGGCCGAGCCAGCCGGCGTTGACCGGCAGCTTGCCGTGCCCGAGCGCGAGCACGGTGACCGCCAGTTCGAGCAGGCCGGACGCCTCCAGCGCGTGGCCGTGCACCGCCTTCGTGGAGCTGACCGGGATCCGCCCGGCCGCCGCGCCGAACACCCGGCCCAGCGCCGCCGCCTCCGACGCGTCGCTGTACGGGGTGCCGGTGGCGTTGGCGTTGACGTAGCCCACCGCCGCGCCGGGCAGCCCGGCCCGGCGCAGCGCCGCCTCGACCGCCCGGGCTAGGCCCAGCCCTCGCGGGTGCGGCTGGCACGGGTGGTACGCGTCGCCGGCCCGCCCCCAGCCGGCCACCGTCCCCAGGGTCGGGGCGCCCCGTCCGGCGGCGGCGCGGGCCGACTCGAGCACCACGGCCACCACCCCGTCGCCGAGCAGCAGCCCCTGCCGGCCGGCGCTGAACGGTCGGACCGCCCCGTCGGCGGCGAGCGCCCGGCCGGCGTCGAAGAGGGCGTACTGGTCCGGCTCGACCAGGTAGCCGGCGGCGACCACGACCCGGTCCAGGTCGCCCCGGCCGATCAGGGTGGCGGCGTCGGCGACCGCGGTGCTCGCCGACACGCAGGCGGTGGTGTAGACGCGGGTGCGTTCCCCGAGCCCGCAGCGGCGGGCCAGGTGGCCGGCGAGCGCCGGCACCGCCGGCCCGGCGTCCCCGCCGCCCGGGCCCCGCGGCGCCGGCAGCGAGTGCGGACCGCCGTGCGCCGCCAGGAACAGCGCGGCGCCGGCCCGGTGCGTGCGGTCCAGGCCGGCCGCCCGGCACGCGCGGTCGACCGCGTCGGTCAGCTCGTCGGCGAGGGTGCCGACCTCGGGCAGGGTGGCCGCCACGGTGACCCGACGGCCGGCGGTGTCGAAGCGGCGCACCGGTGTGAACGCCGGGGTGCCGGCGAGCACCCCGGCGAGCAGCGCGTCGGCGCCCCTGCCGAGGGCGCTGAGCGCGTGGACGCCGGTGATCCGTACGGCCTCCCGCTCAGCCATCTGCGGGAACGGTCAGCGAGGTCTGGAACACCGCGAGCGCGTCGTCGACGGTGCGGATGCCGGCGAGCTGGTCGTCGGTCAGCTCCAACCGGCGGTCGTAGCGTTGCTCGACGAGGTGCACGAGCCAGGCCAGCTCCATCGAGCCGATCCGGTCGGGCACCTGGTCGACGGGTTTCGCGGTCAGTTCGGCGAGCATGCTCACCAGGTCAGCTCGCCCCAGGTCGGGCTGACCGGTCATCAGGCGTCGTCGCTGTTCGCGGCCGCCCGGGCGGCGACCATCGTGGTGAACTCGCCGACCGTCATGAGGGCCAGCTTCTCCGACTCGTCGTCGGCGAACTTCACGCCGTACCGGTCCTCGACCCGGACCGCGAGGTCGGCCAGGGCCAGCGACTCGAGGTCGACGCCGGAGGGGCCGAGGGTGGTGTCGTCGTCGATGTCCTCGACGTCGTAGTTCATGTCGGCGAGCTGCTCGACGACGAAGGCGCGGACCTCGTCTCGCATGGCGTTAACCTCTTTCCGTGAACCAGCTACCGGTGCCCGGTCGGGACACCGTGTACGTGTGGATCGGCCGGACCGCCGGCGACCAGCGGGAGCTGGCGCGGCGGCTGCTGAGGCGCGCGGGTGGCGCGTTGCTCGGCCGGCCCGAGGCGGAGATCGGGGTGGGACGGACGCCCGGCGGGCGCCCGGAGGTGCACGCGGCCGGCGGGCGGACGCTGCCGGTCAGCGTCAGCCACGTCGGCGGGGTGGTCGTGGTGGCCGCCCGGGCGGGCGGACCGGTCGGGGTGGACGTCGAGCGGCGCCGGCCGCTGCCCGCCACGCCCCTGGCCCGGCGCTGGTACGACCCGGACGAGGCGGCGTGGCTGGCCGCCCGGGCCGAAGCCGACCGGGAGCTGGACTTCCTGCGCCTGTGGACGGCCAAGGAGGCGGTCGGCAAGGCGCTCGGGGTCGGGCTGCGCGGCGGTGGGCTGCGCCGCCGGATGCCCGCGCCGGACGGCGGCGGCGAGCTGCTGCGCCCGGTCCCCGGCTGTCCCGGGGTGCGGGTCGGCCATCCGACCGGCGGCGGGGGCCTGGTGCTCGCCGTCGCGGTCGCCGGGGCGGCCGGGCCGGTCGAGGTCGCCCTCGCGTAGCGGGCCGGTCATGACGCGGCGTCCCGGAGCGCCGGGGCGGAGCGGACCAGCTTGCCGGTGGTGGTGCGGGGCAGCTGGTCGAGCAGGTGCAGGGTCCGGGGCCGTTTGTAGCCGGCCAGGCGCTCGGCGAGCAGCTTGTCCAGGGTGTCCTCGGTGAGCGAGCCGTCGGTCTGCACGTACGCGATGACGCCGTCGTCCCAGACCACCACGGCGGCGGTCACCCCGGGCAGCTCGGCGACGGTGGCCTCCACCTCGGTGAGGTCGACCTTCATGCCGCCCACCGAAACCTGCGAGTCGAGGCGGCCCTTGACGGTGACCAGCCCGGTCCCCGGGTCGACCGCGCCGGCGTCGCGGGTGTGCAGCCAGCCGTCGGCCCAGCGGGTCGGGTCGGCGAGCCCGACGTACGGGTTGGCCGGGCAGCTCACCCACAGTTCACCGCCGGACTCGCGGACCCGGATGCCGGGGGCGGGGGCGATGGCCGGGCGGTGCGCCCCGTACAGGTCGGTGCCGATGACGCCGACCTCGGTCATCCCGTACATGTTGCCGAGCGGAACGCCGTAGCGGTCGGTGAAGGCGCGGGCCACGGCGGCCGGGACCAGCTCGCCGCCGGTGGTCATGCGCCGGAGCTGCGGCAGTGGCCCGGCCGGCACGGTGGAGGCGAGCAGGCCGATGTGGAACGGCACACCGAGGACGGTGGCCGGGCTGTCCTGGGCGGCGACGGCGGCGAGGATCGCGTCGCCGCTGAGCCGCTCCGGCGGGCACAGCTCGACGCCGGCGTGCAGCCCGTAGAGCAGGCCGCCGACGAGACCGAGCACGTGCACCATGGAGGGCAGCAGGACGATCCGCTCGCCGGGCAGCGCCACCCCGTCGATCCGGGTGTAGCGGTGCACCTCGCCGACCAGGTCCTCGGCGGTGCGCCCGATCACCTTGGACGGCCCGGTGGAGCCGGAGCTGAGCTGGATCACCGCGTGCGGGCTGCCGGCCGGGCGGTCCGAGTACGGCGTGACGCCCGCGGTGACGTCGACGAAGATCCGCAGCGCCCCGCCGCCGGTCCGCACCGGGGCGACGACCACCTGCGGGGTGAGCCGGCGCAGGGCCTTGTCGACCTCGTGGTCGGTGAGCCGGTGGTCGAGCAGGATCGCCTGGGCGCCGGTGCGCCAGGTGGCCAGCAGGTGCACCACGTACGCCAGCGACGGGGGCAGCCGCAGCGCGGCGGCGCCGCCGGGGCGCAGGCCGGCGTCGGCGAGACGGGTCTGCGCCTCGCCGACGAGGCGGCGCAGGGTCGCCTTGTCGACCGGCTCGGGCAGGCGGAGACAAATGTCGGTGGGACGCCCGGTGAACAGAATGTCGTCCACCCAACTCGCATCTGTCGACACAGGATCTTCCGCCATAGGATGTGCTGTCACGACCGCCCACCGCCCAGCCTCGAAGTGGGCGAAATACGCCCAACACGTGCGTTTCCCGGGGTGCTGACGGAACAGTACGACAGCCGTTGGATCCATTGCTACATGCAAATGGCTAGATCAATAAGGGCGGCCGGGCGGATTGCTCAGGCTCGATCGGACAGGCAGGATCGGTGCCACGCCGGCTCGGTAGCCCGCCGGCCGCTCGACGCTGCGCTCGGCGGCGCGCGGTGCGGCCCGGCGGGTGGCTACGCTCGCGGTATGTTCCGTGCGGCCCGGCCCGACGACTTCGCGCAGATCATCCGCCTCTACCGGCAACTGCAGCCCGAGGACCCGCGATTGACCGACGGCTCCGATGAACGGGCCTTCGCGCAGATCCTGAGCAATCCGGCGCTGCACCTGTTCGTCCTCGAACTGGACGGAATGGTCGTCGCCAGCACGTATCTCAACGTGATTCCCAATATCACCCGGTCGGCATCGCCGTACGCCGTCATCGAGAACGTCGTCGTCGACGAGTCGCGGCGCGGCACCGGCCTGGGCAAGCAGATCATGGCCGGCACGCTCCAGGCCGCGTGGGACGCGGGCTGTTACAAGGCGATGCTGATGACCGGCTCGCGCCGGCCCGCGACCCACGCCTTCTACCGGGCCTGCGGGTTCTCCGGCGACGTCAAGACGGCGTACCTGGCGCGACCGTCCTGACGCGACGCCCCGTCACGTCTCGCCCCCCGCGGGCGGGGGCGCGGCGCCGCGGAGGACCACCGCGCTGTTGAAGCCGTCGAAGCCGCGCGCCCCGACCAGGGCGATGCGGCTGCGCGGCGGGCGCGGCCGCCGCAGGAAGGTCAGCTCGCAGCCCGGCGCCGGCTGCTCCGGCCCGGCGGAGGCGGGCAGCAGGCCGTGGTGGAAGGCGAGCAGCGCGGTCGCCGCGTCCAGCGCCGAACCGCCCTGGTGGGCCCGGCCGGTCAGCGGCTTCTGGGTGGTCACCGGCGGGGTCGTCGCACCGAAGACCGCGCGCAGGGCGGCCGCCTCGGCCCGGTCGTACGCCGGCACGCCCAGCGCGTCCGGCCAGATGACGTCCACGTCGTGCGGGCGGACCGCGGCCCGGTCCAGGGCCAGCCGCAGCGCCCGGGCGTAGTGGGTCGGGTCCGGCCCGGCCTCCCGGTCGGTCGGCGCCGCGTCGTGCGTGGCCGCCCAGCCGGTGATCTCCCCGTAGATCCGGGCGCCCCGGGCGAGGGCGTGCCCCAGCTCCTCCACCACGAAGACGGCGCCGCCCTCGGCGGGCACGTACCCGGTGGCGCCGGTGTCGAACGGCCGGTACGCCCGCTCCGGGTCGGCCACGTCGCTGAGCAGCCCGGAGCGGAGCTGGCAGGCCAGCGCGTACGGGCTCAGCGGGCACTCGGTCGCCCCGGCCACCACCAGCGGGGTGCCGCGCCGGATGGTCCGGACCGCGTGGGCGAGGCTGTCCAGCCCGCCGGCCGACTCGGAGACGGTCACCCCGCAGGGCCCCTTGAGCTGGTGCCGGATGGAGAGCTGCCCCACGCTGGCCGCATAGAACCAGGCGATCGACTGGTACGCCCCGACGGTCCGGCTCGGCCCGCCCCAGAGCCGTTGCAGCTCCCGCTGCCCGAACAGGTTGCCGCCCGAGGAGCTGGCCAGGGTGACCGCCCACTGGTACGGGTCGGGCGCCTCCTCGGGCAGGCCGGCGTCGGTCAGGGCCAGCCGGGTGGCGGCGAAGCCGAGGTGCGTCCACCTGTCGGTCTGCACCCGCTGCCGGGTGTCGCTGAACCCGGCCGGGTCGAAGCCGGGCACCTCCCCGGCCACCCGGGTCGGATAGCCGGCCGGGTCGAACAGGGTGATCGGCCCGGTGCGGCGGGTGCCCGCGAGCACCGAGTCCCAGTGCGCGTCGGCGCCGACACCGGTCGGGGCGACCACCCCGATCCCGGTGACCACGGCCCGGGCGGTCACCGCGCCGTCCCTGTTCGCGACTGCGGGGCTCGCATCACCGGCTCACTCCTCGCGCTCACGGGTGGACCGCCAGCCGGCGGAAGATCATCGCGGACTGGAAGCCGCCGAAGCCGCTACCCACCGACAGTGCCACGTCCACCGGCACCTCCCGGGCCTCGTTGGGCACGTAGTCCAGGTCGCACTCCGGGTCCCGGGTGGCCCAGTTGGCGGTCGGCGGCACCACGCCGTACTCGATGGCCAGCGCACACGCCGCCATCTCGATGGAGCCGATCGCGCCGAGCGAGTGCCCCACCATCGACTTGATCGAACTGATCGGCACCCGGTACGCCGCCGCGCCCAACGCCCGCTTGAACGCGGCCGTCTCGTGCCGGTCGTTCTGCCGGGTGCCGGAGCCGTGCGCGCTGACGTACGACACGGCCGACGGGGCGAGCCGGGCCTGGCGGAGCGCGTCGGTGATCGCCACGGCCATCTCCGCCCCGTCGGGGCGCAGCCCGGTCATGTGGAAACCGTTGCTGCGGCTGGCGTAGCCGGCCACCTCGCAGTAGACGTGCGCGCCCCGCCGCCGGGCGTGCTCGGCCTCCTCCAGCACCAGCACGGCCGCGCCCTCGGCCAGGACGAAGCCGTGCCGGTCGGCGTCGAACGGCCGGGAGGCGTGCTCCGGGTCGTCGTTGTCCGGGCTGGTGGCGCCGATGGCGTCGAACGAGGCGACGGTGACCGGGGAGATCGGCGAGTCGGCGGCACCGGCCAGCACGATGTCCGCCTCGCCGTCGGCGACGAGCTGGTGGGCGTACCCGATGGCGTCGATGCCGGACGTGCAGCCGGTGGAGACCACCTGCGCCGGGCCGTGCAGGCCGTGCCGGCAGGCCACGTCGGCGGCCAGGCTGCTCGGGATCAGCGCCTGGTACAGGTACGGGCCGCCGAGGGTGTGGTCGACCAGCCAGTTCCGGCCGGAGTCGCTGACCCGCACGTACTCCTTCTCCAGCGCCATGGTGCCGCCGACGGCGGTGCCGAGCACCACGCCGGCCCGCTCCCGGTCGGCGTCGGTGAGCGTGAGGCCGCTGTCGGCGAGCGCCTCGGCGGAGCAGGCCAGGGCGAACTGCACGTACCGGTCGGCGCGCAGCCGCTCGGCGAGGGTGATGCCCGCGGCGTCCGGGTCGAAGTCGCACTCGGCGGCGATCTGCGAGCGGAACGGCGACGGGTCGAAGAAGCTGATCCGCCGGGTGGCGGTGCGGCCCTCGGTGATGGTCTTCCAGAACCGGTCCCGGGTGGCGCCGCCGGGTGCGACGACGCCGACGCCGGTGACCACGGTCCGCCGGCCGGTCACGACGGTTTCCGCGGTGGTGGGGCGCCCTCGGTGTCGACGTGGCCGAGTTCCGGGCGGGGGGCGAGCGGCCCGAGGTGGAAGACCACCTCGGCCGGCTCGTCGCCGGTGTTGCGCAGCCGGTGCCGCACGTCCCTGGGCACGAACAGCGCCTCCCCGGCCGCCAGGGGCACCGGCCGGTCGTCCAGGTCGACGGTGATGGCGCCGCGGGCGACGTAGAGGAACTCCTCGCTGTAGGGGTGGTAGTGCTCGGCGATCCGCTCCCCCGGCGCGAGGGTGGCCACCCCCATGAAGCCGGAGGTGCTGCCGACGGTCTTCGGGCCGAGCAGCACCCGCAGCTCACCGCCGCGCCGGCGGTCGGCGGTGACGTCGTGGACGGAGACCCGGGCCGTGGAGGTGTCGGTCATCGCGCGCCTCCCGCGTGCGCCCGCTCGATCCGCTCCTTGATGACGGCGAGCTGGACCTTGCTGTTGGTGTTGATCCGCTCGGTCATGCCGGCGTTGTCGACCGGCGCGGTGGGCTTCATGGCGAAGTCCTGCACCCAGGTCATCCGGGTGCCGCCGTCGATCTCGTCGTAGCGCCAGTGGATGCGCATGTACTCGAACGGGCCGGTCTCCACCCGCCGGGCGTGCACCTCGCGGGTGCCCGGGTCGGCGGTGCGTTCGCTGACCCAGCTCCACGACGTGCCGTTCTCGTCGGGGTGCATGGTGAGCCGGAAGCGGACCGTGTCGCCGTCGGAGTGCAGGATCTCGACCGCCGCGTACTCGGTGAACAGCTCGGTCCACCGGGCCACGTCGTTGGTGATCTCCCAGACCAGCGGCAGCGGGGCGGCGATGTCGACCGCGTTCTCGGTGTGCCCCGGCGGGTCCGCCTTCCGGGCCACCAGGTCGGCGACGCCGGCGATGCTGAGCTGCCCGGCCTGCTCCGGGATCTTCACCCGCCACCGGTCGGCCACCACCGCGGAGAGTTCGAGCAGCGCCAGCGAGTCCATGCCCAGCTCCTCCAGGCTGGCGGCCGGGGTGCGGGCGGCCGCGTCGGCGTCCAGGCCGCAGTGGGTCACCAGGATGTCGGTGATCTCGTTGGCGAGCGGTCGGTCGGAAGCGACGGTCATGGGTTCCTCCAGGCGTTCGGGCCGGCGGCGGGCGCGGCGGTGACGGGCGTACGGCAGGCCGGGTCGGTGTCGGCGCGGATGTCGGGCACGGGGGTGGGCACGGCCGGTTCGGCGGGCGGAGCCACCTCGGCGACCGGTGCGGCGTCGGCGGCGGGCGGGTGGAGCAGGCGGTCGACCAGGGCGGTGGTGTGCCGTCCGGCCCGGAAGGCGGCGTCGCGCAGCACCCGCCGGGCGAACGGGATGGTGGTGCGCACGCCCGCACCGGCCACCTCGAACTCGCCGAGCGCCCGGTCGAGCCGGTCCAGCGCGCCGTCCCGGTCGGGCGCCCAGACCGCCACCTTGGCCAGCAGCGAGTCGTAGTGCGGGCTGACCAGGTAGCCGACGTGGCCGTGGGTGTCCACCCGGGTGAACGGGCCGCCGGGCGGCCGGAACCGGTCCAGCCGGCCCGGGGCGGGGGCGAAGTCCCGGTCCGGATCCTCCACGTTGACCCGGCACTCGACCGCCACCCCGCGCAGCCGGACATCCTCCTGCCGCCAGCGCAGCGGCGTGCCGGCGGCCACGTGCAGCTGCTCGTGGACCAGGTCGATGCCGGTCACCAGCTCGGTCACCGGGTGCTCGACCTGGATCCGGCAGTTGATCTCCAGGAAGTGGCAGCGCTCCGCCTCGTCCACCAGGAACTCGACGGTGCCGGCACCGGTGAAGCCGACCGACAGGGCGCCGCGCAGCGCGGTCTCCGCGAGGGTGTCCAGGGTGGCCTGTCGCAGCGCCGGTGCGGGCGCCTCCTCGATGAGCTTCTGGTGCCGGCGCTGCACCGAGCAGTCCCGGGTGCCCAGGTGGATGCCGTTGCCGTGGCCGTCGCAGAGCACCTGCACCTCGACGTGGCGGGCGTCCGCCAGGTACCGCTCGACGTACACCCGGTCGTCGCCGAAGGCGACCTGGGCGGCGGCGCGGGTGCGGGCGTACGCGCGGGGCAGCTCGGCGGCCGAGCGGACCACGGTCATCCCGCGCCCGCCCCCGCCGGCGGCCGCCTTGACGATCACCGGGTAGCCGACCTCGGCGGCCACGTCGAGCGCCTCGGCGGCCGTCGGCAGGGTCCGCACGCTGCCCGGCGGCAGCGGCAGGCCGGCCCGACGCATCAGCGCCCGCGCCGTGGACTTGTCCGCCAGGGCCGCCATCACCTGCGGCGGCGGGCCCACGAAGACGAGACCGTTCTCCGCGCAGATCTCCGCGAAGTCGGCGTCCTCGGAGAGGAAGCCGTAGCCGGGGTGCACGGCCTGCGCGCCGGTCTGCCGGGCCGCCTCGACGATCGCGGCGGCGTTCAGGTAGCTCTGCCGGCTGGACGCCGGTCCGATCTGGACGGTCTCGTCGGCCAGCCGCACCGGCAGCGAGTCGGCGTCGGCGCTGGAGTGCACCACCACCGTCCGCACGCCCAGCTCCCGGCAGGCGCGCAGCACCCGCAACGCGATCTCGCCCCGATTGGCGATCAGCACCTTGTCGAACATCAGGCGTCCCGTCCGGTGAGCGGTTCCAGGGCGATCAGCGGCTGGTCGTACTCGACGGGCTTGCCGTCCTCGACCAGCACCTCGACCACCCGTCCGGCCTGGCCCGCGGCCACCTCGTTCATGAGTTTCATCGCCTCGACGATGCCGACCACCTGCCCGGGCCGGACCACGTCGCCGACCACCACGAACGGGGCGGCGCCGGGTTCGGGGGCCCGGTAGAAGGTGCCCACCACGGGCGCCCGCACCGCCGGCCGTTCCGTGACGGGAACCGGCTCGACCCGCGGTGCGGTGACCGGGTCGGCCTCGGCGCGCGGCGCGGGGGCCGGCGCGACCGGGTGGTGCCACTCGACCTCCAGCACGGTCTCGCCGCTGCGCAGCCGTACGCGGCGCACGGGGCCGGCCAGCTCGGCGACCAGCTTGCGGGCGTGCCGGCTCAACCCGTCCAGCACCTCCTCGGGTTCACCGTCCGCGCTCATCGCGCCACCTCCGTTCGCGTCCGATCGATCGCCTCCACCGAGGGGTTCACGCCCGCCGACCGGGCCGCACCGAAGCGGCGGAACCGCTGCCGGCGGCGGCGGACCAGGGTGGCCGGCGGCACGGCGAGCAGCGGGGCGAGGTTCGCCGCCACGGCCCGGCCCAGCAGCTCGGCCGCGCCGGCCGGATCGCTGTGTGCGGCGGGCCGCGGCTCGGGCACGACGTCGTCGACCACCCCGAGCCGGCACAGGTCGGTGGCGGTGAGCCGCAGCGCCCGGGCGGCCTGCGGGGCGGCCGAGCTGTCCGACCAGAGGATCGCGGCGCAGCCCTCCGGGCTGATCACCGAGTAGACGGCGTGCTCCAGCATCAGCACCCGGTCGGCGACCGCGAGGGCGAGCGCGCCGCCGCTGCCGCCCTCGCCGGTGACCACCGCGACGACGGGCGTGGGCAGGACGCTCAGCGCGAGGATGTTCTCCGCGATCGCGGCGGCCTGGCCCTGCTGCTCGGCGTCCACGCCCGGGTCGGCACCGGGGGTGTCCACGAGGGTCACCACCGGCAGGTGGAGCCGGGCTGCGAGGCGCATGAGCCGCAGCGCCTTGCGGTGTCCGGCCGGGCTGGCCATACCGAAGTTGCGGGCCACCAGCTCCGCCGTGGTGTGCCCCTTCTGGTGGCCGATCACCATCACCGGGCGGCCGTCCAGGCGGGCCACCCCGCCGACGATCGCCGGGCAGTCGGCGCCGAGCCGGTCGCCGTGCAGCTCCACGAACCCGTCGAAGGCGGTCTCCAGGTAGTCCAGGGTGGTGGGCCGGCCGGGGTGCCGGGCGGTGCGCACCGTCTCCCAGGCGTCCCGGGCCGGTCCGGGCGCGCCGACCGTGACGGCCGGTCGCGGCGCCGGCTCCTGCCGGGGTACGGGCACCCGCCGGCCGGCCTCGGCGGCGGCGAGCAGCGCCGTCAACCGGCCGCGCAGCGCGTGCCGGGGCACCACCAGGTCGACCTGGCCGTGGCGGAGCAGGAACTCGGCGGTCTGGAAGCCCTCGGGCAGGGTGGCGCCGGTGACCTGGCGGATCACCCGGGGGCCGGCGAAGCCCAGCCGGGCGCCGCTCTCGGCGAGCACCACGTCGGTGTTGGTGGCGAAGGAGGCCGCCACCCCGCCGTAGGTGGGATCGGTGACGACGCTGACGGTGAGCAGCCCCGCCTCGCGCAACCCGGCGACGGCCTGGCTGACCGTGGCCATCTGCATCAGCGACAGCGCACCCTCCTGCATCCGCGCGCCGCCGGAGGCCGTGACGAGCACCAGCGGCGTGGCGTCGGCCAGCGCCCGCTCGGCGGTACGGGTGATCAGCTCGCCGACCGCACAGCCGAGGCTGCCGCCGAGGAAGCGGAAGTCCATCACCGCGAGGGCGACGGGGTGGCCGCCGACGCGGGCGGTCCCGCAGAGCACGGCCTCGTCCAGGCCGGAGCCGGCGCGGGCCGCGCCGAGCCGGTGCGGGTAGGGCAGCGCGTCCACGAACCCGATCGGGTCGACCCGCACCGCCCGGTCCGGCAGCGGCGTGAACGAGTCCGGGTCGACCAGCTGCGCCACCCGGTCGGGGGCGTCGAGCCGGGCGTGCGAGCCGCACTCCGGGCAGACGTCGAGGTTGCGCCGCAGCCGCTTGCGGTAGAGCAGCGAGGCGCAGTCGTCGCAGCGGGCCCAGAGCTGCTCGTCCCGGGGCGCGGTGGTGGTCACGGCCGCCGCCCGGGGGCGTCGTACCGGTAGAAGCAGTGCGCCATGGCGTCGCGCGGCGAACGCCAGGTCGGCAGGTACGGCGAGATGTACGGGCGCAGCCGTTCGCTGACCCGGACGAACTCGGGATGGCCGCGCGCCTCCTCCACCGCTCCCTCGGTCGGCGCCTCCGTCTCCAGGAGATGAACGTAGAGGTCGTGCAGCCGGTAGAGGGAGCGGTGCCGGACGCCGACCAGACCCGGCAGCTCGGTCGCGTCGGACGCGGCGAAGATCTCGGCGACCCGATCCTCGGCGGTCGGCACCACCTTGGCGACGATGAGCGAGCGGTCCATCCGCGGCCTCCCTGGATGCGTACCGGTGCGGGACGAGCGATCTCGGCGCACGACTGGCGACACGGTGCCGCCGGCACCGTCAACGCGGCGTCAACCGGCCACCATCGGCCCGGGAAGTTGGTGACGCTGCGTTGACGCAAACTGTGTGAGAGCTATGCGAAGATCAAGTTCTGCGAATGGATAGCGACACTTCTTCGCAGTTCACAGGCCGTTCGTGTGACCATTACGGACGGTCAGCAAACCGACGCCTTGTTGACTCAGAGTAACAAGTGTTGATATCCTCCGTACCGGTCAGCCCGGTCACAACGGGCTTTCTCCGCCACGGCGGAGCCGTTCCGACACCGGCGTCGCGGGCAGCCGAGCCGGGCGACAGAGGACGGTCGGGACGAGGGTTCCGCGTGCTGGGGGTGCGCCCGTGTCCGGTGGATCGAGAATGCCGACGGCGGGAGACCCCGCCCCACAGGTGTCGCTGCACCTGCTCGGCGGGTTCCGGCTGCTCCACGACGGCGTACCGGTGGTGGTCCCCCGGGGCCTGCAACGGGTCATCGCCCTCATCGGGCTGCGTCCGGCCGCCACCCGGAGTCACCTCGCCGGTCTGCTCTGGCCGGAGACCTCGGAGGACCGGGCGCTCTCCTCCCTGCGCACCGCGCTGTGGCGGCTCCGCCAGGACCCCTGCTGCCCGCTGCGCACCGACGGCGACACCGTCCGCCTCGACCCCGCCGTCCACCTCGACGTCGACGAGCTGGTGGCATCCGCCGACCAGGTACGCGACGGCCGGGTTCCGCGCGGCGCCGCCGGCGCCGGCCGGCACGACCTCCTCCCCGGCTGGTACGACGACTGGGTGCTGCTCGAACGGGAACGGCTGCGGCAGCTCCGGCTGCACATGCTGGAGGAACTCGCCGGCAACCACCTCGCCGCCGGGCGGCACGGCGAGGCCCTGGAGGCGGCGCTGGAGGCGATGGCCGCCGAGCCGCTGCGGGAGACCCCGCACCGCCTGGTGGTCCGCATCCACCTCGCCGAGGGCAACGCGTTCGAAGCGGTGCACGCCTTCTACGTCTACCGCGACCTGCTGCTGCGCGAGCTGCGCCTGGAACCGTCCCCGGCCATGTGCGCGCTGCTCGACGACACCCTCGCCCCGATCCGGCGGGCCAGCCGGCGGGAGGCGCCCCCGCGGCGCGCGGACCGGACCAACGCCCCCGGCCGGCCGACCGGCTCGGCGCCGCGCGGCTCGACCGCACCCACCACACCCCACCCCCGCTGACCGGCGCCGGCGTCACCACCGCCATCAATGCCACGGTCCGGACCGTGACGGCCAGGTGACAGCGGGCCCGGCAGGGTGTGCCCACGGTGGCCGACGCCGTGGACCGGAGTCGGCACCGCCAGCGGCGAGAGGGGTCCCGATGAGTCGACTGTTGGTCGTCAGCCGGATCGTGCCGGGCGCGCAGGGCCGGGTGGCGCAGATCTTCGCCGAGTCCGACGCCACCGACCTGCCCCGCCTCACCGGCATACGGCACCGCTCGCTGTACTACCTGCACGATCTGTGCGTGCACCTCATGGAGACGGTGGACGTCGACCCGGACCTGGCCGCCGAGGTCCGCGACAACCCGTTCTACCAGCAGGTCAACGAGCGGCTGTCGGCGCACACCTCGCCGTACCTGCCGACCTGGCGTTCCCCCCGCGACGCCGTGGCCGGCTGCTTCTACAGCTGGGACGCGGCCGACCTGCCCGCACCCCGCCAGGCCTGCTGAGCGGCCCGGCGCGAAGACCGGGGCGTCCCGGACCCTCGAACGGCACCAGGGTCCGGGGCGCCCCTTCCGCGCACCCCGCGTGGCACACGCTCGGTCATCCCGCGGCCACCGGCCGGCACGTCCCGTCCCACCGGCGGCGGCAGCCGCCGACCTCCCTGTCGTCCCGCGCGTACGTGTGCGAAGCTGCCCCGGGTTTTCTCGCGATTGTCGTTCACGTACATAGGAGGAGGTTGGCATGCCGTCGAGCTTCGGGCAGTGGCTGGTGCTGATCCTGGCCCTGCTGGTGGGCCTGGTCATCGGGTGGGTGGTGAGCGGCCGACGGAACGGGGCCGGCACCGGCGCGCCCACGGTGGAGGGTGCCGCCGCCCCGGCGCCCGAGGTGACCGCGACGGTCGACCGGGAGCGGCCGGAGGCCGTTGTCGACGAGGTGCCGGCGCCCGCCGCGGTGACCGAGGCGCCGACCCCGGCCGACCAGGACGCCGCCCCGGCCGCCGCCACGCTGGCCGCCGAGGCCACCCCCTTGCCGTCCGCCGAGCCGGTGACGGTCGCCGAGCCGGCCGCCGCCGACGAGGAGCCGGCCCGTACGGTGGCCGCCGAGCCGGTGGCCGACGAGGCGCAGCCGGTGACGGTGCCCGCGCCGCGCGCCGCCGACGAGGAGGCCGAGCCGGCCCGCACCGCGCCGGAGCCGGTGGCCGTGGCCGACGAACCGGCCACCGCGACCGAGCCGGTACCGGCCGGCGACCCGGTGGCCGAGCCGGCCGAGCCGGTGGCCGACGAGCCGGTCGCGCCCGTGACGGTGCCCGCGCCGCGCGCCGCGGTCGAGGACGCCGCTCCGGCCCAGGTGGACACCGCCGATGACTTCCGGCGGATCCAGGGCATCGGGCCGAAGCTGGCCGCCGCCCTCCAGGCCGCCGGCATCCGCACCTACCAGCAGCTCAGCGAACTGGACGAGGCGACGCTGCGGGAGACCGTCAAGGCCGCCGGCCTGCGCGCCGCGCCGGGCCTGGCGACCTGGTCGCAGCAGGCGAAGGTGCTGGCCGGCGCCCGGGCCGAGGCCGAGCGGGTGCTGCCGGCCGGGGCCGGCGAGGGCGCCTGATCCGACGCGCGGCGCCGGTGGTGACCGGGGGTCACCACCGGCGCCGCGCCCCGGACGGGCGCGAAATGCCGGAAGCCGGCACGGGCCCACGCGGGCGTCGCTACGGTCGGGTGCAGGGCCGGACGGCCCGCCGCGCCGATCCCGCCACCGCAGGAGCAGCTCGTGCCCACCCCCACGCCGGAGCAGCCCGCCGAGCGGCGGCCACCGGTCCGGGACCCCGAGGCGCCACGCCGGGTGACCCTGCTGGAGCTCTTCTTCGACCTCGTGTACGTGGTCGCGCTCTCCCTCATCTCGCGCGGGCTGATCACCGGCATCGACTGGGAGCGGGCCGTCCAGGCGCTGATCATGCTGATGGCGCTGTGGTGGACCTGGGCCATCACCACCCTCGTCACCGACATGTACGACCCGCAACGGCCCGAGATCAAGCTGCTGATCGTCGCGGTGATGTTCGGGGCGCTGCTGATGACCACCGCCATCCCGGAGGCCTTCAGCGGCCGAGGACTGGTCTTCGCCGGCACGTACGTGGCGATCCATCTCGGACGCGGGCTGTTCCTCATGCCGGCCGTCCGGCACCACCGGCAGACCCAACGCCGGGCCGCCCGGATCTTCACCTGGTTCGCGGTCTCCGCGATCCCCTGGCTCGTCGGGGCGACGGCGGGCGGCCACGCCCGCGAGACCCTCTGGCTGGTGGCCCTGGGCATCGACTACCTCGGCTTCCGGCTCGCCTACCCGGTGCCGCGGCTGGGCGTGGTGCCGGACGCCCAGCGCAACGTGACCGCCGAGCACCTCTCCGAGCGTTACCAGCAGTTCTTCATCATCGCGCTGGGCGACGCCATCCTGGTCACCGGCACCGTCTTCAGCCTGCACCACTCCGAGGTGGAGAACATCGGGGCCTTCGCCATCGCGTTCGCCACCACCCTGCTGCTCTGGCGCATCTACGTGCACAAGTCCGGCGAGCTGCTGCCGCACGCCATCGCCATGTCCAGACAGCCGGGCAAGTTCCTGAACTCCGCCCCGTACACCCACCTGCTGATGGTGGCCGGCGTCGTGACCAGCGCCGCGGGATTCGACCTGGTGCTGCTCGAACCGACCGGGCGCACCCCGCCGGCCTGGCTGGCGATCATCCTGGGTGGGCCGGCGCTGTTCCTGACCGGTCGCGCCGCCTTCGAGTACGAGGTGTTCAGCCGGGTGTCGGTCTCCCGCCCCGGCGGCGTCCTGGCGCTGCTGACGCTTGCGCCCTTCCTCCTCCACCTCGCGCCCATCTACGCCGCTCTGGGCGCGATGCTGGTGCTGGCCGGGGTGGCCGTCGCCGACCACCTGCGCAGCCGGGGGCGCCCCCCGGAGAGCCCCGCGCCGCCGCACTGACCCGGCACCGCGATGGTCGGAATCGGCCGCGCCGCCACCGCGGCGCCGTTTGACCGTTCCCCCGCTCTGGGTACATGGCCTCCACCTCGAATCCACCACAACCCCAGTGGAGGCAACCCATGCGCGGCACCTCGATAGTCGGCGTCCTGGTCGTCATCTGGCTCGTCATCGGCGCCATCGCCGCCGGCCAGCGCGGTTACTACGGCAACGACGAGACCAACTGCGCCGAGGCGGGCACCATCCTCGTCACGATCGTGGCCGGCCCGCTGAACTACATCGGCGCGAACCCCAAGGTGGACTGCAAGCTCCCCGAGCCGTCCAAGTAGCCCCCCGCAGCACCCGGCCCGCGCCCGCTCCCCCGGGGCGCGGGCCGTTCCGTGCCCGGCGCGCGCGGGGTCACCACCGCTCCGGCGTCCTAGGAGGCTGGGCCCTTTGCTCCGGCGGTGTTTGTCGGAGTCTGGGGTGGGAAGGGCAGCGATCCACCGCGCGGAGGACGGGAGACCACTGCGATGCAGATCGGCTACAAGCTTGCCTCGGAGGCCTTCGGCCCGCAGGAGCTCATCCGGCAGGCGGTCCGCGCGGAACAGGCCGGATTCGACTTCGTCGAGATGAGCGACCACTACCACCCGTGGCTCGAGGTGCAGGGACACTCCTGCTTCACGTGGAGCGCGCTCGCCGCCATCGCCGCGAAGACCAGCACGCTCGGCCTGGCCACCGGGGTCACCTGCCCCTCGGTGCGGTACCACCCGGCGATCATCGCCCAAGCCGCGGCCACCATGGCGCTGATCTCCGACGGGCGGTTCACCCTGGGTGTGGGCGCGGGCGAACGGCTCAACGAGCACGTGGTCGGGCAGGGCTTTCCCAGCGTCCGCGGCCGGCACGAGCGGCTGCGCGAGGCCCTGGAGATCATCCGGCTGCTCTGGCAGGGCGGCTACCAGTCGTACGAGGGCCGGCACCTCCAGCTGGAGGACGCCCGGGTGTGGGACCTGCCGGCGACGCCCCCGGCGATCGCCGTGGCGGCCAGCGGACGGTCCTCCGCGGCGATGGCCGCCGAGCTGGGCGACGGGCTGTTCGCCACCGAGCCGAAGTCGTCGATCGTGGAGCGCTACCAGGAGGCCGGCGGGCGGGGGCCGCACTACGCGGAGGTGCCGATGGCCTGGGCCTCCGACGAGGAGCAGGCGGTGCGCGCGGCGAAGGAGACCAGCCGCTGGGCGGTCACCGGGTGGAAGGTGATGAGCGAGTTGCCCAACCCGGTGAACTTCGACGCGGCGACGGTCTGGGTGGAGGACCAGCACATCCGGCAGCAGTTCTCGGTCGGGCCGGACCCGGAGCCGCACCTGGCGAAGGTGAAGGCCTACGTCGACGCCGGGTACAACCACATCGTGCTGCAGAACGCCGGCCCGGACCCGGACGGCTTCCTCGACTTCTGCGCCGGCGACTTCCTCGCCCGGGTGCGCGCGCTTGTTTGACCGGCGCACCCCGGCGGGGCGCCGGCAGCCGGGCCCGGCCCGGTGCGGGTGGCGGCCCGCGTACCCCCGGGTCGTGGGACCGGTTCCCCGGGTGGTGGGACCGGGACGGAGCCGGCGGCCGGCGACGGCGCTCAGCCGCCCACGTGGATGCCGGGGCGGCGGGCGGGGTCCGGTTCGGTCTTGCGGATGATCTCCCGGACCACCGGCGGGGTGTCGCCGCGGCCGAGGATCAGGTAGCGCAGCAGGTGCGCGATCGGGTTGCCCTCGGACCATTCGAAGTGGCAGTGCGGGCGGACCCCGGTGGCGTCCCGGAGGGCCAGCAGGATGGCCGCGATGGCGTTGGGCGCGGCGGGGCTGTCGGCCCGCAGGATCCGGTATCCGCCGACCTCGACCCCGTGCACCCGCAGCACCTCGCTGAACCGCGAGGGGTCGCTGATGTCGATCTCCAGGAAGAGGACGTCGGCGGCGCCGGGCACCGGGTTCATGCCGCGCTGCGCGCGCTCCTTGAGCCGGTACTCCTTCAGCGAGCCGCTCTGCCGCTTGTTGGCGATGAGGTGCAGCCGGCCGTCATGGGCGATCGAGTCGGCGACGAACCGCCGTGCCGCCTCGTCGAACTCGATCCGCTCGGCGCGCAGCTCGGTGGTGCGGGACACCCGGGAGATCAGCGAGACGGCCACGATGCCGGCGATGAACAGGCCGGAGATGGTGATGCCGTCCGGCTTCTCGATGACGTTCTCGACCAGCGCGTAGAGCAGCACGAGGGTGAGCACCGTGAACCCGATCCCGGCGAACGGGTGCCGCGACCGGTAGGCGGAGATGGTCACCGCGATCGCGCCCGAGACCATCATGGCCAGGATCCCGGTGGCGTACGCGCCGGCCTGGGCGTTGACGTCGGCGCGGAAGGCGACCGTGATGGCGATGCTGATCGCCGTGTAGACCAGCACCACCGGCCGGACCGCCCGCCCCCACTCGGGCGCCATGCCGTACGAGGGCAGGTAGCGGGGCACGATGTTGATCAGACCGGCCATCGCCGAGGCTCCGGCGAACCAGAGGATGAGGATGCTGCTGATGTCGTAGACCGTGCCGAACGCCTCGCCCAGGTGCTCGTGGGCCAGGAAGGCCAGGGCCCGCCCGCTGGCCGCCCCGCCGGGCGCGAACTCGTGCGCCGGGATGAGCACGGTGGTGACGAAGGTGGTGGCGACCAGGTAGACCGACATGATCAGCGCGGCGGTGGTGAGCAGCTTGCGGGTGTTGCGGATCCGCGCCGCCAACCGGTGCTCGGGGTCGACGCCGTCGCTCTTGACCAGCGGCATCATGCTGACCCCGGTCTCGAAGCCGGAGAGGCCCAGCACCAGCAGCGGGAACGCGAGCACGCTGGTGCCCAGCACGTCGCCCACGCCGCCCACCCGCGTCAGCCGGTCGGTCCAGCCGCTGAGCGTTCCCGGGTCGGCGGCGACCTCGGCCAGGCCGGCGACCACGATCACCGCGTTGAGCCCGAGGAAGACCGCCACCAGCGGGATGGCGACCTGCACCGCCTCACTGAACCCCAGCAGGAACACGCCGCCGAGGATGAGCAGCAGCACCACGGTCACCACCACGGCGGCCGTGGCGCCGTGCGGGAACGACTCGGGCAGGATCGGGTTCTCCAGCAGGTGCACCGTGGCGTCGGCGGCGGAGAGCGTGATCGTGATGATCCACGAGGTGGCCACGAAGCCGAGCAGCACCAGCACGAAGATCTTGCCCCGCCAGAACGGCAGCAGCCGTTCCAGCATGGCCACCGAGCCCTGCCCGTGCGGGCTCTCCCGGGCCACCCGCCGGTACATCGGCAGCATCCCGAACAGCGTCAGCGCGACGATCAGCAGGGTCGCGAGAGGGCTCAGCGCGCCGGCCGCCACCGCGGCGATGCCGGGCAGGTAGGACAGGGTGGAGAAGTAGTCCACACCGGTCAGGCACATCACCCGCCACCAGGGATGCCCCTTCGACTGGTGCTCGCGGGTCTCCGGGCCCTCCGGCTGCACCCGGTGCTGGAACAGCCAGCGGACCAGCCGGCCGGTCGGTTGGGCCCGCCGGGCCGGGCTCTCCACGCGCTCGGGCAGCGTCGCCGGGCCCCGCCGGGCCCGGTCGCCGTGCTCGGGGTCGCGCGCGTCGCGCAGCGCCCGGTCCCCGGGGGTCGACTGCGCCTGGTGGCGGCGCCCCCGCGTCCGCCGGGGCTGCGCCCCGTCCCGTGCCTCCGCCATGTGCACCCCTTCAGGCCCTGAACCGACGGTAGGCGGTACCCGGGGCGCGGCCCGGCGGAACCGGCAAGCGGAAAAAAGATGATCAGGACGGGGTGGCCAGGGCGTCGCGCAGCGCTTCCGGGTCGGTCACCGTCACCGTGACGCCCGGGTGGCGCGGCCACCGGCCGGGGACGAGCGCCGGCACCGGCGTGGCGAAGCGGAGGCAGACCCCGGCGGCCACGCCGGTGCCGAAGGTGACCCCGCCGTCGGCCAGGGACAGGTGCGGCCCGACCACCCGCCACCAGCGGTACGGGCCGGCCAGCTCGACCCCGCTGACGTTGCCGCGGGTGGTGCGCAGCCGCCAGGGACCGAACCGCACGGTCAGCTCGTCCGGGCCCACCTCGACCCGGGCGGTCTCCGGCCGCACCCCGAGCAGGGCCAGCGGCAGCCGGAACGCCGGGTCGAACCGGAAGGGGAAGCGGCGGACCGACCCGGTGTGCGGCATGGCCGCCGGGTACCCGGTCGGGCCGGACCGACACCCCGCCCGCGTCCTCAGCCCGGGCCGGTCCGGCCGCTCCCCCGCCGGCCGGGACCGGGCGACGCCCCCCGACGCCGCCCGGTCCGGTGGGTCCCCCGGGTCAGCCGCGCAGCCCGAGCCGCCCGGCCAGCCAGGCGACCCGGTCGTCCCGGGTGCGCGCGGCGCCCAGGTCGTGCTCCTCCTCCGGGTAGAGCGACACCGTGGCCCGCGGTGCCGCGGCGGCGAAGGCGGCCCGGGTCTCCGCGCCGACGAACCGGTCCGCGCCGGCGAACTGCAGGTACGCCCCGGCGCCCAGCCGCCCCACGAGGTCCACCGGGTCCAGGCCGGCGAAGACCGCCCGGTACGCCTCCTTCTCCCCCGCCGGCAGCTGGAGCCAGTAGCGGTCGAACCAGTTGGCCCAGGTCGCGTCCGGCGCGAGCAGCACGGCGGTGCGCAGCCCCGGCTCGCGGGCGGTCAGGTCGACGGCGTACATGGCGCCGTAGTCGTGGCCGACCACGGCGGTGCGGGTCCGGTCCACCCCCGGCTCGGCGAGCAGTCGCCGGTACGCCGCCCGGACCCCGTCGAGCTGAGCCGTGACGGCGTCCCGGTCCCGGGCGTCGCCGACCGGGTCGCCCGCCCAGGGGAAGGTGAGCTGCGGCAGCACCGACACCACACCGCGCCCGGCCAGGGCGGTCGCCTCGGCCAGGAACTCGCTGCGGTCCTGGTTGGCCCGGCCGGGCTCGAACCAGTGCAGGTCCAGCACCCCGGCCAGCCCGCCTTCGGCGCGCTGCGGCCGGACCAGCCAGGCCCGAACGGCCGGCTGCCCGGCGACCGGGATCTCGATGTCGCGGATCACCGTGGGCGTCGTGTGGCCAGCGGTCCCCGGCTCGGCGGGCACCTCCGCCTGGGCGTTGCCGCCACCGGCGAGCGCGCCGGTGACCAGCAGCGCGGCCACGGACACGAGGGCGGGTAGACGCCGCATGTGCCACCTCCATAAGTTTTTAAACGCGTTTTGCAACTGACGACGCTAGGATGGCGGGCGGCGATCGGTCAAGTACGGAAGGACGGCGGACGTGTCGGCAACCCGACCAGGGAGGAGACGCGGATGAGCGCGGTGCCACCCCTGGAACCCGCGCTGCGCCTGGCCATCGCCCTGCTGCACAGCACCTGGGTGCTCCAGGACCCGGTCGACCAGCTCTCCGTGGCGCGGCTACGCGCCGCCGCCCGGGACGTCGGCCTCGCCGAGGTCACCGCACCGCTCACCGAGGCCGACCTGCCCCGGCTGCGCGACCTGCGCGACCGGCTCCACGCGGTCTTCGCCGCGCCCGACCCGGCCGCCCGGGTGGCCACGCTCAACGAGGTGCTCGCCGAGGTGAGCGCCGGCACGGTGGTCGAGCCCGGGCCCGACGGGACGCTGCGGCTCACCCCGCTGCCCCGGCCCGGCCCGGCCGGACCGTTCGCCGCCCTCGTCACCGGGGCGCTGGCCCGGGCCGCGGCGACCGGCGGGGCGGAGCGGTTCGGCGTCTGCGCGGCCGACGGGTGCGACGCGCCCTACCTGGACCGGACCCGCGCCGGCCGGCAGCGCTACTGCTGCGAGCTGTGCAACAACCGGGCCGCCGCGGCCGCGTACCGGGGGCGGACCCGGCGCGGCTGACCGGTCACGCCAGGGCGGCCGTCCAGCGGTCCACCCCCGCGTCCAGCAGCGCGGCCGTGGCCCGCCAGTACGCCCCGTCCTCGGCGTGGATCCGCGCCCAGGGCTGCACCCCGTCGCGGGCGCCCGCCGCCAGCAGATCGACCATGGCCCGGGCCCGGCGGCCGAGCAGCGCGGCCAGCGCCGGCCGCTCCACCGCCGGCAACCCGTAGCCGTCGACCAGGGCGCGCAGCCGGGCGGCGGACTCGTCCAGCGGCCGGTCCGGGCGCATCCCCGCCATGCTCTGCCCCGCGTACGCCAGCTCCCAGAGCCGGGTGCCCGGGCCGGCACCGTCCCAGTCGATGAGGACCCACCCCCGGGCCGAGCGCACCAGGTTCCACGGCGCCACGTCGTGGTGGCAGACCAGCTCCGCGCCGTCGGGGGCGATGGCCGTCTGCCAGGTCGCGCCCGGCGGGGGCGTGAACGAGGCGGTCGCGCGGTGCAGATCGGCCAGGAACGCGCCGATCGAGGCCAGCTCGTCGAGGGAGTACGTGCCGGCCGGGTCGCCCGGCTCCCCCGGGACGTACTCCAGCACCTGCCGGCCCCGGTCGTCCCGGCCGAACGGCCGCGGCGCGCCGCCGAAGCCCACCGCGTGCAGGTGGCCGAGCAGGGCGTCGACGCTCGCGGTCCACGGGCCGGCCGGGCGCCGGACGGTGTCGCCGACCCGGACCACCCCGGCCGTCACGTTGCCGGGGAGCGCCTCTTCCACCGGCCCATCCTCGCACCACCGACGGCGTCCCCGCGTCCCACGCCCGAGCGGCGGCGGGACGCGGGGACCCCCCGTCCCGGCTACTGCAGGAACGCCCCGAGGGGCGACAGCAGCAGCCGGCCGAGCAGAGCGGCGTTGTCGTCCAGCCGCATCCGCTCACACTCGCGGGCCTCCGGGTCGTGCCGGCAGCGCCAGATCTTCTGCGCGTTGCGCCAGGCCACGTTCCGGGTGTACTCCACCAGCTCGCCCTGGTACCAGTCGTCGATGTCGCCGTTCACCATGTCGATCATCAGCTGCCAGTGGTCCAGGTAACCGCGGCGCAGCTCCGGGATCCGCTCGGCGAAGATTTTGTTGATCTCCAGGTAGTCGTGGTGCTGGTCGCTGCCGTCGACCGGCTCGGACTCCAGGCTGTCGAAGGTGGTCACCAGCGCGAACGGCAGGTCGTAGTTGATGTGGGCGTTCACCCCGGCCGCCGCCGACGGCAACGGCCGGGCGTCCGGGCCGCGCATCCGCCGGAACAGGCACGACCAGGCCTTCGGCGTGCTCGGGTGGGAGTCCGTCCAGAACCGCAGCGCGTCGAAGTAGCGGGCCGCGAACTCCACGTCAAGCCGGGCCAGGAAGGTCGGGTCGGTGAAGCGGTCGTCGTACAGGCCGTCGAGGACCGTGGAGGTGATGACCAGGTAGAGCTTGTTGAAATCGGCCAGCGGGCAGCTCTCCTCCAGCGGAGGCAGCCGGACCAGCAGGTCCTGGAGCTTGGTGAGGTGGTCGACGACCGCCGGCACGTCGGCGGGGTGGTCGGCGAGCAGCCCGACGATGTCCTGGTGCACGGGACCCCAGACCGGTTCGCTCATCTCTCCTCCACAGTGGTCGGCGCCCCCACGACGCCACCCGGTGACGCTGGACAGCCTTCCAGCCGGCGTACGCCGGCCGGATCAGTAGAACGACGTATTGCCGACGCGCGGCTACTCGGCCCGGTTGCGCAGGAAGATCGCGCTGGCCTGCACCCGGGTGCGGACCTGGAGCTTGTCGAAGATGTGCGACACGTGCACGCCGATGGTCCGCTCGCTGATGAACAACCGCTGGCCGATCTCCCGGTTGGTCAACCCCTCGGCGACCGCCGCGAGCACCTCCCGCTCCCGGGCGGTGAGCACCACCAGCTCGTCCACCGTGGACGCCGCCGGCTCGGCGGCCCGGGGCCGGGGCGCCGGACGCGCGGCGGCCGTGCCCTCGTCCAGGGCCACCCGGGCCCGCCCGGCCAGGGTGCGGATCTCCTCGCTCAGCGGCACGGCGCCGAGCGACTGGGCCGTCCGGTGGGCCTGCCGCAGCAGCTTGCCGGCGGTGGCCACCCGGCTGCGCCGGGCCAGCAGCGCCTCGGCCTGCCGCAGGCGGGAGTAGGCCGCCGGATAGGGGTGGTGGCGCCGGTCCCACTCGGTGGCCGCGCGCGCCCACAGCTCGGGGTCGCCCCGGCCGTCGTCCAGCCGGCTCAGCTCGGCGGCGCAGAGGGCCAGGAACGCGTCGGCGACGTACCGCACCGGGGCGCCCGCCTTCCCGCTCTTGGCGGCCACCCGGTCGACCACCCCGCGCAGCCGGCGGACCGCGTTCGGGTCCACCTCCACCGTGCGGCTGGCCGACGCCTCCGCCTCCGCGCGCAACCCGTGCCACGCCAGCGTGGCCAGCACGATGACGTCGTCGGACCGGCTCTCGGTCAGGCCCCGCTGGACCGCCTGCCGGGCCAGGTCGTGCCGGCCCTGCCACATGGCCAGCCCGGCCCGCAGGATGAGCATCGGCAGCACGTGCCGGGCCCCGCCGCCGGCCAGCACGGTGGCGACCGCCTCCAGGTCACGGTCGGAGGCCTCGACGTCGCCGTAGCCGACGGAGAGCCGGCACCGGGCCAGCAGCAACTCGACCGCGTCGGCGCCGGACGGGCGGTGCCGCAGCGCGGCCGCCACGACCTTCTCGGCCTCGGCCCACTGCCCCACGCGGAACAGCCCGTTGGTGGCGATGGCCAGCAGCCGGGTCTCCCAGGTGCGGCCGAGCCCCAGCTCGGCGACCCGCTCGGCGCCCCGGCGGGCCACCACCACCCCCTCCTCGAGGATGTTCAGCGGCCCGGTGAGCAGCTCGGCCAGGTGCAGGTACGCGCAGGCCACGTCCTCCGGCCGGCCGGACCGCTCGGCGGTCTCCAGCGCCTCCCGCATGACGGCGAGCCCGGCGTCCGGGTCCTCCAGGTAGGCCTCGCTGAACCCGAGCGCGGCGCTGGCCAGCACGACCTCCGAGGCGGTGCCCTCGACGTCGGCGGCGAGCCGGAGCGCCTCGCGGGCCTGGTCGCCGGCCTCCGCGTAGCGGCCCAGGTGCAGCAGCAGCTCGGCCAGGTGGGCGGCGGCGGTCGCCCGCTCCCGGGGCGTGCAGTCGTCGGCGGAGAGCACCCGCCGGTATTCGGCCTCGGCCGGGGCGGACCGGCCGGCGGCGGCCAGGTAGCGGGCCCGCCGGATGTGCAGGGCGCAGGTGGGCGGGCCGGCCGGGTCCGCGGCCAGCTCCTCCAGCAGGGCCAGCGCGCGGGCGTGCTCACCGCAGTGGTGCGCCGACTCGGCCGCGTGGGTCAGCAGCTCGGCCCGGTCGACCTCGACCGGCTCGGGCCGGCCGCCGTCGGGCAGCACCGCCGGCGGGGTGGTGGCCAGGCTCAGGGCGGCCGACCAGTGGCGGTGCGCCTCCGCGTAGCCGTGCAGCCGCTCGGCCTCGCGGGCGGCGGCCATCGCGGCCGGCAGGGCCCGGGCCGGCTCCCCGGCCAGCCGCCAGTGGTGGGCCAGCCGGGCCTGGTGCAGCTCGGCGGTGGCCGAGGTCAACGCCTCGGCGTAGCGGCGGTGCAGCGCGGCCCGCTCGGCGGGGAGCAGCTCGTGCGCCAGCACCTCGGCGACCAGGCGGTGCCGCAGCCGGTAGCCGTCGTCGGCGCCGACCAGCAGCCGGTGCGCCACCGCCTCCCGGACCGCCTCGATCAGCTGGTCCTCCGGCAGCCGGACGACCTGGGCCAGCAGCCAGTGCTCGACCGGTTCGACGCCGGCGGCGACCGCGTGCACCACGGCGTGCGCGGGCTGCGGCAGCGCGTCGACCCGGGCCAGGAAGACCTCGCGCAGCGTGTCGGACAGGCCGTCGTGGCCGTCGCGCAGGTCGCGGGCCAGCTCCTCCACCACGAACGGGTTGCCGCCGCTGCGTTGCCACATCTGGTCGGCGGCCTCGGGTGCCAGCGGCGCGCCCACGATCGCGGCGGCCAGCTCGTCGGTGGCGGCCCGGTCCAGCGGTGCCAGGTCGATCACCCGGACCGAACGCAGCCGGCGCAGCTCGGTGAGCACCCGGCGCAGCGGGTGCGCGCCCTGCAACGACTCGGCCCGGATCGCGGCGAGCACCGACAACTGGAGGTCGCCGAGGCCGGCGAGCAGGTAGAGCAGGAGCTGGCGGGTGCTGCGGTCGACCCACTGGAGGTCGTCGAGGACCAGCACCAGCGGCCGCCCGCCGGCGACCAGGTGCAGGCCGCGCGACACCCGCTCCAGCAGCGCGCCCGCGCCGTCCGGGCCCGGGGTCTCCTCGTCGAAGACCTGGAGCAGCCCGCGGACCGCGGAGGAGGTGCGGGCCTCGGTCAGGTCGGCGTCGAGGCGGCGCAGCGCCTGGCGCAGCGGGTGCAGCGGCGAGGCGTCGCCGATGTCGAGGCAGACCCCCGTGAGGACCAGCGCGCCCGCGTCCCGCAGTCGCTCGCCGACCTCGGCGAGCAGCCGGGTCTTGCCCACCCCGCTCTCGCCGGTCAGGAACACCGCCGCGGTCTGACCCGGGGCGACGTCGTCGAGCAGGGCCGACCGCAGCGCTCCCACCGTGTCGGCACGGCCGACGAGCGGCGCAGTGTCCACATCGCTGGCCATGCCCCGCAGCCTAGTCACAGGTTCCCGCACCGTTCTACGGGCTCAGCGCCCTTGTGGTACTCCTCGCGTCGACATTACGACTAATGGTTGCGGGTGGTCGACATACGTCGTCCTACCGATCCCCCGAGGACCCGGTGGTGAAAGTCTCCGGTGGTCGTCAGGCACCGGACCGGGGAAAGGGTGGGTGCGATGCTGATCACCACGCCCGTGGGGAGTCGGGAAGCGGTCACCGTGGCCCGCTGGCCCGTGCCGGAGGAACGGCGTACGGTCACCGTCCTCTTCGCCGACATCGTCGGGTCGACCGGCCTCGTCGAGCGGCTCGACCCGGAGGACGTGCGGGCGCTGCAGCAGGCCTACTTCGGCACGGTGGCCGCGGTGCTCCACCGGTGGCACGGGGTGGTGGAGAAGTACGTCGGCGACGCGGTGATGGCGCTGTTCGGGGCGCACGGCTCCGACGGCTTCGACGCCTACCGCGCGGTACGCGCCGGGCTGGAGATCCAGGACGCGCTGGACCGGCGGCTGCCGGCCGGCACCCGGCTGCGGGTCCGGGTCGGCGTGGCCACCGGCGAGGTGCTGGTCGACCTGGCCGCCACCCGGGACGGTGGGCACGGCGCGGCCAGCGGCGCGGTGATCACCACGGCGGCCCGCCTGCAGGAGCACGCCCCGCCCGGCGGGGTGGTGCTCTGCGCCGCCACCGGGCGGGCCGTCGCGGGCCTGGTCGAGCAGCGCCCGCTCACCGCCCTGGCGGTGGCCGGCCGCGCGGCTCCGCTGGACGTCTGGCGGGTGACCGGGGTGGCCCGGCGCCGGCCGGCCCGGCACCACGGCCCGCTGGTCGGCCGCCGCCGCGAGCTGGCCACGGCCGGCGACGAGATCGCGCGGGCCGTGCGGGAGCGGCGTCCACGCTGGATCTCGCTGGCCGGCCCGGCCGGCAGCGGGCGCAGCCGGCTGCTGCACGAGCTGGTCCGCGCGGTGTCGACGGTGGACGGCGACCCGGTGCGCTGGTGCGTCGCGCACTGCCCGCCTTTCCCGGACGGCGAGCTGGCGCCGCTGGCGGACCTGGTCCGCGGTCTCGCCGGGCTCCGTGACGGCCACTCGCCCGAGACCGTACGCCGGCGGCTGGGCACCACCCTGGACGGGCTGCCGGCGGCCCGGCGCGGCGCCGCGGCGCAGGCGCTGGCCGAGTTCCTGACCGCGCCGGGCGACCCGGTGGCCGCCGCGCGCGGCGCCGAGGTGTGCGGGGAGCTCCTGCTGGACCTGGCCGGCGGCCAGCCGGTGGTGGTGGCGGTGGACGACCTGGACCGGGCCGCGCCGGCGCTGAACCGGTTCCTGCACCGGGTGTTCGCCGCGGCCACCGAACGGAGCCTGCCGCTCGCCGTGGTGGCCACGCACGGTCCGCGCTGGGCCGACCTGCTGCCCGGGGCGGCCGGCCGGCGGCGCCGGGTGCCGCTGCCCGCGCTGGGAACCGTCGACACCGGACGGCTGCTGCGGCACCTGCTCGACCGGGCCGGCCGGCCCACGGCGCCCGCCGCGGAGCTGCTCCCGCTGGTCGGCGGCAACCCGGGCGCCGCGGCGGCGTACGTCGCCACGCCCGGCGCCGACGCCGAGCCGGCTGGGGTGCCCGAGGCGGTCCGCCGGCTGGTCGACGCCCGGCTGGACCGGCTGGACGGGGAGCGGCGGGCCGTGGTGATGGCGGTCGCCGCCCGGGACGTGGACGTCCCGGCCGCCACGCTGGCGCGGATGCTCGGCTGGCCGGCCGGGCGCACCGAGCCGGTGCTGCGTGCACTGGTCGACGCGGGCCTGCTGCACCGGACCACCACCGGCGGGTACGCGGTCACCGAGCCGGCCGTGGCCCGGGTGGCCGCGCACCGGCTGCCCCGCGCCGTGCGGGCGGAGTTCGCCCGCCGGCTGCGGGACGCCGAACCGGTCGGGGCGACCCGCCCGGCCGCCGGCGGGGTCGACACCGGCCGGGCCGCATGCCCGGCCGGGGTGGGGCACCGGTCGGGTGGAGGGGCCCGACCGGCGCCGGTCCCCGGTGCGGGTGGCCGGACGCCGGGTGTGACGGCGGACGACCGGACGCCGGCTGTGGCCGCGGGGGGCGGCCCGACGCCCGGCACGGTTACGGGGGGCGGCCCGACGCCCGGCACGGTCACGGGCGACGGCCCGACGCCCGGCGTGGTCGCGGGAGGCGGCCCGACGCCGGGTGCGGCGACGGGGGGCGGCGCGGTGGGAACCGGCGCGCCGGCCAGCCGGCGGACGGCCGGCCGGCGGACGGCCAGCCGGCGGACGGCCAGCCGGCGGGCGGTCACCGTCCACGGGGGGCGGGCCGGCGCCGCGGCGGGCCGGCCGGCGGGGGTGTCGGGGGGCGCCTCCGCCGGGTCCTCTGCCCGGGGCGCTCTCCCGGCGGCCCGGTCCGGCGGCAACCGGCCGGGCCGGGCGGTGCGGGCGCGGCTCGGGGTGTTCCCGGGGCTCCGGGACCCGTTACCCGGCGGCCCGCCGCGCGAGTCGGCGGGCCGGGTGGGGGCGGTGGGCGGGCGACCGCCGGCCGTCGGGCCGCCGCGTCCACGCCGGACCGGCCGGGAGCGCCCGGTGGGGGCATCCGCCCGGGCCGGGCTCACCTCGGCCGGCGACGTGCGGGGGCTCGCCGCGTGAGGCGACGTCCGGGCCGGAGCGGGCACGGGGCCACTCCGACCCGGACGTCGTCCCGGGGCGGCCGGACCGGGGCCGGACCGGGCCGGCCGGCGGGTCAGCGGTCGGCGAGGAACGCCAGAACCCGGTCCCAGGTGAGGGCGGCGGCCGGCGCGTCGTGGTCGGGCGTGCCGGGGTCGGTGTAGAGGTGCCCGGGGCCCGGATAGCGGAACACGGTCAGCTCGGCGCCGGCCGCGGTCATCGCCCGCTGCCAGTCGTCCACCTCGTCCTCCGCCTCGTAGTCGTCGGGGTCGGCGAGGTGCAGCTGCACCGGCAGCCCGGGGCGTACCGAGGCGGGATCGCCGCCGGTGCCGTGCAGCAGGAGCAGGGCGGCGGCCTCCGGCCGCTCGGCGAGCAGCGCCCCGGCGACGCCCGCGCCCATGGAGAAGCCGGCCAGCACCGCGTCGGCGGGCAGTCCGGCCGCCGCCGCGCGGGCCCGGTCGAGGACCACGTCCCGGCCGATCTTCTCCAGCAGCGCGAAGCCGGCGTCCACGGTGTCGGCGGCCGGCACCTCGTACAGGTCGGGGGTGGTCACCTCGTGCCCGGCGGCGCGCAGCCGGTCGGCGGCGGCGAGCACGGCGGGGCGCAGCCCGTAGACCGAGTGCAGGAGCAGGATGTGTGCCATCGGCCCATCCTGCCGCAGCCCAGCGGGCGGACGGGCCGGCACGCCGGTCAGTCGCGGGCGATGGTGCGGCTGCGGCCGCGGAACTCGGCGACCACCTCGCCGTCCCGGCACACCGTGACGTCGTAGATGCCGCTGCGGCCGTAGCGGACCCGCTCGGTGGCCCGGGCCTCCAGCAGGTCACCCTCGCGGACCGGGCGGAGGAAGCTGATCTCGCCGCCGGCGGCCACGGTGGCCGGGCCGTGGCTGTTGCAGGCCAGCGCGAACGCGGTGTCGGCGAGCAGGAAGACGAAGCCGCCGTGGCCGATGGCGTGGCCGTTCAGCATGGCCGGGGTGACCCGCATCCGGGCCACCGCCGCGCCGTCGCCGGCCGACACCAGCTCGATGCCGAGGCCCTTGGACGCCACGTCGGCGTCGAACATGTCGTGGGCCGCGGTGCGGCCGTCCTCACCCGCCACGTCAGTTGCCCCGCCGCTGGTCGACGATCCGGCGCATCTTGCCCATCGAGCGCTCCACCCCGTCGGGTTCGATGACCTGGACGGCCACGCTCACCCCGATGGTGTTCTTGACCTGCTCGACCAGGGCGGCGCCGGCCCGCTCGGCCTCGTCGGCGGCCACCCCGGCCCGCCGCTCCACCTTCACGGTGAGGGTGTCCATCCGGCCCTGCCGGTCCAGCACGCACTGGAAGTGCGGCGACAGCGCGGGCGTACGCAGGATCAGCTCCTCGATCTGGGTCGGGAAGACGTTGACCCCGCGCACGATCATCATGTCGTCGGTCCGGCCGGTGATCTTCTCGATCCGGCGCATGCCGCGGGCCGTGCCGGGCAGCAGCCGGGTGAGGTCGCGGGTGCGGTAGCGGACCACCGGCATGGCCTCCTTGGTGAGGGAGGTGAGCACCAGCTCGCCCCGCTCGCCGTCGGGCAGCACCTCGCCGGTGACCGGGTCGATGATCTCCGGGTAGAAGTGGTCCTCCCAGAGGTGCAGGCCGTCCTTCGTCTCCACGCACTCGACCGCCACCCCGGGGCCCATCACCTCGGAGAGGCCGTAGATGTCCACGGCGTGCATGTCGAGGCGCTGCTCCATCTCCCGGCGCATGTCCTCGGTCCACGGCTCGGCGCCGAAGATGCCGACCTGGAGCGACGTGGACCTCGGGTCGAGGCCCTGGCGTTCCATCTCGTCGACGATGGCCAGCATGTAGCTGGGGGTGACCATGATGACCTCGGGCTCGAAGTCGCGGATCAGCATGACCTGCCGCTCGGTCATCCCGCCGGAAACCGGGATGACCGTGCAGCCCAGCTCCTCGGCGCCGTAGTGCGCGCCGAGCCCGCCGGTGAACAGCCCGTAGCCGTACGCCACGTGCACCCGGTCGCCCGGGCGCCCGCCGGAGGCCCGGATCGAGCGGGCCATCAGCTTCGCCCAGGTGTCGAGGTCGGCGCGGGTGTAGCCGACGACGGTGGGCCGCCCGGTGGTGCCGGAGGAGGCGTGCAGCCGGGCGACGCGCTCCCGGGGCACCGCGAACATGCCGAACGGGTAGTTCTCCCGCAGCTCGGCCTTGCCGGTGAACGGGAAGCGGGCCAGGTCGGCCAGCTCGCGCACGTCGTCGGGGTGCGCACCGGCCGCCTCGAAGGCCCGCCGGTAGTGCGGCACGTTGTCGTACGCGTGCCGCAGCGACCAGCGCAGCCGGTCGAGTTGCAGCGCCCGCAGCTCGTCGACGCCGGCCCGCTCGACGGGTTCCAGCTCGTCCGGACGAGGGGTGCGGTCCTGCACGGTGGCCTCCTGCGCGACGGGTGCGCCGGCGCCGCGTCACGCCGGGCGGGTGCGATCACCGTACGCCCGTACGGCCCGTCCTGCCAGGTCAGGTCCCCGCTGCGGCGATCAGGGGTGGTCCGGGTCGAGTCCCCGCTCGCGCAGCAGCGCGTCCAGCTTGGCCTCCATCCGGTCGTCGGACTCCCGCGACTGCGAGGAGCCCCAGTAGTAGAAGAGGGCCAGGCCGGCGGCCTGCCAGACGAGCTGGAGGAACTCCGACTGCCAGTTCTCGAAGGTGCTGGCCAAGAACTGTGGCAGGAACTCGCTCCACGCGAAGCTCTGGCCGTGCTGGCTGGCCTCGTTGCTCTCCACGGCCATCTGGAAGAGGAACTGGCCGAGCCAGGAGAAGAGGAAGAGCGCCCCGGTGACCAGGGCGAAGGAGTACGCCTTCGGCCACCCCGGCTTGCGGAACGGCGGGCCGTCGGGCCGCCTGCCGCCGCCACCTCCGTTGCTCGCGGCGCGGGACCGCGCCGACCGTGTGCCGGCCGTGCTGCTCCCTCCGGCCATCACGAACCCCCTTCCGTCGCAGGTCGGACGGGAAGTGCCCCGGACCGGCGCGGTCGAAACGACGCATCCCGCGGCAGGGGCACGGAGCACGGAATCGACGCAACCGCGTCCTGCGGGGCGTCCGCGCCTCAGCGGGCGGCGGGGAGTCGGTGCAGCGCGTCGACCAGCGGGGCCAGCTCGGGGGTGCGCTCGGCCTCGGCGAGCGCGTCGGCGAGCACCCGGTCGTGGGTGGGCCGGGCCCGGCCGAGCAGCTCCGAGCCGGCCGGGGTCAGCTCGGTGTAGATGCCGCGGCGGTCGTCCGCGCAGAGCACGCGGGTGAGCAGGCCGCGCTCCTCCAGCCGGGTGACCAGGCGGGTGGTGGCGCTGTCGGAGAGCGCGGCGGCGCGGGCGAGCTGCCGCATCCGCATGTGCCAGCCGTCCTGCCGGGAGAGCGCGTCGAGCACCGTGTACTCCACGACGGAAAGGTCGTGCTCGCCCTGGAGGGCGCGCTCCAGCGCGGTCTCGATGAGGCCGTGCAGCGCGGCGAGGGTGCGCCAGCCCTGCGCGCGGATCTCGACCGCGTCGTCGGCGATCCCCATGACGCCCCCTCCGGTGTGACGTGGACGGCCCCCAGGCTACCACCCTTGCGCCGATATACGGCGCGTGCAACTATCTTCGTTGGGGGCGCGGGTAGTTGCACGCGCCTCTTTGTTTCGAGCGCATGGATTGGGTACGGCATGGCACAGCGCACCTCCGCCCTCCCCGGCGGCCTGATCGCCCTGGCGATCGGGGCGTTCGGCATCGGGCTGACCGAGTTCGTGATCATGGGGCTGCTCCCCCAGGTCGCCGCCGACTTCGCGGTCAGCGAGTCGGTGGCCGGCTGGTTGATCTCGGGCTACGCCCTCAGCGTCGCCGTCGGCGGGGTGGCGCTCACCGCCGCCGTCACCCGGCTGCGCCGCAAGCCGGTGCTGCTCGGCCTGATGGTCCTCTTCATCGCCGGCAACCTGCTCTCGGCGCTGGCCGGCGACTACGGCACCATGCTGGCCGGCCGGATCGTGGCGGCGCTCTGCCACGGCGCGTTCTTCGGCATCGGCGCCGTGGTGGCGACCGGACTGGTCCCGCCGGCCCGGCGGGCGGGCGCCGTCGCGCTCATGTTCACCGGCCTGACCGCCGCCAACGTCCTCGGCGTGCCGTTCGGCACCCTCCTCGGCCAGCACCTCGGCTGGCGCGCCACGTTCTGGGCGATCACCGGCATCGGGCTGGTCGCACTGGCCGGTCTCGCCGTGCTGGTGCCCGGCCGCGGTCCGGCGCGCGACGCCGCCGCTCCCACCGGCGGCCTGCGCGGCGAACTGCGGGCGTTCACCCACGCCCAGGTCTGGTTCTCGCTGGTGGTCACGGTGCTCGGCTTCGGCGGCATGTTCGGCGCCTTCACCTACATCGCGTACACGCTCACCGAGGTGAGCGGCTTCGCCACCGGCACCGTCCCGTGGCTGCTGGTGCTCTTCGGCGTCGGGCTGTTCGCCGGCAACCTGGCCGGCGGCCGCGCCGCCGACGTGTCGCTGTCCCGGACCCTGGTCACGGTCCTCGCCGTGCTCACCCTGGTGCTGGTCGGCTTCGCGCTGACCGCCGCGAGCCCGGCCCTGACCGTGCTCGCGCTGGTGCTGATGGGCGCTTTCGGCTTCGCCACCGTGCCGCCGCTCCAGATGCGGATCATGAAGTACGCCCGCCAGGCCCCGACCCTTGCCTCCGGGGCGAACATCGCCGCGTTCAACGTCGGCAACGCGCTCGGCGCGTGGCTCGGTGGGCTGACCATCGACGCCGGCCTCGGCTTCACCGCCCCGATCTGGGCCGGCGCCGGGCTCACCCTGCTCGGCCTCGCGGTGCTGCTGGTGGCCGAGCGGCGTGCCCGGCGCACCCCGGGCGACGCCGCGGCCACTCCCGAGCTGGCCGACGTCGCGGCCTGACCGGCCCGCCCCGGTCGGTCCCGACGGCCGGACCGGCCCACCGGTGGTGTCCGGCCCCGGGCGGTCCCGACGGCCGGACCGGCCGGCCGGTGGTGTCCGGCCCCGGGCGGTCCTGACCGCCGGACCGGCCAGTCGGTCGTGCCCGGCCGCGGAACGCGCCGCAGGCCGGGCCGGCCGGGGGCGGCGTTATGCTCGGGCGGAAACCGGCGGTGGGGCCCGCCGTCCCGGTGCCGGCCGGGAGCACCGCGACCCGCTCGCCAACGGTCCCTGCCAGTGCTGCGCGTCCTGGTGGGAGGCACCGTGACCGGACCGTCCGAGTTCCGCGTCGACCCCGACGTCGACCTGCGCATCCCCGCCGACCGGCGGGAGCTGCCCGCCCACCCGGCGGCGGTGCTCGGGGCCGTCGCCGCCGGCGGGGTGCTCGGCGCGCTGGCCCGCGCCGGGCTGCAGGCCGCGTTCCCGCACCCGCCCACCGGATTCCCGTGGGCCACCTTCGGCATCAACGTCACCGGCTGCCTGCTGATCGGCGCGCTCATGGCGGTGCTCACGGCCCGCCCGGCCGGGCCGCTGGTCCGGCCGTTCCTCGGCGTCGGCGTGCTCGGTGGCTTCACCACCTTCTCCACCTACGCCGTGGACGCCCAGCGGGCGATCGCCGCCGGGGCGCCGGGCACGGCGCTGGCGTATCTGGCGGCGACACTGGCCGGCGCGCTGCTGGCCGTCTGGGCCGGCGACGCGGCGGCCGCCCGGCTGCTGGCCCGCGCCCGCGGCGGGGCGGCCCGGTGACCGTCCTGCTGATCGCGCTCGGGGCGGCGGTGGGCGCGCCGCTGCGCTACCTGACCGACCGGGCCGTGCAGGCCCGGCACGGCTCCCCGTTCCCGTGGGGCACGCTGACCGTCAACGTGGCCGGGTCGCTGGTGCTCGGTGCGGTGGCCGCCGTGCCCGCCTCCCCCGCGGTGACCGCCCTGGTCGGGACCGGCTTCTGCGGCGCGCTGACCACCTGGTCCACCCTCGGCTACGAGACGGTGCGGCTGCACCGCTCGGGTCACCGCGGGCCGGCGCTGGCCAACGCGCTCGGCAGCGTCGCGGCCGGGCTCACCGCGGCCACCGTGGGGTACGCCCTGGCCGGCGCCGCCACCGCCTGACCCGCCCGGCCACGGCGTCACCCCCGACGCCGGCTGCCCGGCCGGGGCGGGCAAGGCTCACCCGCACGCCGGCACCGGGTGGCGCCGGCCGGCACGCTCACCCCCACGCCGCAACGGCGGCGGGCGCCGGCGCCTGCCCGGCGGGATCGGCGGCGAGCGCCACCACCGGCCCGATCACGAAGACCGCCGGAGGCCGGACCTCGTCCCGCGCGGCGAGCGCGCCCACCTCGTCCAGCCGGCACCGGGCCGTCCACTGCTCCGGGTGCCCGGCGTCGCGGACCACCAGCACCGGCGTCTCCGGCGCCCGCCCCCGGGCGAGCAGCTCGGCGGCGATCCGCCCGACGGTGTCCACCGCCATGAGCAGCACCAGCGTGCCCCGGGCGCGGGCCAGCACGGCCCAGTCCACCAGGGAGTCGGGATGTCCGGGCGGCAGGTGCCCGGACACCACGGTGACCTCGTGCGCCACGCCCCGGTGGGTCACCGGCACCCCGGCCAGGGCCGGCGCGGCCACCGCGCTGCTCACCCCGGGCACGAGCACCGTCTCCACCCCGGCCGCCGCGCAGGCGAGGACCTCCTCGTGGCCACGGCCGAAGACGTACGGGTCGCCGCCCTTGAGCCGGACCACCCGGCGCCCGGCGCGGGCGTGCGCGATCAGCGTGTCGTTGATGGCGTCCTGGGTCATCGACGGGCCCCGGGGCACCTTGGCGGCGTCCACCACCAGCACGCCGGGGCGCAGCCGGCGCAGCAGCCCGGCCGGGGCGAGCCGGTCGGCCACCACCACGTCCGCGGCGTCGAGCAGCGCCCGGCCGCGTACGGTGATCAGGTCGTCCGGGCCGGGCCCGCCGCCCACGACGGCCACCTGTCCGGGACGCAGCGCCGGCTCGTCGTGGTGGCCGGCGTGGTGGTGGTGATGGTGGTGGCCGTGCCCGTCGGCCGGGTCGTCCGGGTGGTGGTGCGGGGTCTGCGGCCGGCCCACCTTGTCGGCGAACCCGGGCAGCGCCACCCGGTACGCGCAGGTGTCGCAGTTCATCCGGATGTCCCCGCGCAGCGCCTCGGCGTGCCGCTCCAGGACCAGGTCGGCGAGGGGATCGCAGTCGCCGATCACCTCGGCCACCCGGACGTCCAGGCCGGGATTGTCGGCGGCGAACTCCCGGCTCTGCGCCACGATCCGGTCCGGCAGCACCCCGGCGAAGAGGAAGTACGGGGCGACCACGATCCGCCGGGCGCCGAGCCGCCGCAACCGCTCCAGCACGGCCGGCACGGACGGCTCGGCGAGCGAGATGAAGCCGGGTTCCACGCCGGCGTAGCCGCGCCCCTCCCACAGCAGCCGGGCCACCTTGGTCACCTCGGCGTTGGCGTCCGGGTCGGTGGAGCCGCGCCCGATTAGGGCCACCCACGTGCCGGCCCGGTCGGCCCCGTCGAGCGCCGCGTCGATCCGCCGCGCGAGCGTCTCGTGGAGCAGCGGATGCGGCCCGAGCGGCCGCCCGTAGGCGTACCGGAGGCCGGGGTGGCGCTGCCTCTCCCGGGCGAGGGCGGCGGGGATGTCCCCCTTGCCGTGCCCGGCGGCGGCCAGCACCAGTGGCAGCGCCACGACGGACCGGTGGCCCCGGCCGACGAGCGCGCCGACGGCGTCGGTCAGCGGCGGGCGGGACAGCTCGATGAAGCCGCCCTCGACGTCGGCGACCGCGCCCCGGCGGCGGATCCGCTCCACCAGCGCGGCGAACTGGGCGACGCCTGCGGCGCTGCGGGTGCCGTGCCCGACGATCAGCAGCGGGGTCCGGTCCTTCACTTCTCCTCCAGGTACAGCAGGGCGTTGAGGGCGGCGGCGGCCACCGCGGAGCCGCCCTTCTCGCCCACGTTGGACACGGCGGGCAGGCCGCTGGCCCGCAGCGCCGCCTTGGACTCGGCCGCGCCCACGAACCCGACCGGCAGGCCGACCACCAGCGCCGGGGCCGCGTCGAGCGCGATCAGCTCGACCAGCGCGGTGGGGGCGCAGCCGACGACCCAGACCGCGCCCGGGCCGACTCGCTCGGACGCGATCCGCACGGCGGCGGCCGAGCGGGTGATGCCGGCGGCGCGGCCCAGCTCGGCGGCGGCCGGCTCGGCGACCGGGCAGACGATCTCCCGCCCGGCCCGGGTGATGCCGGCGGCGACCATCCACACGTCGGTGACGATCGGCGCGCCGGCGCGCAGCGCGGCCAGCCCGGCGGCCAGGCCGTCCTCGTCGCAGACCAGGTCGGCGACGTAGTCGAGGTCGGCGCTGGCGTGCACCACCCGCTCGGTGACCGCCCGGGTCAGCGGCGGCAGGTGCGACAGGTCGACCCGCCCGCGCAGGATCCGGTAGGACTCCGCCTCGATGGGGTGCACGGTCCGGCTCACGAGCCGGCCTGCCCGTAGCGGCGGTCGTGGCCGCGCATTCGCCAGAGCAGCACTGCACCGCCCCAGGCGAGGGCGAAGAGGCCCACCACGGCGTAGCCGAGCTGCTCGAAGTGGTCGGCGATCGAGGCGTACCCGGCCAGGGCGGTGGCCCCCAGGTGGTCGACCAGCAGCCCGGCCAGGTAGACGCTGGCGACCAGGCCGCCGACCAGCACGGTCATCGTGGTGGTGGCCAGGTTGTACCAGAGCCGCCGGGCGGGCTGCCGGTACGCCCACGAGTAGGCGCGGCTCATCAGCAGGCTGTCGGCGGTGTCCATGGCGGACATCCCGGCGGCGAAGAGCAGCGGCAGGGTGAGCAGCGCCAGCACGGGCAGCCCGCCGGCGGCGGCGGTGCTCGCGGACAGCGCCAGCAGGGTCACCTCGCTGGCCGTCTCCAGGCCGAGCCCGAAGAGGAAGCCGACCGGGGCCATGTGCCAGGAGGAGCGGACCAGGGTGCGGGCCCGGGCCCCGAGGATCCGGTGCATGAGCCCCCGGTTGAGCAGCAGGAGGTCCAGCTCGGTCTCGTCCAGCGCGCCGGCGCGCAGCCGCCGCCAGAGCCGGGCCAGCCCGGCCAGCACCACCGCGTTGAGGGCCGCCACGAGCAGCAGGAAGCCGGTGGCCGTGACGATCGCGACGGTGGCGCCGACCTCGCGGACGCCGGCCATCCGGTCGCCGGTCAGCCGGGTGGAGGCGAGCCCGACCACCAGGGCGAGCAGCAGCACCACGGCGCTGTGCCCCAGGGCGAAGAAGAAGCCGACGCCGACCGGCCGGCGGCCGCGCAGCAGCATGAGCCGGGTGGTGTCGTCGATGGCGGCGATGTGGTCGGCGTCGAAGGCGTGCCGCACCCCCAGCACGTAGGCGAGGGTGCCGGCGCCGGCCAGCCCGCCGGCCGCGACCGGCTGGTGGTTCCAGTAGAGGTAGAGGGTCACGCCGGCGACGTGCAGCGCGGCGACCGCGCAGAGGATGCCGCCGAGGCGGGCCCGTTCGGCGCGGCTCCAGCGGCCGACGGCGGGGACGGCGGTCGGGGTCGAGGTCATTGCTCTCCTCGGGGTTCGGGGTCGACGCGGATCGCGTCCACGGGGCAGATCTCCAGGCATTCGAGGCAGCCGGTGCAGCGGTCGGTGACGCGCAGGCCGGCGGGGGTGGGGCGGATGGCGTGCGTCGGGCAGGTGAGCAGGCAGGCGCCGCAGCCCTGGCAGGCGCCGATGGTCACGACCGCCACCGGTACCCCCGGGGCGTCACCATCCGGCCGGCGACCACCCGCGTCTGCGAGCTGCCGACCACCACCACGCTGTACATGTCGACAAGGGCCGGGTCGAGGGTGGCCAGGGTGGCCAGGTGCACCCGCTCGCCGGGGCGGCTGGCGTTGCGCACCACGCCGACCGGGGTGTCCGGCGGGCGGTGCGCCGCGAAGGCGTCCAGTGCCGCGCCGAGCTGCCAGTCACGGGTGCGGCTGCGCGGGTTGTAGAGCAGCGCCACCAGGTCGGCCCCGGCCGCGGCGGCGACCCGGCCCGCGATCACCTCCCACGGGGTGTGCAGGTCGGACAGGCTCAGGTAGACGTGGTCGTGTCCCAGCGGCGCGCCGAGCAGCGCGGACGCGGCGAGCCCGGCGGTCACCCCGGGCACGCCGACCACGTCGATGCGGTCGTCGGCGTACTCCAGGGCGGGGCTGGCCATCGCGTACACCCCGGCGTCGCCGGAGCCGACCAGGGCGACCGCGTGGCCGGCGGTGGCCTCGGCGACCGCGGCCCGGGCCCGCGCCTCCTCCGCGCCGAGCCCGCTGGCCAGCACCCGGGTGCCGGGGCGGAGCAGGTCACGGACCTGGTCGACGTACTGGTCCAGGCCCACCACCACGGCGGCCCGGCGCAGCTCGGCCGCCGCCCGCGGGGTGCGCAGGTCGGCCGCGCCCGGGCCGAGGCCGACAAGCGCGAGCCGGCCGCGCGGGGCGTGCCGGGCCACCGCGACGGTGGCCATCGCCGAGGCGGTCTTCGGCACCAGCAGCGTGCCGCCGCCGCGCAGCGCCGCGGCCTCCGCGACGCTCGGCGTGCCGACCGCGGCGCGGACCACCTCGCTGGGGTGCGGCACGTCGACCGCCGCCAGGTCCGCGGCGGGCCACGTCTCCAGGGGTACGCCGTACGCCTCGGCGGCCGCCCGGATGCCCGCCTCGTCGGCCTTGAGGTCCACACTGGCCAGGCAGCGCAGGCTGGCCGGGCTGAGGCCGGCGTCGGCGAGCGCCCGGCGCAGCAGGTCGGTCACCTCGGCGGCGGGCACACCCCGGCTGGATCCGACCCCGGCGACCAGGGACGGCGGCCGGAGCACCACGGTCCGCCCGTCGAGCGGCACGACCCGGTCGGTGATCAGGATCCGCCAGCCGCCCGTGCTCGCGCCGCTCCCGGCGGCGGCCGCTCGCACGGTCGGCGTCCCGGTGGTGTCCGGCGTGCCTCCGCCCGCCGGCGGGGGTGTGACCTCGACGTGCACGTGCTCCGGCAGGGCCGGCAGCGGCCAGGTGGCGTCGGCGACCAGCCGGACCGGCTCGCCGTCGAGGAGCGCCCGGGACACCGCGGCCACCGCGCCCTCCACCGGCCAGCCGAGGGTGTCCAGCCCGGGGAGGTCGACCGCGTCTGTGGCGGTGGTGACCACCGGCCGGGCGTCGAGCAGCGCGCCCACCTCGCCGGCGAGGTCGTTGGCGCCGCCGGCGTGCCCGCCGAGCAGGGCCACGGCGTGCCGGGCGGCCTCGTCCACGACCACCACGGCCGGGTCGGTGTGCTTGTCACCGAGCAGCGGGGCGAGGATGCGGACCACCGCGCCGGTGGCCAGGAAGGCGACCACCGCGTCGCACTCCCGCCAGGCGGCCCGCAGCGCGTCGGCGACGCTGTCCGCCTCCACGAGCCGGGCGTGCGGCCACGCCGCGGCGACGGTACGCGCGTGCCGCCGCCCGGCGGCGGTCGCCGCCACGAGCCCGACAGGGAGCGGCTCGGTGTCGACGCCTCCGGTGGCGCGGGTGTCCCCTGTGGGCAGGTCCGAGGGTGTGGTCACGGGTTCCTCCGGGTGGACGGTCATCGGTGGTCCGCGGTGAGGACGACGACCGGGTTGGTGGCGGCCAGGCGCAGCGAGCCGCCGGGCAGGTCGGCGAGGCGGGCGGCGGCGAGCTGGCAGCCGTCGACCGCGTAGCCGGCGGCGCGCAGCAGGTGCACGGCGGGCGCGACCCGGTCGAGGGCGGCCAGGGTGACCACCACCCGGGGCGGGCGGCGGTCGGCCACCGCGGCGAGCACGTCCACGCCGCCCCCGCCCACGAAGACCGCGTCCGGGTCGGGCAGCCCGGCCAGGGCCGCCGGGGCCGTGCCGGTCACCACCCGGACGTCGACACCGTGCCGGGCGGCGTTGGCCCGGATCGGCGCGTCCGGGTCGCGTTCGACGGCGAGCACCGCCGCGCCGAGCAGCGCGCACTCGATGCCGACCGAGCCGCTGCCCGCGCCGACGTCCCAGACGAGCCGGCCCAGGCGGGGCCGCAGCCGGGCCACCACGAGGGCCCGGACCTCGGGCTTGGTGATCATCGAGTCCCGGTGGGCGTACGCGGACTCGGGCAGCGCCCACCCCCCGGCCGGCGCGGCGGCGGGCTGGTCGTCGACGCGCATCGCGGCCGGCGCGGTCTCCGGGGCGAGGCTGAGCACGACGTGCGGGTCGGCCCAGGCCGTCGCGGCGGCGCCGGCCGGGGTGGTCCAGGTGACCCGCTCGTCGGGGGTGCCGAGGTGCTCGGCGACGACCAGGCGGCGGTTCCAGCCGGCCAGGCCGGCGCCCAGCTCGGCCGCGCCCGCGCCGGGGGCGGTGAGCACCGCGACGGCGGGCAGCGCCCGGCAGGCGTTGAGCGCGGGGCGCGGGTCCCGGCCGTGCGCGGTGACCACGGCGGCGCCGTCCCAGGGCAGCCCGGCGCGGGCGAACGCGGCGGCCACGCTGGAGACGGCCGGCAACACCCGCAGCGGCAGCCCGGCGGCCCGGAGCCGGCGGACGATGCCGAACAGGCCGGGGTCGCCGCTGGCCAGCACCACCGCGGGCGTGCCGGCGGCGACGGCGGCGGCGAGCCGGTCCAGGGCGGGTGCGAGCGGGCCGAGGACGACGGTGGGGCAGCCGGGCGGCACGGGCACCGCGGCCAGGTGCCGGGCCGCGCCGACGACCAGCCCGGCGCCGGCCAGCGCCTCGACGAGCGCGGGGTGCGCCGGACGGCCGGCGACGTCGATCCCCGCCACGAGCACGGTCGTGGTCACGCGGCCCACCGCCCGGAGGAGGCGACCACCCGCTCGCCGGCGAAGTCCACCATGGCCACGTCGACGCCGACCGCGTGACCGGCGAACCGGCGCAGCACCTGCCGGACCCGGTGGCAGAGCAGGTCCCCGGCCGGGCCGAGCAGCCCGGCGGCCGCCCACAGCTCGTAGGCGTGCCGGCCGGTGTTGGCCGCGGTGACGGCGGCGACCAGGTCCGGGTCGCCGCCGGCCTCGGCGGTGACCGCGCCGAGCAGCGACAGGTCCACCTTGGACCGGGTGTAGTGGGTCATGAGGATGCCGGCGGCGAGCTTGGCCAGCTTCCCGGCCATGCCGACGAAGACCACCCCGGTCATCCCGTCGCCGACGGCGGCCGTGACGGCCGCGCCGGTGAAGTCGCCGACCTCGACGAAGCACACCTCGGGCAGCTCCGGCAGCAGCGCCCGGGCCGCCCGCTCGGTCCGCCCGCCGGTGCAGAGCACGACGGTCCGCTCCCCCTGGGCGGCCATCACGTGCACGGCCTGCACCACGCTGGCCCGCCAGGAGGCGGTGGAGAACGGCCGGACGATTCCGGTGGTGCCGAGGATGGAGATGCCGCCGAGGATGCCGAGCCGCCGGTTGGTGGTCTTGCGGGCCATGATCTCGCCGCGCGGCACGCTGATCACCACGCGGACGCCGGTCTCGCCGAGGTCGACCACCTCGGCGACGGCCTGGCCGATCATGCGGCGCGGGGTCTCGTTGATGGCCGGGCCGCCCACCGCCAGGCCGAGCCCCGGCCGGGTGACCGTGCCGACGCCCGGCCCGCCGTCGAGGCGCAGCCCCGGCTCGTCCCGCCAGGTGACCGTGGCGGTCAGCTCGGCGCCGTGGGTGACGTCGGGGTCGTCGCCGGCGTCCTTGACCACGACGGCCTCGGCCCGGCGGGACGGGTCGAGGTCGCAGCGGGCCACCGCGAAGGTGACCCGCCGGCCGGCCGGCAGGCCGATCTCCACCTGGCGCTGCGGCTCGCCGGTGACCAGCGCGGTCAGCGCCGCCTTGGTCGCCGCCGTGGCGCACGCGCCGGTGGTCCAGCCGGTACGCAGCGCGGTGGGCCGGACCTTCGCCGTGCGCGGCAGGTCCGGCTCGCGCAGCGGCGGCTCGGCGTACGTCACCGGCCGTCCCCGGCCGGATCGCCGGGCCGCTCGGCGCGGGCACGGCGCAGCGCGGCGCGGGCGCCCGGCTCGGCCCGCCGGTAGGTGTGGAAGTGCCCCGGGTGGTAGAGGTGCGAGCGGGTACCGGTGGCGGCGAGCGCCGGCCCGACGAGGAACAGGGTGTGCTTCCACAGCCGGTGCGCCTTCACGGTGGCCTCCAGCTCGCCCAGCGTGCACCGGACGACCAGCTCGTCCGGCCAGGTCGCCTGGTACGCGACCACCACCGGCGTCTCCGGCGGGTAGCCACCGGCCAGCAGTTCCGCCTGGGCCTGCCCGGAGCGGGCGGCGGAGAGGAACAGCGCCATGGTGGTGCCGTGCCGGGCGAACTCGCGGACCCGCTCGCCGGGTGGCATCGGGGTCTTGCCGCCCTCCAGGCGGGTGAGGATCACCGACTGGGCCACCTCGGGGATGGTCAGCTCCCGGCCGACCAGCGCGGCGACCGCGGTGAACGAGGACACCCCGGGCACCACCTCGACGGCCAGGCCGAGGTCGCGGCACCTGTCGAGCTGTTCCTGCACGGCGCCCCACAGGGCCGGGTCGCCGGAGTGGATCCGGGCCACGGTCAGCCCGTCGGCGGCGGCCCGCTCGTACAGTGGCCGGACGCCCTCGATGGACAGCTGGGAGGAGTCGACGATCTCGGCGTCCGGGCGGGCGTGGGCCAGCACGTCGGCGTGCACGAGGCTGGCCGCCCAGATCACCACGTCGGCCTCGGCGATGACCCGGGCGGCACGCAGGGTGAGCAGGTCGGCCGCGCCGGGGCCGGCCCCGACGAACCAGACCTTGCCGGTGGTGGTCACAGTTTTCCTCCCCGGCCGTCCCGGCGGGCCGGGACCAGCAGCGTCGACAGGTAGGGCAGGTCGCCGGCGGTGGGATCCACCGGCCCGATCCGCTCGCCGGGCAGGCCCAGCGACCGGCCCAGCACGGCGTCGGCCAGGCGGCCCTGCCGGCGCAGCTCGTCGACCAGGTCGGGGTGGCGGCGCCAGCCCTTGTAGACGACGACGGTCCCGGGGCCGGCGAGCGCGTCGGCGACCGGCGTGAGGCCGGCCGTGGCGGGCAGCAGGGTGAGCGGTTCCCGGCCCTCGCAGAGGGCCACCCCGGCGCGGGCGGCCAGGTCCTGCATGGCGGTGATGCCGGGCACGGTCCGCACCGCGACCCCCGGTCGCCGGGCCCGGACACCCTCGGCCAGGTAGCCGAAGGTCGAGTAGACGTTGGGGTCGCCGATGGTGGCGAAGGCGACCGACCGGGCGCCGGCGTCGACGGCGGCCACGACGGCCGCCGCCGCGGCGTCCCAGGCCCGCTCCCGGCGGGCGGTCACCCCGCCCCGGTCGTCCAGGGCGAACGGCAGCCGGCGCAGCCGGTCCGCGGGCACGTGCGCCCGCACGGTGGTCTCGGCCCGCCCGGCGGGCGCGTCCGGGTCCGCGGCGAGCCGGTCCAGCACGGGTACGAACACCAGGTCGGCCTCGCCCAGCAGCCGCGCCGCCCTGAGCGTCAGCAGTTCCGGGTCGCCGGGTCCGACCCCGATCCCGGTCAGCACGGCGGCGGGCGGGGTCACCGGCTCGCCGCCTCGACCAGCCGGCGGGCCGCCGCCGGGTGCCCGGCCCAGTGGGTGTGCAGGTAGGACGCGTGCACCCGGCCGGCCACGAAGCCGTGCGGGGCGCCGTCCCAGTGCCAGGCGGGGCGGTCGCCGTGCCCGGGGTCGGTGACGGTGCGGTGGAACTCGTGCCCGCGTACCGGGTCGCCGGCGCGGTGCGCCGGGGAGTCGGCGGCGGCCACCGCGTCGCGGTAGCCGAGGGCGAGCCGGCCGGTCATCCGGGCGGTGAGGTCGAGCCGCCCGCACATCGGCACCCCGTCGAGGGACCGGCCGAGGTAGAGCAGCCCCGCGCACTCGGCGACCACCGGGCCGTCGAAACCGGCCAGCTCGGCGCGGAGCGCGGTGTTGCCGGCCAGGGCGTCGGCGTGCAGCTCGGGGAAGCCGCCGCCGATCACCACGGCCCGGGTGCCGGGCGGCAGGGCCTCGTCGCGCAGCGGGTCGAGGGTCACCACCTCCGCGCCGGCCGCGGTGAGCAGCTCGGCGGTCTCCGCGTACGAGAAGGTGAACGCCGCCCCGCCGGCCACCGCGACGACCGGGCGGGCGGTGCCGGCGGGACCGCCGACCGCGGCGGCCGGGTCCCAGGCGGGCGCGGTGAGCGGCGGCGCGGTGCGGGCCAGCGCCAGCACGGCGTCGAGGTCCACGGTGGACTCGACCAGGTCGGCGAGGGCGGCCACCACGGCGACCGACTCGGGCGCGCGTTCGGCGACCGGCACCAGCCCGAGGTGGCGGGACGGCGCGGCCACCTCGCCGGCCCGGGTCACCGCGCCGAGCACCGGCACGTCGATCTCGGCGAGCGCGTCGCGCAGCAGCGTCTCGTGCCGGGGCGAGCCGACCCGGTTGAGGACCACCCCGCCGATGCGGACGACCGGGTCGAACGCGCGCATGCCGAGCACCAGCGCGGCGGCGGACCGGCCCTGCGCCGTGGTGTCGAGCACCAGCAGCACCGGCGCCTCGATGAGCCGGGCCACGTGCGCCGTGGAGGCGTACCCGCCGTGGCCGACCGCGCCGTCGTGCAGCCCCATCACCCCCTCCACCACGGCCACGTCGGCCGGGGTGGGCACGCCGGCGCCGTGGCGCAGCAGCGGGGCGATCCGCTCCGGGCCGACCAGCCACGGGTCGAGGTTGCGGCCGGGGCGGCCGGCGGCGAGCGCGTGGTAGCCGGGGTCGATGTAGTCGGGGCCGACCTTGTGCGGGCTGACCGCCAGGCCGCGGCGGCGCAGCGCGGCGAGCAGCCCGGTGGCCACGGTGGTCTTGCCGTGCCCGCTGGCCGGGGCGGCGACGACCAGCCGGGGCAGCGCCCAGGGCGTCACCATTCGATGCCCTTCTGGCCCTTCTGACCGGCGTCCATCGGGTGCTTGACCTTGGTCAGCTCGGCGACCAGGTCGGCCGCCTCGACCAGCCGCGGGTCCGCGTCCCGTCCGGTGATCACCACGTGCTGGAAGCCGGGCCGGTCGCGCAGGGTGGCGACCACCTCGTCCACGTCGACCCAGCCCCACTTCATCGGGTACGTGAACTCGTCGAGCACGTAGAGCCCGTAGCGCTCGGCGGCCAGGTCGCGCTGGATCTGCCGCCAGCCCTCGCGGGCGTCCTCGGCGTGGTCGGCCGCCCCGCCGCGCTGGATCCAGGACCAGCCCTCGCCCATCTTGTGCCAGGTCACCGGGGCGCCCTGCCCGGTGCTCCCGTGCACCTCGCCGAGGGCCCGGAAGGCGTTCTCCTCCCCCACCCGCCACTTGGCGCTCTTGACGAACTGGAAGACGCCGATCGGCAGCCCGGCCGTCCAGGCGCGCAGCGCCAGCCCGAACGCGGCTGTCGACTTCCCCTTCATCTGTCCGGTGTGAACGATCAGCAGCGGCCGGTGGCGCCGCTGCCGGGTGGTCAGCCCGTCGGCGGGCACGTGCGTCGGCTTCCCCTGCGGCATCAGGCGGCGCTCCTCGTGGTGAGGCCGACGAGCGGGTCACTGGCCACGTCGGCGAGGTGGTGGTGCGGGGCGTGCAGTTGGGCGGCGAGCCGGCGGGCCAGCTGCAGGCGGACCGGGCCGGACTCGCAGTCGACGACGACACAGGGCGCGCCGGTCGCGGCGAGCACGGCGGCGGCGCGGGCGGCCCGGTCGAGCGGGCGGGGCCCGGCGGTGGCACGGCCGTCGGTGACCACCAGCACCAGGGGGCGGCGCCTCGGGTCGCGCAGCCGCTCCACCCGGAGCAGGTCGGCCGCGGCCAGCAGCCCCTCCGCGAGGGGGGTACGCCCGCCGGTGGGCAGCTCGGCCAGCCGGACCGAGGCGGCGAGCACCGAGGAGGTGGCCGGCAGGAGAGTCTGCGCCCCGGCGCCCCGGAAGGCGACCACGGCCACCTTGTCCCGCCGCTGGTACGCGTCGGCGAGCAGGGCCAGCACGGCGCCCTTGACGGCGGACATCCGGCGGTGGGCCCCCATCGACCCGCTGGCGTCGACCACGAAGAGGACGAGGTTGCCCTCGCGTCCCTCGCGGACCGCCTCGCGCACGTCGGACGGGCGCAGCCGCAGCGGCCCGCCGGCCCGGCCGCGGGCGGCCTGGTGCGGGGCGGCGGCCCGGACGGTGGCCGGGAGGTGCAGCGCCGCGGCCCGACCGGTGGGCACCCGGGCGCCGGTGGTGCGGCCCCGCCCGGTGCGGGCCCGGGAACGCCGGCCGGGCACGCCCTCGCCCACGCCGGGCGCGGTGAGCAGCCGGGCGCGCAGCCCCCCGTCGGGTACGGCCACGGTCCCTCCCTCCGCGTGGTCCGGGTCCCCCGGCCGGCCGCCGGGGCGGAACCGTCGGGCGTGCGGCCGCCCCCGGTGGCCGCCACCGGGCGGCGCGCCGTCGGCGTCGTCGCCGCCGCTGCCGTCGACGTCCGGGTGCCCGGACGGATCCGAGCCGGCCGCAGGGCCGTCGTGGCCCGTCCCGTCGGCGCGGTCGCCGGCGAACCGGTCGTCCCGGCCCGGCCCGTCGGCGTCGCCCGACCGGTCGTCCCGGCCCGTTCCGTCGGCGCGGCCGTTGGCCGGCCAGCGGCCGTCGCGGCCGGCCCCACCGCGCCCGTCGTCCGGCGGCCCGGGCCGCCCGGCGTCGTCGGACGCCCCGGACCGGTCCCGGCCACCGGCGCCGCCCGTCCCGCGGGCCGGCCGGCCGGGACCGTCGGGGTCCGCCCCCGTGCCGCCCGGCCCGCCGGCCGGGTCCCCGGGACCGCCGTTCGGCCCGGGTCCACCGCCGGGCCCACCGTCCGGGCCGCCGTCGGGGTCGTCGTCGGGATGCTGCTCGCGGGCGCGGCGCAGCGCCTCGTCCAGGCGCTGCTCGTCCAGCCCCGGGGTGTCGAACGGGTCCCGGCGGCGGCGGTGCGGCAGGGCCAGGCGGGCGGCGACCCGGACGTCCTCGGCGGCCACCCGCTCCCGGCCCTGCCAGGCGGCGTGCGCCACGGCGGTGCGGGCCGTGACGATGTCGGCGCGCATGCCGTCCACGTCGAACGCGGCGCAGACCTCGGCGATCTGCCGCAGCGCCGCGTCGGGCAGCGCCACCCCGGGCAGCCGGCGCCGGGCGGCGGCCACCCGGCGGGCCACCTCGGCGTCCGCCCCGGCCCAGCCGGCGGCGAAACCGGCCGGGTCGGCGTCGGCGGCGAGGCGGCGGCGGACCACCTCGGCGCGTACGGCGGGGTCGCGGCTGGCGGCCACCTCGACGGTGAGCCCGAACCGGTCGAGCAGCTGCGGGCGCAGCTCCCCCTCCTCCGGGTTCATGGTGCCGACCAGCAGGAACCGGGCGGCGTGGCTGACCGACACGCCCTCCCGCTCGACGTGGCAGCGGCCCATCGCCGCGGCGTCCAGGAGCAGGTCGACCAGGTGGTCGTGGAGCAGGTTGACCTCGTCGACGTAGAGCACCCCGCGGTGGGCGGCGGCGAGCAGGCCGGGCTCGTAGGCGCGTACCCCCTCGGCGAGGGCCTTCTCCAGGTCGAGCGAGCCGACCACCCGGTCCTCGGCGGCGCCCACCGGCAGCTCGACCAGGCGGGCGGGGCGGCGCTCGGCGGCCGACCCGGCCGGATGCGGCCCGTCCGGGCAGCCCGGATCGGGGGCGGCCGGGTCGCAGGCGAAACGGCAGGCGGCGACCCGGTCGACCGGGGGCAGCAGCCCGGCGAGCGCGCGCACGGCCGTGGACTTGGCGGTGCCCTTCTCGCCCCGGACCAACACCCCGCCGATGGCCGGGCTGACCGCGTTCAGCAGCAGCGCGAGCCGCATCTCGTCCATCCCGAGCACCGCACTGAACGGATAACTCGTCATTGCGACTCCTTCGTTCGCGACTGCGGGGCTCGCAGACCCGGCTCACTCCTCGCGCTCACTGCGACTCCTTCGTTCGCGACTGCGGGGCTCGCAGACCCGGCTCACTCCTCGCGCTCACTGCCGGTCCTCCAGGTCGCCCTCGCTGGCCAGGTACGTCTCGTGCAGCCGGTCGAGGGTGACCGGCTCGGGGGCGGCCCACAGTCCGCGGTCGGCGGCCTCCAGCAGCCGTTCGGCGATGCCGCGCAGCGCCCACGGGTTGGACCGCTCCAGGAACTCCCGGGTCTCCGGGTCGAACAGGTACGCCTCGGCGAGCCGCTCGTACATCCAGTCGTCGACGACCCCGGCGGTGGCGTCGTAGCCGAACAGGTAGTCCACGGTGGCGGCCAGCTCGAAGGCGCCCTTGTAGCCGTGCCGGCGCATGGCGGCGATCCACCGCGGGTTGACCACCCGCGCCCGGAACACCCGGCGGGTCTCCTCGCCGAGGGTGCGGGTGCGGACGTCGTGCGGCATGGCCGAGTCGCCCACGTACGCGGCCGGGGAGCCGCCGGTGAGGTGGCGGACCATGGCCACCATCCCGCCGTGGTACTGGAAGTAGTCGTCGGAGTCGACGATGTCGTGCTCGCGGGTGTCCTGGTTCTTCACGGCGACGGCGATCCGGGCGAAGGAGCGTTCCATGTCGGCGCGCGCCTCCCTCCCGTCCAGCCCCGGCCCGTACGCGTAGCCGCCCCAGACGGCGTACACCTCGGCCAGGTCGGCGTCGGTGCGCCAGTTCCGGGCGTCGATGAGGGGCAGCAGGCCCGCCCCGTACGCCCCCGGCTTGGAGCCGAAGATGCGGGCGGTGGCCCGGCGCGCGTCGCCGTGCTCGGCGACGTCCGCGTCGACGTGCGCCTTCACGTAGTTCCCGGCGGCCGGCTCGTCGAGCGCGGCGACCTGCCGGACGGCGTCGTCGATGAGGGTCACCACGTGCGGGAAGGCGTCGCGGAAGAAGCCGGAGATGCGGACCGTGACGTCGACCCGGGGGCGGCCCAGTTCGGGCAGCGGCACCACCTCGACGCCGGTGACGCGGCGGGACCGGTCGTCCCACACCGGACGGACGCCGAGCAGCGCCAGCACCTCGGCGATGTCGTCGCCCTGCGTGCGCATGGCGCTGGTGCCCCAGACGGTGAGCCCGACCGAGCGCGGGTACGCCCCGGTGTCGGCGAGGTGCCGGGCCAGGAGCGAGTCGGCGAGGGCGACCCCGACGTCCCAGGCGTTGCGGCTGGGGATGGCCTTCGGGTCGACGGAGTAGAAGTTGCGGCCGGTGGGGAGCACGTTGACCAGCCCCCGGGTGGGCGAGCCGGAGGGGCCGGGCGGCACGAACCGGCCGTCGAGCGCGCCGAGCACCCGGCCGATCTCGTCGGTGGTCCGGTCCAGCCGGGGCACCACCTCGCGGGCGGCGAAGTCGAGCACCTCGGCGGCCTCGGGCACCGGCCCGCCGACCACCTCCTCGACCACCGCGCCGGCCTTGGTGGCGTCCCAGCCGAGGGTCTCCATGCCGAGCACGAGCCGGCGGGCCAGGGCCTCGATGAGGTCGACCGCGTCGGCGGCGGTGGCGGCCGGCCCGTCGACGGCCTCGGTGAGCGCCGCCGGCACGGCGATCCGCGCGCCGGGCGCGGCGAGCAGCTCCGCCTCGTCCAGGCCGGCGTGCGCGGCGAGGGCCTGGCGCAGCCCGGGCAGCACGCGGGCGCCGCCCCAGACCTGCGGGGCGCGCAGCACGGCGAGGACCAGGTTGACCCGGGCCTCCCCGGCGGGCGCCTCGGCGAGGATGTGCAGGCCGTCGCGGATCTGCACGTCCTTGACCTCGCAGAGGTAGCCGTCGAGGTGCAGCACGAAGTCGTCGAAGTCGTCCGCGCCGGGCATCTCCGCCTGGTGCAGGTCGTGGTGCAGCTCGGCGGCGCGGACGAGGTCCCAGATCTGCCGCTGCACGGTGGGCGCCTTGGCCGGGTCGAGGGCCTGCACGGTGGCGTACTCGTCGAGGAGCTGTTCGAGTTTCGCCAGGTCGCCGTACGTCTCGGCGCGGGCCATCGGCGGCACCAGGTGGTCGACCACCACGGCGTGCGCGCGGCGCTTGGCCTGGGTGCCCTCGCCGGGGTCGTTGACGATGAACGGGTAGACCAGCGGCAGGTCACCGAGGACCGCGTCGGGGGCGCAGTCGGCGGCCAGCCCGAGGCCCTTGCCGGGCAGCCATTCCAGGGTGCCGTGCTTGCCGAGGTGGACCACGGCGTCCGCGCCGAAGCCGCCGTCGGCGACCGGCGCGGCCAGCCACCGGTACGCGGCCAGGTAGTGGTGGCTGGGCGGCAGGTCCGGGTCGTGGTAGATGGCCACGGGGTTCTCGCCGAAGCCGCGGGGCGGCTGGATGAGCAGCGCCACGTTGCCGAAGCGCAGCCCGGCGAGGACGAGGTCGCCGCTATCGGTGTAGAGCCGGCCGGGCGGCTCGCCCCAGTGCTCGCGCATCCGCTCGCGCAGCGGGGCGGGGACCGCGGCGAACCAGCGCCGGTAGGTCTCCCCCGGCACCCGCGCCTGCGCGGCGGCGAGCTGTTCGGGGGTGAGCCACTCGACGTCGTGCCCGCCGGCGGCGATGAGGGCGTGGATCAGCGCGTCCCCGTCGTCCGGCACGGGAGCGTCGCCCAGGTGGTAGCCGGCCTCGGCCAGGGCGGCGAGCAGCCGGACCGCGGAGGCCGGGGTGTCCAGGCCGACGGCGTTGCCGACCCGGGAGTGCTTCGTCGGGTACGAGCTGAGCACGACGGCCAGGCGCTTGTCGGCGTGGGGCACGTGCCGCAGCCGCGCCTGCCGGACGGCGATGCCCGCGACCCGGGCGGCCCGCTCCGGGTCGGGTTCGTAGACCGAGAGGCCGTCGGCGTCGATCCGCTTGAACGAGAACGGCACCGTGACGATCCGGCCGTCGAACTCGGGGATGGCCACCTGCATGGCGGCGTCCAGCGGGGACAGTCCGGCGTCGCTGGCCGCCCACCGGTCGCGGTCGCTGGTCAGGCAGAGCGCCTGGACGATCGGCACGTCCAGGGCGGCGAGCGCGCCGACGTCCCAGGCGTCCTCGTCACCGCCCCCGGAGGCGTCCGCGGCGACCGTCCCGCCGGCCGCGAGCACCGTCACCACCAGGGCGTCGCACCGCGCGAAGAGGTCGAGCGGACCCGCGCCCGGCGCGAGCCCGCGCAGCGAGCCGCAGAACACCGGCAGCGGCTGCCCGCCGGCCGCGGTGACCGCGTCGGCGAGGGTCTCGACAAAGGCGGTGTTCCCGGCGAGGGCGTGCGCCCGGTAGAAGACGATGCCGACGACCGGCCGGCCGTCGGGCGCCGGGTCGGCGCCGAGGATCCCGTGTGGCGGGGTGGGCGCGGGCGGGGCGAAACCCTCACCGGTCAGCAGCACCGTGTCGGAGAGGAACCGGGCCAGCTCGGCGAGGTTCTCGGGGCCGCCCTCGACCAGGTAGGCGAGCGCCTCGGCGGCCACCCCGGCGGCCACGGTGGACGCCGCCATGAGCTCCGCGTCGGGCACCGCCTCGCCGCCCAGCACGACCGTGGGCACGCCGGAGCCGAGCACCGCGGCGAGGCCGTCCGGCCACGCCTGCCGGCCACCGAGCAGGCGTACGACGGCCAGGTCGACGCCGTCGAGCAGCGCGGGCACGGCGTCGGCGGCGACCCGGGCGGGGTTGGCCAGCCGGTAGTCGGCGCGGCTCGCGCGGGCGGCGAGCAGGTCGGTGTCGGCGGTGGAGAGCAGCAGGATGCGCACGGACAGCTCCGGAGCGTGACGCCCGGCGGCACGGCGGGGCCGGCGGCGGGCGGGGGTGGGTGCGGGTTCGGCGGGTACGCGGGTCCGGCGGACGGCTCACCGACGACGGGTCGGCAGGGGCGCCCGGCCGGGTGCGGTACCCGGCGGGACGGTCAGCGGCGGACGGCGCGGGCCCGCCCGGCGCGCGGCACGGCGGCCTGCGGGGCGGCGGGGTGAGCGGTCAGCGGCGCGTCGGTGCGCGCCGGCCGGAAACGACGATCGTCGTCGATGGCGGAAATGCCGTGCATCGGGTCCTCCTCGGGTGTCCACGCCCTGGGGCTCTCCGACGGCCGAAGTATCCTGGCTTCCGGATCGACGCTCACCCCCGGCCTTCCAACCGTGCACGCACGGCCGTGACTCGCGAGGGGGGATCGCTCCCCGGTGACAGTGGCGGGACCGCGCCGGAATCGCACCGGCTTCCTTCACTGCCGTCAGGCCGCGAATGCTGCCACAGCCTCCCGACGCGGGTCAACGCCGGGTCTCCCGGCCTCCACCCGGCCCCCGGCATCCGGGACGGTCGATCACGCGGCGGCATCCTGCGGCCCGAGTTAAATGACGTGCATCAATGGCGGCGGCGCCATTTCCCCGGCCCGTGGCCGGCATTCCCGGGCGGTCGTCGTCCACCCCCGTCCGGTCGCGTCGCCGCAGCCGGGGCGGCCCGGGGCCGCAACCGGCGGATAGCATCCCGGTCGACAGTGGATGAGCGGGGAGGAATTGCCGGTGGACCTGCGACACCTCGACGGTCGGGTCTGGTTGTTCCCCGGCGATCCCGACCCGCGCGCGGTCCGGCCGACCGTGGCGGTGGTCGCCGACGACCGCGGAAGTGTGATCGTCGACGCGGGGCAGAGCCCCGCCCACGCCCGGGAGATCCGGGCCGCGCTGGCGGCGGCCGGGCTGCCGGAGGCGCGCTGGCTGGTCTACACCCACCACCACTGGGACCACGTCTGGGGCGCCTGCGCCTGGCCGGAGGTGGAGATCGTCGGGCACGAGTCGGCGGTGGCCCTGCTGCGCGCCGAGGCGGCCCGGCCGTGGAGCCACGACTACCTGGACGAGCAGGTCCGGGCGAACCCCCGGCTCGGCCCCAGCTTCCAGGCCCGGGCCCGGGCGGTCGAGTCCTGGGACGGCTTCGCCATCCTGCCACCGACCCGCACCTTCACCGACGAGGTGACGCTGCCCACCGGGGTCCGGGTCCGGCACGTCGGGGGCCGGCACGCCCCGGACTCCGCGGTGGTGCGGGTGCCGGACTCCAGGGTGCTGCTGGTGGGCGACTGCTGGTACCCGCCGCCCGCGCACCTGCGGACGCCCGAGGACGGGCCGGACCTGGCCCTCGCGGCAAGCCTGCTCGACGACGACCTCGCCTGGTACGTCTCGGCCCACGAGGAACCGCTGCGGCCGGCCGAGGCGCGGGCCGCGCTGGCCGGCGCCGGCTGAGCCACGCCGGGGTCAGCGGGCGCGCCGCTCCGGGTGGGCCCGGTTCCAGGCGCGCATCCGTTCCGGGTAGCCGGTGCGGGCGGCCTCGTAGAGCGGCACCGCGTGCTTCTGGGCGATCTTCCCGGCGGCCCGGGGCGTGCCGGTGCGACGCCGGATCCACTCACCGTCGTGGGCGACGGCCACCACCGTCGTGTCCGTGGCGGTGGTCTCCGGCTCCAGGTAGAACTCCACCCCGCGCCGGCTGGTCACGAACGCCTCCAGCGCGGCCAGGTCGTCCCGGTTCGCCTCGCGGTCGAGCTTCGTCGGGGTCGTCGGGTCGGCGGCCCGTCGGGTGAACCAGCCCATGCCCGCCTCCTCTCCTCGGCGTCCCACCCAGTGCAGCACCCGTACCTGGCAACGGGCTGGAAGCCGGGTGGAAGTCCGCTGAGCCGGTGGGCGTGCCGGGCCGCCGGTCAGCGGGCCGGCGGGCGCAGGACCGGGACCAGGGCGAGGGTGGGCAGCAGGAGCAGCGGGACCAGGCCGAGGGCGTCGAGGATGCCCAGATGGTCGCCGAGGAAGCCGAGCAGCGGCGGGCCGGCGAGGAACGCGGTGTAGCCGATCATGGCGACCACGCTGACCCGGGTCGGCGCCCGGTCCTCGTCGTCGGCGGCGGCGCTCATCCCGACCGGGAAGCCCAGCGACGCCCCCACGCCCCACAGCGCCACACCGGCCACGGCGAGCGGCCCGGAGCCGGCCAGCACGGCGCAGGTGGCCCCGGCGGCGGCCAGCGCGATGGTGCCGAACAGCACCGGCACCCGACCCCACCGGTCGATCGCCACGGTGCCAGCGGTCCGGCCGAGGGTCATGCCGACCACGAAGACCCCGAAGACGGCGGCGCCGGCCGCCTCGCTCACCCCGTACCCGTCGACGAAGGCCACCGCCAGCCAGTCGTTCGCGCTGCCCTCGGTGAACGCCATCACCAGCACGAACAGGCCGATGAGCAGGGTGCGCGGCTCCCGCCAGGTGGCGAGCAGCGCGCGCCGGTGCGCGGCCGGCTCGGCCGGGCCGGTCGTCTCGGCCGGCGCCGGCAGGAAGGCCCGGGCGGCGAGCAGCGTGCCGGCCAGGACCACCACCGCGATCACGGGCAGGTGCCAGCCGACCGGTACGCCCAGCCGGGCCGCCCCGGCGCCCAGCCCGGCCCCGGCGACCGAGCCGAGACTCCAGGCGGCGTGGAACCGGGGCATGATCGTCCGGCCGAGCCGCTTCTCCACGGCCGCGCCCTCGACGTTCATGGCCACGTCGCAGGCGCCGGAGCCGTACCCCACGGCGAAGAGCCCGACCACCACGCCGACCAGCGAGCCGGCGAGGCTGGCGGAGAGGCCGGCGGCCGTCAGGCCGAGCGCGACCAGCACGGTCGAGCCCGCCACAGTGCGGGCCGGGCCGAGCCGCAGGGTGACCAGGCCGGCGGTGGACATGGCGACCAGCGCGCCGGCCGACATGGCCAGCAGCAGCAGGCCGAGCCGCCCGGCGCTGAGGCCGAGCGACTCGCGGATCGCGGGCACCCGGGCGAACCAGGTCGCCACCGCCAGCCCGTTGAGGGCGAACACGACCGCCACGCCGTTGCGGGCGGCCAGGACCGCCCGCGGTGTCGTGGCGCCGGCGTCGGCCGGCGCGTCGATGGTGCTGCTCACCGTGGTGTCGTCCTCTCCCCCAGGTTGGTCCGACGACCATCGCACACCTGAGAGCGCTACCACCACAAACGCTCCCACCCCTTACCCCGGCCGGCCCCGGCGGGGCATGATGCCGACAGAACGGCCAGCACGGGGAGGACCAGACATGCAGACGCCGACCACCCGCCCGGCGACCCTCGACGACGTGGCCCGTGCGGCCGGGGTCTCCCGGGCCACCGCGTCCCGGGTGCTCGGCGGCTACGGGTTCGCCTCGGTGGACGCCCGGGAGCGGGTCCGCGCCGCCGCCGACCGGCTCGGCTACGTGCCCAACACCACGGCCCGGGCCCTGGTCCGGGGCGCCGGCGTGCGTCTCGTCGTGGCGGTCTCCGGCACCGACGCCACCGTGCTGGACGACCCGTACGTGGACCGGCTGGTGGGCGCGGCCGCCCGGGTGTGCGCCCCGCACGGGGTGGGCGTCGCCCTGGAGTGGCTGCCGCTGGACGCTCCGGCCGGGCTGCGCCGGCTCGGCGACGACCGGAGCGTCTGCGGGGTGCTGCTGGTCAACACCACCGCGCCGGTGCTCGACGCGGTGCCCGCCGGCCTGCGCGGGCGGGTCGTCTCGATCGGCACGGGCTCCCCGGCGGTCCCCTCCTTCGACGTGGACAACGCGGGCGGCGCCGACGCCGTGCTGCGCCACCTGCACGCCGGGGGGCGCCGCCGGATCGCCATGATCACCGGCCCGCGCTGGCTGAGCTGCGCCGAGCGCTCGGTGACCGCGTACCAGCGGCTCATGCGGGCGGCCGGGCTTCCGGTGCGCCTGGTCACCGGCGACTTCACCGCGGCGCGGGGCGGCCGGGCGGCGCTGGAGGCGCTGACCCGCTGGCCGGACACCGACGCGATCTACGCGGCCAGCGACGCCACCGCGCTGGGCGCGATCGCCGCGCTGCGCGGGCGCGGGATCGGGGTGCCGCACGACGTGGCGGTGGCCGGGTTCGACGACATCCCGTACGCGGCGGTGAGCAGCCCGGCGCTGACCACCGCCACCCACCCGGTGGCGCGGATCGCCACCGCGGCCGCGACCGCGGTCCTGGACGGCCGTCCGGTGCCGCCGGTGACCGCGTTCCCCTCGACGCTGGTGGCGCGCGAGAGCGCCTGAGCGTCGGTGGTTGAGCCGCCGGCAGCCGGGTATCCGCCGCGCGACCCGACCGACGACAGGGGGGCGAGGTGACCGAACCAGCGCCGCCGCACCGGCAGCCCGAGGAGGGGTACCGGCACGGCCGGCTGACCGCCCGCCCCACCACCGTGGCCGCGCCCGGCCCGACGGGTCCGGCCGAGGTCACCGATCCGGCCGGCGGGCCGCCCGCGCTGCGCCACGTGCCGGCCGGCGGCGAGGGGCCGTACCGGCTGGTGCTGCTGCTGCACGGCGCGGGCGGTTCGGCCCGGCAGGGCCTCGACCTGCTGCTGCCGCTGGCCGACGCGCACCGGCTGCTGCTGCTCGCCCCGCAGGCGCTCGCCAGCACCTGGGATTTGATCGCCGCCGGGTACGGCCCGGACGTGGCCCGGATCGACGCGCTGCTGGCCGCGACGTTCCGCGCGTATCCGGTGGCCGGGGTGACCGCGGGCGGCTTCTCCGACGGCGCCTCGTACGCCCTCTCCCTGGGCCTGACCAACGGCGACCTGGTCGACGCCGTGGTGGCCTTCTCCCCCGGCTTCGCCGCGCCGCTGGTCACCCACGGCCGGCCCCGGTTGTTCGTCTCGCACGGCACCGACGACCGGGTCCTGCCGGTCGACGTGTGCAGCCGGCGGCTGGTGCCCCGCCTGCACAGCCTCGGCTACCCGGCCGAGTACGCCGAGTTCGCGGGCGGGCACGAGGTGCCGGCGGAGATCCGGCGGCGGGCGGTGGACTGGCTGGTGGGGTGAGCCGGCGTCAGTGCCCCGGCCCGGTGACCGCCGCGTCGACCCGGGCGAGCACCGTCGCGTCGTCGTCGCCCACGCCCCGCAGCAGGTCGATCGCGGTGGCCCGGACCTGCCCGATGATCATGGCGAGCGGCAGCGTCTCGCCGGGGGTGAAGAGCCGGCCGGCGGCCCGGACCGCCTCCAGCGCGGCGACCTCGACCCGCTCGGCGTGGGCGTCGGCGACGCCGTCCTGCCCGGTCAGGTCGGCGGCGAGCGCGTCACCGGCCGAGCGCACCGCCTCGGCGAGGGTCCGCACGGCGCCGCCCAGCTCCGCCGGGACCGGCGCCGACCCCCGGGTCAGGGTGACCGCGGCGCGGGCGAGCACCCGGACGTTGCGGACCGCGTAGTCGATCTGCCGGATGGAGCCCTCCACCGAGCGCAGCCGGCCCAGGTGCCGGCGGCGGCGCACGTTGAGCCGCAGCGCCTCGCCGGCGGCCCGCACGGCGCCGCGCAGCCGCTCCACCCCGGCGTCGGCGTGCCGGGCCCGCTCCAGCGCGGCAAGCGCCGCCGCGTCGTCACCCCGGTCGAGCGCGTCGGCGATCTCGTCGAGCACCCCGGCCAGCTCGGCGAACGTGTGCCGGAACTCGCTGACCAGCGGGGCGAGCGGCCGGCGGGCGTCGACGAGCTGGCTGGCCACCACGGCCACCGCGCCGCCGATCAGCGCGTCGACGAACCGGAACGGCACGAGCGACTCGGTCGGCGGGGAGACCACCACCAGGTAGAGCGCCGAGACGGCCGCCTGGACCACGGTGACCGAGCTGGCCCCGACGGCCACCGCCAGGGCCACGGTGAGCAGGATGACGGTGAGCACCGTCCAGGTGCTCCGGGGGCCGAGGGCCTGCACCACCAGGTCGGCGACGAGCACGCCGGCCGCGACGCCGAGCACCACCTCGACGGCCCGGCGCATCCGCTGGCCGCGCGCCTGGCCGAGCACGATCAGCGCGGCGGCCGGGGCGAAGAACGGCTGCGTGTGGCCGACCAGCCGGGTGGCGAGGATCCACGCCACGGTGGCCGCCAGGGTGGCCTCGACCACCGGCAGCCAGCCGCGCCGCAGCCGCCCGGCCGCCTCCCGGACGGCCGCTGCGGGCCGCGGCGGGGCGTCCGGCCCGCCGCGCCGTCGTAGCCGGACCGCGCTCCACCCCGCCATGGCCTGCCTTCCTGTCGCGCCCGCCCACCCATCCTGCGGCCTGGTCGCCCCGGTCGGCAGCGGTGGGCGCCACCCCGAACCGGTGGCCGCGGTCACGGCCGGGGCCCGACCCGGCCGGTCAGGCCCCGGTGAACGCCCGCAGCAGGGTCCGCACGCCGGCCCGGAGGTCCTCCCGGCTGGCCGGGGTGCCGGGCGGCGGCGCGCTGAGCGCCCCGGCGCCGACCAGGCGGTCGAAGAGCAGCCCGTCGATGAACGCGACGAGCTGGTCGCCCTGCCGGCGCGGATCCGGCGCGCCGGCGCGGGCCAGCAGGTCCCGGGCCTGGACGCGGAGCGCTGTGCCGTGCTCCAGGATCCGGCGCAGCTCGGGCCGGTGCACCGCCTCCAGGAGGCAGGCGTACCGGGCGAGGGTCCGGCTGCGCCCGGTGGTCAGCCAGCGGTCGAGCACGTCGGCCACCCCGGCGGCGAGCTGGTCGAGCGCGTCCGGCCCGAGCGGCGCGGCGGCGGGTGGTGGTGCGGTGGGCAGCTCGCGGGCCGCCAGGTCGGCCCGGTCGAGGTCGGCCAGGCGCTGGACCACGGCCTCGATCAGCGCCTGCCGGGTCCGCAGGTACGCCGAGGTGGTGCCCGGCGGCATCCCGGCGCGCGCGTCGACGGCCCGGTGGGTCAGGCCCCGCATGCCGCCCTCGGCCAGCAGTTCCACCGCCGCGTCGGCCAGCCGGGCCACCCGGGCCGCCCGTCCACTCACTGTCGCCCCCTCCACACCGACGTTCTACGGATGTAGTATGACCTTCTACAGGCGTAGAAGGGGTGGTCGGCCATGGGCGAGCCGCACGCGACAGTCGTCGGCGCCGGCATCGGCGGGCTCGCCGCGGCGCTGGCCCTGCACCGCCGGGGCTGGCGGGTGACGGTGCTGGAACGCGCCGCCGCGCCACGCGAACTGGGCACCGGCCTGACCCTCATGGCCAACGCGCTGCGCGGGCTGGACGCGCTCGGCGTGGGCGACACGATCCGCCGGCAGGGCGTGCCGGACTCGCCGGGCGGCCTGCGGACCAGCGACGGCCGGTGGCTGTCCCGGATCGACGGGGCCGCGCTGGAACGGACGCTCGGCACCGCGGCGCTCGGGATCCACCGGACCGCGCTGCATCGGCTGCTCCGCGCGGCCCTGCCGGCCTCCACACTGGTCACCGGGGCCGAGGTGGTCGACGTCGACGCCGACCTGCCCGCCGTGACGTACCGGCGGAACGGCACGCCGACCACGCTGCGGGCAGACCTCGTGGTCGGGGCCGACGGGCTGCACAGCGTGCTGCGCCAGCGGCTCTGGCCGGACCTGCCGGCCCCGGCGTACTCCGGTTCGACGGCCTGGCGGGCGGCGATCCGCTGGACCGCGCCGGTGGCGACGGCCGTCACCTGGGGGCCGGGCCGGGAGTTCGGCACCGTCCCGCTCGGCGACGGAGGGCTCTACTGGTACGCGGCGGAGACGGCCCCGCGGGGCGGTCACGAGCCGGACGAGCTGGCGGCCGTCCGGGACCGCTTCGGCGGCTGGCACGAGCCGATCCCGGAGCTGCTGGCGGCCACGCCGCCCGAGGCGGTGCTCCGGACCGACCTGTTCCACCTGGCGACCCCGCTGCCGTCGTACGTCCGGGGCCGGGTGGCGCTGCTCGGTGACGCGGCGCACGCCATGACGCCGCACCTGGGGCAGGGCGCGGGGCAGGCGATCGAGGACGCCGTGGTGCTCGGCGCGGCCTGCGCCGGCAGAACGGACGACCTGGCCGGCGCGCTGGCCGCGTACGACCGGCAGCGGCGGCCCCGCAGCCAGGCGATCGCCCGGGCCTCCGCCCGCGCCGCGCGGTACGGCCAGCAGTTGCGCCACCCCGCGGCCGTCGCCCTGCGCGACGGCGTGCTCCGGCTGACCCCGGCGAGGGCGGCACTGCGCGCCGCGGCCCGGTACGCCGACTGGCGGCCGCCGGGATGAACGAAATTGCGCGCAGCGCAATCCTCCAGAATATCGATCGGGCGCGTTTTCCGGGTCGTCCGAATGGGAGAGCGGACCGGTAAGATCGGCGACAAACCGGTGACTGATCGCTGACTGCGAGACGTGACGGCGGTCACACACACTGTGCCCATGAATACGGGACTCGGCCGCAGCAGGGCATTCCGCCTCGCGGTGTGTCTCGCCCTCGTGGCGGCACTGAGCGGCTGCATGCAGCTCAATCTGGGGCTGACCGTCGACCCCGACGACACGGTCACCGGCCAACTCCTGCTCACCGCCGAGAAGTCCGTGCTCAAGCGGCGGAACCCCGACGTCGCGGCGGCCTTCGCCGAGCTGCGGCAGAACATTCCCACCCTCCCCGCCGGCGCCGAGACGCGATATGAGGACGCCAACTACTACGGCATTCAGATCGCATACCGGAAAACGCCGTTGTCGCAATTCACCAGCGAGAGTCTGAATCTCGCCCGGGACGGCGATCTCTATCGCTTCTCGCTCCCGCTCGATCCCAAGAAATACGGCGGAAAGGTCGCCGAACAGGATCCGCGGAACCAGCAGGCTTTCATGACCTTGATGTCCTTCGAGATCTCGGTGACCTTCCCCGGCCGGGTGCTGGACACCAACGGCACGATCAACGGCCGGTCGGTGAGCTGGAAGGTGGTCGCCAACCAAACCAAGCCGGCCGAACTGCGTGCCGTGGCCGAGGCCCCGGCACGACCCTCCGCCCCGGTCACCTCGGCCGCCGCCGCGGCCGCCGGCGGCGGGTTCCCCTGGCTGCTGGTCGTCGGCGGGGTGGTCGTGCTGCTGCTGGTCGCCGTGGTCGTCGTCCTCCTGCTCCGCCGCCCGCGCGGCCCGGTCGCCGCCGCGCCGGCCGCACCCACCCCCGCGCCCACTCCCCCGGCCGACCGGCCGGCCTGAGCGGGCGCGGCGCCGCCACCACCCGGGCGGCACCCGGATCCGCACCAGCCGGGGGCCGCCGCACCACCCACCCCGACCGCACCACCGCACCAACCGAAGAGGGGGATCGCCGTGAACGATCTCTTCACCTGGGCCGCCCTGGGCAGCCTCACCGGCGCCAGCGCCGCCACCCTGCTCGCCACCAACGTCATCGGCGGCCTCATCGGGCCGAGCGGCGACAAGGCGCGCAAGTGGATCGCCCTGGGCTTCGCGCTCGTCCTGTCGTACCTGACGGCCGCCTTCGCCGACGACGCGGGACCGGAAAAGTGGATCATCGCGTTCTTCAACGGGCTGGTCATCTTCTCCGCCGCCCTCGGCATCAACCAGCTGCCGCCCGGCAACCGGCAGGCGACGAACGCGTCGCCGACCCAGCTCGCGCAGGGTCGCGAGCCCCGCTACATCCGCTCCTGGGTCTGAGAGAGGTGACCCCCATGGTCCTCGGCATCATCAGCGCCGCCGTCCACATCGTCCTGGGCGCCGTGCTCGGCGGGGCGGCGGGCGGCACCATCGGCCTGCTGGTCGGCGCGGTCGTCGGGCTGCTCGTCGGCGCGCCGTTCGGCTGGGCGGTCGCCTCCGCCGGCACCTACGGCGCCGACCCGAAGGGCATCTTCCTCTTCGTGGTCGACCACACCTGGAGCCTGCTCAACACCGTCGCCGGCGCGCTCTACCTGACCCTGCACCTGGTCTTCGGGCACCAGCTCGACCGGGTAATCTCGCAGGGCAGCGGGCGGGTCAACGTGGTCGAGGGCGTCTCGCCCCGCTACGCCACCACCATCGGCACCGTCTGCGCCGGCTCCAGCCCCGGCATCCAGCGGCACGAGGACGTCCACGTCCTCCAGGCGCGCCTGCTCGGCCCGCTCTACCTGCCGCTGGTCGCGCTCAACTACGTGCTGTTCACCATCGCCCCGGTGTGGCTGCTCTGGCACGACCACAGCAACGCGCCGATCAACCGGTTCACCCGCTACTTCGAGATCGGCGTCTACCCGCACGTCTGGAACGAGGCCATCGCGTACCGGATCCAGGGGACGCCGCCGCGATGACCGGAGCCATCGAGGCGGCCGTGGCGGACCTCGCGGCCTGGCTGACCGGGGCGGCGGGTGACCCCGTCCCGGTCGGCCCGCCCCGCGACGCCCCCGACGGCGGTCTCACCGTCTGGCCGCTGGAGCTGCGGCCCGCCCGGCAGACCGCGGCCAGCGGCGGGGCCCGCGAGCCGTACCGGTTCGTGGTCCGGCTGCTGGTCAGCGGCGGCGGGCCGGCGGCGCTGCCGGCGCTGGACCGGGTGCTGGCCGCCGCCACCGCGGCCGGCCAGCCCGAGGTAGTGCTGGCCGCCGGGGACCCGGCGCTCTGGCGGGCCCTCGGTGTGCCGCCCCGGCCCGCGCTGCTGCTCGACGTGCCGGCGCGGATCGACCGGCCGGCGCCGTCCGCGCCGCTCGTGCGGCAGCCGCTGCGGCTGCGGCAGCTCGACATGCGCACCCTCGACGGCCGGGTGGTCGGGCCGGAGCACCAGCCGCTGGCCGCCATGCGGGTCGAGCTGGTCGGCACCGCCCAGGCCACCGAGACCGACGCGGCCGGCCGGTTCCGGCTGGTCGGCGTCCCGCACGACCCCGACGCCCCGGACCGGCCGGTGCGGATCCGGCTGATCGGCCGGGGCCGCACCCACACCGCCGAGCTGGACCCCGCCGACGGAGACCACGTCGTCGTCTGCACCCCCGACTGACTCCTCGAGGAGGACCGATGCCCACCTACTTCTCCCCCGGCATCTATGTCGAGGAGGTGCCCAGCGGGGCCCGCCCGATCGGCCCGGTCGGCACGAGCACCGCCGCCTTCGTCGGCGTCGCGCCGAACCGCGCCGCCCACGTCGACGAGGCCCTCGCCGTGAACAGCTGGTCGGAGTTCCTCCGGCTCTACGCCGACGGCGAGCACCTGGAGAGCACGCCCCTGGCGCGCGCGGTCTTCGGCTTCCTCGACAACGGCGGCACCCGCTGCTGGGTGGTCAACGTCGGCGAGGGCGGCCAGCTCACCGGCACCGGCGGGCGGCGCAGCGGCCTGCAACTGCTGGAGGCCATCGACGAGATCTCCATCCTGGCCGCGCCCGGCTACCACGACCCGGTCTCGCACGAGGCGCTCATCAGCATGGCCGAGCGGCTGCGCACCATGGTCGCCATCTGCGACCCGCCGCCCGAGGTGGCCGACATCTCCCGGCTCACCCGGGTCGCCACGCCCGGCAAGCCGTCGTCCGGCAAGCCCGCCGAGGGCACGCCGAAGCCCGACGACGACCCGCCCGACGGCGACCGACCCCGGCAGTCGGACTTCGCCACCTACTACTTCCCCTGGATCCGGGTCCGCGACCCGCTCAGCGGCGACCTGGTCCTCACCCCGCCGAGCGGGCACGTGGCCGGCATCTGGGCCCGCACCGACGCGCTGCGCGGCGTGCACAAGGCGCCGGCCAACGAGCCGGTCCGCGGCGCGGTCGACCTGGCGTACCGGGTCACCCGCCCGGAGCACGACGTGCTCAACCCCAAGGGCGTCAACGTGATCCGCTTCTTCTCCGGCGAGGGCATCCGCCTTTGGGGCGCCCGGACGCTCGCCGCCGAGGCCAGCGAGTGGCGCTACCTGAACGTGCGTCGGCTCTCCATCGCCATCGAGCTGGCCATCGCGGGCGGCACGCGGTGGATGGTGTTCGAGCCGAACGACTACACCCTGTGGCGCTCGATCCGGCGGGACATCGGCGCGTTCCTCACCCGGGTGTGGCGCGACGGCGCGCTGCTCGGCCGCACGCCCGAGGAGGCGTTCTTCGTCAAGTGCGACGAGGAGACCAACCCGGCCGACGTGCGCGACGCCGGGATGGTGGTGGCGCACATCGGCATCGCGGTGGTCAAGCCCGCGGAGTTCGTGGTGTTCAAGCTGAGCCAGTGGGCCGGCGGCACCGAGACCGAGACGATCGGAGGCTGACATGCCCACCACGGCCACCCCGCAGCCGGGCGCGCCCGTCGACCCCTACCGTGCCTACCACTTCAAGCTGCTCATCAACGGCATCACCAACGGACACTTCACCGAGGTCAGCGGCTTCGAGGTGGCCATACCGTCGCTCGCGTACCGGGAGGCCGGCAACGAGCGGATCCGCGCGGTCCCCGGCCAGGTCGAGTACGCCCCGGTCACCCTCCACTTCGGCCTGACCGCGTCGCGCGAGCTGTGGGACTGGGTGAACGCGGCCGCGAAGGGCACGGTGAACCGGCGCAACGTCTCGGTGGTGCTGCTCGATCCGGCCGGCACCGCCGAGGTGCTGCGCTGGAACATGATCAACGCGTGGCCCACCCGGTGGCGGGGCGCCCACTTGAACACCCTGTCCCAGGAGATCGCCATCGAGGCGCTGACCCTCGCGTACGAGGGGCTGGAACTGGAGTCCGGCGGTGCCGCCGCCCCGGCGCCCGCGTGACCGGCTGGCCCGCCTGCTCCGGGCCACCGCCGACCGCCTCACCACCGGGCCCAGCGCCAACCGCCTCACCACCGCGTCCGCCGAGACGCGCGCACCGCGCCGCCCCGGCGAACCCCCCGAGCACTGGCTCCGCCTGGTCGCCACCCACGCCCCCGGCCTCCTCCACGACCTCCCCCGCTCCGCACCCACCGCCGCCGACCGGCCCGCTCCCGTCGACCGGGATGTTCTCGTCGGATCCGACCCGAACTTCGTGATCGACGAGGCCGGACCGGGCGCCGGCGGGGCGGAGGCACGGGGTGGGGAGCGGGGCGTTCCGGCGCTGCCGCTGCGGCCCGCGGTTCCGAGGCCGTTCGCGTGGGGGGCGGGCGATGAGGCGACCAGGGCCTCCGGCGCGCAAGCGGAGGGCTTCGCCTGGTTGCCGGGACGCTTCCGCCTCGGGGGCGGCTCCGGCCGGGCCGGGGCAGCCGGCCGGGCCGGGCATGCCGACCTCGGCAGGCTCGCCGGACCGGACGGGCGTGCGGGAGGGCTCGCCGGCCCGGGCGGGCGTCCGAACGGGCTCGCCGGCCGGGCCGGACGTCCGGGCGGGCGTGCCGGGCGGAGTGGACCTGCCGGGCCGGGCTGGCCTGCCGAGCCGGGCTGGCCTGCCGAGCCGGGCTGGCCTGCCGAGCCGGGCTGGCCTGCGGATGCCGACACGACGGGCGGCGACCCGTACCGGTACTCGTTGACCTCGGGTGACGGGAACGCGGGGCACGCACCGTCGCGGAGCGGCGTCGCCGCCGGAGGCGGATCCACGCCCGGCGGCGGGGACGCCCGGCCGCTCGGCCTCCGACGGGGACCGGTCGCACCCGGCGCCGGGGCGCACGCACCCCACGCCGGCCTGCCGGATGCCTCGTCTTCCGGCGACGCCGCCGTCTCGGCCGGGTGGTCGTCCCACCGGGCCGCCTGGACGGGATCGTCGCCCGGCAAGCCGGGCGGCCCACCGGGATCGTCATCCCGCGAGACCGGCGGCCCGCCGGGATCCTCACTCGGCCACCCGTCGGCGTCGTCGCCCGGCCGGACCGGTACCCCACCGGGATCGGCGTTTCCCGGAATGACCACGCCATCGGGGCCGGCGGCCGGTGCGACCGGTGCGCCGCTGGGGCGCGCCCGGTCGGGGACGGGCAGCGTCGCCGGCGGCCGCCCCGACCGGGGCCCGGTCGGCCACACCGCCCGGGTGTTCCCGGCACCCGACGCCGGCCCGCCCGTGCCGACCGTCCCGTTCCCCGGCCCGGCCCCGGGCCCTCGCCGACCCGGCCGGTCGGCCGACGCGTCACCGTTCGACGGCGGCGCCGGGCCGGCGACATCCGGGATCGGCACCGCCGGGGCGGCGTCCCGGGCCCACGACCGTCGGGTGCACCTGTTGTCGCTGGGACGACAACAGACGCACCCGAACCCGAACGGAGACGGCACCGCCGGACGGCCGGCGCCGGGCCGTCCGGACTGGACGGCCGCGGCCACCGGGCCGTGGCCCGCGCTGCCGCCCGAGGCCGGTGACGCCGGTCGGTGGCCGGCGCCGCCGCACGCGGCCGGCGACCGTGCCCCGGGCGCGCCGGGACCGGCCCGGCAGGATCCGTGGCCGGCGCTGCCCGACGACCGGGAGCTGTGGGCGCCGGCGGTCCCGGCACCCGACGGCGACCGGCTGGCCCGGCTCGACCGGGAACAGGCGGGTGACTGATGGAGCGCGTCGCCTTCCTCGTGGACGAGTCCGGCACCCGGGTGGACTGCCTGCTCAACCCGGAGACCGTGCAGGTGACCCGGCTGGCCGGCGTACGGCCCCGGGGCGCGCCGGACGGGCCGCTCACCGGGGCCGGCCGCGCCGACGACCCTCTGGTCTTCACCGGCGGCGGGCGGACCGAGCTGGTGCTGGACCTGCTCTTCGACACCGACTTCGTGGAGTCCCCGGTACGCCCCGAGGACGTCCGCGCGCTCACCCGTCCGCTGTGGATGCTGGCCGAGAACTCCGCGACCGAGCACGGCTGGCTGCGGCCCCCGCTGGTCCGGCTGGTCTGGGGCAAGACCTGGAACGTGCCCGGTGTCATCGTGGCCATCGCGGAGCGCTTCGACGCGTTCACCCTCACCGGCACCCCGCGCCGCTCCTGGCTGCGGCTCAAGCTGGTCCGGGTGGCCGAGACCGCCGAGGCGGCCCGGGCGGGCTTCGAGGAGGAGTTGGCCGCGGCGAGCACGCCGACGGTGCCGCCCGGGTCGGCGGTGGTCGCCGCGGCCGACGGGGCGGCCGAGCCGGGCTGGTCGGGGGTCCGCTTCGACCTGCTCGCCCACGACGCGCTCGGTTCGCCGCTGCGCTGGCGGCTGCTCGCCGAGCACAACCGGATCACCGACCCGCTGACCGTGCCGGCCGGCACCGCCCTGGCCGTGCCGGCCGCCGCCACCGCGCCGCTCCCCGCCGACGCCGCCACTGGAGGTGCGCCGTGATCCGGGCCGCCGCCGTCACGATCGACGGCATCCCGCTGGCCGACCCCGGGCGGCTGCGCGGCGTCCGGGTCGCCGCCCGCCTGGACCAGCCGGCCCAGTGCGAGCTCACCCTGGCCACCGCGCCGGGCGCCGCCGCCCTCGACCCCCCGGTACGCCCCGGCGCCGCCCTCGACCTGCGGCTGGACGGCCAGCCCGACGCCCTGTTCACCGGCGAGGTGACCGGCGTCGAGGTGGAGTACGCCGGCGACGGCGCGGCGCTGCTGCGGGTGCGGGCGTACGACCCGCTGCACCGGCTGCGCAAGCGGCAGGAGCTGCGGGTGTTCGAGTCGGTGACCGCGGCGGAGCTGGCCGGGGAGCTGTGCGCCGACGTGAGGCTCACCGTCGACGCCGACACCGACGGGCCGCGCCTGGACCGGCTGCTCCAGCACCGGCACACCGACCTGGAGCTGCTGTGCGAGGTGGCCGGCCGGGCCGGCCTGCACCTGACCGTCGACGGCGACCGGCTGCGCCTGCTGACCCTCGACGGTCACGGCGACCCGGTCCCGCTCACCCTCGGCGGCACCGTGCACACGCTGCGGATCGCGGAGAACCTGGACCGGGCCGGCGGCGGGTGCGCCGCGCTGGGCTGGCACCCGCAGCGCGCCGAGCCGCTGCGCCAGGAGGCCGGCGAGGCCCGCTCCGGGCGGCGCATCCCGCTGCGTCCGGACCCGGGCGGGGTGGGCGCGGACGGGGTCCGCACGGCCGTCGACCAGCCGGGCCGCAGCGACGACGAGCTGGCCGCCCTGGCCCAGGCCGGGCTGGACGCCCGGATGGCGGCGCTGGTGACGGCCGAGGGCACGGCCGAGGGGGATCCGGCGTTGCGCCCCGGCCGGCGGGTCGCCCTGGCCGGCGTCCCCGAGCCGGTCGCGGGCGTGTACGTGCTCACCGAGGTGGTGCACACCCTCGACGCGAACGGGCACCTGACCCGCTTCTCCACCGTCCCGCCCGGGCCACCGCCGGCCGCGCCCGCCGCGGCCACGGTCACCCTCGGCACGGTCACCGACGTGGACGACCCGGACGGGCTGGGCCGGGCCCGGGTCACCCTGCCCACGTACGGGGACCTGGACGCCGGCTGGCTCGCCGTGGTCTGCCCGGGCGCGGGCCGGGGCAAGGGCATCGTGGCGCTGCCCGACCCCGAGGACACCGTGCTCGTGGCGCTGCCCGGCGGCGAGCCCGCCTCGGGCGTCGTGCTCGGCTCGCTGTTCGGCGCGGTCGAGCCGTACGACGCGGGGATCGTGTCCGGCCGGTCCCGGCGCTGGTCGATGCGGACCGGCACCGGGCAGTCGATCGTCATCGACGACGACGGGCGCACCCTGCGCCTGGCCACCGACGGCGGCAGCTTCGTCGAGCTGCGTCCCGAGCTGACCACCGTGCACGCGGCCGGCGACCTGGTGCTCTCCGCGCCGGGCCGGGCCATGGTGGTGCGCGCCCGCACCGTCGACTTCCTGCAGGCGGAGGCGGCCGAGGACGCGGAGACCGCCGCCGCCCAGGCCCGTACCCTCGCCCGCGCCCACGGAGGTGGCTGATGCGCTGGATCCACCGCGACTCGCTGATCACCTGCGACCACGACGGGCGGGTGGCCAACCGCCCCTCCCAGGGGTGGGTGACGGTGCGGGGCGTGCCGGTGCTTGTCGAGGCCGACCCGGAGGGGCGCGACATCACCGCCTGCCCCAACTACGGCCCCACCATCAAGCCCTGCGCGAAGACGCTGAGGGTGACCGTCGGCTACAGCGCCTGGCTGCGGGTGGACGGTCACCGGGTGGTGCTGTCGCACCTGGACGGGCTGACCGACGGCACCCCACCCGGGCTGGTCCACCACACCGTCCGCGACCCGCGGCAGACGTTCCTGGGGGCGGACGCATGAGGGCCTTCCGGTTCGTCGGCGCCGGCTTCGACGCGGGGCGCACCGGCGGTCTCGCGCTGACCGCCGCCGGCGGCCTGGCCATGACCGACGGCGACGAGACCGTACGCCAGGCGCTGTTCCTGCTGCTGTCCACCACGCCGGGCGAGCGGCTGATGCGTCCCGGGTACGGCTCCCGGCTGCACCGGCTGGTCTTCGCGCCCAACGACGACACCACGGCCGGGCTGGCCATCCACTACGTGCGGCAGGCGATCCGGCGCTGGGAGCCGCGGGTCGAGGTGCTCGACGTGGACGCCGGGCCGGACCCGGACGACCCGTGGCGGCTGGTGATCCGGCTGGACTACCGGGTCCGGGCCAGCCTCTCCCCCGGCCAGCTGGTCTTCTCCGTCGACCTGCTGCCCGTCGACGACGAACCCGGCGAGGAGGGTCCCGCATGACGCTGCCGGTGCCGCACCTGGACGACCGCGCCTTCCTCGACCTGGTCACCGAGGCCCGGGAACGGATCCGCCGGTCCTGTCCGGACTGGACGGACCTCTCCGCGCACGACCCGGGGATGGCGCTGCTGGAGGCGTTCGCCTACCTCACCGAGGTGATGATCTACCGGCTGAACCAGTTGCCGGAGAAGGCGTACGTCTCGTTCCTCAACCTGCTCGGGGTGACCCGGCACCCGCCGGCCGCTGCCTGGGCGGACGTCCGCTTCACCCGGACCGGCGCGGACCGGGGCGCGGTCCGCGTCCCGGCCGGCACCCGGGTCGCCGCCGCCCGGGGCGCGGACCCCCGGCCGGTCGTCTTCGTGACCACCGAGCCGGCCGTGCTGCCCGCGGGCGAGACCGAGGTGACGGTACGCGTGCACCACTGCGAGCCGGTCGAGGCGGAGCTGCTGGGCACCGGCACCGGGCAGGCCGGGCAGGTGTTCCGGGCGGCCCGGGCGCCGCTGACCCGGACCACCGAGGCGCTGGACCTGCTGCTCGGGGTGGAGGTGCCCGCCGGGTCGGTGGAGCTGGGCGCGGCCGCCCGGGAGCACGAGGGCCGCACGTACGAGGTCTGGCGGCCGGTGGACAGCTTCGCCGGTGTCGGCCCGCAGGCCAAGGTCTACCTGGTCGACCGCGCCTCCGGCGTGGTCACCTTCGCCCCCGCGCTGGACCTGCGGCCGGCGGACGGGGCCGGGCCGGGTGTCGAGGGGGCGCCCGGCCCGGTGGCGGCGGTGCCGCCGGCCGGGCGGCAGGTCCGGCTGTGGTACCGGTGCGGCGGCGGGCCGGCCGGGAACGTGGCGGCCGGGACGCTGACCAGCCTGCGCGACCCGCTGCCCGGGCTGCGGGTGGACAACCCGGCGCCGGCCGCCGGCGGCCGGGACCTGGAGTCGATGGAGTCGGCCCTGGCGCGCGGCCCGTACGAGTTCTTCGCCCAGCAGCGCGCGGTGACCGCCCGGGACTACGAGATCCTGGCGGCCGGTTCCGGCGCGGTGGCCCGGGCCCGGGCGTTCACCCGGGCCTCGGTCTACAGCTTCGCCCGCCCCGGCGAGGTCGAGGTGGTCCTGGTGCCGTACGTGCCGGAGCAGGCCCGCCCGGGCGGCCGGCTGCCGGTGGCGGTGCTGCGGGAGCACGAGGTCGAGGAGGCGCGCCGCCGGGTGGAGGCCGACCTGGAGCGGCGGCGGGCGCTCGGCACGGCGGTGCGGGCCGGCTGGGCGCGCTACAAGGCGGTCTCCATCCGGGCCCGGGTGGTGGTCCGCCGCGAGGAGGACGTCGACGCGGTCCGGCGGCGCGTCCACGACCGGCTGCACCAGACGCTCAGCCCGCTGCCCACCCCGCTCAACCCGGCCGGCTGGGCGTTCGGCGAGCCGCTGCGGGCCTCCAACGTGTACCGGATGCTGGAGCACGCCGAGCCGGGCGTGCGCTACGTCGAGTCGGTCCGGTTCGTGGTCGACGAGGCGCCGGACGCGCAGGTGCGGACCGTGGCCGTCGACCAGTACCAGCCGGGCACCTGGTACGCCGGGCGAGGCCCGGTGCTGTTCCGCTCCACCGACGCGGGCGCGGGGTGGGAGCCGGCCGGCCGGTTCGACGGCGAGAGCGTCGTCCGGGTGGTGCCCGCCCCCGCCCCGGTCCGCCCCGGCGTGGTGCCGCGGGCCGGGTCGGTGGCCGTGGTGACGGCGCGTGACGCGGGCGGCTCCCGGGTCCGGTTGAGCACCGACCTGGGCGAGACCTGGACGCTGCTCACCGACCTGGACTCCGGCGTGCGGGACCTGGCCTGGATCGACCGGGACGGCGCCGGGGCGCTGCTGCTGGCCACCGACGCCGGCCTCTACGAGGTGTCCCTGCTGCCGGGCGCGGTGCCGTTGCAGATCCTGGTCGACCCGGCCGACGCCGACCGCGGCTTCTACGCGGTCCGGTCGTTCGTCTCCGAGCGCGGCGCGCCCGGGGTGGCGGTGGCCGCCCAGGCCGGCTTCGGTGTCTACCTGTCCACCGCGGCCGGCCGCCCCGGCACGTTCGCGCACGTCGGCCTGGCCAACGTGGACAACCGGGTGCTCGCCGTGCAGTACGACGGCCCGGCCACCCTGCTGTGGAGCGGCGCCGGCGAGCCGGACCCGAAGAAGCCCGGGCAGGGCTGCCACCGCACCCGGCTGTTCGAGTCCGACGTGAAGTGGCAGTCGGTGGCGGCCGGCTGGATCGGCGGCACCTGCCGGGACCTGGCGTTCAGCGGCACCCTGGCGCTGGCCGCCACCCAGAGCGGCGGGGTGGTCCGGCTGGACACCCTGGCCGCGCAGCCGCAGTGGCAGCCCGTGATGGTCAACTGCGGGCTGCCGCTGCGCGACCGCACCCGGTTCGTCCCGGTCGACGCGATCGCCGCCACCGCGCCCTCCGGCCCGGGCGGGGCAACCCGGCTGGTCCTGGCCGGCGGCGAGCGCGGTGTGTACCGCAGCGGCGACGCGGAGGACTGGACGGCCAGCGCCAACCAGGCCACCGCCGACGTGGTCACCGTCCCCGGCACCTGGCTGCTCTGCTCCGGCGAGCACGACATCGAGGTGGTGCGGCAGGATGCGCCGAGCGGCGATTGAGCGGCTGCTGCCGGCCGCGTACCAGCGGGCCGCCGGCCCGGGCAGCGTGCTGGGCGCGCTGCTGGACGTCATGGAGGCGCTGCACGCCCCGGACGAGGCGGTGCTCGCCGACGTCGACGCGCTGTTCGCGGCGTACCGCACGCCGGACGGGTTCGTGGCGTACCTGACCCGGTGGGTGGCCATGGACCACGTGGTCGCCGCGCCCCGGGCGGACGCGCCGCTGCCGCTGCCGGTGGGCCGGCTGCGGGACCTGGTGGCGCACGGCGCGCTGCTGGCCCGGTGGCGGGGCACCCCGTACGGGATGCGCACCGCGCTGGAGCTGGCCACCGGGGTGACCGGGTTCGTGCTGGAGGAGCCGGCCGAGCGGCCGTTCCACGTGGTGGTCCGGGTGCCGCCGGCCGCCGCCGACCGGCTCGCCCTGGTCACCCGCATCGTCGAGGCGGAGAAGCCCGCCGCGGTCACCGTCGAGGTCACCACCGACCCGGCCCCCGACCCCGCCGACCCGGAACCGCCCGCCGCGGACGCCGAAGCCGCCGACGCCGACGGCGACGGCGACGGCGACGGCGACGGCGACGGCGACGGCGACGGTACGGCCACCGGTGTGGCGTCCGTCCCCGCGGTCGGCCGGGCCCGCGTGCCGTCCCCCGCACCCCACGAGCAGCCGTCAGAGGAGCCGTCATGACCACCGAATGGGCCGTCGTCGCCGCCGCCGAGCAGTTCACCCTGGACGCCCGCAACTGCGGCGAGCTGACCTTCACCGTCTCCAACCCGGGCGAGGCGCCGGACACCGTGGTCTTCGACGTCGCGCCCGGCGAGGGCAGCCAGCGCGGCTGGTTCACCGTGGCCGAGCCGCAGCGGGTGGTGCCCGGGCAGGGCTCGGTGTCGTTCCTGGTCCGGCTCGCCGTGCCGCCCGGCACCCCGCCCCGGCGCTACGACATGACCGGCTTCGCGTACTCGGCGAACACCGCGCCCGAGGAGAGTTCCCGGTCCAGCGGCCGGGTGACGTACGACGTACGGGCCGTCGTACCCCCGAAGCGCGCGCCGTGGCCGTGGCTCGCGGCCGCGGCGGCGCTGCTGCTGGTGGTGGGCGGGGTGGTCGCCTGGCTGGTGACCCGCGGCGGTGATCCGCCGCCCCCGCCCCGGGCCCAGGTGGTGACCGTGGAGGCGGAGAGCCTGGTCCCCGGCGCGACGGTGCAGTCGACCACCGCGGCGGCCGCGCAGGTGGTGTCCCAGCCGAACTGCTGCGAGGTGGTCTGGTCCGGCGACGCCCAACTGTTCTTCCAGGGTCGGGCCGTGGGTGACCGGGTGACCGTCTCGGTGGACCTGCCCGCCGACGGCACCTGGCGCCTCGCCACCGTGCGCACCACCTCGTTCGACTACGCGAACACCATCTGGCTGGTGGACGGCCGGCAGGTCGGCGACACCTTCTTCGGCTTCACCCCGACCGTGGTCCGCACCGACTTCGTGGACGTGGGCACCGTGGAGCTGGCCCGGGGCCCGCACAAGCTGACCCTGGTGGCGGTGAGCCGGACGCAGGGCACCGACAGGTACTTCGCCGGGGTCGACCAGATCCGGTTCACCCAGCTCCTCGCGCCGTGAGCGGGCGGCAGAAGGTGCTGCTGGCGGCCCTCGCCGGGCTGCTCGTGGTGCTCTACCTGGTCGCGGTGGGCGGCGGCCGGCACGACCGGGGCGACCCGGCCGCCGGGCCCGGCTGGCTGGCCCGCTTCGGCGGGACCGCCGGCACGGTGGACCCGGCGACGGTGACCGTGGCCTGCGTGCCGCCGGCCGGCGAGCCGAGCCCGTCCGCCGACGGTCTGGTGGTCGGCTTCGGCACCGCCTGCCGGCTGCGGGTGGCCGACCCGGGCGGCCTGCGCAGCCTGGTGCTGCGCAGCGGGGCGCCGTTCGTGGTGAGCGCCCCGGCGCCGGGCGACGCCGACGTCACGGTCACCGACGAGGTGGCGCCCGGCGACGACGGCACGGCGGTGGCGAAGGTGGCGGTGGACGGGGCGACCGAGGTCGCCCTGCGATGCCCGGGAGGTGGCGGATGCGTGGTCACCGTCGCCCGGTCCTGACCGGACGCGGGCCGGGCCGGCCGGCGCCGGCCGGTGGGGAGGCGTGCCGTGGGTGAGCTGCGGAAACCGTTCCTGCTGCTGGCGCTGCTCGCCATCGCGCTGGTCGTGGGGCTGGAGCTGGGGGCGGCGGCGCTCACCGGCGGCGGGGACGCCGGCGGCGCGCTGCGGGACAGCGCCGGGCGGCTCGGGGTCGAGCTGGGCGACGTGGGTTCGGTGACCGAGCCGTCCGGTCGTGGCACCGGCCACCTGGCGCTCGTCGACGTGGTGGCGCTGTGGACCACCGGGCTGTTCGCCCTGAGCCTGGTGGTGCCGGACCGGATCCAGGGCCGGGTGCAGGGGGTGGCCACCCTGGTCTTCTCGATCCTGCTGCTGCTCGCGTCGCTGGTCCTGCTGATCGTCGCCTTCGTCGAGCTGACCGTGATGGTCTCGCTGTTCCTGGCCGCCCCGTTCGGCACGCTCGCGTACCTGGCGGTGTGGGGGTTCTTCCCGGTGGGCGACGCGGCCGTGCTGCTCGGCCTGGTGCTGCTGCTCAAGCTGGTCTGGGCGGCGCTGCTGCTGCTCGCCCAGCCGCGCTTCCTGCAGAACAAGGGCCTCGTGCTGCTGGCGCTGACCACCCTGCTGTGCACGGTGGTGCTGGAGTTCCTGCACCAGTTCGTGCCGGGGATCCTGGTCAGCATCACCGACGACCTGGGCGCGGTGGTGTTCGCCCTGGTGGCGCTCATCTGGGCGCTGGTCCTGCTGATCGGCTCGATCCCCGCCATCGTCAAGGCCGTCCGCAGCACCGCCACCACCTCCCGCCCGACCGCGCGCGCCCGGTGAGCGCCGCCTCCGCCGTTCGGGCAGGGCTTTCCCGGCGGTGCTGCGGTAGCCTCTCCGCCACCGGGGTGTGCGAGGGGGTGCGCATGGCGACGCTGGCCGATGTCGCCCGCCGGGCGGGCGTCTCCCCCGCGACCGCGTCGCGGGTCATCAACGGCAGCAGCAAGCCGGTCGCCGACGAGCTGCGCGAGCGGGTGCTCAAGGCCGTCGCCGAGCTGCGGTACGTGCCGAACGCGCACGCCCAGCTCCTCGCCCGGCCGCAGCGCAGCGTGGTCGGTGTGCTGGTGCACGACGTGTCCGACCCGTACTTCGCCGAGGTGACCCGGGGGCTGCAGCGGGTCGCCACCGAGCGGGGGCGGCTGGTCATCATCTGCAACAGCTACCGCGACCCGGAGCGGGAGGTGGAGTACGTCGACCTGCTCCGCGCCCAGCAGGTCGCCGCCATCGTGCTGGCCGGCTCCGGCTACCACGACGCCACGGTCAACGCCCTGCTCGACGAGCGGCTCGCCGCGTACGCGGCCACCGGCGGGCGGGTCGCGGTGATCGGCCGGCACCGGCACCGGGGCGACGCCGTGCTGCCGGCCAACGAGGAGGGCGGCCGCCTGCTCGGCGCGGAGCTGCGCCGGCTCGGTCACCGGGCGGTGGGCGTGCTCGCCGGCCCCCGCTCGCTGACCACCACGAGCGACCGGCTCGCGGGGCTCGCCGCCGGCCTGGGCGGGCCGCTGCCGGAGGCGCGGATCCGGTACGCGGACTTCACCCGCGACGGCGGGTCCCGGGTCGCGGCCGACCTGCTGGACGCCGCGCCGGGGCTGACCGCGATCGTGGCGATGAACGACTCGATGGCCGTCGGCGCGCTGAACCTGCTGCGCGCCCGCGGGGTGCGGGTGCCCGCGGAGGTCTCCGTGGTCGGCTTCGACGACATGCCGATCGCCGCCGACGTGACCCCGGCGCTGACCACGGTCCGGCTGCCGCTGGCCGAGCTGGGCGCCCGCGCCATGACCCTGGCCCTGGACGCCCCCGACGGCCGCGACCGGGTGGAGACCCTTCCCGCCGAACTGATCCAGCGGGACAGCCTCGGCCCGGCTCCGGACTGACCGGCCCCGACCCGGCCCGACCAAGCTCACGCCGGCTCGACGGCCGGTACGCGCCCGGCGGGCTCAGCCCGTACCGGCCGCCAGGGCGGCGAGCCGGGGGATCTGCCGCGGGTCGGACAGCGCCGACCCGACGGCCACCAGCCGCGCCCCGGCGGCCAGGAAGTCGCCCGCGTTGCCGGCGTCGATCCCGCCGGTGGCCACGAACCTCACCTCGGGCAGCGGCCCGGCGACGGCCCGGAACCAGGCCGGCCCGAGGCTGGCCGCGGGGAACGCCTTCAACCAGACCAGGCCGTGGTCGAGCGCCCGCTGGGCCTCGGTGGGGGTGGCCACCCCGGGCAGGTGCGGGATGCCGTAGCTGACCGCCGCGTCGGCGATGGCGAGGTCCAGCCCGGGGGCCACGGTGAACGCGGCCCCCGCCCCGGCGGCCTGCCGGACCTGGGCGGGGGTCCGGACCGTGCCGGCGCCGACCAGGCGGTCCCGCCGCCGGCCCGCCGCCACCGCGGCGCGCAGCGCCGGGACCGCGTCGGCGGTGCGGATCGGCACCTCCACCACGTCGATGTCGAGGTCCCAGGCCTGTTCCGCGAGCCGGACGGTCTCGTCGGGCGGCAGGTCGCGCAGGATCACCATGACCCGCGCGGGCCCGAAGATCGGCTCGAAGTCGTGTCCGCTCATCGCCCGCTCCCTCCACCGTGGCCGCCCGCATTCTGCACCCTGCCGGCCGGATCCGGCGCCCACCCCGGCGGACCGGCGGGCTCCGGTGGCACGAGGGTGGCCCACCGCGCGTCGGGCAGCGCCAGCGCCCGGGCCGTCCAGTCCGGATCGGGCGGCGGCGCGGTGTCCCCGGCGGCGGCCAGCGCCGGGACCGCGGTGAGGTGCCCGAGCCGCAGGCAGGCCACCGGGTCGAGGCCGCGCAGCAGGCCGGCCAGGAAACCGGCGGCGAAGGCGTCCCCCGCGCCGACCGGTTCGCGCACCGGCGCCGGCAGCGCCGGCACGAACACCGCCGCCCCGGTACGCGGGAGCGCCGTCGCGCCGACCCCGCCGTCCTTGACCACCACGAGGTCCGGGCCGGGCAGCAGCGCGCGGACGGCGGCCGGCGCGGTGACGCCCCAGAGGGTGGCCGCCTCGTCCAGCCCGACCAGCACCACGTCGGCGCGGTCGGCCAGGTCGCGCAGCACCGGGGCGGCCCGACGCGCCGGCCAGAGCCGCGGCCGGTGGTTGACGTCGAAGCTGATCCGCGCGCCGGGCAGCGGGCGGGCGGTGAGCGCGTGCGCCACCAGGTCGCGGCAGCTCCGGGAGAGCGCCGGGGTGATCCCGGTGAGGTGCACCAGCCGCACCCCGGCCAGCCGGGGGTCGTCGAGGGCGCGGGCGGTCAGCCGGGACGCGGCCGAGCCGGCCCGGTGGTAGTGCACCCGGGTGCCGTCCGGGCCGGGATCCTTGAGGTAGACGCCGGTCGGCGCGGTCGGGTCGACGGCGACCAGGCTGGTGTCCACCCCGGCGGCGGTGACCTCGCGGAGCACCCGGCGGCCGAACGGGTCGTCGCCGACCCGGCTCACCCAGGCGGCCCGGTGGCCGAGCCGGGCCAGCGCCATGGCCACGTTGGACTCCGCGCCGCCCACCCCGACGGCGAGCCGGTCGGCGTCCTCCAGCGGGGTGGGCTCGGCCGGGGCGAGCACCACCATGGTCTCGCCCACGCAGGCCACCTCGGGGCCGGTCACGCCGCGTCCTTCGCGAGCCGGTCGGCCACCGCGGCGCGGTCGAGCCGGCCGTCGGCCACCAGCACCCGGTGCCGGTTGCGCCGGGGCCGCCCGGCCGCGACCACGGCCGGCCGCTCGAAGGCGTACGCCACGCAGACGCCCGGATACATCCCGGTCCGCACGAACCACCGGTCGCCCGGCCCCAGCCCGGTGAAGACCAGCGTGTACGCCCCACCGCCCGGCCCGGTCCCGGTGAACGCCAGCCACGGCGCGGTCGAGCCGTTGACCGCCTCCTCCCCCTCGGCGTCCCCGGTGAACACCTCGGGCTCGCCGTCGGCGACGGCCCGCCAGAAGAAGCCGCCGTAGCCGGCGCCGCCGGGCCGGCCGTTGGTGGCCGGGCTGCCCAGGTGCACGTCCCGCCCGGTGGCGGCCGTGAGGGTCGCGTCGACGTCGAGCCACCAGGCGTCGGGACCGGCCGGGGTCGCGGTGAGCCGTCGCCGCTCGCGCAGCAGCGGCCGGCCGGCCCGGTCCCGCCACTCCAGGTCGTGGTCGAGCCGGTCGGCGGCACGGGCGCGCCAGCCGGTGTGGGCGATCACCCCGTGGTCGTTCCGCCAGGTGTAGCCGGCGTCCCGGATGTAGGTGCGCCCGCCCCAGAGGTTGGCGCCGTCGACGTCCTGCACGGCGAGGGACGCGCCGAGGTGCCAGACGTGGTCGGCGGGCAGCGCGTCGGTGACCGGGGTGCCGGCCCGGGTGCGCACCGGGTGCAGGTACGGCCGAGGGCCGTGCCGCGCGTCCAGTTCCGGGTGGACCACGTACCGGGCGACCTCGGCGCCGGCCACGACCAGGCACGGTTCCCCGGTCACGGCGTCTCCGGGCGGGTGACCGGGTGGCGGGCGGCGACGGCGTGCAGGGCGGCCAGGGCGTAGCCCGCGAGGATCGGCACGGCGACCGGGGTGACCAGCACGGCGAGCAGCCCGGCCAGGCAGCACACCCCGGTGGCGGCGGCCCACGTGCCGGGCCGCCGCGCGCAGGTGCCGGCCGCCGCCCGGGCCGCGGCCCGCCAGCCCCGGCCGCCGGTGCGCCCGACGGCGACGGCGACCAGGCCGGCGTACCCGAGCAGGGCGGCGGCGACCCCCGCGGTGAGTGCCGTGGCGGGCCCGCCGCCGGGGACCCGACCGCCGGCCAGGGCGAGCAGGTCGGCGCCGAGCGCGCCGGCCACGGCGAGCCCGACGGCGCTGGCCGCCAGCCCGGCGGGGAGCGCCCGGCCGAACCGGGCGAGCGTGGTCCGCACCGGTGGCCAACTGCCGGTGACGCCCCGGTCGTGCAGCGCGGCGCTGGCCGTGGCGACCGCCGGGGCCAGGGTGAGCAGCGGCAGCGCGGCCAGGGCCACGGCGAAGCCGAGCAGCGCCAGGTCGCTCGCCTCGCGCGCGGTGTCCCGCCAGTCGCGGCGGGCCGGCTCGGCGCTCATCCCTTCAGCCCGCTGGTGTTGATGCCCTCGACCAGCATCCGCTGGAAGGCGAGGAAGAACAGGAACACCGGCAGCAGGGACAGCACCGACATGGCGAACATCGGACCGACCGCGCTCTGGCTGGTGGAGTCGATGAACAGGGTCAGCGCCACCGGCACCGTGTAGTCGTCCAGGTTGGACAGGAACACCAGTTGCCGGAAGAAGTCGTTCCACGTCCAGATGAACGAGAAGATCGCGGTGGTGACCAGCGCGGGGCGGCTCAGCGGCAGGATGACGTGCCGGAAGACGCCGTACGGGGAGGCACCGTCGATCTTGGCGGCCTCGTCCAGCTCGCGCGGGATGCCCCGCATGAACTGCACCATGAGGAAGACGAAGAACGCCTCGGTGGCCAGGAAGTGCGGGATGAGCAGCGGCAGGTACGGCCAGTCCCCGCCGACCAGGCCGAGGCTGCGGAACAGGATGTACTGCGGCACGATCAGCACGTGCCCGGGCAGCAGCAGGGTGCCGACCATGACGGTGAACCAGACCCTGCGCAGCCGGAACCGCAGCCGCCCCAGGGCGTACGCGGCGAGCAGGCAGGACAGCGCGTTGCCCACCACGGTGAGCAGGCTGACCATCGCGCTGTTGAGGAAGAATCGGCCGAACCCGACGTCGAAGTTGGTCCACCCGTCGGCGTAGTTGCCGGGGGTGAACCGCTCGGGCAGCAGCCCGACGTTGTTGACGATCTCCGCCTGGCTCTTCACCGAGGTGCCGACCATCCAGACGAGCGGGTAGAGCACCACCGCGACGATCACGACGAGCACCAGCAGGCGCACGGCCTGCCGGCCGCCGCCGGGACGGCGGGTGGGGGCGAGGGCGGTCACTGTGCCTCCTCCGTTCGCGACTGCGGGGCTCGCAAACCCGGCACACTCCTCGCGCTCACGAGTCGTCTCCGTCGGAGTAGTGCACCCAGAACCGGCCGGTGCCGAAGAAGACGGCCGTGATGAGCGCGATGGCGACCAGGAACACCCAGGCCATCGCCGAGGCGTAGCCCATCTCCAGGTCGGTGAAGCCGGAGATGTAGAGCTTGAGCGTGTACATGAGGGTGGAGTCGACCGGGCCGCCGGTGCCGTTGCTGAGCACGAAGGCCGCGGTGAAGCCCTGGAAGCCGTGGATGGTCTCCAGCACCAGGTTGAAGAAGATCACCGGGGAGAGCATCGGCAGGGTGACCGCCCGGAACCGCCGCCAGGCGCCGGCGCCGTCGACGGCCGCCGCCTCGTACAGCTCGGTGGGGACCTGCTTGAGCCCGGCCAGGAAGATCACCATGGGCGCGCCGAACTGCCAGATCGCCAGCACCATGAGCGTTTCGAGGGCCCAGTCGGGGTCGCTGACCCAGGGCAGCCCCTCGATGCCGAACAGGGCGAGGAAGGAGTTGAACGCTCCGTCCCGGTTGAACATGTTCACCCAGACAATGGCCAGGGCCACGCTGCCGCCGAGCAGCGACGGCAGGTAGAACAGGCCGCGGAACAGCCCGACGCCCCGCCAGGCGCGGTTGAGCAGCAGCGCCACGCCGAGCGCGGCGGCCAGCTTGAGCGGCACGGCCACCAGCGCGAAGGTCAGGGTCACCCGCACGGCGTGCCAGTACGACGGGTCGCCGGTGAACATCCGCTCGTAGTTGGCCAGCCCCACCCAGCGCACCTCGGTCAGCGGGGTGAGGATGTCGTAGTCGGTGAAGCTCAGCCAGAGCGAGAGCAGCATGGGGATCGCCGTGACGCCCATCAGTCCGATGAGCCAGGGCGAGAGGAAGACGTACCCCGCCAGACCTTCGCCGAGCCGGGCCCGGCCGGCCCCGCGCCGCGTGCGGCGGGGGCCGGCCGGGCCGGTGCGTGCGGTCCGGCCGGGCGCCGTGGTGAGGGCCACGGACGCTCCTTTCCGTCGGCGCGGTCAGCCGATCGCGGACTTGCAGGCGGCCAGGAACTGCTCGGCCGCCTGGGCCGGGGTGGCCCGGCCGTACTGGGCGTTCTCGGCGGCCTTGGTCAGCTCGGACTTCACCTTGCTGTGCCCCTTGATCGGCACCTGCGGCGACTCGCCGAACTTCTGCGCCAGCTCGGACTCGACCTGGATGGACTGCTTCATGGCCGGGTCGGTGGCGGTCTCGCTGACCTTGGCGCGCAGGTCGAGGTTGGACGGCAGACCGCGGTCGGTGCCGAGCAGGGTGACCGCCTCCGGGTCGTTGTTCAGAAAGTTGATCACGTCGACGGCGACGTCCCGATGCTTGCTGCCCTTGAACACCGACCAGTACATGGAGGCCCGGGCCCACTGGGCGCTCGGGTCACCCGGGTACGCCACCACGCCCAGCTCGTCCTTGGTGTTCTTCTTCAGGTCCGGCATCTGGTTGGCCCAGACCCAGGAGGTCGCCGCCTTGCCGGTGACCACGAGCTGCTTGGTGATGTCGGTGGCGTTGCCCTCGTGGATCACGTCCGGCGTGGGGGTGGCGCCCCGGTCGCGGGCACCCTTCCACAGGTCGAACCACGTCGTCACGTCGTCGGCCGTGAAGCCGAGTTCCTTGCCGTCGTAGAGGTCCTTGCCCTGCTGGCGCAGCCAGACCCAGAACGCCTTGTAGTCGGCGCTCGGATCCTGGGTGCCGGGCACCTTGGTCTTTTTCGCCACCTGCTCGGCCCAGGCGATGTGCTGCTCCCAGGTCATCCCGGTGGTCGGCTCGGGCAGGCCGTGCTTCTGCAGGAGCGTCTTGTTGTAGACGAGGCCCTGGGTGTTCTCCCCGGCGGCCACGCCGGCGAGCTTGCCGTCGACCACGCCGTACTGCAGGAGGCTCTTGGGGAACTTCGACACGTCGAGCTTGCCGGAGTCCTTGTAGCTGGTCAGGTCCAGCGTGGTGCTGCGGCCGGCGTACTCGGCGAGGTAGTTGTCGTCGATCTGGAACAGGTCGGGCGGGTTGCCACCCGCGGTCAGGGTGGCCAGCTTGTCGAAGTAGCCCTGGTTGGCCTGCCAGGTCTTCTCGAAGGTGACCTCGGGGTGCTTCTTCGTGTAGAGGGCCAGGGCGTCCTCGGTGAGCTTGGCGCGGGCGTCGCCGCCCCACCAGAAGACGGACAGCTTCACCGGGCCGTCGTCGGCGGCCTCGTCGCCGCCGCAGGCCGCCGCGCCCAGGGCGAGCGGCACGGCCAGCGCGACGGCGGCCAGGCCGCGCAGGAATCGAGGTCGGGTCCGGGGGGTACGGTGATCCCGCCCGGCGGGTATGCCGGCGGTGGGGGACGTTGCGGGGTGCATCTGCGCTCACTCCTCGGCTGTGGGAGGCGACGACGTCACCGGCGGCCGTCCACGGGTCGCCCGGGTCCGCACGGCGATGCGGGCCCGGGCCACCACGTCAGGCCCCGGTGTTGTCCCGGCCGGGCGGTGGGACGGGCCCGGTCGAGTCGCGGACGACCAGTTCGGTCTGGAGCATTACCTGTGCGGTGGTGCGACGGTCGCCGGCCGCCGCGCCCCGGCCCCGGGCGCCGCGCGGCGCGTCGGAGTCGAGTTGCAGCAGCATGTCGACGGCCGTCCGGCCGGCGGCCGCGGTCGGCGTGGCCACCGTCGTCAACTTGGGCCGGGTCAGCCGGCTCAGCGCGATGTCGTCGACACCGACGACGCTGACGTCGGCCGGGACCCGCAGGCCGAGCGCGTCGAGCCCTTCGATCAGGCCGATCGCCATGAGGTCGTTGTAGGCGAGCACGGCGGTGACGCCGCTGCGGCGTACCTGGTCGGCCACGGCGCCGCCGCCGGTCTCGGTGGGGTGGTTGGGGCCCAGCACGGTCAGCTCGGCGCCCCCGGTCCGGGCGGCGGTCCCGGCCGCCCGGCGGATCTCCCGGTTGGTCCACGAGCCGCGCGGGCCGCCGAGCAGCGCGATCCGCCGGTGGCCCAGGCCGAGCAGGTGCTCGACGGCCAGCCGCGCTCCCTGGCCGACGTCCATCATCACGCAGGGCAGGCCGGCGACCTGGCGGTTTATCACCACCACCGGGACCTCCCGGCTGACCTGTTCGATGAGGCTGTTGCTCATCCGGGGGCTGCACAGCAGCACCCCGTCGACCTGCTTGGCCAGGGCGTGGACCAGTTCCTCCTCGGCGGCCTGGTCCTCGTTGGTGTCGGCCACGAAGACGTGGTAGTCGCGGTGCCGCGCCTGCCCCTCGGCCGCCTTGATCAGGGGCGGGAAGAACGGGTTGGCGATGTCGGCGACGATCAGGCCGATGTTGTGCGTACGGCCGGTGATGAGGGCGCGGGCGGCCCGGTTCGGCCGGTAGCCGAGGTCCTCCGCGCAGGCCAGCACCCGGACCCGGGTCTCCGGGTTGACCAGGTGCGGGGCCGAGAACGTGCGGGACACGGTGGAGATGTGCACGCCCGAGGCCCGCGCGACGTCCCGGATGGTGGCTGGCACGGCGGGCTCCCTCGTCCAGTGTGGTGGCGGTCACTCGGGTGCCGCCAATTAATGCAAACGGTTGCTCCCGTGTCAACGGAACTTCGTCACGGATCGATTGCGGTACCGCTCCCAGCACGCACCCTTTTCACCACCAAAGCGGATCTAAGTGGCGGGTTTGGCATCGATCGTTGACGCGGTCTTCGCCGGCGTGGTTTCTTCGGCTGCAAACCTTTGCACTCTCCGGAGAGGCCGACGCCATGTCACCACCCGCCCGGGAACGGGTCCGGCACGCCCTTGTCGGCGCCGGGGCGCGGGCCGAGATGTTCGTCCGCGCGCTCGCCCTCGACCACGCCGACACCGCCGAGCTGGTCGCCCTCGCCGACGTCAACCAGGCGCGGATGGACGCGCACAACCGCTGGCTGGCCGAGCTGGGCCACCCGCCGGTGCCCACCTACCGGGCCGCCGACTTCACGGCCATGCTGGCCAAGGAGCGGGTCGACGTGGTGCTGGTGACCAGTGTGGACGTCACCCACGACGAGTACGTGACCGCCGCCCTGCGTGCCGGCTGCGACGTGGTCACCGAGAAGCCGATGACCGTCGACGCCCCCCGCTGCCGCCGGATCCTCGACGCCGTGGCCGAGACCGGCCGATCGGTCACCGTCGCCTTCAACTACCGCTACAACCCGCTGCACGAGCAGGTCCGCCGGCTGCTCGCCGACGGTGCGGTCGGCGAGATCGGCTCGGTGCACTTCGAGTGGCTGCTCGACGTCCGCCACGGCGCCGACTACTTCCGCCGCTGGCACCGGGACAAGGCCGTCTCCGGCGGCCTGCTCGTGCACAAGGCCAGCCACCACTTCGACCTGGTCAACTGGTGGCTGGACGCCCGCCCGGTCGAGGTGCACGCGGCCGGCCGGCTGTTCTTCTACGGCGAGTCCGGCCGCCGGCACGGCTACGCCCGCGACTACGACCGGGCGCACGGCTCCCCGGCCGCCGCCGACGACCCGTTCGCGCTGCGGCTGGCCGAGCATCCCCGGCTGCGGGAGCTGTACCTCGACGCGGAGGCCGAGGACGGCTACCAGCGCGACCGCAACGTCTTCGGCCCCGGCGTCACCATCGAGGACGACCTCGCCGTGCTGGCCCGCTACTCCACCGGGGCCACGATGACCTACCACCTGACCGCGTACGCCCCCTGGGAGGGCTACCGGGTCATGGTCAACGGCAGCCGGGGCCGGCTCGAACTGGAGGTCACCGAGAGCGACCACGTGTCCCCCGCCGTGGCCGGCGCGCTCAAGGGCGCCGCCCTGCACGGCGACGAGGCGGCGGCCGAGCGTGGCGCGGCCCGGCTCACCCTGCGGCCGTTCTGGGCGCCGCCGGTGGACGTCCCCGTCGACGGCTGGACCCGGCAGGGCCACGGCGGCGCGGACGCCCGGATGACCCGGGTGCTGCTCGGCGGCGAGCCCGACCCGCTCGGCCGGGCGGCCACCGCGTACGACGGGGCGCTCGCCCTGCTCACCGGGCTGGCCGCCAACCGCTCGCTGGACACCGGCGCCCCCGTCCGCGTCGCCGACCTGCTCACCCTCCCCTGACCGAGGAGTCACGCCGTGCCGACCGTCCCCCGCAGCGACCTGCTGCTGCCCGCCGAACCCGGCCAGCGGGCCCTGGCCCGCGAGCTGTACGCCCTGGCCGCCGAGCAGCCGATCATCTCTCCCCACGGCCACGTCGACCCGGGCCTGCTGGCCGAGGACCGCCCGTTCCCCGACCCGGCCCGGCTGCTCATCGTGCCCGACCACTACCTCACCCGGATGCTGCTCAGCCAGGGGGTGCCGCCCGCCGACCTCGGCGTGCCCAGCGTCGACGGCAGCCCGGTGGAGACCGACGGGCGGACCATCTGGCGGCGCTTCGCCGCGCACTGGCACCTGTTCCGTGGCACCCCGTCCCGGCTCTGGCTGGAGCAGACCTTCCGCGACGTGTTCGGGGTGACCACCGCGCTCTCCCCGGCGACCGCCGACGCGGTGTACGACGAGCTGGCCGCGCGCCTCGCCGAGCCGGAGTTCCGGCCCCGGGCGCTGTTCGAGCGCTTCGGCATCGAGGTGCTCGCCACCACCGAGTCGCCGCTGGACGACCTCGGCCGGCACGCCAAACTCGCCGCCGACGGCTGGGGCGGGCCGGGCGGGCGGGTGGTCACCACGTTCCGCCCGGACGACGTGGTGGACATGGAGTTCGACAACTGGTCGGCCAACGTGGACCGGCTCGCCGAGGTGTCCGGCGAGGACACCGGCACCTACGCCGGTTACCTGGCCGCGCTGCGGCGGCGGCGGGAGGCGTTCGTCGCGGCCGGCGCCACCTCGTCGGACCACGGGCACCCCACCGCCCGTACCCTCGCCCTCGACCCGGCCGAGGCGGCGGCGCTCTACGACCGGGGCCGGCGCGGGCGGGCCGACGCCGCCGACGTCGAGGCCTTCCGGGCGCACATGCTGCTGGAGTTCGCCCGGATGTCGCTGGACGACGGTCTGGTGCTGCAGCTGCACCCGGGCGCCGTGCGCAACCACAACCGCTGGCTGTACGCCCGCCACGGCCGGGACGTCGGCGGTGACGTGCCGCAGGCCACCGACTACGTGCACGGCCTCGCCCCGCTGCTCGACGCGCACGGCAACGACCCGCGGCTGCGGGTGGTGCTCTACACCCTGGACGAGGACACCTTCACCCGGGAGCTGGCCCCGCTGGCCGGCGGTTACGCGGCCCTGTACCTGGGCGCGCCCTGGTGGTTCCTCGACTCGCCGGAGGTGTTGCGCCGGTTCCGGGAGGCGGTCACCGAGACCGCCGGCTTCTACAACACCGCCGGGTTCGTCGACGACACCCGCGCGTTCTGTTCCATCCCGGTCCGCCACGACGTGGCCCGCCGGGTCGACGCCGGCTTCCTGGCCCGCCTCGTCGCCGAGCAGCGGCTGCCCGCCGACGAGGCCGCCGAGACCATCGTGGACCTGGCGTACCGGCTGCCCAAGCGGGTGTTCAAGTTCGGGGAGGACTCATGACCACCATCACCGATGTCACCGTGCACGACGTCCGGTTCCCCACGGCCGCCAGCGGTGACGGCTCGGACGCGATCAACCGGGGCGACTACTCGGCCACCTACGTCGAGCTGGCCACCGACGGTGGCCCCACCGGCGCCGGGTTCACCTTCACCAACGGCCGGGGCAACGAGATCACCTGCGCGGCCGTGCGGGCCCTGGCCCACCACGTGCGCGGCCGGACCGTCGCGGAGATCGCCGCCGAGCCGGTGGCGTTCTGGCGCTCGCTCACCGCCGACGCGCAGCTGCGCTGGCTCGGCCCGGAGAAGGGCGTCATCCACATGGCGACCGGCGCGCTGGTCAACGCCGTCTGGGACCTGCGCGCCAAGCTGGCCGGCAAGCCGCTGTGGCGGTACCTCGCCGAGCTGCCCACCGACGCCCTGGTGGCCACCGTCGACTTCCACCACATCACCGACGCGCTCACCCCCGACGAGGCCGCGGCCATCCTGGACAAGGGGCGCGACGGGCTGGCCGACCGGCTCGCCGTGCTGGAGCGGGACGGTTTCCCCTCGTACACCACCTCGGTCGGCTGGCTCGGCTACCCCGACGACAAGGTGCGGGCGCTGACCCGCGCCGCGTACGCCGACGGCTGGCGGGCCATGAAGATGAAGGTCGGCGGCCCGCTCGACGACGACGTCCGCCGGGCCCGCGTCATCCGCGCCGAGATCGGCCCGGACGCGCTGCTCATGATGGACGCCAACCAGGTCTGGGACGTCGACCAGGCGATCACCGCGATGACCGCGCTGGCCGAGGTCGACCCGTACTGGATCGAGGAGCCGACGCACGCCGACGACGTGCTCGGCCACGCCCGGATCGCCCGTGCCGTCACCGAGCTGACCGGCGGACGGTGCCGGGTCGCCACCGGCGAGGTGGCCGCCAACCGGGTGATCTTCAAGCAGCTGCTCCAGGCCGAGGCGATCGGCGTCATGCAGGTCGACGCCTGCCGGGTCGGCGGGGTCGACGAGGTCCTGGCTGAGCTGCTCATGGCGGCGAAGTTCGGCGTGCCGGTCTGCCCGCACGCCGGCGGTGTCGGCCTCTGCGAGTACGTCCAGCACCTGGCGATCTTCGACTACCTCCGGGTCGGCGCCAGCCTGGACGGGCGGATGGTGGAGTACGTGGACCACCTGCACGAGCACTTCGTCGACCCGGTGCGCACCCGCGGCGGCCGCTACCTGCTGCCCACCGCCCCCGGCTACAGCAGCACCATGAGACCCGGGTCGATCGCCGAGTTCCGCTTCCCGGACGGCCCGGCGTGGCGGTGACCACCGACCGCCTCGGCCTGGCCACCCTGCGCCGGTTGCCCGTCGAGTGCCGGCCGCTGCTGCGCCCCGGCGCCGTCCCGGCGGGGATCGTCCACCTCGGGCTGGGCGCGTTCCACCGCGCGCACCAGGCCGTGCACACCGAGGCGGCGGTCGGCGCCGCCGGCGGGGACTGGGGCATCGTCGGGGTCGCCCCGCGCAGCACCGCCGTGGTCGACGCGCTCGCCGAGCAGGACGCCCTGTTCAGCGTCACCACCCTCGCCCCGGAGGGCTCGGCCACCCGGGTGGTCGGCGCGCTGGCCGCCGTACGCCACGCGCCCGCCGACCCGGATGCCGTGGTGCGCCTGCTCGCGGACCCGGCGATCCGGGTGGTGACGCTGACCGTGACCGAGAAGGCGTACCAGCTCGACCCGGCCACCGGCGCGCTGCGCGCCGACCCGGACCTCCTCGCCGACCTCACCACCGACCGGCCCCCGCGTACCGTGCCGGGGCTGCTGGTCCGCGGGCTGCTCGCCCGGGCCGCCGCCGACGCCGGCCCGGTCGCGCTGGTCAGCTGCGACAACCTGCCGGCGAACGGCCGCCGGCTGCGCGGCCTGGTCACCCAGGCGCTCGCGCTGGCCCGGGTGCCCGACGGGCCGGCCGGCTGGATCGGGCGGCAGGTCACCTTCCCCGGCACCATGGTCGACCGGATCGTGCCGGCGCCCACCCCGGACACCCTGGACACGGCCCGGCGGGCGCTCGGGGTGACCGACCTGGCGGCGGTGGCCGCCGAGCCGTACTCCCGGTGGGTGGTCGAGGACGACTTCCCCGGCGGGCGGCCGGCCTGGGAGCGGGCCGGGGCGGTGCTCACCGGCGACGCCGGCCCCTGGGAGCGGCTGAAGCTGCGCACCCTCAACGGGGTGCACTCGGCGACGGCGTACCTGGGTGCCCTGGCCGGCGCGGAGACCGTCGCCGAGACCCTGACACTGCCGCGGCTGGACACCGTGCTGCGCCGGCTTGTCGCCGAGGACGTGGCAGCCAGCTTCGCCCCGCCGCCCGGCGTCTCCGTGCCGGCGTACGGGGAGGAGGTGCTGGCCCGGTTCGCCAACCCGGCGATCCGGCACCGCACGCTGCAGATCGCCATGGACGGCTCGCAGAAGCTGCCGCAGCGGGTGCTGCACACCATCGCCGACCTGCGCGCCGCCGGCCGCCCGGCCCGCTGGGGCGCCCTGGTGGTCGCGGCGTGGCTGCGCTTCGTGCTCGGGTACGCCGACGACGGCCGGCCGCTGCCGCTGGACGACCCGCTCGCCGACCGGATCCGGGCCGCCCTCGCCGCCGCGCCGGGAACCCCCGCCGGCACGGTCGACGCGCTGTTCGCGCTGCGCGAGGTCTTCCCCGCCGACCTGGCCGCGGACGAGGAGGTCCGGGCCGACGTGACCGGCTGGCTGACCGCGCTCGAACGGCACGGCGTCCGAGCCACGCTGGCCGGTGCGGCATGACGGGCCCGGGCGCCGCGCGGCGCGGCGCGGCCGGGGCGGCTGCGCCGCCGACGGTCGCGCTCGTCGGGGCGAACGGGCACGGCCGCTGGCACCGGCGGGCCATCGCCCCGCTGCACGCCGCCGGCCGGGTGCGCCTGGTCGGCCTGGTCGACATCCACCCGCTGGAGGACGAGCCGGCGGCCCCCGTCCCGCCGGAGGCGGGAATCTTCACCGACCACCGGGCCATGCTGGCCGCCGTCCGGCCCGACGTGGTGGTGGTCTGCACCCCGCCGCACACCCACCTGCCGATCGCCCTGGACGCCCTCGCCGCCGGGGCGGACCTGCTGCTGGAGAAGCCGCCGGTGCTCGACCTGGCCGAACACCGGCGGCTCGCCGCGGCGGCGCGGGACGCCGGCCGGGCCGTACAGGTCGGCTTCCAGGCGCTCGGCTCGGCGGCCCTGGCCGAACTGACCGCCGCCCTCGCGGCCGGGCGGCTCGGCACGGTCACCGCCGTCGCCACCGTGGCCACCTGGCAGCGGCCCGACGCCTACTACGCCCGCTCCCCCTGGGCCGGCCGGCGGAGCCTCGACGGGCGGCCCGCGCTCGACGGTGCGCTGGCCAACCCCCTGGCGCACGCGGTGATGCAGTGCCTCGCCGTCGCCGAGGCGGTGACCGGCGCGCCGGTCCGGCCGGCCCGGATCGAGGTGGAGCGCTACCGGGTGCGGCCCATCGAGGTGGACGACACCGCCGTGCTGCGGGTGACGCCGCGGACCGGACCGCCGGTGCTGGCCGCGGTCACCCTGGCCGGCGAGGAGTACCTCGCCGGCGAGGTGCACGTCACCGGCGACCGGGACCGGGCCGTCCTGGAGTACCCGACCGACCGGCTCCGGCTGCCCGGCGACCCGGCGCCGCGCGAGGTGCCCGGCCGGCGCGGGCTGCTGGAGAACCTGCTCGACCACCGGGCCGCCGGCACCCCGCTGATCGCGCCGCTGGCGCGTACCGCGCCGTTCACGGCGATCGTGGCGGCGCTGCGGGACGCGCCGGAGCCGACCCTGCTCGACGGCGCGCTGGTGCGCTCCGAGGGTGACGGACCGCGGCGGGTGCGGGTGATCCGCGGCGTCGACGCGGTGCTGCGCCGGGCCGCCGGGTCCGGCGCGCTGCCGTCGGAGTCGGGCGTGCCGTGGGCGGTCCCGCCGTACCGGATCGAGCTGCCCGACGGGGAGGCGCCGCAACGGTAGTGCAAACCCCGGTCCGGACGATCCGGACACATGCCCGCCTATCCCGTCGCACCCCATCGGGGCAATACCGCACGGCTCTCACCATTGCAACAAAGCTGCACACAGTACGCATTGACCCATATAAAACAATGACTCTACCGTCACAGATATCGGCCACCAGAAGCTGACAGGACGGTAGGAGTCATGCGTAGAACAGCAGTCGGCGCGGCGCTCGTCGCCGCCGCGCTCGCCGTCACCGGCGCCCCCGCGCCGGCCGCCCCGGCGCTGTCCCGGCTCGCCCAGGAGATCGGCCGCCAGGCGCTGCCCGCGAACGACGGCTGGGCCGCCGAGGGCGCCGGCACCACCGGCGGCGCGGCCGCCGCCCCCGACCGCGTCCGGGTCGTGCGCACCCGGGCCGAGCTGGTCGACGCGCTCGGCGGGGACAACGCCACCAACGCCGCCGACGCCACCCCGAAGATCGTGTACGTGGCGGGCGCCGTCGACGGCTTCGAGGGCCCCGACGGCAGCCTGCTCGGCTGCCCCGACCTGGCCGACCCGGAATACTCGCTCGACGGCTACCTGGCCGCGTACGACCCGGCGGTCTGGGGGCGGGTCGACCCGAGCGGGCCGCTGGAGGCGGCCCGGGTGCGCTCGGTGGCCAACCAGACCCGGCAGACCCAGATCAACGTGGGCGCCAACACCACGATCATCGGGCTGCGCGGCGCCCGCCTCACCGGGCTGACCCTGATGATCGACCGGGTCAGCAACGTGATCGTCCGCAACCTCACCCTCGCCGACGCGCGGGACTGCTTCCCGGCCTGGTCCCCCACCGACGGCGACGCCGGCAACTGGAACTCCCAGTACGACCAGATCTCCGTCCGGCGCAGCGAGCACGTCTGGGTCGACCACAACACGTTCACCGACGGCGACAACCCGGACAGCGGCCAGCCGACCTACTTCGGCCGCCCCTACCAGGTGCACGACGGGTCGCTGGACGTCACGCACACGGCCAGCCTGGTCACCGCCTCCTGGAACCGGTTCGTCGGGCGGGACAAGCTCATGCTGATCGGCTCGTCCAACACCGTCGGCCCGGACGTCGGCCGGCTCAAGGTCACCGTGCACCACAACCTCTTCGACGGCGACCTCCAGCGGCTGCCCCGGGTCCGGTTCGGCCAGGTCGACGTCTACGACAACCACTACCGGCTCGGCGGCCCCCGCTTCGAGTACGCCCTCGGCGTCGGCGTGCAGTCCGCCATCCACGCCGAGAACAACTTCTTCACCCTGGCCGACGACGTCGACCCGGCCGACCTCATCCACGACTGGGGCGGCACCGCGCTCACCGAGCGGGGCAGCTGGCTGCGCCAGGGCGGCGGCCCGGCGCGCCCGGTCGACCTGCTCGGCGCGTACAACGCGGCGCACGACCCCGACCTCGGCGGCGACGCCGGCTGGACACCGACCCTGCGCGCCGCACCCGTGCTGCCCACGCCGCTCGTGCCGCTGGTCGTGGGCGCGTTCGCGGGCGCCGGCCGGCTGCCCCTCTGAGCCCCGGGCCGCGTCGTCCCCCGCGCGGCGCCCGGACCACCACCCCCACCCCACCACCTTGGAGGAAGCACCGTGCGACTCCGACACCACCGAGGAGCGGCGGCCGCGGCCGGCGCCGGCCTCACCGCCCTGCTGCTCGCCGTCGGCCTGACCGGCAACGCCGCGGCGGCCACCCTGTTCGGCGACACCTTCGACGACGGCACCGCCGACGGCTGGTCCAAGTCCGGCGGCGACTGGTCCGTGGTCACCGACGGCTCACCGGCGTACCGGCAGGGCAACACCGCCAGCGAGCTGGCCCGCGCCTTCGCCGGCCAGACCGGCTGGACCGACTACCGGGTGCAGGCCCGGGTCAAGCCGCTGTCGTTCACCGGCGCCAACCGGCTGGTCGGCCTGGCGTCCCGCTCCACCAGCTCGACGAAGATGTACCGGCTGGCACTGACCAATGCGAACCGGGCCGAACTCCAGGTGGTCAACGGCAGCCAGGTCGCCGTGCTCGGCTCCGCCGCGCTGACCGTCGCCACCGGCACCTGGTACACCCTGCGGATCGAGGCCACCGGCAGCACCATCCGGGGCTTCGTCAACGGCGCCCAGATCGCCGCCGGCACCGACACCGCGTACGCGGCCGGCCGGATCGCGCTGGTTACCGCGTACGCGAGCGCGGTCTTCGACGACGTCGCGGTGGACGGCGCCGGCGGCACCCCGACCACGCCGCCGACCTCCTCCTCCCCCACGGCGTCGCCGACCACCCCGCCGCCGCCCACCGACCCGCCGCCCACCACCGGGCTGGTCGGCTGGGCCACGCAGAACGGCGGCACCACCGGCGGGGCCGGCGGCGGCACGGTGACCGTGAGCGACGCGGCGGCCCTGGCCGACGCGGTCGAGGGCGACGCGGCGACCACCGTCCGGGTGAACGGGACCTTCACCTGCTCGACCGAGATCCGGGTCGGCTCGAACAAGACCGTCATCGGGGTCGGCGCGAACTCCGGGCTGACCGGCTGCGGCCTCAACCTGCGCGACGCCCGCAACATCGTCGTCCGCAACCTGCGGATCGCCAAGGTACGGGCCGGCGTCGGCAACGGCGACGCCATCCACCTGGACAACTCCACGAACGTCTGGATCGACCACAACGACCTGTCCAGCGACACCACGAGCGGCACCGACTACTACGACGGGTTGCTCGACGTCACCCACGGGTCGAACTTCGTCACCGTCTCCTGGAACCGGCTGCACGACCACGTGAAGTGCTCGCTGGTCGGGCACAGCGACAACAACTCCGGCGAGGACAGCGGCAAGTTGAAGGTGACCTACCACCACAACGTGTTCAGCAACTGCTTCCAGCGCAACCCGCGGGTCCGCTTCGGCAACCCCGTGCACGTGTTCAACAACTACTACGTGAACACCGCCAACCCGTCCTACAGCTACGGCATCGCCACGACCTGCGGGGCCGGGGTGCTGGTCGAGGGCAACTCCTTCGAGAACATGACCGACCCGACGCACGTCGGCGAGGGCTCCTCGCCGGCCGGCAACCTGGTCGAGCGGAACAACCTCTACGTCAACTCGGGCACGCCGCAGACCGCCGGCAGCGTGGCCGCCATCCCGTACGCGTACACGCTCGACGCGGCGAGCACGGTGAAGGGGACGGTCACCGCGGGGGCCGGCACCGGAAAGATCAGCGGCTGACCGCCCACCACCCGCACCGGGCCGGCGCCTCCCACTCCCGGGGCGCCGGCCCGGCCGGCGGTCAGCGGGGCGCGGCGTCCCGTTCGTGCCGGGCGGCCCGCCGGGCCCGGACCAGCCGCACCGCCACCACCAGCACCACGAGGGCGAGCAGCGCCTCGCCGCCCCAGCCGAGCCGCCGCTCCAGCAGCCGGAACGACGCACCGGCCAGGTAGCCGAGCAGTGCCACGGTCACCGCCCACAGCGCGCCGCCGGCCAGGTTCGCCACGGTGAACGCGCGGTGCGGGATGCCGCTCATCCCGGCCAGCCCGGGCACCAGGGCGCGCAGCGCCGCCGCCCACCGGCCGAGCACCACCGCGGCGGCGCCCCGGCGGCGGACCAGCGCCAACGCCCGCGACAGCTCCCCCGAGCGGACGAACCGCCGCGGCACCCGGGCCAGCAGCCGCCGCCCGTAGCGGCGGCCCACGAGGTAGCCCACCTGGTCGCCGACCGCCGCGCCGGCGACCGCCGCGAGGATCACCGCCCAGAGCGGCAGGCGTCCCTCGTGGGCGAGCACCCCGCCGACCAGTACGGCGATCTCCCCCGGCACGACCAGCCCGAGGAAGGTCGACGCCTCCAGCGCCGGCAGCAGGAACACCAGGGCCAGCACGACCACGGGCGGCAGCGCCACCAGCAGGTCCAGCACCCGGTCCACCCGCCGATTGTGACCCGCGGCCCACCGCCGGGGTGCCCGCGCGGGGGGATCGGACATCCGGGCGGAACCAACGGCCGGGTCGAGGAATACCGCCGGCCCGTACCGGGGACAATGACGGACAGGACGGGACGGTGACGACGGGCGCCCAGGCCCGGGAGGTGCGCGGGACGGGGGGCCGGACGTGGAGGGTGGGACTGCCGCCGGGCTGGTGCCGGGCGACGACCCGGCCGGGACGGCGCCGGTGTTCACCGCCGACCTGCCCGCCGACCCGGGGCGGCTCGCCCCCACCCGGGAACGGCTGCGCGGCTGGTTGCGCGCCCACGGGGCCGGCGAACTCGACGTCGAGACGGTGCTCATGGCCACCGGCGAGGCGTGCGCCAACGCCATCGAGCACGGCTACCGCTTCGCCCCGGAGGGGATCACCACGCTCCGCGCCGAGCTGCGCGACGACCACCTGGTCATCGAGGTCCGCGATCGCGGCGGCTGGCGGGCGGACGCCGGCGGGAACGGCGCCGACCGGGGCCGGGGACAGTTGATCATGAACCGGGTGATGGACGAGGCGAGCATCGTCGGCACCCCGGAGGGCACCACGGTCCGCCTGGTCAAGCGCCTCACCGGCAGCTGACCGGTCACGGTCGGGAGGCCGACCGGGGCGACCCTACCTGGCGAAGATCAGCTATAAGGGACGCATGGAGTTCCCGGCGTACCTGGCGACCATGCCGATGCACGCGATCACCGAGATCCACGGCGAGCCGGGCCTGCTGGCCCGCTTCCGGCTGGAGGTCGAGGCGTTCGACGAGCCCGCCCGGGAGCGGCTCACCGCCGCCCTCGACCTCGCCGCCGAACTGCACCGGGAGGACCGGCGGGTGCGCGAGCCGTACCTGAACCACCTGCTCCGGGTGGCGATCCGGATGATGCACCACTACCAGGTGCGCGACGTGGACGTGATCGTGGCGGGCCTGCTGCACGACGCCGTGGAGGACCACCCGGCGGAGCTGGCCGGCCCCGGCGCGACCTCGATCGCCGACCCCACGCCGGCCGCGCTGGCCGCCCTGGCCGCGCGGTTCGGCCCGCGCGTCGCCCGGCTGGTCGGTGCGGTCACCAACCCGGTGTACGACCCGGGGCGCGACCCCCACGTCCAGTACCGGGAGCACGTGGCGGCGAGCCTCGACCGGGAGCCCTGGGCCCGGGTGATCAAGGTGTCGGACTTCACCGACAACGGGGTCGGCGTGATCCACACGGTCGGCCCGAAGGTGGCCCGCTCGGCGGCCAAGTACCGGCCGCTCGTGCCGGTCTTCCGTGACCTCATCGCCCGGCCCGACACGCCGCTGTCGGCGCCGGTGAAGCGGCACATCTTCGCCCAGCTCGACCTGGCCGAGGAACGGTTCAGCGCGATTCTCGACCAGCCGAACTGACCGACGGTCCGGCCCGGTTCAGCCGGCGCCGGGTTCGGCCGGCGCCCGGTCCGCGCGGCGCCCGGTCCGCTCGGCGCCCGGTCCGCGCGGCGCCCGGTCCGCTCGGCGCCGGGTTCGCGCGGCGCCCGGTCAGCTGGCGTCCGGTCCGCTCGGCGCCCGGTCCGCGCGGCGCCCGGTCAGCTGGCGTCCGGTCCGCGCGGCGCCCGGTCCGCGCGGCGCCCGGTCAGCCGGCGTCCGCTGGTGGGGCGCCGACCCGGCCGCCGAGGGCGGCGGCGATGCGGGTCCGCAGGGCGGCCAGCCGGTCGGGGTGGTCGCGCAGCACGACGCACAGCGAGTGGTGGCCGCCGGCCGCCACCCCACCGAGCACGTCGAGGAGGGTGCCGAGCTGGGCGGGTGGCTCGTCGGCGAGCAGGCCCGCCGCGTCCCGCACGACGAGGGTCAGCGGGCCGGCGTCGAGCCGGTCGGCCAGCGCGTCGGCGAGCGCGTCCCAGTTGCGCCCGAACCAGGCGGGCAGGGGCAGGGCCGCGGCCAGCGCCTCGTGCAGGCCGGCCCGGGTCCGGGCGTCCGCTCCGGCCAGGGCCACCCCGGCCGGCTCGGCCTCCGCCCCGGCGTCGAACGCGAGCCACGCCGGCGGCTGCGGGGACGCTGCGCCCATCGATCCATCCTTCCCGGTCGGGCCGGGCCGGGCCCGCCGGCCCGACCCGCCCCGACATCGCTCAGACCCGGTAGAAGTTGGCGTAGTGGTCGGGTGAGAACCAGGTCGCCCCGGTGCTCTTGTTGACCACGATCCGGTACGCGTCCCGCGCGGCATTGCAGGCGCGCGGGTAGACGTCGTACTCGTAGTAGGTGGCGTTGGTGGGCAGCTGACCCTCGTAGTTGTAGAACCGGCCGCCGGCGAAGTTGCACAGGCCGCCGCTCCAGGAATACCAGCCGCGGCTCGTCGGGAAGCTCTTCGCGGACCAGCCGGAGCGCGCCGTGCGGGCGTCCGCGCAGCGGGTCATCGTGCACGAGCTGTAGACGGCGGCCTGCGCCGGCTCGGCGAGCCGGGTGGAGGCGGCCGGCGGGCCGACGAGCGCGGCGGCGACCAGGGCGGTGAGCAGGGCGCCCGCGCCGAGAGCCCGGCGTACGCGGGCGCGGGTGGCGCGGAGCGGGGTCGCGAGCGTGGTCAAGGGATCCTCCCTGAACTGGGCGACGATATCGATCGGCGTCGTTGTCCGATCGCGCCCAGTCTGGCGGTGATCCTCTCCGGCGTACAGTCCCGCGCGGCGACCGTGCCGCGAATGCCGGGTGAACGCTCGATGATCGACCGTGGCCGGGCGGCCCCTCGGGACCGCCCGGCCCGGCCGGTCAGCAGCCGATCCGGGTGGCGCCCAGCGCCACGTCGTCGAACCAGAGGGTGTCGGCCGCGCCGCCGTAGCTCTCCCAGCCGAGCTTGAGGTCGGTGAGCTGCGGACGCCAGGTACGGCCGTACCACTGCCCGTCGACGTCGTGAGTCGGCACGCCGTCGGCGGTCAGCCCGGCGACCGCCACGCCGTCGAGCCAGGTGCGCAACACCCCGGCGCTCCCGTCCACGAGGAACTCCACGCAGGACCAGCGGCCGGTGGGCAGCGGCACGCTCAGCGCCACCCCGGCCGGGCTCTGCTCGGGCAGGGTCGCGTCGTCGGAGGCCCGGTTCCACTGCAGCGCCCCGTTCTGCCCGCCCATCCGCAGGTCACGGTTGCCGTCGGCGGCGTCGGCCATGGCCACGAACGTGACGTGGTCGGCGGGGAGCGCGGTGGTGTGCCGGACCCAGAGCCGGCCGTAGCGGACCGGCCCCACCCCGGACAGGTCGCGGTTGGCCCGGACGAAGACGTGGTTGCAGTAGCCGCCCCCGCCGTCGATCCGGACGGACCGGCTCCCCCCGTGGGCGGCGGCGGTGTCCACGGCGGCGGCGCCGCTGCCGGCGCAGTCCGGATGCACCACGGTCCAGTCGCCCGAAGGCGTGGACCCGGTCTGGTTCTCGAAGCCGTCGCAGACCGCCGCGCCGGCGCAGCCGGCCGGCGGGGGCCCGGTCGGACTCGGCGAGACCGTCGGACTCGGGGAGGTGGTCGGTGTCGGACTCGGCGAGATCGTCGGTGAGCTGGTCGGCGAGGGCGGCGCGGTGGTCGGGCCGGGCGGCGCGCCGTTGCAGGGCACGCCGTTGAGCGCGAAGCCGGTCGGCGCCGGAGCGGCCGGACCGACGGTGCCCTGGACACCGAACTCGGTCGCGCCACCGGCCGGCACGCTGCCGTTCCAGGTGGCGTTGCGGGCGGTGACGGTGGCACCGGACTGGCTGACCACGGCGTTCCAGGCGCCGGTGATCCGTTGATCGCCGGGGTAGGTCCAGCTGACCGTCCAGCCGTTGAGGGCGGTGTCGCCGGGGCTGACCCGGACGGTGGCGGTGAACCCGCCCGGCCACACGGTGGGGCGGTAGTCGACCTGGCAGCCCTGCGCGGCGGCGGCCGGGCCGGCCACCAGCGGGGTGACGACGGCGGCGGCGACCAGGGTGGTGACGGCCGCCACGACCGGGGCGAGACGGGTGCGGGAGATCCTCATCGGGGTCCTCTCGGCGGACCGCCGGCCGATCGACCGGCGGTGCGGGAGTTGCGGGGACCTCGCGTGCCGACGCGCGCGACGGCGCGTACCGGACCTGCCCGGCTCGGGCGGGACGTTCAGCCGCCGTACGGCGGCGCCCGCCGGTCAATGTAGTGATGCCTGACGATGGATGGCAAGGGGTGCGGGCGGGCACGACCCGCCCGCACCCACCTCGCCTACTGGGCGAACGCCTGGAACTCGGCGATCCGCACGTTCTGCGCCTGCGGGCTGGCGGTGGCGCAGTCGGTCGCCGCCCGGGGGTCGGCGTCCTGCTCACCGGCGTACGCCGGCGCGCCGGTGCACTGGTTGGTCAGCACCTCGACGCGCAGGTGCGTCGCCTTCGTCCGCGGGATGTCGAACGACCGCATGATCAGCTCGGGCGCCCGGGGCCGGGGCGCCACCGACGGGAAGGCGTCCGCCGGGCTCGTGTACACCACCCGGAAGTCGGCGGCGTCGGCACAGGTCACCGCCTTCTTCGCCTCGCACGCCAGCACCCGGAACTGCCGCACCGCGGAGAACCGGCTCTGCGTGCCGGCGTCCGGGTCGTCGGCGACCGGCGGCCGCAGCATGGCGCTGACCTGCACCCGGCGCACCTGCTGGGTGCCGCCGGCCAGGTCGACGGTGACCTGCCGCCCGGCCACCGGCGCGCCGAGCGAGGCCCAGTTGGTGGCCTCGTCGTCGTCGGCGATCCTGGCGAGGTTGATCCCGTCACCGCTGACCGCCGCGCCGGCGCTGGTGGAGGCCAGGTTCCGGCGCAGCTGCACCGGCAGCCCCCGGACCTGCCCGGCCCGGACGGTGACCGGACCGATCCGGCGGTGCCCGTAACCCGGCGCCCGCACGACGAACTCGTACGTGCCGGGAACCAGGCTCACCCGGTCGGTCAGCGGGGTGGCCGCGTCGGTGTCCGCGACCGGCACGGCCCGGGCCTGGTAGCGGCCGACGAACAGCTGGGCTCCCGGCACGACCCCGTGGTCGCCCACCGGCGTGAACCGCAGGGTCCCCTCCCTGGCGTACGGGGAGGTGAAGCCGGGCGTCGGGTCGGCGTCGGCGTTGCCCACGCTGGCCGCCGCCTCACCGAGACCCCGGCCGGCGAAGGCGTTCCAGAGCAGGTCCTGGTTGGCCCCGCCGAAGCGGATCCGGTCGGCCGCGAGCATGGCGTCCCGGGCGTCGACCATGCTGACCTGGCTGACCGCCATGAGCAGGAACGAGTCGAAGACGAGCTGGATCCACCGCCGGTTGCCCGGGCACGCCGTCACCGGCGTCGCGCCCGTGGCGCAGGACTTCTGCAGGGCCGCGTTCCCGGCGCCGTAGCGGCGCATCATGGCGGCGCGGATGTCCACGTTGGTGGCGCTCCACACCTCGCCGGACGCGTGCACCTGGAGACCGACGAAGTCGTAGTCGATCGCGCTGTAGTTGAGCGGGCTGGCGCTCATGTTGTAGTTGCGGATGCCGGCCCGCGGGTCGCCGGTGGTGTATTCACCGATGGTGAAGCCGCGCTGGCCCGGCGCCGCGTACCCGTGCTCGTAGAGGTACTCCATGGCGAGCTGGTCCGACCAGCTCTCGCTCATCCCCTGCGGTGAGCTGACCCCGGCGCTCGGTCCGGCGATCATGCGGCCGCTGATCGCGTGGCCGTACTCGTGGGCGATGACCGACATGTCGAAGTCGCCGTCCACGCAGGGCGGGTAGAACGAGCCGGCGCTCGGCTGCCACAGGTACATGTTGGTGGTCGGCGCGATGCCGTCCGGCGGGGTGATCTGGTTGGCGTTGTTGCGGGCGGCGAAGGTCGGCGGGCCGCCGCTGACGCCGCCGGCCTGGGCGTTGCCCTGCTCCGGGTCGCTGCCCAGCCCGCCACGGCCGAGGTTGTCCCGCTGCATGTTCCAGGTCGCCTCGGTGAAGCCCAGATGGTACGACCAGTCGTGCATCCGGTTGTGCATCGCGAACAGGTTCGCCCGGGCCGCGTCGATGTCGTTGGCCTGCGGTGAGGTGAAGGTGTCCGGGCTGCACTTCTGCTCGTACCACTGGTTGGTCCACGGGTACTTGTAGTTCCGGTCGGGGCGCGGGGTGGCCGTCTCGGTGCCCACGCTGAACGGGTCGTTGCTGAACCAGTTCTGCACGGCGATCGCGTTGTTGCCGTTTGTCGTGGCGGTGGACGCCCCGGTGGCCGGGTCCACGTCCCACGCCGGGTGCCCGGGCACGCCGACCACCTCGGCGCAGCCCGCGGCCGGCTCGGCGCACCAGCGCACGCGGGTGTCGGTGGAGGACTTGTCGACCGACGGGGAGTTCGGGAAGACCTCCCACGACGGGTTGTCCACGTCGTGGTCCACCAGGTCCTCGCGGACCAGCACGCTGCCGTCGCGGGCGTCCACGTAGGTGGCGAAGGCCGCCGGGTCCGCGCCGGTGACGTCCGCGCCGAGAACCACCTCGTACGCCGCCCGCGGCCCCCGGTCCGCCGTCGGCACCGCGACCAGCGAGGTACGCAGCACCGTCGGCCCGGTCAGGCCGGCGTCGGCCGCCGCGGCCCGCCGCGCCTCGTCGGCGCTGATCGTGGCCGGAGCCGGCGCCCCGCCGTCCCGGGCCAGGGACGAGCTGACGTGCCACACCTGCCCGTCCCGGACGCCGACCGCCAGCATGCCGTCGACCGCGGCGGGCAGGTCCCCGAAGCGCTGCCGGAACAGCACGGTGGCGCCGTCCCCCATCGGCGCGACGGTCAACTGCTCCAGCGCGGCGGCGCCTGCCTCGGTCAGCCCGAGCACGTCCCGGTTCGCGGCCACGTACGCGCGAGCGGCGGCGGCCGGGTCGGTGGGCAGGCCGGCGGCGAGCGGCCGATCGGTCGAGGTCAGGGTGGCGGGGGTGCCGAAGGCGGTCCAGCGGGCACGCGCCCCGAGCGCGGCGGCCCGGTCCCGCTGCCGCGCGTCGGGAGCGGTCCGCCCCTTCCGGTTGTCCCTGGTCTTGCTGTCGTGGCGGTCGCCCGGCAGGTGGCCGGGCTGCGCCTGGGTCGGGGTCTCGTCCCGGGGTGCGGCCTGACCGCCGGCTCCCGCGGTCAGGACCATTCCGGCCGCGAGTAGCAGCGCGGTGGCCCCCGTCGTCGCACGCGATGGTGTGCGCACGGTCCCTCCTGTGTGTCGAACGGCAATGTCCGTCCTGCCATCCGACCAGCCCGAGTGGACCGTCAACACCAGCCGAACATCCACAAATCATGATGTGTCGATGCGGCGTCCCGGCTCCCGTCTCAGCCGGTCGGGCCGCCCCGGCGGGCGAGGATGGCCCGGGTCTCCCGGCGTACCTCGTCGGGCTCGTGCACCAGGCGACGATGGGCGAAACGGACCACCAGGATGCCCACGGTCGCCAGCAGCGCGTCCCGGCGCAGGTCGACCTCCCGCTGCCGCGGGTCGCCGTGCGTGGTGGCGCCGTCGAGTTCGATGTCGACGCGCTCCCGCTCGGCGAACAGGTCCAGGTACATGGTGCGGCGCCCGACGCGTACCCGCGCCTGGCGGCGGAAGGCCGGCATCCCCGGGCCGGTGAACACCTGCTCGTGTCCCCAGATCTCCAGCGGGCTGCGGCAGCCCTCGCCGAGCCGCGCCAGCAGCGTGCGGAGCGCTGCCCGATCCGGCAGCTTGGGCGCGATCCGCAGGGTCTCCACCAGCCGATCGGGTGTGGTGAGCCGGTCGTTGACCGCCCGGATCACCGGCGCCCGCCGCTCGCCGGACGGCAGCATCGGCCACGAGTCGACGAGGGCCTGTTCGAGTCGGGTCACGGTGAGGCCCCGCCGGACCACCACGTGCGGCGGCTCGAGGAGGAGGCCCCGGCGCCGGTGCACGGCCACCCCGGGCCGGCTGCGGAGGCCCGCGTCGGCCGGGGCGCTCAGGTGCACCAGATCACCCGCCCGCGGCCGGCGCATCCCCCAGATCGCGAGGGCGCTGAGGTGGCTGAGCGCACCGCGGCCGTCGGCCCACAGGTGGGCCGCGCGAAAGCCCACGGCGGTGTCGAGTCGGCCGATGGTCGCACCGTCGTCGCGCTGTTCCGGTCGATCGGTCAGCAGGTGCGCCGCCGCGAACACCTCGGGCAGCACCCGCACCAGGTCGGCGCGTCCGCACGCCCGCCGCAGCGTCCACTCCGGCACCACCTGCTCGGCCAGCACGCGGGTCACCAGGCCGCCGCCCCGCTCCACCATTTCCCGAAGCACCGCATCCACACCCCGACCCTGACGCCCCCACCCCGCCTCCCCCAACAACCCGAACCCTCACCTGTGCAGAACCACCACGCTGTGGACAGCCCCCACCATCCCCGCGTCGCCTGCTAGAGGCCCCCGATCGTTGACGGCTGCTGTGCCGGTTCGTCGGCGTGTCCGGTCACCTGTCCGTCAGCGATCGTGACGTCCACCAGCGCCGCGACGGCGCACACCCGTCCCGGCCCGCGCGGCTGCCGTGCGCCGCCGCGCCGGGTTGTTAGCGTGGGACGGCGGAGGGCCGGCCTGACGCCTCCGCACACCCCTCCAACGGCCGCACCGACCCCGCACCGGCGCGGCCGGGCGACGCACGGCTGCTCGACGGAGAGGGGTGCGATGACCGGAACGCCCGGCGACGACGGCGGCTCCCACGACGGCAAGAACGGCGGCTCCCGCGACGGCGAGACGGACGCCGGCTCCCGCGACGGCGGGACGGACGGCGGCAGTCCCGGGTCCGGCTACGGCCGGAGCGTCGAGGGCGGCCCGGTGCCCGCACGGGACCGGTGGGAGCCGTGGCTCGCCCGTGCCCGGGAACTCGGGGCGGCCACGTGGCGCGTCGCGAAGCGGGTGTGGGCGGCGGCGCGGCCCGTGCTGGACCAGTTGCGGTGGGCCGAGGCGGAGGCCTCATCCGTGACGCTCGTCGACCGGCGGGCGGCACCGACCCTGCTGGTGCCGGCGCAGGGTCAGGTCTACCACTTCGTGGTCCGGACCACCTTCACCTGGACCTCGGACACCGCGCGGCCGGAGCTGTTCGGCTGGTACGTCGACCAGTTCCAGCCGCAGGCCATGCAGCGGCTGCGGCGCCTCGCGGTCCGGTGCGCCGCGGAGATCCCGCCGGACCGCTCCCGGGCGTTCGCACTCGCGCTGGACGACGCGATGACCAACGACGACGCCCTCCCCTGGAGTTACGAGCGCGGCGACGTCACGTTCACCTGCGAGCCGGACGTGTCGGTCCACCTGGACGAACCGGTCCGCGAACTGCTCCGGCCGTACTGGGACAAGCGCATCGCCCTGGAGTGGAAGCGCGACCTCGAACGCCGCCGGGCGGAGTACGCCGAAGAACAGCGCGCGCGCCGTCCCGCGGAGACACCGGGGGACGGCTCCGCGCCGGCGGCCGGCATGCCGGAGGCGCTCCGGGAGGAGCACCCGCCGCGCCAGCGGGAGGCCGGGGTGGGCGGCACGGGGCGGCGACCGGCCGACCAGGGCCGGCGGGAGGCCCGCCCGAAGGGCGCGCCGCGGGGGCCCCGGCCGCCGGACTCCCCGGTGGAGCAGTTCAGCCCGCTGGAACCTCTCCTGCCGCCGACCGCGCATCCCGCTCCAGCGCCGCGACCGGCGCCCCCGCAGCCGGGCGAGGCCCCGTCGGGCGACCCGGACAGCTCCGGGCCGCCCGACGCCTGAGCGCTCAGCAGTTGTTGGTGCTGGTCTGGTTGCGCTTCAGGTAGTCGGACCAGGTGACGCCCTGCACCACCGAGACGACGACGCTGCCGTCGTGGATCTGCTCGTAGTGCAGGTGCGGGCTGAGGTCGTACTTCGCCGACGTGGCGCCGACCTTGCCGATGACGGTGCCCTGGTTCACGGTGTCGCCTGCGGCGACCAGCCGCTCGCTGAGGTGGGCGTACCGGGTGCGCCAGCCGTCACCGTGCCCGATGACGATGGTGTTCCCGTAGCCGGTCGTGGTCGAGTAGTACGACTCCAGCACGGTGCCGCCGGCACTGGCGACCACCCGACGGCCCAGGTCGTCGGGGCTGCCGTTGGCGTCGTAGTGGTTCCAGTCGATGGCGTGTGCCGGGCTGTGCCCGTTCCAGTTGTTGCCCTGCCAGGTCTGGCCGCACAGGAACGGCATCCGGAAGCCCGGCCGGGCGGCCTGCGCGGGCTGCACCCCGGTCAGCGCCCCGGCGACGGCGGCAACGGTGAGCAGCGCGAGGGCGCGCCACCGGGCGGCGGTGAACGTCAAGGACATCGGTCCCCTCTCCCACGATCAGCGATGTGGATCGATGCTATGGGCGGCCACCGGCGAGGTACATACCTACAGGAATGAATGCCTGACCAAAACTTTCCGCCAGCCCGCCGCGGGCGGCGTGACGGGCGGCAGGTCGGCCGTGCCCGCGTACGGCAGAATCGGCGGGCGATGGAGGCGGCGAGGATCCTCACCGCGCTCGCCGAGCTGGCCCCGGCCGGCGCCGAGCGGACCTTCGACGTGTCCGGCGCCGGCCGCCCGCTGATCTGGCTGCCCGAGCCCGACCGGGGGCCGCGCGGCACCAGGCTGGACCGGCTGGCGGCCCTGGACGCGCTGCACCGCGACGAGCGGATCCTGCGCCGGGGCCTGGCCTTCGTCGTCGGCGGGGCCGACCTCGACGGGGGCCGGCGGCGGGTCCGCGTGCCGTTGCTGGCCCAGCCGGTACGCCTGGACCGCACCCGCCGCGGCTACCGGATCGTGCCCGCCGGGGACCTGGAGCTGACCTCGCTGATCGAGGACCGGGACCTGGCCGCCCGGCTGGAGGCCGCGCCGGGCCTCGCCGGGCCGGGCTGGCTCGGCGCGCCCGGCACCACGGCGTGGATCACCGCCGCGGCCGAGGCCGCCGGGCTGAAGCTGGAGGCGGTGCTGGCCCGGCCGCCCCGTCGCATCGACGAGGAGACGCTGACCGGGGTCGCCGCCGCCGCGCTCTTCACCACCCGCGACGTGCTCGCCGGCCGGCTGCGCGACACCCTGCTCGGCTGGGCGGGCCGCCCCGGGCTGGCGGACACGGCGCTGAGCCGCCTCTACGCCGACCGGACCGGGAACGTCCAGGCCGGTGACACCGGCGACCGGACCGGGAACGTCCCGGCTGACGACACCGAGGTGCTGTCGCCGCTGCCGTTGAACGACGCCCAGCGCGACGTGGTGCGGCGGACCAGGACCGAGCCGGTGGTGGTCGTGACGGGCGCGCCCGGCAACGGCAAGAGCCACGCCCTGGTCGCCGCCGCGCTGGACACGGTCGACCGGGGCGGATCGGTGCTGGTGGCCACCCAGTCGGTGCACGCCGCGGAGGTGCTGGGCGAGCTGCTGCGCCGGCACCCCGGTCCGACGCCGGTGCTGTTCGGCGACGCGGAGCGCCGCGAGACCATCGCCGCGGACCTGGCCGGCGGCGCGGCGGCGGGGGTGGACGACGCCACGCTGCGGGCCGACGAAGCGGCCGTGGCGTCCGCCCGGGACCGGGTGGCGGCCGTGTCGGCCGGCATCGCCGCCGCCCTCGACGAGGAACGCCGGGCCGCCGCGCTGCCGGGCTGGCAGCCGCTGCTGCCCGCCCTGAGCCGGGACGCCCCGGGCCTGTTCGAGCCGGACACCGACCTGGTCGCGGTCCGGTCGGCGCTGGCCGACGCCACGTCGGCCGGCGACGGCTGGTGGCGGCGCTGGCGGCGGGCCCGCGCCGGGCGGCGGCTGCGCCGGCTCGCGGGCGGCGACGTGCCGGCGGAGCGGGTGCGGGCCGCCGTGGAGGCGGCGAGCGCGGTACGGGCGGCGGCGCGGCTGGCCGCCACCGGTGGCACCGACCTGGCGGCCGCGTGGCACAGCCTGACGGAGGCGGACGCCGCGCTGGCCGACGCCGTCGGCACGGCGATGCGCCACCGGGCGGCCAGCGCCCGGCGGTGGACCGGCGCGGCGCGCCGCGCCACCAGCGGGCTCGGCGCCGCGCTGCGGGCCGGCCGGAACCGCCGCCGCGAGCTGCTCGCCGGGCTGAACGCGGAGGCGCTGGTGCGGGCCCTGCCGCTCTGGGTGGGTACGGTCACCGACGTCGAGGACCTGCTGCCACCGGTGCCCGGGATGTTCGACCTGGTGGTGCTCGACGAGGCCGCGCACATCGACCAGCTGCGGGCCGCGCCGGCGCTGGCCCGGGCGCGGCGCGCGCTGGTGGCCGGCGATCCCCGGCAGCTCCGGTTCGTGTCGTTCGTGGCCGACGTGGACGTGGCCGCCACCCTGCGCCGGCACGGTCTGGACCGGTTCGGCGACCGGCTCGACGTGCGCCGGTCGAGCGCCTTCGACGTGGCGGCCGGCGCCGCCCCGGTCACCTGGCTGGGCGAGCACCACCGGTCCGTCCCGCACCTGATCCAGTTCTCCGCGCGCCGGTTCTACGGTGACCGGCTGGAGCTGGTCACCCGGCATCCGCGCAACGAGCGTGCCGATGTCATCGACGTGCTGACCGTCGCCGGGGCGAGCGTGGTCGACGGTGTCAACCGGGCCGAGGTCACCGCCGCCCTCGACCTCGTACGGCGGCTCGCCGGCGACCCACCGGCGGGCGGGATCGCGGTGGTCAGCCCGTTCCGCGCCCAGGCGGACGCGCTGGAGGCGGCGCTGCTGGCCGCGTTCGACGTCGACGAGATCGAGCGTCTCGGCCTGCGGTCGGGCACCGTGCACGCGTTCCAGGGCAGCGAGGCGGACGTGGTGGTCGCGTCGCTGGGGCTGGTCGACGGTGACCCGCCGTCGCGGCACCGGTTCGTGGCCGAGCCCAACCTGTTCAACGTGCTGGTCACCCGGGCCCGCGCGCGGCTGGCCGTGGTCACCTCCCTGCGGTCGCCCGAGGGCCTGGTGGCTGACTACCTGGCCTACGCGGGCCGCCCGCCGGTCGCGCCCGACGCGGAACCGGTGACGGGCTGGACCGCCGACCTGGCGGAGGAGCTGCGCCGGCTCGGGCTGCCGGTGCGGCCCGGGTATCCGGTGGGCCGCTGGCGGGTCGACCTCTGCGTGGGCACGGACGCGGACGCGGTCGGCGTGGTCTGCGCGGTGCACCCGGAGGGGGTCGCGGCGCACCTGGAGCGGCAGCGCACACTGGCCCGGGCCGGTTGGCGGCTGCACGACGTGTTCGCCAGCCGCTGGGCGGACGACCCGATCCGGGCCGCCCTGGATCTGGCGTCCCGCCTCAGGAGGTGACACCCCACCGGCCGGCACGGGCGGCGGGTGACGGCCCACCGGCCGGCACGGGCGGCGCTCAGGCGGCGAGCGCCGCGTACCGGCCGGCGCGGTCGAGCAGGGTGTCGTGGGTGCCGGACTCGACGATCCGGCCGTGGTCGAGCACGGCGATCTGGTCGGCGTCGCGGACGGTGGAGAGTCGGTGCGCGATGGTGATCACGGTGCGACCGCGGGCCAGCTGGTCGAAGGCCCGCTGCACGGCGCGCTCGGTCTCGGTGTCCAGCGCGCTGGTCGCCTCGTCCAGCACGAGGATCCGCGGGTCGCGCAGCAGGGTCCGGGCGATGGCCAGGCGCTGCTTCTCGCCGCCGGAGAACCGGTGGCCGCGGGAGCCGACCACCGTGTCGTACCCGTCGGGCAGCGCGGCGATCAGGTCGTGGATCTGCGCGGCGCGGGCGGCGGCCTCGATGTCGGCGTCGGTGGCGTCGGGGCGGGCGTACCGGAGGTTCTCCCGCACGGTGGCGTGCAGCAGGTAGGTCTCCTGGCTGACCACGCCCACGACGGCGGCCAGGTCGGCCAGGCGCAGGTCGCGGAGGTCGACGCCGTCGACGGTGATCCGCCCGGCGTCGGGGTCGTGCAGCCGGCTGATCAGCCCGGCGAGGGTGCTCTTGCCGGAGCCGGTCTCGCCCACGAGGGCCAGGCTGGTGCCGGCCGGGACGTCGAGGCTCACGCCGGCCACGGCGGCGGTGTCGCTGCCCGGGTAGCTGAAGGTGACGTCGTGAAAGCGCAGGTGCCCGCGCACCCGGGCCGGGTCGAGGGCCACCGGCCGCGCCGGGTCGGCCACCTCGACGGGCAGGTCGAGGTATTCGAAGATCCGGGCGAACAGCGCCATCGAGGCGGTCAGCGAGACGCCGACGTTGAGCAGACCCATGAGCGGCCGGAACAGGTTGCCCTGGAGGGCGGTGAAGGCGACCAGGGTGCCGATGGTCAGCGTGCCGGCGGTGCCGGGCAGGCCGGCGCCGAGGTAGATGACGGCCGGGATGGCCGCGAAGATCACCGTCATGGTGGCCATCCGCCAGCGGCCGGCCAGCTCCGAGCGGAGTTCCAGGTCGACGAGGCGGGCGGAGGAGGCGGTGAACCGGTCGACCAGGGTCGCGCCGGCCCCGAGGGTCTTGGCGAGCTGCACGCCGCTGATCGACAGCCCCTCCTCGATGGTGACGTTGAGGTCGGCCAGTTCGCGCTGGCGGTGGGCGGTGATCTCCCGGCGCAGCCGGGCGACCCGCCGGGTCAGCCAGATGGCGGGCGGCAGCACGACCACCGAGACGAGGGTGAGCCGCCAGCTCAGCGCGACCATGGCGATCACGGTGGCGATGACGGTGGTGAGGTTGGCGGCGATCGAGGTGGCGGTGGAGGTGACCACCGCCTGCATGCCGCCGATGTCGTTGGTGATCCGCGACTGCACCTCGCCGGTGCGGGTGCGGACGAAGAAGCCGATGGACTGGCGCTGGAGGTGCGTGAAGACGTCGGTGCGCAGCCGGTGCATGACCTCCTGCCCGACGCGGGTGGAGATCCAGGTCTGCGCGACGCCGAGCACGGCGGTCACCGCGGCGACGCCGACCATGCCCGCGACGAGCCAGGCCAGCAGGGTCAGGTCGCGCTCCGGGAGGGCGCGGTCGATCACGGTACGCAGCAGGAAGGGCGACGCCATCGCGATCACGGACGACGCCACGATGATCGCGACCACGGCGGCGAGGGGGCCGCGGTGAGCGGTGAAGAGGCCGCCGATCCGGCGCAGCGACACCTGGCGGGCCTGCGTCTTCTCGGCGGCTGTCACGGTGGTCCGGCCGCCGCCGCGGCCGTCTCGGAATCCGTCCAAGGGGGTGCTCTCTTTCGTCGGGCGATATGCTGAGGTTACCTCATCATGAGGTAACAACAGTATGTGCTGCTACCGTATTCCGGTGACCGGCAGCGACGAGGAGAGCCTGGCCGAGACGTTCTGGGCGGTGGCCCGGCGGCTGCGCCACCAGTCCAAGCGCACCCTCGAACCCTGGGAGATCAACCCGGGGCACGCCCGGGCGCTCGCCGTGCTCATGCGCCACGGCGCGGTCCGGCTCAGCGCGCTCGCCGAGCACCTGCGCATCGCGCCCCGCTCCGCCACTGAGGTGGTTGACGACCTCGAGGAGCGCGGGCTCGTGGCGCGTCAGCCCGATCCCGCCGACCGGCGGGCCACGCTGGTCGGGCTCACCGACGAGGGCACTCGGATCAGCGCGGCGATCCGCGCCGCCCGGACCGCCGAGGCAGAACGCTTTTTCGGGGACCTCAGCGACAGCGACCGGGCCGACCTGGCCCGCATCCTGCGGACGCTGCGCGACTGATCACGGGCGGTCTGGCCGCCGCGGGGATCTTCCTCGATCCGCGTGGCCGTCTCGAGCAGCGCGGCGGCTCCCGGCGGATCACGTCGGACGGGCCGCGGCTGGAGCTGGCCAGCGGCGGCACGGCGAGCTGGTCGGCCGGCTGGTCGAGCTGGCATGCGCCGACACGTTCACCGCGGCAATGACCGAGACCTTGGCACCGTGGATCGGGGCGGCCAGCGAGCGTGCCTACCGGACAGGCGGCTCAGTCCGCCGTGCCGGCGCGGGGAGAGGCTGGTCCGACGGCACCTGCGCCGGTGTGCGCCACCATCGGCGCGACGCCAGCCCGGCCAGCATGGCTCCGGCGGCGTTGACCAGCACGTCATCGACGGAGGACACCCGATCCAGCCACAGCACGTACTGTGCGGTTTCGACCAGGACCGAGCAGCCTGCCGCGAGCGCCAGGATCCGCGGCACGGACGCCAGCGTCGCGAACCGTATCGGGGCGAAGAAACCCAGCGCTGCGAAGATCAGCAGGTTGCCGCCGATCCCGACGGGCCCCATCGTGACGAGATCCCTCAGCGGAACCAGGCTCACCCGACCGGGAACGAAGCCGGCCCCCGGTCCCGGCATCATGGTCATCCATACGAACGGCACCGTTCCATAGACCATGCCCACCTCGGCCAGCGACATCCGCCACGCCGGTGTGACGCCGGCGGCGCGCCGACGGTGCGCCAGAGCCAACGCCACCATCGTGGCCAACGGCAGCCCCACCAGCATCATGAGCAGCACACCGTTCACCGTGTCGTAGCAGCCATGCCAACGGCCGGCCATGCACCGCGGAGCGGCCATCAGGAGCGGCCGCCGTACGGCGAACGCCACGATCGCCAGGCCAAGGATCGCCAGGCCGACGATCACGGTCCGGCGCGTACGGCGGGCCGGACGTGAGCGGAGTGCACTCTGATTCATGCCCTCATCCAAGAGGGAGGACTGTAGGGCCGGCGTAAGCGCCTGTGGAGACGTCCTCGATATTCCGAATGCCCGGTGTCGTAGCCGAGCACCTCGGTTCCGACCTGGGCCCGCAGCCTCGGGGCCAGATCCCGCGCGTACGCGACCGGCCTCGCGGCGACCTACGTCAGCCTGCCCGAAGTGTGAGGTCAGCGCAGGCCGGCGGCGATGGCGTCGACCAGCAGCGCGCCGATGGTGCGGGCCAGCGTGGCGCGGGCCGCCGCCACGTCCAGGCCCATGGCGTCGCGCATCATGGCCCAGGCCGCCCAGGTGCAGGCCACCGTCAGCGCGTCCAGCAACTGCTCGCGCCCCTCCCCCGCGTGCGCCAGCTCCGGGTCGAAGACCAGCTCGACCTCGTGGCGGACCCGGGCGATGGCCGCCTCGCGGTTGCGCCGCAGCTGCGGGGAGAACGGCTCCCGCAGCGCCGAGGCGCGCGCCGAGGGCGCCAGCACCTCCAGCATCTCGGCCCGCTGGTCGCAGAACTCGGCGATCCGCCGGGTGAGCGGCAGCTCGGGCGGGATCGGCCGCCAGAGCGCGTCCAGCCGCTCCTCGACCAGCCGCCCGGTCGCGGCGAACAGGGTCTCCATGTCCTTGAAGTTGGTCCACAGGGTGCGCAGGGACACCCCGGCGCGCTCGGCGATCCGCTCCCCGGTGGGCCGCAGGTCGCCCTCGTCGATGAGCGCCAGGTGCGCCTCGACGATGGCGGCCCGGGTCCGCTCGGCCCGCGCCGACCGGCCGTCCACCCGCGCCGGCGCGTCGGCGTCCACCTCGATCATGCGTGCGCCCCCTGTGCGTAGCTCCTGGCCGGCGTCGCCGCCGCCCCGGTGGCGTCACGCCGGAATGGTGCACTCTACGTGCGCGTCGCCGGGCGGCCGTCACCGCGGTGACGGCCGCCCGGCCCGCGGCGGTGGTCAGGTCGTCGGGATGGCGTCCGCCGGCGGGGTGGTCGGCGGCTCGGTGAACTCGGTGACCGCGGCGTCGCCGTCGTCGGTGGTGTACGTCGGGCCGAAGTACGTCTGCGCGCCGTTCTGGACCTTGCTCAGCCGCACGCCGCTGTACCCGGCGTGCACGTCGCCGCTGTACCGGAACGGGGTGAGCCCGGGACCCCGGAAGCCGCCCTTCTGCACGGCCTCCACCAGCTTCTCCCGGGTCGGGTCCTTGCCGGCGGCGAGCAGCGCCTGCACGAAGGTGTACGCCATCGAGTAGCCGTAGATCGCGTTGCCGTCGATCGGGTTGGCCGAGTTGTACTTCTGGTGGATCTTGGTGAACTCCTGGATCCACGGGTTCGCCGTGTCACCCACCATCGGCAGGTAGTTGTCGGCGACCATGCCCTCCAGGATCACCTTCTTGTCGCCGAGCTGGTTCGACAGCGTCGTGTAGTCGGCGCCCACGTTGGACACCACCCACTGCGCGCGGAAACCCTGCCCGGCGGCCTGCCCCATGGCCAGCGCCGTGAAGCCCGGGATGCTCGCCGAGATCACCACCTGGCAGCCGGCCGCCTTGAGCGCCCCGATGGCCGGGCCGACCTGCTGGTTGGTCGTGGTGTAGGTCTGCTTGGCCGCCACCGGGCCGAGGACCTTCTCGACGCCGGCCAGCGAGTCCCGCCCGAAGTCGTCGTTCTGCCCGAAGTGGCAGACCTTGGCGCCGGGGAACTGCTGCTTCACCCAGGTGGCCAGGATCTTGCCCTCGACGGTGTAGTCGGGCTGCCAGCCGAAGGTGGTCGGGTACTTGTCGGGCTGGTTCCAGTTCCGGCTGCCGGAGGAGACGAACAGGTCGGGCACCTTCTGGGTCTTGACGAACTCCAGCACGTTGGTGTGGGTCGGGGTGCCCAGCCCGCCGAGGAGCGCGAAGACCTTGTCGTCGAGCACCAGCTTGCGGACCACGTTCTCGGTGTTGGCGGGGTTGTAGCCGTCGTCCATGACCTTGTAGACGATCTTCCGGCCGTTCACCCCGCCCTTGCTGTTGATGTGCTCGAAGTACGCCTTCGTGGCGGCGGAGATCTTCGAGTAGCCGGGCGCGGCCGGGCCGGTGAGCGGTTGGTGGGTGCCGATGACGACCTCGGTGTCGGTGACGCCGGGGACGTTCTCGGCGGCCTGCTTCTCGTCGTCGGCGCAGGCCGGCACGGCGGCCAGCAGAGCGAGGCCGGTGGCGGCCGCGAGTATGCGGCGGGTGGTGGGACGCATGGTTCTCCATTCCGGTGCGGCGGTGCGAACGGGTGGGTGGAACCGGGGTGGCTCAGCGGTCCGGCGCGCGGCGGGCGCGCAGCCGGGCGGCGACGGTGCGGACGGCGCCGTGCAGGCCGCCCGGCGCGGCGAGCATGACGACGATGAGGATCAGGCCGAACACGGCCAGCGCGAGGTTGCCCTCCAGCCGCTGGGCCAGGCCGCCCGACAGGCTGAACGTCTCGGTGAGCAGGCTCGGCAGGTCCTGGAGCGCGACCAGCAGCACCGCGCCCCAGACCGCGCCGGCGAGGCTGCCCAGGCCGCCGATCACGATGGCCATGAGCAGGAACAGCGACAGCTCCAGGGGGAACTTGCCCGGCGCGACGGTGGCGGTGAGCACCGCGTACACGCCGCCGCCGAGGCCGGCGCAGCCGGCGCTGACCACGAAGGCGAGCACCTGGGTCCGGGCGACGTGGATGCCCGCGAGCCGGGCGGCCACCTCGTCGTCGCGCACGGCGCGCAGCGACCGGCCGAAGCGGCTGCGCACCAGGTTGGCCAGGAGCAGGACGGTGAGCAGCGCGGCGAGCAGCGCGACCCAGGCCAGCCAGCGTTCCGGCTGGAAGTAGGCGCCCAGGAACGCCGGCGGGGTCTCCGCCGGGAAGCGCAGGCCCTGCTCGCCGTTGAAGACCCCGGTGAAGATCGTGCTGACGGCCGGCACGAGCGTCGCCACCGCGAGGGTCACGCCGGCCAGGTACGGCCCGCGCAGCCGGGCGGCCGCCAGACCGATGACCAGGCCGGCCAGCGCGGTGGCCGCCACGGCGGCCAGCAGCGACAGCGGCAGGATCCACCGCCCCTGCACGCCTCGCTCGTCGAACCCCCGCTGCACGAGCGCCACCGTGTAGGCGCCGGTGGCCATGAGCGCCCCGTGCCCGAGGGAGAGCTGGCCGTTGAGCCCGACCAGCACCGTGTAGCCGGCGGTGACGCAGAGGAACGCGCAGACCCGGGCCACCTGAAGGTTCTGGTACGGCGGGAGCTGGTTGGTGAGCAGCACGACCAGGGCGCCGGCGAGCACCGCCCCGGCCAGGTGGCGCAGCAGGGTGGACCCGCGCGGGCCGGTCGTGGCGGGCGCGCCGGGCAGCAGCCGCCGCAGCGGGGACGGCCGGGCGGACCGGTCCACGTCGGACCGGGTGGAGGGGCGGGTGGCGGTCACACGTGCCTCGCCTTCGCGCTGGAGAAGAGCCCGCCGGGGCGGACCAGGAGGACGGCCAGCAGCAGGACCAGGACGGCCAGCGGGGTGGTGTCCGGGCCCAGGTAGCCGGTGACGTACGACAGGATCAGGCCGACCAGCAGGCCGCCGACCACCGCACCGGCCGGGCTGTCCAGGCCGCCGACCACGGCGGCGGTGAACGCGACGACGAAGACCAGGTCCATGGCGTGCGGGTGCAGGCCCAGCCCGGTGGGGACGACCAGCATGCCGGCGAGCGCGCCGACCGCGGCGGCGAGGGCCCAGCCGAGGGTGAGCATCCGGGTGACGTCGACGCCGAGCAGCCGGGACACCTCGGGGGCGAACGCGGCGGCCCGCATCCGCAGGCCGATCGGCGTGCGGGTGAACAGCAGCGCGAGCAGCACCACGACCACCAGCACGGCGCCGAGCACCCACAGGTCGTACGGGGACAGCGCGGCGACCCCGCCGAGGGTGAGCGCGTCGGTGTCGAACGGGGCGGGGGCCGGCCGGTAGCCGTTGCCGAAGACCATGCCGAGCACCGCCTGGATGACCAGCACCAGGCCGAGCGCGACGATCACCTCGTTGAGCGGGTTGACGTGCCCGACGAAGCGCATGAGCACCCGCTCGACAAGCGCGCCCAGCAGCAGTCCGGCGACCACGGCCGCGCCCAGGCCCAGCCAGTAGGAGCCGGTCGCGGACGCCACCGCGTAGCCGACGTACGCGGTGGCCACGGCCATCGCGCCCTGGGCGAAGTTGACCAGCCGGGCGGCCCGCCAGATGAGCACCAGGGCCAGGGCGAACGCGGCGTAGACCGCGCCGGTGGAGAGCCCCCCGAAGGTGAGGAACAAGAACCGGTCCAATGCGGATCCTTCCTGCTCGCCGGGCCGTCAGAACCCGAGGTACGCGTGCCGGAGCTGGTCGTCGTCGCGCAGCCGACCCGCCGGCGCGGCGGTCACCACCCGGCCGAGCGACATCACCACGCCCTGGTCGGCGACCGAGAGGGCGCTGCGCACGTTCTGCTCGACCAGCAGCACCGTCAGCCCCCGCTCGTCGCAGAGCCGGCGCAGCAGCGCCATGATCTGCGCGGTCACCTTGGGGGCCAGGCCGAGCGACGGCTCGTCGAGCAGCAGCAGCCGGGGGCGGGCGATCAGCGCCCGGCCGAGGGCGAGCATCTGCCGTTCCCCGCCGGAGAGCTGGTGCCCGGCGTGCCGGCGCCGACGGGCCAGGGCCGGGAACAGCTCGTACACCTCGTCCTGGGCCCGGCGGGCGTCGGCCCGGTCGCTGCACCAGAGGCCGCCGAGGCGCAGGTTCTCCTCCACGGTCAGCTCGGCCACCACGCCCCGCCCCTCGGGGACGTGCGCCAGGCCGCGCCGGACCAGCCGTTCGACGCGGACGCCGCGCAGGTCGGCGCCGTCGAAGCGGACCCGGCCGCCGGTGGGCCGGAGCAGACCCGACAGGGTACGCAGCAGGGTCGTCTTGCCGGCGCCGTTGGCGCCTAGCACGGCGGCGATGGTCCCGGCGGGCACCGCGAAGGTCACGTCCCGCAGCACCGGCACCGGCCCGTAGCCGGCGCTGACCGCCTCGACCTCCAGCACCGCGGTCACGACCCGGCCCCCGCGGCCCCGGCCGGCACGTCGGCGCCGAGGTAGGCCTCGGTGACCAGCGGGTCGTCGCGGACCTCGTCGGGGGTGCCGGCGGCGATGACCCGGCCGAAGTCGAGCACCACCAGCTCCTGGCAGACGGCCATGACCAGGTCCATGTGGTGCTCGACGAGCATCACGGAGCAGGCGCCGCCGGCCCGTTCGGGCAGGGTGCGGATCAGCTCGGCCAGCTCGTTGACGTCGTCGGCGCCCAGCCCGCCCGCCGGCTCGTCGAGCAGGAGCAGGCGGGGCCGGGCGATCAGGGCGCGGGCCAGGGCGACCCGCTTGCGCACCGCGTAGGGCAGGGTGGCCGGGGCCGCGCCGGCGTGCGCGGCGACGCCCAGCTCGGCGAGCAGGTCGAGGGCCTCCTGGCGCAGCCGCCGCTCGTCGCGGTCGCTGCGGGGCAGGCCGAACAGGGCGGTGGCGAAGCCGGCGCGGGCCGCGTGGCTGGCGCCGGCCACCACGTTCTCCAGCACGGTGAGCCCGGGGAACAGGCCGACGCCCTGGAGCGTGCGGGCGATGCCGAGCCGGGTCAGCCGGTGCGGGCGGGGCCGGAACGGGCGACCGTCCAGGGTGAGCGATCCGCTGGTCGGCGGGACGAAGCCGCAGACCACGTTGAACAGGGTGGTCTTGCCGGCGCCGTTGGGGCCGATCACGCCGACGATCCGGCCGGGCGGGACCCGCAGCGAGACGTCGTCGAGGGCGACGAGCCCGCCGAACCGGACGCCGACACCGTGCAGCGCCAGGTCGGTTCCGTCCGCGGGAGTGGGGGGTGGGGGCATCTTCACCTCGGGAGAGGACGCGGCGTCGGGGGTGCGCGGTGCGGCTCGGGCGAAGCGGGAAACTTATTACACCGGGAGTGTACTTTTCGGCGAGGGTTCGTCAATGCCTCCCGGCGGCGGCGGGGATATCGACGCGATCACGATTCCGGCGGGTACCGGAGGTGCACCCGCCGTGCGGGGTGCGCCGGGTCAGCCGGCGGCCGGGGCGGGCACCCGCAGGGTCCGGACCTGGCCGGTCCGCGCGCCGCCGGCGAGCGCCTCGGGGCTCCACTGTGTGGTGACGAGGTGGAGGGTGCGCCCGTCCGGGCCGCCGAGCGCGCAGGCGAAGCAGCCCCGGTCCAGGTCGACCCGGTCGAGCACCCGGCCGCCCTCGGCGACCCGCACGGCACACCGGTTCGGCACGTCGCCGTACCAGACGGCACCGGCGGCGTCGAGGCAGATGCCGTCCGGCGCGGAGTCCGGCACCGCCGCCCAGACCCGCCGTCCACCGAGCGTCCCGTCGGCTCCCACGTCGTACGCGGTGAGCCGGCCGGCGTACGACTCGGCGACGATCAGGGTGCGCCCGTCGGGGGTGAGCACCATCCCGTTGGGGAAGGCCAGGTCGCCGGCGACCAGCCGGGTGCCGCCGTCCGGCGCGACCACGGCCACCGCCCCGGGCCGGTAGTCCCCGGCGGGGAAGTCGAAGCCGATGGTGTTCACGTAGGCGTTGCCCCGGGCGTCGGTGACCACCTCGTTCCACGGGTGCGGGACGAGCGCGGCCAGGTCGGCGTGGGTCCGCAGCACGCCGTCGGGCTCCCGGCGCAGCAGCCGCCCGGCGCCGCCGGCGACCACCAGCAGCCGGCCGTCCGGCAGCCAGTCGAAACAGATCGGCAGCCCGTCGACCCGGGCGACCACCTCGGTCCGGCCCGCCGCGTCGACGGTCAGCACCTCCCCGGCGCCCCAGTCGGCCAGCCAGAGCCGCCCGTCGTGCCAGCGGGGCGACTCGCCGAAGGCGAGCCCGTCGACCAGGATCTGCGGTGCGCTCACGGGTGACTCCTCAGCAGGTCGCGGGAGCGGCCGAGGAACTCCCGTTCGGCGGCGTTGCCGGTGCGCGCGATCGCCGCGTCGTACGCGGCCGCCGCCTCGGCGGGCCGGTCGAGGCGGCGCAGCAGGTCGGCGCGGACGGCGTGCAGCACGTGGTAGCCGGCCAGGTCCAGCCGGTCGACCTCGGCCAGCGCGGCGGCCGGGCCGGCCACCTCGGCCAGCGCGACGGCCCGGTGCAGCGCCACCACCGGCCCGGGGGCGTGCGCCCGGAGCTGGTCGTAGAGGGCGAGGACCTGCCGCCAGTCGGTGTCCGCGGCGGTCGGCGCGTCGCTGTGCACCGCGTTGATCGCGGCCTGGATCTGGTACGGGCCGGGGCGGTCCCGCCGCAGGCAGCGCCGCACGAGGGCCTGCCCCTCGGCGATCAGCGCCCCGTCCCACCGGCTCCGGTCCTGCGCGCCCAGCGGCACGAGCGTGCCGTCCGGCCCGGTCCGCGCGCCCCGCCGGGCGTCGGTGAGCAGCATGAGGGCGAGCAGCCCGAGCACCTCCGGCTCGTCCGGCATGAGCGCGGCGAGCAGCCGCCCCAGCCGGATCGCCTCGTCGCACAGCTCGCCGCGGACCAGCCGCTCCCCCGCGCTGGCGGTGTGCCCCTCCGTGAAGATCAGGTAGACCACGGCCAGCACGGCCCGCAGCCGGTCGGGCAGGTCGGCGTCCCGGGGCACCCGGTACGGGATGCCGGCGTCCCGGATCTTCGCCTTGGCCCGGACCAGGCGCTGCGCCATGGTGGGCTCCGGCACGAGGAACGCCCTCGCGATCTCGGCGGTGCCGAGCCCGCCGAGCAGGCGCAGGGTCAGCGCCACGCGTGCCGCCGGGCCGAGCGCAGGGTGGCAGCACGTGAAGATCAGTCGCAGCCGGTCGTCGCGCACGGGACCCTCCTCGGCGGGCGGCTCGGGGGCGTGCAGGAGGGCCGCCTCGGCGTGCCGGTCGGCGCGGGACGCCTCGCGGCGCCGCCGGTCGATCGCCCGGTTCCGGGCGGTGGTGATGATCCAGCCGGCCGGGCTCGGCGGCGGGCCGTCGACGGCCCACCTGTCGACCGCGGCGGCGAACGCCTCCTGGACCGCCTCCTCGGCGAGGTCGATGTCGCCGAGCAGGCGGACCAGGACGGCGACCGCGCGGCCGTACTCGGCGCGGAAGACCCGTTCGACGTCGCTGGGGCCGCTCATCCCTCGCCCTGGAACGGGCGCACCTCGATCGGCAGGGTGGTGGCCAGGGCGTACCGGCGGCCCCAGTCGAGCGCGGCGTCGAGGTCGGGGGCGGTGATGATGGTGAACCCGCCCAGGTACTCCTTGCCCTCGACGTACGGGCCGTCGGTGACGAGCACCTCGTCGCCCTGCGCGCGCAGCACGGTGGCCGTCTCCGGGGCGTGCAGGCCGTTGCCGAACACCCAGCAGCCGGCCTCCCTCAGCTCCCGGCCGACGGCGTCGACCTCGCGCATCACCCCGGCCAGGAACTCCGGGTCCGGCCGGCCGGCGCCGGCCGGCTGGTACACGCTGATCAGGTACTGCTTCACGCGCGTCTCCTCACCCCGCGGCGGCGGCCCGGTGCCGCCCCTCCACCCTCCACACGAACGGCGGACCCCGGTATCGACACACCGGCGGAGAGAATTCCACCGTCTCCGGGTATCCCGCGCCGTGCACGGCAACCGGGCGGTCGCGGTCGCGCAGGCACGATCCTCTCCCTGCCGGGCGACCACCGCGAGTTCTGTGTTCCACTCCTGACATGTCCCTGCCCGAGCTACGCGACCTGCTGGAACGGCACGCACGTCCCGATCTGACGACTGCGGTCGACGGCGTCCGGATCTGCAAGATCGACCCCGGCGCTCCGCCGGTGACCTCGATGTCGGGCACCGTTCTGGCGATCATCGCCCGGGGCGGCAAGCGCCTCGCGCTGGCGGACCGGGTGTATGAGTACGGCGTCGGTCAGTACCTCGTCGCCTCGGTCGATCTCCCGGTGACGGGGCACGTCGTCGACGCGGGCCCGGGCGAGCCCGCACTCGGTTTCGGAATGACCCTGGAACCGGCCGCCGTCGCCGAACTGCTGCTGGAGGCCGGGCCGGGGGATCTGCCGGGTTCCCCCGGTACCGCACGGCCGGGGATCGCGGTCAGTGACGCCCCGGACGAGTTGCTCGACGCTGTCGTGCGGCTGCTGCGCCTGCTCGACCGGCCCGGGGACCGGAAGGCACTGGCCCCGTTGTACAAGCGCGAGATCCTCTGGCGGTTGATGACCGGCGAACAGGGTGACCTCGTCCGCCAGCTCGGCCTCGTGGACAGCAGCCTCAGCCACATCACCCGGGCGGTGCGGTGGATCCGGGAGAACTATGCCCGGCCGTTCCGCGTCGAGGAGCTGGCGCAGCTCTCGGGGATGAGTGTGTCCGCTTTCCACCGGAACTTCCAGGCGGTGACGGCGATGGGCCCGATCCAGTACCAGAAACACCTCCGCCTGCAGGCGGCGAGACTGCTGCTGGCGAACAACCCCCACGACATCACCGGCGTGGGCAGTCGCGTCGGATACGACAATCCGTCCCAGTTCAGCCGGGAGTACCGGCGCCTGTTCGGCGTTCCGCCCAGCATCGACGCGGCACGCATCCGTGGCGGAGCCGGCCCCGCCGCCGGCTCGCCGGCGTTGCCCTGAGATCGCCGGAGCGAAGAGGATCGTGCAATTACCCAAGACGATTCTGCTAGCACGGGGATTGCGGCTTTGTTTTGCTGGAAGTACCACCGGAACGGACACGGGATTCCGGACTAGTGCTGGCAGAACAGGAGGCAAGGAATGAAGGTCGGTGGACACTCCATTACCGCCTCCAGGGGGAGAAGCATGGATTACCACACCCTGGGCCGGACCGGAAACGACGGGGCGATAATGTCCGTCGACGACGAACGGCCGGTGAGACCGTGACCGTGGATGACGCCGTCGCGCGAGCACTCGCCATCGGACCGGACTCCTCCCCGGCTGAGCGCACCATCGACATCACCACGCTGGGCGCCCGCACCGGAATCCCGCGCCGCATCGAGATCTGGTTCCACCGCGTCGACGGCCGCTGGTACCTCAGCGGCATGCCCGGACCCCGCAGTTGGTACGCGAACCTGCGCGCCAACCCGCGGTTCATGGTGCATCTCAAGCACGGGGTCGAAGCCGACCTGCCCGCGACCGCGGTGCCGGTCGACGAGCCGACCCGACGGCGAGTGATCACCGCAATCCTCGACCTCCAGAACCGGCCCGAGATCGCCGCGCGGGTCGCCCGGCGCCAGGAGTTCGACGACTGGTTCGCGCGCAGCCCGCTGGTCGAGATCGTGTTCGACGACGAGGAACTGCGGACGGCGTCCTCGGCACGATCCGCGTAGTCGGAGGCTCAGGGACGGTCATTCTCTCGTCCGCCGCCTGGTCGGGTTCCCGGCCTCGCCGCGGCGGTTTCTTTCGCGCCGCGCGCCGTTCGTTGGCGCCGGCCGCTCAAACGCACGCCTCCACAGGAGATCACACCATGAAATACCGCTCGCTGGGCCGGACCGGAATCCAGGTCAGCCCCTACGCTCTCGGCACCATGATGTTCGGCGCCATGGGAAACCCCGACCACGACGACTCGATCCGGATCATCCACCGGGCGCTGGACGCGGGGATCAACATCATCGACACCGCCGATGTGTACTCCCAGGGCGAATCCGAGGAGATCGTCGGCAAGGCACTCAAGGGCCGCCGCGACGGCGTCGTGCTCGCCAGCAAGGTGCACTACCCGATGGGCGACGACCCGAACCACCGGGGCAACTCACGACGCTGGATCATGACCGCGGTCGAGAACTCCCTGCGCCGACTGCAGACCGACCACCTCGACCTCTACCAGATCCACCGCCCCGACCCGGCGGTCGACGTGGAGGAGACGCTGTCGGCGCTGTCCGACCTGATCCACAGCGGCAAGGTCCGAGCGGTCGGTGCGTCGGGTTTTCCGGCCTCGGAGATCGTCGAGGCGCAGTGGGTCGCCGAGCGGCGTGGCCTGGAGCGCTTCCGCACCGAGCAGCCGCCGTACTCGATCGTCAACCGGAGCATCGAACGCGAGGTCCTGCCGATCTGTCTGCGCTACGGGATGGGCGCGCTGGTCTGGAGCCCGCTGGGCCAGGGCCTGCTGACCGGGCGGTACCGCAAGGGCCAGCAGGCCGACACCCATCGGTCCGGCGCCATGCCGCAGCACTTCAGGGACGAGCGCAAGCTCGACGTGGTCGAACGGCTCATCCCGCTCGCCGAAGGGGCCGGCCTGCCGCTGACCCACCTCGCGATGGCGTTCGCGATCGCCCACCCGGGCGTGACCTCGGCGATCCTCGGGCCACGCACCATGGAACAGCTCGACGGCCTGCTCGCCGGCGCCGGTGTCACCCTGGACGACGAGATCCTCGACCGGATCGACGAGATCGCTCCGCCCGGTACGGACGTCGCTCCCAACGACGTGGCCTACACCCCGCCGGCCGTCTCGGACGTGAGCCTGCGCCGCCGGCCGATCGACGAGCGTTCCGCGGCCTGAGACGACGGCTCCGGCGACAGCCGCCCGAAGAACGTTGGGCGGCCCTCGACCATCCCGGTCCGCACGTCGGCGGTCTCCGCGTCCGTCTTCGACCCGCACTCACCGCCCTCGTACGACAGCAGCGACACGGTGCTGGCCGACCTCCGCCGGCCTCTCAGAGGACAAAGAAAATCTTCCATGTCTCTATTGAAAAGTTTCTCCACCCTGTGACCTAATGTTGACAGTTCCTTTCGTCACACTCCCCCAACCCCCAGGGAGGAAAGATGAACCGTCCCCTCCGATCGGCGCTGCGTACGGCCGCCACGGCCCTGCTCGCCACCGTCACCCTGGCCGCCTCGGCCCTCGTCGGCGCGACACCCGCCAGCGCCGCACCGGCCGGCCTGCCCGGCATGGACGTCTCCAGCCACCAGGGCAACGTGAACTGGTCCGGTGCCTGGAACAACGGCGCCCGGTTCGCGTACGTGAAGGCGACCGAGGGCACCGGCTACATCAACCCGTACTTCGCCCAGCAGTACAACGGCTCCTACAACGTCGGGATGATCCGTGGCTCGTACCACTTCGCGCTGCCCGGCAACTCGAGCGGCGCCACCCAGGCCAACTACTTCGTCGACCACGGCGGCGGCTGGTCCAAGGACGGCAAGACGCTGCCCGGCGCGCTCGACATCGAGTACAACCCGTACGGCGCCACCTGCTACGGGTTGAGCCAGGCCTCGATGCGCAGCTGGATCGCCTCGTTCGTCAACCAGTACTACGCGCGCACCGGCCGGTGGGCCACCATCTACACCACCACCGACTGGTGGAGCACCTGCACCGGCAACACCTCGCAGTTCGCGGCGAACAACCCGCTGTGGATCGCCCGGTACTCCAGCAGCGTCGGCACGCTGCCGGCCGGCTGGGGGACGTACTCCTTCTGGCAGTGGTCCTCCTCGGGCGTCTTCCCGGGTGACCAGAACGTCTGGAACGGCACCCTGGACCGGCTCAAGGTGCTGGCCTGCAACGGACCCTGCTGATCCGCCCGGGGTGGCGGGCGGTCCCGTCCCGCCGGCGCCTGCGCGCCGGCACCGGAACCGCCCGCCACCTGGCGTCCGTCCCCGACGAGGAGGCCCCGATGTCCGTTCCCGTTCCCCGGCGGGCCGTGCTGCGCGGCGCGGTCCTGCTCGGCGCCGCCGCCGGCGCCACCGCGCTGACCCAGTTCGGCGCCGACCACGAGGCCCGGGCCGTCGCCGCCCGGATCGACCAGCCGACCATCGCCAACTGTGCGACCTGGGGCGCCCGCCCGCCGTCCTCCGCGGTGAGCGTGGTGCAGAGCCGACCCAACAAGATCATCATTCACCACACGGCGTTCCCGAACACCACCGACTACAGCCTCGCGCAGGCCTACCGGAACTCGCGCGACATTCAGAACCTGCACATGGACAGCAACGGCTGGCTCGACTCCGGCCAGCACTTCACCAACAGCCGCGGCGGCTACCTCACCGAGGGCCGGCACGGCAGCCTGTACGGGCTGCTGCACGGGCAGACCATGGTGCAGGGCGCGCACTGCGTCGGCCAGAACAGCCAGGCCATCGGCATCGAGAACGACGGCATCTACCTCGATGTGCAGCCCCCGCAGGCGCTCTGGAACAGCCTGGTGTGGTTCTGCGCCTTCACCTGCCAGCAGTACGGCATCCCGCCGACCGAGATCTACGGGCACAAGGACTTCAACAGCACCCAGTGCCCCGGCCTGCTGCACGACCGGCTCCCGGAGCTGCGCAGCACCGTCGCCGCCCGCCTCGGCGCCTGACCGGAGGGGCGGGACGCCCGAGCGGCGTCCCGCCCCTCCGCTCGCCGCTCGCCGCTCGACGCTCGCCTCGGATCTTGGACACGTGGCGTTCCTCTCGGACGGAAACTGTCCAAGATCACGGCGCTCCCCTCGCCCGTCGGCCGTCGCCGATCGGGCGACGTCGCTGTTACAGCGCTCGCTTATATAAGCCCGGTCTGATAGAAAGGGGTCGTGCACGCCTTCGACGTCCTCGGGGATCCGGTCCGACGCCGGATCCTGGAGCTGCTCGCCGAGGGCGAGCAGCCGGCCGGCGCGCTCGGCGCCACCGTCCAGCGGGAGTTCGGCATCAGCCAGCCGGCCGTGTCGCAGCACCTCAAGGTGCTGCGGGAGCACGGCTTCGCGACCGTGCGCGCCCAGGGCACCCGCCGCCTCTACGCGGTGGACCCACGCCCGCTGCGCGAGATGGACGAGTGGCTGGCGGGCTTCCGCCGGTTCTGGACGCCGCCGCTGGCGGCGCTCGCCACCGAACTGGCCCGGGGCCGGCGCGAACGGCGGCTGCGCGCAAGCGACTCCGACGAGAGGACCACATCATGATCGACGTAATGGGGCAGATCAGCGACGTGGAGCGCCGGCTGGGCAGCCGCACGCTCCCCGCCGGCGAGGCCCGGGTGCTGACCATCAGCCAGACGTACGACGCGCCGGTGGAGGACGTCTGGGACGCCTGCACCAGCGCCGAGCGGATCCCCCGCTGGTTCCTGCCGGTCTCCGGCGAGCTGAAGCTCGGCGGGCGCTACCAGCTGGAGGGCAACGCCGGGGGCACGGTCGAGCGCTGCGACCCGCCGCACAGCTTCGCCGCGACCTGGGAGTTCGGCGGGGAGGTGAGCTGGATCGAGGTGCGGCTCACCGAGGCCGGCGCCGGGCGTACCCGGTTCGAGCTGGAGCACGTGGCGCACGTGGACGACGAGCGGTGGGCCCAGTTCGGGCCCGGCGCGGTCGGCGTCGGCTGGGACGGGGCGCTGCTCGGGCTGGCCTCCCACCTCGCGGCCGACGGCTCGGGGATCACCCCGGAGGAGGCCGTCGCCTGGATGGGCTCGGACGAGGGCCGCCGTTTCACGACCGAGGCCAGCGCCCGCTGGACCGAGGCGAGCATCGCCGCCGGCACCCCGGCCGACGAGGCCCGCGCCGCCGGCGACCGGACCACCGCCGCCTACACGGGCACCCCGGCCGCCTGATCGTGCATCGATCGTGCCCGTGCCGGCCGATCCGGCACGGGCACGATCAGGGGATCAGGCGGGATGGAACTCGTGCACGACCTCGATGCGCCCGACGAGGTTCGCGTTGAGCAGCGGCACGTCCTCGGCGGGGATCCAGAGTTCCCGGATCTCCCGGCCACCGACCTGGCGGACCGGGTAGCGGTCGGCGACGTCGCGCCGCGAACGGATTCAGGCGCCGGGAAAATGCGGCGGCGATCTGTCGGTGCCCTCGGGCAGACTGGCGGTCGTGCCGATCCGATCCGTCGCCGAGCTGACCGCCGCCGTCCACTCCGGAGCCCGGGTGAGATACCTGCACTTCTGGGGGCACCGCCCGCAGCGCGACGGCAGCGTCGGCGCCGGCTGCCTGAGCCAGTGGTGGCCCGCGCCGTTCACGGTCGACGGCCGCACGTACGCCACCGCCGAGCACTGGATGATGTGGCACAAGGCCACCCTGTTCGGCGACGACGGGATGGCCGAGCGGGTGCTGACCGCCACGCACTCGCAGCGGGCCAAGGCGCTCGGCCGGCAGGTCCGCGGCTTCGACGAGGCGGTCTGGGCGGCCCGCCGCTACGACGTCGTGGTGGCCGGCAGCGTGGCCAAGTTCGGCCAGCACGAGCAGCTGGGCCGGTTCCTGCTCGGCACCGGCGAGCGGGTGCTGGTCGAGGCGAGCCCGGTGGACCGCGTCTGGGGCATCGGGCTGGCGGCCGACGACCCGCGCGCCGCGGACCCGGCGCGGTGGCGGGGCGACAACCTGCTCGGCTTCGCCCTCATGGAGGCCCGCGCCGCCCTCCGCGCCGACGCCGAAGCGCTCGGCCAGGCCCGGGGCGGGCCCGCGAGCGGGTGACGGGCGCACCCGGGCGGCCGGGCGGGTAACGTGCAGCGGCGTGACCTCCGCCGCGTACTCGCACTGCTCGTTCTGCGGCGCGGCCTACCCGGCGGAGGCCGGGTGGCCGCGCGTCTGCCCGGCCTGCGGGGAGACGGTGTGGCGCAACCCGCTGCCCGTCGCGGTCGCCGTGCTGCCGGTCCGCACCCCGGACGGCCTCGGCGTGGTGGTGGTCCGCCGGGACATCGAGCCGGCCCGCGGCCAGCTCGCCCTGCCGGGCGGCTTCATCGAGTACGGCGAGGAGTGGTCCGAGGCGCTGGTCCGCGAGCTGCGGGAGGAGACCGGCCTGCTCGCCGAGGCCGAGGAGGCGCGGCTGTTCGCGGTGCACGGGGCGCCGGCCGGCGGCACCATGATGGTCTTCGGCGTGCTGCCCGAGCGGCCGGTCGGTGACCTGCCCCCGTCGGCGCCGACCGAGGAGGCCACCGAGTGGCTGGTCCTCACCGAGCCGGTCGAGCTGGCGTTCTCCACGCACACCCGGGTGCTTGCCGATTTCCTCGCCGGCCAGCACGCCGGCTGACCCCGGCTGAACCGGCCAGCACGCCCGCTGGCCCTGGCCGGCACGCCCGCTGAGGCGGCCCCGCTCAGCCCCGGGCGGCGGCCGGCACGGGTTGCGGCGTGAACGGCACGCTCGCCGGCACGTCGGCGGCCGGCGCGCCGGCCGGGTGCCGCCACAGGCCGCGCCCGCGGAGGATCGGCAGCACGCCCTCGCCGAACCAGTACGCCTCCTCCAGGTGCGGGTGACCGGAGAGGATGAACTCGTCGATGCCGAGCGCGTGGTACTCGGCGATCCGGTCGGCGACCTCGGTGTGGCTGCCGACCAGCGCGGTGCCGGCGCCGCCGCGGACGAGGCCCACCCCGGCCCACAGGTTCGGTGCGACCTCCAGGCCGTCGCGCGAGCCGCCGTGCAGGTCCAGCATCCGCCGCTGCCCCTCCGACTCGCTGCGCCGCAGCCCCTCCTGGACGGCCCGGATGTCGGCCTCGGCGATGCCGTCGAGCAGCCGGCGCGCCTGCGCCCACGCCTCGTCGGCGGTGTCCCGGGTGATGACGTGCAGCCGGATGCCGAACCGCAGCTCCCGGCCCGCCTCGGCGGCCAGCCCCCGGATCCAGTCGAGCTTGCCGGCCACCTGCGCCGGCGGCTCGCCCCAGGTCAGGTAGACGTCGCTGTGCCGGACGGCCACCGGGCCGGCGGCGGCGGACGACCCGCCGAAGTAGACCTGCGGCAGCGGGTCGGGCAGCCGGCTCAGCCGGGCGCCCTCGACCCGCAGGTGCTCCCCCGCGTGGTCCACCGTCTCGCCGCGCCACAGCGCGCGGACCACGTGCAGGAACTCGTCGGTGCGCGCGTAGCGGGCGTCCTTGTCGAGGAAGTCGCCGTACGCCCGCTGCTCGGTGGACTCGCCGCCGGTGACCACGTTGAGCAGCAGCCGGCCGCCGGAGAGCCGCTGGAACGTCGAGGCCATCTGGGCGGCCAGGGTGGGCGAGAGCAGCCCGGGGCGGAACGCGACGAGGAACTTCAGCCGCTCGGTCACCTCGGTCAGCATGGCGGTGCTCAGCCAGGCGTCCTCGCACCACGCGCCGGTCGGGGTGAGCGCGCCGGCGAAGCCGAGCTGCTCGGCGCTGCGGGCGATCTGCCCGAGGTAGGCGACGCTCGCGGGCCGCGCGCCGCCGGCGGTGCCGACCGGTACGCCGTGCCCGCCGCCCACGATGTCCCGGCTGTCGCCGTAGGTCGGCAGGAACCAGTGGAAGGTGAGCGGCATGGGAAACCTCCTGAGGGGTGGGACGACGGCGTCCACACCCTACCCATAAATCCTATCGGGTTGGTAGGTTGCTCGCGTCCGCCGACGGCCGGGACATCCCCTTCCCCGAGGAGCTGCCATGCGTACCCCGTCGAGAACCCGCCCCCGGCGGCGCCGCACCGTGACCGCGCTGCTCACCACCCTGGCGCTGCTGGCCACCACGGCCCTGGCGGCCTGCGGCGGCGACGCGGCCGACGCCGACGACGGCGGCACCGGCAAGCTACGGATCGGCTACCAGCGGTTCGGCGGCCTCAGCCTGGTCAAGGCCCGGGCCGCCGCGCCGAACGTGACCTGGTCGCTGTTCGAGAGCGGCCCCGCGTTGACCGAGGCGCTCAAGGCCGGCTCGATCGACATTGGCCAGGTCGGCGAGGCGCCGCCGGTGTTCGCCGCCGCCGGGAAGATCCCGTTCGCCGTCATCGGCACGTCGGCCCCGATCCCGCAGGGCGAGGCGGTGCTGGTCAAGGCCGGAAGCCCTTACCACAGCTTCGCCGACCTGCGGGGGAAGACCGTGGCGCTGAACAAGGGCTCCAACGTGCACTGGCTGCTGGTGAAGCTGCTGGAGGCGAACAGGATGACGCTCAAGGACGTCAACGTCAGGTATCTGAAGCCCGCCGAGGGACGGCCCGCGTTCGACAACGGACAGGTCGACGCCTGGATCATCTGGGACCCGTACTTCGCGCTGGCCGAGCAGCCCGGCGTGCGGGTGCTCGCCGACGCCACCGGCCTGGCCGGCAACCGGGAGTACGTGCTGGCCGCGCCGGAGGCGGTGAAGAACCGGACCGACGACGTCCGCGCCTTCCTGAGCACGTACCGGCAGGTGACCGACTGGGGCATCGCCCACCCGACGGAGCGCGCCGCGACCCTCGCTCCCGAGCTGAAGATCCCGCTCGACGTGACCAGCCGCGCGCTGGCCCGCAGCGCCCGGCCGCTCGCCCCGGTCACCCCCGAGATCGGCGCCGAACTCCAGGCCATCGCGGACAGCTTCGTCGAGCTGGAGCTGGTGCCCGGCCCGGTGGACATCGCCGGACGGGTGGACGGGCGGTTCAACGAGGCGCTCGGATGACCAGCCCGGCGCTCGCCGAGGCGCCGGCCCCCGTCGTACCGGCCGGGCCGGCGCCGACCCGGCCGCGGGGCGGCACGGCCCGGCGGTGGCGCCGCGTCCTCAGCCCGCTCGTGCTGGTGCTCGGCTGGGAGGCCGCCGCCCGGGCCGGCGTGCTCGCCCCGGAGAAGCTCCCCGCCCCGAGCGCCGTCCTCGCCACCGGCTGGCGCCTGGCCCGGGACGGCACCCTGGCCGTCCACCTGGTCGACTCGCTCACCCGCGCCGCGCTCGGCCTGCTCATCGGCGGCGGCCTGGCCCTGGTCCTCGGGGCGGCCGCCGGGCTGCTCCGCCTCGGCGACGACCTGGTCGACCCGCCCGTGCAGATGGCCCGCATGCTGCCCCACCTGGGCCTCGTTCCCCTGCTGATCATCTGGGTGGGTATCGGCGAGTCGCTGAAGATCACCCTGGTCGCGCTCGGCGCGTTCTTCCCGATCTACTTCAACACGTACGCCGGCATCCGGGACATCGACGAACGGCTCGTGGAGGCGGCGCGCACCTGCGGGCTCGGCCCGGCGGCCCGGCTGCGGCACGTGGTCCTCCCCGGCGCGCTGCCCGCTCTGTTCCTCGGGCTGCGGCTGGCCATCGGGGCGGCCTGGCTCAGCCTGGTCGTCGGCGAGCAGGTCAACGCCCAGACCGGCGTCGGCTTCCTCATGATGGAGGCCCGCGAGTTCAGCCAGACCGACGTGGTGGTGCTCGGCCTGGTCATCTACGCCCTGCTGGGCCTGCTCTCCGACCTCGCCCTCCGGTACGCGGAGAGGAGGACGCTCACATGGCGGCGCGGCCTGCGGGCGACCTGACCCGGCCGGTGCTCACCGCCCACGCGGTGGGCCGCGCGTTCGGTCCCACGGTGGTGCTGGCCGGCGTCGACCTGGCCGTCGCCGCCGGGGAGACGGTGGCGCTGCTCGGGAGCAGCGGCTCCGGCAAGAGCACCCTGCTGCGCATCCTCGCCGGCCTGGACGACGAGGCGACCGGCCGGCACGTCCTGCACGGCACCGCGGCCGTGGTGTTCCAGGAGCACCGGCTGCTGCCCTGGAAGCGGGTGGCCGACAACGTCGCCCTCGGGCTCACCGGGCCGGACGCCGCGGCCCGGGTCGGCCGCGCGCTGGCCGAGGTCGGCCTGGCCGACCGGGGCCGGGCCTGGCCGGCCGAGCTCTCCGGCGGGCAGGCACAGCGGGTCGCGGTCGCCCGGGCCCTGGTCCGCGAACCCGACCTGCTCCTGCTCGACGAGCCGTTCGGCGCGCTGGACGCGCTGACCCGGCTGCGCATGCAGGGCCTGCTGCGCCGGCTGCGCGCCGAGCACGGCTTCGCCGCGCTGCTGGTCACCCACGACGTGGAGGAGGCCCTGCTGCTCGCCGACCGCGTCCTGCTCCTCGACGGGGGCGTCATCGCCGAGGAGATCCGCGTCGGCCTCGGCCCCGCGCCCCGCCCCGACGACCCCGCCCTCGGTGCGCTGCGGCGGCGGCTGCTCGACCGCCTCGGCGTGCCCGCCACCTGACCCCGACCTGCGAGGTATCGACGAAAAGTCCCACTGATTGAATAGGAATGGCAGCGTCGCCGAGCCTCCGGAGGTCACCCGTGTCCCACGCCGAAGCCGACCACGACACCCGCCGGAGCCGGCAGTGGCTCGCCGGGGAGGCCCGCGGCGCGGGCGTCGACCGCGACCGGCTGCTGGAGCTGGGGGCGGCCATGGCCGCCCTGACCGCCGCCGCGGCCGAGCGGGAGCCGGTCGCCATGGCGTCCGCGCCGGTCGGCGTCGACCCCGGTACGCCGATCGCCAAGCCGCTGCCGCCGGAGCTGCTGCGCCCGCTGGACACCAACGCCGAGATGCGCTGGACGGCGCTCGCCGGGCAGGGGTATGTGGTGTCGAACGACCGGTTCTTCGTCCGCAACCACACCGAGACGCCCCGGCTGGACGCCGACACCTGGCGGCTGCGCCTGTTCGGCACCGGGCTGCGGGACGCGCCCACCCGGGACGCCCCGGTCGAGTTCAGCCTCGACGAGCTGCGCCGGCTGCCCGCCGAGGAGAGCGACGCGCTCCTGGAGTGCGCCGGCAACGGGCGGCGCTACTTCGCCGAGCAGCAGGGCGAGCCGGCCCCCGGGGTGGCCTGGGGGCTGGGCGGGGTCGGGGTGGCCCGCTGGCGCGGCGTCCGGCTCGGCACCGTGCTGCGCCTGGCCGGCCTGCGGGACGACGCGGTCGACGTGATGCCCGAGGGGCTGGACCCGGACTACGTGACCGGCGGGATCAACCTGGGCCGCGTACGCCGCCCGCTGCCGATCGCCAAGGCCCTCGACGACGTGCTGCTGGCGTACGAGATGAACGGCGAGCCGCTCCCGCCCGACCACGGTTTCCCGGTCCGCCTCGTCGTGCCCGGCTGGATCGGCATCGCCTCGATCAAGTGGGTGGGTCCCGTCGAGGTCTCCACCACTCCCCTGTTCTCCCCGTGGAACACCCGGTTCTACCGGATGTTCGGCCCGGGGCACCCGGCCGGGGGCACGGTGCTGGGCGCGCAGCCGGTGAAGAGCGCGTTCGAGCTGGCCTGGGACGCCCGCGTACCGGTCGGCGCCGAGGTGCTGCTGCACGGCCGGTCCTGGTCCGGCAACGGCCCGATCGAGCGGGTCGAGGTGGACACCGGCGACGGCTGGCGCCCGGCCGACCTGGTGCCGGCCGACCGGGGCGGGGCCTGGCAGCGCTGGACGGTCCGCTGGCGCCCCCCGGCGCCGGGCCGGTTCACCCTCCGCGCCCGCGCCACCGACACCACGGGCGCGACCCAACCCGACCGGGCCGCCCCGAACACCCTCGCCTACCTTTTCGACGCCGTCGTCCACCACCCGGTCACGGCGCACTGACCCACCCCGCCCTCAGCGCGTTGATCATGAAGTTGTCGCCCCGACGCGCTGCTGTCGGTGGTCATAACTTCATGATCAACTGGCCGGGGACGTGAGGTAGGCGGGTGGGACGGTGTCCGTCAGCCAGACGCCGTTGGCGCTGCGGTAGAAGGGGTAGCCGTTGGCGGACATGGCGGCGGCGTCGATCGTCAGGATCACCACGGCGTCGCTACGGCGGGCACCGACCCGGCGGGCGGTCTCCTCGTCGGGAGACAGGTGCACGTGATGGCGGCGGCCCCGGCGCAGCCCCTCGGCGCGGATCGCGGGCAGGACCGCCTCGCTGGTGCCGTGGAACAGCCGGTCCGGCGGGGTCGCCGGCGCCAGGCCCAGGTCGACCGGGACGGAGTGGCCCTGACTGGCCCGGATCCGGTCGACCCCGTCCGGGCCGCGCTCGACGGCGAAGCGCTGCTTGTCGTTGCCGGCCACCACCGCGTCCAGGTCGGCCCGGGTGATCCGCAGCGCGGCGAGCAGGTCGGCGACCGGCACCCAGCCGGCCCCGTCGAGCGTCAGGTGGAACCGGTCGGGGCGGTGGCGCAGCGCCAGCGACATCCGCTTGCTGACCCGCACCAGGTCACGATGATCCACGCGGACAGTGTGACCCAACCGGCCGGGACCGGCGAGGGATATCAGCGGGTGGCGCCCGACCCCGAGCTCACCATCAGCCCCGCGGCGTCCACCACCTCGAAGTCGCTGCCGCGCAGGCCGCCGAGGGCGTGCAGGGCGTCGTTGTCCCAGCGCGGGTCGGGGGCGCCGGAGACGAACCAGGCCGAGCCGTGGTCGGCGACGATCAGCCCGTGACGCTGCATCGCCTCGGCGACGATCCGGGCCTGCCGGGGCAGCCCGGACAGGTCCACCGAACGCTTGAGGCGCAGCCGCTGGCCGAGCTGCGGCAGCGCCGGGTCGGTCGCCGACGAGGCGGAGTGGGTGGCCGGCCAGGTCCAGCCGGTGCGGGTGCGCGGCACGGTCACCCGCAGCGCGTGGTCGATGCGGCCGGCGGCCACCTCGTCGTAGCGGACCAGCCCGGCCAGGATGGACAGTCCGGCCGCGTCGGCGGAGGTCCAGCCGGCCCGGCGCAGCCTGTTCGACCGCAGGTCGAAGACGGCTCCCGAGCCGGCCCGCCAGCCGGCGCCGGACCGGTGCGCGTCGAACAGCTCGTACGCCCGGCACGCCGCCCGGTCCCAGACGATCACGTGCCGGTCGCCGGTGCCTGAAGGTCCACCCTCGACCGCCGCGTCCGGCGGGACCGGGTACGGCCCCGGGTCGCTCTCACCGGCGTACGCGAAGCTGACCGGAACACGCCGCTGGCCGGCGGGGACGACGGTGACCGGGATGCCGATCGGCGCGCCCTCCCAGCGGCCGGAGCCGAAGTCGGCGTGCACCGTGGCGCCGCCGCCGATCGCGCCGACCATCGCGGCCGAGCGCGGGTGCACGGGCAGCCGGGAGACGTCCGCGTGCCAGACGTTGTCCGCCGGGAAGACCCCGCACGGCCGGACGCTCGGGCTCGGCCGGCCGCCGAGCCCGGCGCGGGCCGCCGGGACGGGTGACGGGGCGGCCGGCGGGGCCGGCGTCGCGGCGCCCCCGCCGGCGGGCGTCGGCGCGGCGGCCGGCGGGTCTGCCGGTTCGGCGCAGCCGGCGGCGAGCAGGGCGAGCACGGCCGCGACGGCGGTGGCGTGGCGGACGGACGGGCGGGCCATTCCGCGCATCCTGCCCGAGGACGGCGGCGGCGGCAACGCCGCACCGGCCCACCGGCCACCGCCGGCGCGCCCGTCGGTCCGGCGGTCCCGGTCCGGTCAGGCGGCGGCGCGCTCGGCCGCGCGTGTCGGCACCCGTTCCGGGCGGCGGCGCGCCGGGCCGGGGACGCCGCCTGTCCCGGTCGGGTCAGGCGGCGGCGCGCTCGGCCAGCGGACGCCGCCGCAGTGCCGGGTCGGTGAGCGCGGGCGGGGACCAGACGCCGTCCGGCTGGTAGAGGTTCGTGCCGGGCGGGACGATCTCGTCGATCCGGTCCAGCACCGCGTCGTCCAGCGTGAGCGCCGCCCCCTTGAGCAGCCCTTCCAACTGCTCCAGGGTCCGCGGCCCGATGATCGTCGAGGTGACGGCCGGGTGCGCCGCGGTGAACGCGACGGCCAGCTCGGGCAGCGAGCAGCCGACCTCCTCGGCCAGGGCGACCAGTTCCTCGACGGCGGCGTACTTGGCGGCGTTGCCGGGCAGTGCCGGGTCGAACCGGGCCGGGGTGCGCGCCGGCCGGCCGGCGGTGAGGTCGACGGCCGCCCCCTGCCGGTACCGGCCGGTGAGGAAACCGGAGGCCAGCGGGCTCCACACCAGCACGCCCATGCCGTACCGCCGGCAGACCGGCAGGACCGCGCTCTCGATCCCGCGGGCCAGGATCGAGTACGGCGGCTGCTCGGTGCGGAACCGGCCGAGCGCCCGCCGCTCCGCCACGTGCTGCGCCTCGACGATCTCCTCGGCCGGGAAGGTCGAGCAGCCGAACGCCCGGATCTTGCCGGCCCGGACCAGGTCGGTGAGCACCCCGAGGGTCTCCTCGACGTCCGTGGTGTGGTCGGGCCGGTGCACCTGGTAGAGGTCGATCCAGTCGGTGCCGAGGCGGCGCAGGCTGTCCTCGACCGCGCGGACGATCCAGCGCCGCGAGTTCCCGCCCCGGTTGGGCCCCTCCCCCATCGGGAAGTGCACCTTGGTGGCCAGGACCACGTCGTCGCGCCGGCCCCGTAGCGCCTTGCCGACGATCACCTCCGACTCGCCCGCCGAGTACATGTCGGCGGTGTCCACGACGTTGATCCCCCGGTCGAGGGCGGTGTGGATGATCCGGGCACAGTCGTCGTGGTCGGGGTTGCCGACCGCGCCGAACATCATGGTGCCGAGGCAGTGGACGCTGACCTGGATGCCGGTGCCGCCGAGGACGCGGTGACGCATTGGGGGCTCCCTGGGAGTGACGCCGCGCTGACCGGGCGGCGGCCGGTGCGGTCACCGTAGGAGTTCGAGCGCGCTCGAGGTCAAACCCTCAGCCGCCGGCCTCCCCGGCCTGCGCCAGGTAGCCGGCCGCCTGCAGCTCGAACAGCTCCCGGTAGATGCCCTCCTGGGCCATCAGCTCGTCGTGGTTGCCCTGCTGGACGAGCCGGCCGTGGTCCATCACGAAGATCCGGTCGGCGTGCCGGACGTTGGCCAGCCGGTGGGTGATGAGCACGACGGCCCGGTCGGGGTGCCGCCGCAGGTGCTGGAAGAGCGCGTGCTCGGCCCGCGCGTCGAGGGCCGCCGAGGGCTCGTCGCAGATCAGCAGGCGGGCGTCGCGGTAGAGGCCGCGGGCGGCCACGAGCCGCTGCCACTGCCCGCCGGAGAGGTCCTGGCCGTCCTTGAACTGCCGGTCCAGCAGCGTGTCGTACCCGAACGGCAGCTCGGTGATCATGTCGTGCGCGGCGGCGTCCCGGGCCGCGGCCTCGACGTCCGGGCCAGGCCGGTCGCCGGGCCGGTCGTGCCGGCCGATCCGGATGTTCTGCCGGGCGGTGAACGGGAACCTCCACCAGTCCTGGCTCATCACCGCCACCTGCGCGGCGGTCTGCCGCGGGTCCAGTTCGGCGGTGTCCACCCCGTCCCAGCGGATCACGCCGGCGGTGGGCCGGTAGAGGCCGGCGACGAGCTTGGCCAGGGTGGTCTTGCCGGAGCCGTTCTCCCCCACCAGCGCGATCACCTCGCCGCGCCGGACGGTCAGGGTGACCTCGTCGACGGCGGCGGTCTCGGTGTCCGGGTAGCGGAGGCTGACCCGGTCGAGGTCGATCCGGTCGAAGCCGTCCACCGGCCGGGTGCCGCCGGCGGGCACGCGGTGCCGGGCGCGGTCCAGGAAGTCGCGGTAGTCCTGGTAGTAGAGCGCGTCCTCGTAGAGCGAGTTGGTGGCGAAGACGGCGGTCCGCAGGCCGGCCCGGGCGGACTGCAACGCCAGCAGGGCGGTGGCCGCGGCGGCGAGGGCGACCACGCCGTTCAGCAGCAGACCGCCGAGGACCGCGTAGAGCCCGAAGGCGGCGACGCCGGTGGCCGACAGGCCGACCGCGCGCGTCGCCGTCTGCGAGCGGGCCAGGCGCAGCTCCGCGCGGGTCTCCAGGCTCACCATGCGGTGGTACTCCGCCAGCAGGAACTCCCGCATCTGGTACGCGCGGATCTCCGCGGCGGTGTGCCGGTCGGCCATCAGATCGCCGAGCATGAACTTACGACGCCGGCGGGTGATCCGGGCCAGCCAGTCGAAGTGCTGGCGGCGGGCCATCCGGACGGCGGTCACGGCCTCCGGCGCGGCGGCCACCAACAGACAGGGCAGCAGCAACGGATGGATCACCGTCACCGCGGCGGCGGTGGCCGCCACGCCGACCACGCCGGTGACCAGATTGACGGTGTCGTTCACGATGGACCCGGCCTCGGCCAGGCCCCGGTCGCGGGCCCGCACCATCTCCTCGGCGAACCCGGCGTCGTCGAAGGCGGCCAGTTCGACCGCCGAGGTGGTCTCGAAGAGCCGCAGCTCCACCGCGTAGTTGATCTGCGGGATGAGCCGCGCCTGCGCCCACCCCGCCGCGACGGTCAGGGCGCCTCGGACGGTGACCGCCGCGGCCGCCAGCGTCAGGGCGGGCAGCGCCGCGCGGATCCGGTCCGGCGTGGGACCGGCGGCGAAGAGCTGGTGCAGCACCCCCGTCGTGGCGAGCAGGCCCAACGTGGTGAGCACGCCGGCAGCGACGTTGAGCCCGATCGAGGCGAGCGTGTCCCGCCGGCTGGTCGCCCAGGCCAGGGTGATGGCCTCCCGGACCAGGGCGGGCAGCCGGCGGGCCACCGACCAGAAGCTGGTGTGGGCCAGCTCCGTGGCCCGGTGCATCCAGTGCGGGTCCTCCAGCTCCGGCAGCGACGGTTCCTCCGCCGGCTCGTCCTGCTCGGACGGGGGACGCGGGCCGATCACCGTGGTCATGGCACCTCCTCGCCGGGACGGGCAGCACCGGAGCTTACTTTCCGCAGTCAACTGCTGTCTGCTCGTGACCGGCGTGTCGAACACCCGTCCCAAAGGCGTGTCGCGCCCCCGGATCCCGGCTTCCGAGGGGTGGGCGATGTCGGGTCGCGTCGCGCGTGCCCGCTCCGGGTGGCAGGCTGGTGGGGTCGCCGACAGCGGGGCGACGCCGGCCCGCCCGGCAGACCCGTCGTGAAGGAGAAGATCGACCCGATGGCTGTGGACGTCACCACCACGGACGAATGGCAGGCCCTGCGCAAGCACGCCGAGGCGATGCGCGGCACGCACCTGCGGGAGCTGTTCGACGCGGACGGGCAACGGGGTGAGCGGCTCACCGGCGAGGTCGCCGACCTGCACGTCGACTACAGCAAGAACCTGATCACCGACGAGACGCTGGGCCTGCTGACCGCGCTCGCCGAGCGGGTCGGGCTGGCCGACCGGATCGCCGCCATGTTCGCCGGGCAGCACATCAACTCCACCGAGGACCGGGCCGTACTGCACACCGCCCTGCGCCTGCCCCGCGACGCGTCGCTCACCGTGGACGGTCAGGACGTCGTCGCCGACGTGCACGCCGTGCTGGACCGGATGTCGGCGTTCGCCGAGCGGGTCCGCTCCGGCGCCTGGCGGGGCCACACCGGCGAGCGGATCAGCACCGTGGTCAACATCGGCATCGGCGGCTCGGACCTCGGGCCGGTGATGGCGTACGAGGCGCTGAAGGCGTACCGGGACGCGGGGATCAGCTGCCGGTTCGTGTCCAACATCGACCCGACCGACATCCACGACAAGACCACCGACCTGGACCCGGCCAGCACGCTGTTCGTGGTGGTGTCGAAGACCTTCTCCACGCAGGAGACCCTGGCCAACGCCGACCAGGCCCGGCGCTGGCTGCTGGCCGGGCTGGACGCCGACGACAGCGCGGTGGCCCGGCACTTCGTCGCGGTCAGCACCAACGAGCAGCGGGTCCGCGACTTCGGCATCGACCCGGAGAACATGTTCGGCTTCTGGGACTGGGTGGGCGGGCGCTACTCGCTGCCCTCCGCGGTCGGGCTGTCGGTGATGCTGTCGGTCGGGCCGCAGCGGTTCCGGGAGTTGCTGGCCGGCTACCACGCCGTGGACGAGCACTTCCGGACCACGCCGGTGGCGCGGAACGTGCCGGCGCTGCTCGGCCTGCTCAACGTCTGGTACACCGACTTCCTCGGCGCGGAGACCCACGCGGTGCTGCCGTACGCCCAGTACCTGCACCGGTTCCCGGCCTACCTGCAGCAGCTCACCATGGAGAGCAACGGCAAGTCGGTGACCCGGGACGGCCGGCCGGTCACCTGCCCGACCGGGGAGATCTTCTGGGGCGAGCCGGGCACCAACGGTCAGCACGCCTTCTACCAGCTCATCCACCAGGGCACCCGGCTGATCCCGGCCGACTTCATCGCGTTCAGCCAGCCCAACCACGACCTGGGCGACATGCACGACCTGTTCATGTCGAACTTCTTCGCGCAGACCGCCGCGCTGGCGTTCGGCCGCACGAAGGAGCAGGTCGAGGCCGAGGGCACCGCGCCCGAGGTGGTGCCGCACCGGGTGATGCCGGGCAACCACCCGACCACGTCGATCATCGCGCCGAAGCTGACCCCGGCGACGCTGGGCCAGCTCATCGCCCTCTACGAGCACATCGTCTTCACCGAGGCCGCGGTCTGGGACATCAACGCCTTCGACCAGTGGGGCGTGGAACTGGGCAAGGTGATGGCCAACCAGCTCGCCCCGAAGCTCACCGGGGCCGGAGCGGACCTCGGCGACGTGGACTCGTCCACCGCCGCGCTGATCCGGCGCTACCGCGCCCAGCGCGGCCGGGACTGACGGACGCCGGCGGCCTCCGGCCCGGGTGGCCGGAGGCCGCGGTCAGCCGCGCAGCAGGTCGGCGTGGGCGGCGCGGAGCCGGGCGAGCGCCGGGTCGCCGGCCGGGGCGCGCCGGTCCAGCTCGGCCCAGACCTCGGCGAGGGCGTCGGTGAGCGTGCGCAGCTCGGCGGCGTGGCGCCGGCTGCTCTGCCCGTGCAGCTCCTCCAGCCGCCGGGACCAGCCGGCGCTGATCGCGGCGATCCGGTCGGCGTCGGCGCGGGCCTGCGCCGCCGTGCGCGCCGCCGCGGCGGGCACGATCGCGGCGACCGGGCGCGGGTCGCCGTCGCGGGTGACGACGGTGACGGTGTCGGTCAGCTCGGCGAGGGAGACGAGCTGGGTGAGCCGGGTGCGGACCTCGCGCAGCGGCAGGGCGCGCGGCTGGGGGGACCGGTCGGCCAGTGCGGGGACAGCCATGGACACATGTTGACGTCCGGGTACGACAGAACTCCGCCGCGTGCCGATCGCCGGGGTCGCTCCGGCGCCAGGGCCCGCCCGGCTAGCCCTCCGGCTTCCATTCCGGGGCCAGCACGGACCAGACCTCCAGGTCGGCCCGGCCGTCCGGCCCCGGTGCGGCTTCCCGGAGCACACCGTCACGGCTCATCCCCAGCCGCCGGGCAACGGCGATGCTGCGCGCGTTGCCGGCCTTGGTGACCCACTCCACCCGGTGGATGCCGCGGTCCCGGATCGCCCAGCCGATGATCACCCGGGCGGCGCGGGTGACCAGGCCCTGCCCCTCGGCGCCGGGCTCCAGCCAGCAGCCGGCCTCGGCGACGCCCGTGGTGGTGCTGAGCGACACGAACATCACCCCGCCGACCAGCGTGCCGTGCCGCCAGATGCCCCAGATCCCGCCGTCGTCGCGGGCCCACCGGTCGGCGTAGTTCTGCAGGACCCGGCGGGCCGACTCGGCGTCGGTGGCCACGAAGGACGCGCCGACCCAGGGGGTGATGTGCTCCCGGCAGCGGTCGAGGTTGGCGAGGAACTCGTCGGCGTGCCACGGCATGAGCGGCCGCAGCTCGGCGTCGTCGGTCAGGGCGAGGGCGAACATCCGAGCAACCTACCGGCCGGGGGCGCCGGGGCGCGCCCCCTTTCCGCCGGTCAGGGGTGCATCTCGTACGCGCCGGCCAGCGCGACCACCCGCTGCCACACCCGGGCCGTGCGGTCGGCGTCGGTGACCGGGCGGCGCAGGTGGGCGAGCGCCCAGGCGGCCTGCGCCTCGGTGGTGGCCGCCTTGCCGTGCAGCTCGGTGGCGTAGCCGGAGAAGTCCCGGACCAGCAGGTCGAAGATCTCGTCCAGCAGGTCGGCGTCGAGGGCGGTCAGCTCGGCCTGCTCCAGAATCAGCTGGCCGTAGACGACGAGCGCGAAGAGCTGGCCGACGGTGAGCAGGAAGTCCAGGTCCCGTTGCTGGGCCTCGTCCGGGGCGTGTGCGGCGAGCAGGGCGGTCAGCCCGTCGGCCTGCTCGCGGAAGCGGGCCACGTTGGGCACGTGGGCGTGCGCGTCGTAGGCGGCGCGCCAGTCGTGGAAGCGGATCGCGCCGAGGCCGCGGGCCGGGCCCTGCCGGAAGAGGAACTCGTCGTCGGCCGGGTCCTGCCGGGTCGGCACGGGCGGGTGCTCGGCGGGCCGGAACAGGTAGTTCGGCATGAACTTGAGGATCAGCGCCAGGTTGACGTGCACCGTGCCCTCCAGCTTCGGCAGGCCGCGGATGTCCTTGGCGGCCTTGTCGAAGTAGGTGTCGGCCTCGAAGCCCTTGGCGGCGATCACGTCCCAGAGCAGGTCGACGACCTTCTCTCCCTCGGTGGTGACCTTCATCTTGGTCATCGGGTTGAACAGCAGGTACCGCCGGTCGTCCGGGCCGGCCGAGCGGAAGTAGTCGACCGCGCGATCGCTGAACAGCTTCATGGCCACCAGGCGGGCGTACGCGTCGGTCAGCTCGCGGCGCACGTGCGGGAAGTCGGTGACCCGCCGCCCGTAGAGGATCCGCTGGTGGGCGTGGGTGACCGCCTCGTACATGGCGTGTTCGCAGATGCCGATGGAGGCGGTGCAGAGGTTGAACTTGCCGACGTTGACGGTGTTGAGCGCGGCGTCGAAGGCGGCCGGGCCGGTGTGCAGCACGTCCTCGGCGCGCACCGGGTAGTCCTCCAGGCGGAACTCGCTGACGTACATCTGCGCGTTGACCACGTTGCGGACCAGCCGGTACGCGGGGTGCCGGCTGTCGGCGGCGAAGAAGACGTACCCCTGGGGGCCCTCGACGTCGGCGCGGCGGCCGAAGACGGAGACCAGCCCGGCGACGTTGCCGTTGCCGATGTAGTACTTGCCGCCGGTGGCCCGGAAGCCGCCGTCGCCGTCCGGGGTGAGCAGCAGGTCGGTGGAGTAGATGTCGGCGCCGTGCGGCCGCTCGGAGAGGCCGAACGCCATGACGTGCCCCTCGTCGAGCAGCGCGGCGGCGCGGGCCCGTGCGGCGGCGTTGCCGCTCTGCCAGACCGGCCCGAGGCCGAGCACGGTGACCTGCCAGGTGTACCAGTAGCCGAGCCCGTAGAAGCCGAGGATCTCGCTGAGCGCCGCGTTGCGGGCGGTGTCCCAGCGCTTGTCCGGGTCGCCGCCGGCGTCGGCGGCCGGGGTGAGGAAGGTGGCGAAGAGCCCCTCCTTGGCGGCGAAGTCGAGGAAGTCGGCGTACCACTCGTGGTGGTTGTAGCTGTCCACCAGGGCCCGCTTGCCGCGGGACTCGAACCAGTCGACGGTGGCGCGCAGCAGCCGCCGGGAGGTCTCGTCGAGGTGGGTGGGGTCGTAGCGGTGCGGGTGGAACAGCAGCGGGTCGGTCACGGGGTCGCCTTCCTGGGGGTGGCGGGGTCGAGGTGGCGCAGGGTGTCGAGGACGTCGTCGAGCCAGGCCAGCACCATCCGCTCGTACGCGATGCCGCCGCGCAGCACGACGTGCTGGAGGGCCGCGCGGGCGTCCGGGGCGGCGGGGTCGGGGAAGTCGCGGCGCTCGCCGGCCAGGTAGCCCGCGAGCGTGGCCTCGTGGTCGGCGCGGTAGCGCTCGACCTCGGCGACCAGGGCGGCGCGGCCGGCCGCGTCGTCGAACGCGGCGCCGCGGATCTTGACGGCCAGCTCGTGCCGGACGGCCTCCGGCTGCACCGGGGCGCGCAGCCAGGTGACCAGGGCGGACCGTCCGGCGGGGGTGACCGACCAGACCTTCTTGTCCGGCAGCCCCTCCTGGCCGACCTCCTCGGCGGTGAGCCAGTCGTCGTGTTCCATCCGCCTGAGGACCCGGTAGATCTGCTGGTGGGTGGCGGTCCAGAAGCGGCCGATCGAGCGGTCGAAGCGCCGGGCCAGCTCGTAACCGGAGGCGGGGTGCTCCAGGAGCGAGACGAGGATGGCGTGCTCCAGCGACATGCCGGCCATCTTGCTATGCAACGAGTTGCATAGCAAGCCCCGGCTCCGCTCAGTGGCGGCCCAGTCGCGCGGCCAGCGCGGCGCGCAGCCGGTCCACGCCCTCGCCGGTCAGCGCCGACACCGGCACGGCCTCCGGGCAGGCGCGGCAGAGGGCGTCCACCCACTTCGGCGGCGCCACGTCGATCTTGTTGAGCACCAGCAGCTCGGGCACGTCCCCCGCGCCGATCTCGTGCAGCACGCCGTGCACGGTGGTGATCTGCTCCAGCGCGTCCGGCGCGGCGGCGTCCACCACGTGCAGCACCAGGTCGCTGCCGCTCACCTCCTCCAGGGTCGAGCGGAACGCGTCGACAAGCTGGTGGGGCAGGTGCCGGACGAACCCGACCGTGTCGGTGACCGTGTAGGTGAGGTCGCCCGTGGAGATCCGCCGCACCGTCGGGTCGAGCGTCGCGAAGAGCACGTCCCGGACCTGCGCGTCCGCCCCGGTGAGGCGGTTGAGCAGGGCCGACTTGCCCGCGTTGGTGTAGCCCGTGATCGCCACCGAGGGCACCCGGTTGCGCGCCCGCCGGCCGCGGTTGCGCTCCCGCCGCCGGGCCAGCTCGCGGACGTTGCCCCGCAGCCGCGTGGCCCGCTGCCGCAGCCGGCGGCGCTGGGTCTCCAGCTTCATCTCACCGGGGCCACGGACGCCCATGCCGGCGCCGCCGGCCATCCGGCCACCACCCACCCGGGACAGCGCGCGGCCGTCGCCGCGCAGCCGGGGCAGCTGGTACGCGATCTGCGCCAGCTCCACCTGCACCCGACCCTCGCTGGTACGGGCGTGCTCGGCGAAGATGTCCAGGATCAGGGCGGTCCGGTCGACCACCCGCACCCCCGTGCGTTCCTCGAGGTTGCGCACCTGACCGGGGCTCAGCTCGCCGTCGGCGATCACCACGTCGGCGTGGGTCCGCTCGGCCACCGCGGCCAGCTCGTCCACCTTGCCGGAGCCGACGTAGGTGGCCGGGTCGGGCCGGGCCCGGTTCTGCACCACCGACTCGGCGACGGCCAGCCCGTCGGTGTCGGCCAGCCGGCTCAGCTCGGCCAGCGAGGTGGCGCTCCCCGGGCCGCTGCCGTCCCCGTCCTCGGGATGCACCGCCACCAGGACGGCGGTCGGCCGGCGACCCGTCGTCGTGGCGCCCGCGCCCATCAACCAGGTACCCGCCATCGCCCACCTCGCTCCTCCGGTCCGGTCCGATCTACCCGGGTCGGGCCGGACCATGCGGTGCGGGGAGGTGGTCGGACAGCGCGGCGAACTGCGCCACCGTCAGGTACGAGGGGTTCGCCGCCTGCGGCTGCCGGAGCACCTCGGCCCCGGCCAGCCGCGGGTCGGCCCGCAGCAGCTCCCGGCGCACCCGCAGCGGCTCGTCGAGGATCGTCAGGTCCAGCGGGAGGGTCCACGGCTCGCCCGGCGGGCCGGGGCGGGGCGCGGCGGCGACGCGGCCCAGCCCCCACACCCCGTACGGCGCCCGGCCGCGGCTGCCGCTGGCCCAGAACACCACGGGCTGCCCGGCCCGCATCAGCCGGACCCGGTAGCCCGGCCGGACGCACCAGGCCGCCACCGCCGGGTCGGCGGCGAAGCGGCCGGTCAGGTCCACCGCGTCCGCGTTGCCCTTGATCAGCCAGGCGCCGAGGTCGTCGAGGGTCACCCGCCGGTCGCTCATCCGGCCATTCTGCGGCCCGGTTGGCCGCCGTGCCGGGCCGCGGTCAGATGATGAGGTGGGTCCAGTAGGTCAGCCACACGGCGAACAGCGCACCCTGGAGCAGCGCCAGCCCGGCGGTGAGCCAGCCGTCGAGTTCGCGCCTGCGGGCCCAGCGGGCCAGCACGAACGCCACCGGGAACGCGGCCAGCAGGTAGCGCAGCAGGCTCTTGTACACCGGCGGGCCCATCGACAGCGGCACGAGCACCACGATCACCGTGTAGACCAGGTACGGCCAGTCGGCCCGCCGGCGCAGCCCGACGACCGCCACGAGCAGCATGGCCACCGCGATCCAGACCCGGAACGCGTTGGCCGAGTTGTCGCCGACCAGCGCCGACCCGGCCACCCCGAGCGGGTTCTGCACCCGGATCCCCCAGCCCTTCTCCTGGGCGTGCTGGTAGGCGAACCAGTCGCCGCCCTGCCACCGGCAGAACGCCATGAAGGTCAACCAGCCGGCCGGCACCAGCAGCAGCGGCCAGCCCCGCCGCAGGTAGCGCGCGAGGCTGCGCGGGTCGAGGCGCCAGTCGTGCTGGCGCAGCAGCACCATGGCCAGCGGGAGCACCACCACGAAGCCGACCGAGCGGCTCATCGCCAGGAAGTAGCCGACGATCCCGACCACCAGCCAGCGGCGCTGCTCGGCGTACCAGAAGGCGGCCAGCGCGAGGCAGACGAAGAGCGACTCGGTCAGCGCCGCCTGGAACAGGAACGCCGTCGGCAGGAGCAGCAGGTACCGCACCCCCCGCCGGCCGTCCGCGCCGGCCGCGTCCGGGTCACCGGCGCCGAGCAGCCGGGCCCCCAGCCGGTACGCGAACCAGAGCTGCAACAGCAGCGCCACGTTGGCGACCACCAGCAGCGCCCAGGCCGTGTGCCCGCCGAGCAGCGGCGCGAAGGGCCGGGCCAGGAACGGGTAGAGCAGCGGGAAGCCGAAGTCGTGCCACGGCCGGTCCAGCGGCACCCGGGCCAGGTGGTCGTAGAGGAACGAGTCCCAGGCGAACCAGAGCGAGAACCAGCGGTGCGACGACACCTCGTTCTGCTGGGTCCGCATCATCGCCTCGTCGGCGGGCGGCGCGCCGGGCACCCCGTCCCAGGCGGTCAGGACCAGCACGCCGACCAGGCTCAGCACGACCTTCGAGCCGACGAAGACGGCGAGCACGAAGCCCCAGGGCGCGGGAATCCGCGCGGCCAGCCGCCCGGCCGCCGACGCCAGCCGGGCGCGTGCGCCGGGCCGCAGGTCGGGGCCGGGCACCTCCGCCGTCCCGGCCCGCCGCTCGTCCGCCATCCCGCTCCCACCGGTCGCCCCCGCGACCGACCCCCGGACCGGGAAACCGGCCCCGCATCCCCGTTCCGCCCCGGTTCACACCCGCCGGACCCCGAACGGGTGACCCCGGGCTCGCGGATCGCGGGTGCAGGTGAGTCGGGCGGCAGGACGGGTAAGGGCGCTGCCGCATCGACAGGCTGGCGGCGGGGGGCACGGACGGCATGGGTGACGGCAACGGGACCGTGGTCATCGGGGCGGGGCCCGCGGGGCTGACCGCCGCGTACGAGCTGCTGCGGCACGGCGAGCCGGTCCGGGTCTACGAGGCCGACGCAGTCGTCGGCGGGATCAGCCGCACGGTGCAGCGGGACGGCTGGCGGTTCGACATCGGCGGGCACCGGTTCTTCACCAAGGTCTCCCGGGTCGAGGACTTCTGGCACGAGATCCTGCCCGACGAGGACTTCCTGCTCCGGCCCCGGATGAGCCGGATCTACTACCGGGGCGCCCTCTACGACTACCCGCTCAACGCCGGCAACGCGCTGCGCAACCTCGGCCTGGTGGAGGCGCTGCGCTGCGTCGGGTCGTACGGGCGGGCCCGGCTGCGCCCGCCGAAGGACCAGTCGCACTTCGAGGGGTGGGTGTCGGCCCGGTTCGGCTGGCGGCTCTACTCGAAGTTCTTCAAGACCTACACCGAGAAGGTCTGGGGGATGCCGGCCGACCAGTTGCAGGCCGACTGGGCCGCCCAGCGGATCAAGAACCTGTCGCTGTCCACCGCGGTGCTCAACGCGCTGCTGCCCAAGCGCAACCGCAAGGACGTGACAAGCCTCATCGAGGAGTTCCAGTACCCGAAGCACGGCCCCGGGATGATGTGGGAGCGCTGCACCGAGGAGGTGGAGAAGCGCGGCGCCACGGTACGCACCAACACCTGGGTGACCGAGGTGCACCGGGACCCGGCGGAACGGCGCGCCACCGCCGTCACGGTGGTCGGCGCCGACGGCGAGCGCACCGAGCCGGCCGACCACGTGATCTCCTCGATGCCCATCTCCGCGCTGGTGCGGGCCATGCGCCCGGAGGCCCCGCCGGAGGTCCGGGCCGCCGCCGACGACCTGCGGTACCGGGACTTCCTGACCGTCGCGCTGGTGGTCCCGGAGGAGTTCTCCTTCCCGGACAACTGGATCTACGTGCACGACCCGGCCGCCCGGGTGGGCCGGATCCAGAACTTCGGCTCCTGGTCGCCGTACCTGGTGAAGGACGGGCGGACCTGCCTCGGGCTGGAGTACTTCGTGTTCGAGGACGACGAGATGTGGCGGACCCCGGACGAGGACCTGGTGGCCTTCGCCACCGCCGAGCTGGAACGGCTGGGCCTGGTCCGGCCCGGCTGCGTGGAGGCCGGCTACGTGGTCCGGATGCCGAAGGCGTACCCGGTCTACGACGAGCGCTACCAGCACAACGTCGACGTGATCCGCGGCTGGCTGGCCCGCGAGGTGCCGAACGTGCACCCGGTGGGGCGCAACGGGATGCACCGCTACAACAACGCCGACCACTCGATGCTCACCGCGATGCTGACCGCCGAGAACATCGCCCTCGACGCCGGCCACGACGTCTGGACGGTCAACGTCGAGCAGGACTACCACGAGCAGCGCACGCCGTCGCGGCACGGCACCGGCCGGGACGCCCCGGTCATGCCGGCCCGCCGGTAAGGCGCGGGCGTGAGGGTGGTCATAACGGCTGGACGGCCCGGGCCGCCCGCCTGCTAGCCTTCTCGGCAGGTCATGAGCGCCAGCGCCAAGCCCCGGCTCGCTGGCCGGCAACCCTCCTCCGCGGTGGGGTGCCCCGGGTGAGGACCAGGCACCGGCAGCCGCCGGTGCAAGCGTGGCCTGGTACCCAGGTCATCACCGACCCGAGGGAACCATGTCTGCTCAGCTCCGCACCCCGCCCGCCGACGGCATCGCCTACCCGGCGCGTTTCGCGCTGGTCAAGCGGCGGCACGTCGACCTGATGCGGGTGTGCAGCGACGCCTGTCGCCGCCCCGACGCGCGCTGAGCGCCACTCCCCCACCTTCCGCACCATCCCTCCGGCTCGCCCGCCCCGGGCGCGCCGTCGGCGGCGTGCGCCCACGCCGCCCCGGACCCTGGAGACACCTGTGCGATTCCGTTCCGCCCTGACCCGCGCCGCCGCGCTCGGCGCCGCCGCCGTGCTCGCCGCCACCGCCCTCACCGCCTGCGGCGACGACGGCTCCACCAGCGAGGCCGCCAACCCGTACGGCCTGCTGCAGGCCGGCGTGCTGCGGGCCGGCACGCTCACCGACGCCCCGCCGAACGTGTACCTGAAGGACGGCACGTTCACCGGCTTCGACAACGACCTGCTCACCGCGGTCGCCGGGAAGATCGGCCTGAAGGTGGAGTTCGTCGGCACCGACTTCTCCGCCCTGCTCGCCCAGGTCAACAACCACAAGTTCGACGTGGGCAGCTCCTCCATCACCATCACCGAGGCCCGGAAGAAGACCGTGGACTTCGGCAACGGCTACGACTTCGGCTACTTCGGACTGGACGTGCCCGCCGGCTCCCCGATCAGCGGCTTCGACCAGCTCGCCGGCAAGCGGGTGGTCGTCGTGCAGGGCACCGTGCAGGACGACTACGCCACCCGGGAGAACCTGAACCCGGTCCGGGTGCCCGACTACAACGGCGCGATCAACCAGCTCAAGGCCGGCACGGCCGACGCCTGGATCGCCCCGGCCGAGATCGGCGACACGTCCGCCGCGGACAGCAAGGGCAAGATCAAGGTGGCCGCGAAGCAGCTCAGCCCGGCCCCGACCGCGTACGCGGTGGCCAAGGGCAACGACAGGCTGCGCGAGGCGCTGAACAAGGGCCTCGACGAGGTGATCGCCGACGGCACCTGGAGCCGGCTCCAGGCGCAGTACTACCCGGGCCGGCCCATCCCGGCCGACTTCACGCCGGGCAGCGGCACGGTCGCCGTGCCGTCGCCGTCGGCGGCTTCCTGACCCGGAACGACACGGACGAGCGGGGCGGAGGCGACACATGGATCCACTGAGCACCCTGTGGGAGACCTTCTTCGACTGGGACGCCATGCGCGAGGCGCTGCCCGAGATGCTGACCGTCGGGCTGCCCAACACGCTGATCCTGGCGGTCTCCGCCGCCCTGCTCGGCTCGGTGCTGGGCATGCTGCTGGCCGTCGCGGGCATCTCGCGTACCCGCTGGTTGCGGTGGCCCGCCCGGGTCTACACCGACGTGTTCCGCGGCCTGCCGGCGGCGGCGACCATCCTGCTCATCGGCGTCGGCCTGGCGCCGCTGGGCATGCAGGTCTGGGGTCCGAACCCCTACCCGCTGGGCGTGCTGGCGCTGTCGCTGATCGCCGCCGCCTACATCGGAGAGATCTTCCGGGCCGGCATCCAGAGCGTGGAGGCCGCCCAGCTGGAGGGGGCCCGGGCGCTCGGCTTCTCCTGGGGTGAGGCCATGCGGCTGGTCATCGTCCCGCAGGGCGTACGCCGGGTGCTGCCGGCCTGGGTCAACCAGCTCATCGCGCTGATCAAGGACTCCAGCCTGGTCTACTTCCTCGGCCTGGTGGCCAGCCAGCGGGAGCTGTTCCGGATCGGGCAGGACTACGCGGCCACCACCGGCAACGAGTCCGCGCTGCTGCTGGCCGGCCTGTTCTACCTGCTGCTGACCGTGCCGCTGACCCACGCGGTCAACTGGATCGACCGGCGGCTGCGGCAGGGCCGGCTGGTGGCCGCCCCCGACCTCGACGTCGAACTCGACCCCGCCGGCGCGCCCGCGCCGACCGGAAAGGACCCGCGATGAGCACCGCCACCGCCACCTCGGTCAGCCTGGCCGTCCGCGACGTGCACCTGGCCTTCGGGCAGCACCAGGTGCTGCGCGGCGCCGACCTGGACGTGGCCCGGGGCGGGACGGCCTGCGTGATCGGCCCGTCCGGCTCCGGCAAGTCGACACTGCTGCGGACGATCAACCGGCTCATCGAGCCGGACCGCGGTGACGTGCTGCTCGACGGGCGCAGCGTGCTGGGCGACGACCCGGACGCGCTGCGCCAGCGGATCGGCATGGTGTTCCAGCAGTTCAACCTGTTCCCGCACATGACCGTGCTGCGCAACCTCACCCTCGCCCTGCGCAAGCTCAAGAAGCTCCCCGAGGACGAGGCCGTGCAGGTCGCCCGGGCCCAGCTCGACCTGGTCGGCCTGGCCCACAAGGCCGAGGCCCGGCCGGCGCAGCTCTCCGGCGGTCAGCAGCAGCGGGTGGCCATCGCCCGGGCCCTCGCGCTGCGGCCGCAGGTGATGCTCTTCGACGAGGCCACCTCGGCGCTCGACCCCGAGCTGGTCAAGGGGGTGCTCGGGGTGATGGCCGACCTCTCGGCCGCCGGCATGACGATGGTGGTGGTCACCCACGAGATGGGCTTCGCCCGGGAGGTGGCCGACACGGTGGCCTTCATGGACGCCGGCGTCGTGCTGGAGGCGGGCCCGCCGGCCGCCGTCTTCGAGGCGCCGGAACACCCGCGGCTGCGTCGCTTCCTGTCCCAGGTGCTCTGACCGGGGCACCGTCAGCCGGGGCAGCGGTCGGAGAGGGCGTAGCGGGTGAGCACCACGTCGCCGATCTGGCGGACCTCGACCACCCGGGCCCGGCGGCCGGGGTGCCACGGGAAGTGGCCGTCCCCGACGAACCGGGGCGCCCGGCGGTCGCCCACGAAGAACGGCGCGACCACCAGGTGCAGCTCGTCGGCGACACCGGCGGTGAGGAACTGACAGTGCAGCGTGCCACCGCCCTCCACCATCAACCGGCCCACGCCGCGCCCGGCCAGGTCGGCGATGATCGCCCCGGGGGTGACCGGGTCGGCCATGTCGACCACGGTGGCCACCGCGCCCACCCGCTCCCGGGTCTTCTCCGCCACGCCGCCCGGGCAGTAGACCAGCTTCGGCCCGTCGCCCATCGTGAAGAACCGGGCCGTCGGGTCGAGATCGCCGCTGGCCGTGACGGTGACCTTCACGGGGCACGGCGGCAGGCCGCGCGCCACCCGCTCGGCCCGCCGCCGCGCGCTGCGCACCAGCAGCCGGGGGTCGTCGCGGCGGACCGTCGCGGCGCCCACCATGATCGCGTCGCAGCCGGCCCGGACCGCGTCGATCCGGTCCAGGTCGGCGTCGTTGGAGAGCAGCAGCCGCTCGGCCGTCGCGTCGTCGATGTAGCCGTCGATCGACATCGCGCAGCTGAGCAGCACGTACGGCCGGCTGCTCACGGCACGAACGGCAGGTCGAGGGCATGGTCGGCGCGGGTCACCTTGGCCGCCAGGTAGCCCGCGTTCGCCGGGGACAGGTGCACGCCGGTGAGCACCCGGTCGACCACCGTGACGCCCAGCCGCTCCAGCTGGGCGGCCTTGTCCGGGTTGTTGCTGAGCAGGGCCACCCGGGTCACGCCCAGCGCGGCGAGCATCTGGGCGGCCACCGTGTAGTCGCGCTCGTCGGGGCCCCGGCCGAGCGCCACGTTGGCCTCGTAGGTGTCCAGGCCGCCGTCCTGCAGGGCGTACGCGTCGAGCTTGGCGTAGAGGCCGATGCCCCGGCCCTCCTGGCGCAGGTAGAGCAGGTAGCCGCCGGCCTCGGCGATCCGCTCGACCGCCTCGCGCAGCTGCGGGCCGCAGTCGCAGCGCTGGCTGCCGAACACGTCCCCGGTGAGGCACTCGCTGTGCGGGCGGACCAGCGGCGGCGCGGTGCCCGCGTCCCGCCGCTCACCGAGCCCGATGGCGAGGTGCTCGCGGCCGTCCACCAGCCCGTGGAAGGAGTGCACCCGGGCGGTGGTCACGTAGCCGTCCGGAAACCGCAGAGGGACCGTGACCTGGGTCCGGACCGTCGCGGGGGGCAGAGCGTCGTCCATGCTTCTCCTCAGTCCGGGCTGCCGGGTCGCACCGGCAGCGCACACCTCGCCCCCACCGTAGGCGGGATCACCGACAGTCGCCGGGCTCGGCGGCCGGACGCCGGTGGACCAACAGCGCCGCGGCGCCCGGCAGGCTGGCCACCAGGACCAGCGCCCCGTACACCGTGCCGGTGGCCACGCCCTGCGCGGCGGTGAGGCCGGCCGCGGCGAACGCCCAGGCAGCGACCCCCTCGCGCGGGCCGAAGCCGCCCACATTGGTCGGCAGTCCCATGGCGAGCAGGGCCAGCAGGGTCAGCGGCACCAGCCGGGACAGCGGCGCGTCGGCGCCGGCCGTGCGTGCCGCCACCACGAAGGTGGCCAGGTGACCGGCGACCACCACGGCCGAGGCCGTCACCACGCCCAGCCAGGTCCGCCGGGCGAGCAGTCCGGCCCGGACGTCGGCGACGGCGGTACGCGCCGCGCGGGCCCAGCGGGACGCCCCGGAGCGGGGCACCGCCCGGGCGGCCAGCGCCAGCGCCAGCGCGACGGCCGCCAGGCCGGCGGCCACCGCCGGCAGGTACGGCCGGACCGGGGACGGCAGCGCCGCCAGCACCGCCACCGCGATGACCAGCTGGACCACCTGACCGGCGGTGCGCTCCCAGACCACGGCGCGGACGCCCCGGGCCACGTCCCCGGCGTCCCGGCCGTGCCGGACCGCCCGGTGCACGTCGCCGAGCACCCCTCCGGGCAGTGTGGAGTTGAGGAAGACCGCCCGGTAGCAGTGGGCGACGGCGGCCCGCAGCGGCAACCGGACGCCCAGCCCGCCGGCGACCAGCGACCAGCGCCAGGCGCAGCAGACCGTGGTGACCGCGCCGATGCCGAGGGCGGCGGCGAGCGCCGGCGCGTCGATCAGCCTCAGCCCGGCCAGGAACGGGCCGGTGCCTACCGACCAGACCAGCGCGGCGAGCACGGCGATCCCGGCGAGCGGCCGGGCCCAGGCCCAGAACGACCGGGCCGGCGCGGACGCGGCGGCCGGGACGGGCCCGGCGACGGCGGCGTGTGACAAGAGTGGTCCTCCCTCGGTCCATCTGTTGTCACGTGCCGCCGGCCGGTCCGGTTCACCCGGCGAGCAGGTCGGCGTGGTGCAGCACCACCCGCAGCCGGCCGTCCGCCACCTGGGCGAGCCGCCGCTCCCGGTACGCCTCGACCACGCCGCCCAGCTCCGGACGCTCCTCGACGGCCGCGTCGAGCCAGCCCACCAGCCACTCGGCGGTCAGCGCGGCCTGCTCCGGGCCGAGGCGCCACGGGCTGGGCCGGACCCGCACCGGTACGCCCCGGCGGCGGAAGGCCGCCACAGTGACGTCCACGGCGTCCGGGCCGAGCAGGGCGCGGCCGGCGGCGGTCCGCCGCTGGTGGGCGTTGAACGCGGCCTCGAAATCGGCGTCGAGCGGGTCGGCGGGGGTGAAGCCCACCCGGCCCAGGACGGTGATGGCGAGCAGGGTGGGGTGGCCGGCGCAGGCCGCCACGATCCGCTCGACCTCCCCGGCGGTGAGCATGTCCAGCAGCGCCGAGGCGGTGACCAGGTGGGCGTCGGCCAGGTCGGCCGCGCCCAGCCGGGTGATGTCGGAGCCGCGGGTCAGCACGGTGACCGGGTCGCCGTCGGCGGCCACGGGCTCCCCGGCGGCGGCCAGCGCCAGCAGGTCCGCGTCGCGTTCGTGCAGCACCCAGCGCTGCGGGCCGGGCAGCCGCGGGGCGAGCCAGCGGGCCATCGAACCGGTGCCGCTGCCCAGGTCGTGCACGACCAGCGGCCGGTCGGCGGGCAGCCGGCGGCGGACCACGTCGACCAGTTCGGCGGAGCGGGCGGCCGCGTCGGCGGGTTCGCGCAGCCGCAGCCAGTCCGCGAAGTCGGGGGGAAGTAGCGAGGTGGTCATGCCGCCGTGGCCTCCTTGAGCGCGGTGGCCAGCCGGTCCGCGGTGAGCGGCCAGCCGCTGAGGGTGTCCCGCCGCCGCCGGGCGGCGCGGCGCAGCCGGTCCCGCAGGTCCGGGTCGGTGAGCCACTGGCGCAGCGCGCCGGCCAGCGCGGCCGGGTCCGCCGGGGGCACCAGCAGGCCGGGCCGGTCGCCGTCCGGGGTGCGCCCGAGCGTCCCGGGCAGGCCGCCGGTGTCGCTGGCCAGCACCGGTACCCCCCGGGCGAGCGCCTCGGTGACCACCATCCCGTAGGTCTCCCGGCGGGACGGCAGCACCAGCAGGTCGGCGGCGGCGTACGCGGCAGCCAGGTCGGCCCCGGTCAGCGGGCCGGCCAGCCGGACCCGGCCGGCCAGGCCGGTGCCGGTGAGCTGCCGGCGCAGCCGCGCCACAAAGTCCGGGTCGCGGGTGAGCGGGCCGACCCAGTCGCAGGTCCAGGGCAGGTCGGCGGCCCGGTGCAGGGCACCGGCGAGCACGTCGTGCCCCTTGAGCGGCGTGACCGCCGCGACGCAGAGCAGCCGGCCGCCCTCCGGCGAGCCGGGCGTGACCGGCGCCGGGTCCACCCCGGGCGGGGCGACCGACACCCGGTCGGCGGCGAGCCGGTAGCGGTCGAGCAGCCGGCGGCGGGTCCACTCGCTGGTGGTGACCACGGCCGTCGCCGCGGCCAGGGCCCGGCCCTCGACCTCGTCCTCCAGCGGCAGGTGCACGAGCACCACGAGGCGCAGCCGCCGGGCGTGCGGGGCCAGCACCTCGGGCACTGTCGACGCGACCAGGCCGTCGAGCAGCACGGCCGCGCCGTCGGGCAGCGCGCCGAGCACGCCGGCCAACGCGGCCCGGTCCGCCGGCGCCGGCCGCGGCCAGCCGCCCGGCACCGGGTGTTCCCGCACCGTCCAGCCGAGCGCGGCCAGCTCGCGGCAGGCGCGGCGGTCGTATCCGTTGCCGCCGCTGGGGCTCGCCGGGTCGTCGATGTCGCCCGGCAGCACCACGTGCACGGCCGTCATCCGGTCACAGTGACCGCTCGTAGCTGGCCCAGGCCACGTGCGACTCGTGCAGGGTGACGGTGATCCCGGCGAGACCGCGCGCCCCCTCGCCGAGCAGCCCGGCGTGCACCGCCTCGGCCAGCCGGTCGGCCACCGTCCGGGCCAGCACCTCGGTGGTGGTGTTCATCCCGGCGAAGTCCGGCTCGTCGTCCAGGTTGCGGTAGGTGAGCGCGCCGAGGACCGCCTTGAGCTGCTCGGTGGCCAGGCCGATGTCGACCACGATCCCGTCGGCGTCCAGCTCCGGCCGGCGGAAGGTGGCGTCGACGACGAAGGTCGCGCCGTGCAGCCGCTGGGCCGGGCCGAACACCTCGCCGCGGAAGCTGTGGGCGACCATCATGTGGTCCCGGACGGTGACGCTGAACATGGTCACTCCTCGTCGTAGGTGATGAGGTGGCAGAGCGCGGGGAGCCGGCCCGAGGCGAGCCGGTCCAGCACGTCGGGCAGGTCGGCGAAGCGGGACCGGCCGGTGAGCAGGGCGTCGAACGCGGGGTCGGCGAGCAGGTCCAGAGCCACCGCCAGCCGGTCGGCGTAGCTGCGGTCGGCGCGCCGGGGCGACACGGTGCCCACCTGGCTGCTGCGGATGCCGAGCCGCTTCGAGTGGAACGCCCCGCCCAGGGCGAGGGTGACCGGGCGGTCGCCGTACCAGCTCAGCTCCAGCACGATGCGGTCCGGGCGGAGCAGCTCCAGGGCGCGTTGCAGCCCCTCGGCGGTGGCGCTGGCGTGCACCACCAGGTCCCGGTCGCCGGTCGCGTCGGCGGGCAGCGCGAAGTCGACGCCGAGCGCCGCGGCCACCGCCGCCCGCGCCGGGTCGGCGTCGACCAGCTCGACGCGGACCCCGGGGAAGCGGGCCAGCACGGCGGCCACGCAGCAGCCGACCATGCCGCCGCCGACCACGGAGACCCGGTCGCCGACCAGCGGCGCGGCGTCCCACAGGGCGTTCACGGCGGTCTCCACGGTGCCGGCCAGCACCGCGCGGGCCGCCGGCACCTGATCGGGTACGACCACCACGGCGTCCGCCGGCACCACGTACGCGGTCTGGTGCGGGTGCAGGCAGAAGACGGTGCGCCCGCGCAGCTCCGCCGGGCCCGCCTCGACGGTGCCGACGCTCAGGTAGCCGTACTTCACCGGGGCCGGGAAGTCGCCCTCCTGGAACGGGGCGCGCATGGCGGCGTGCTGGTCGGCGGGGACCCGGCCGGTGAAGACCAGGGTCTCGGTGCCCCGGCTGACCCCGGAGTAGCGGGCGCGGACCAGCACCTCGCCGGGGCCGGGCGGGTGGAGCGCGACCGGGCGCAGCTCACCCTCGCCGGGGGCGCGGAGCCAGAAGGCGCGGGCCTCACCGGTCACGAATTCTCCTCTTTTCCGCATCCGGACCGAACCGGACGGCCGAATTTCCCGTGATGACTGACATGGGTTGTCGATCATAGACACGGAGGCAGGGTGTCCACGGTTCGGAATGGCCCCTTGGTCGGGCTGATCGTGCAGTTCGTCCTGCTGGCCGGGCTCGCCGGCACGGTGGGTCTCGGCGTGGCGGGCTGGCTGGCCGGCCTGGCGTACGCCGGGGTGCTCTGCGGGCTGCTCCGGCGCGGCCTGCGGGCGGCCGGCGCGGACCGGCTCGGCCCGGCCGACCGGGTGACGCTGGCCCGCGCGCTGCTGGTGGGCGGGGTGCTCGCCCTGGTCGTCGGCGGTCCGGCGCCGGTGGCCGTGCTGGTCCCGCTCACCGCGGTGGCGCTGGCGCTGGACGCGGTGGACGGCCAGGTGGCCCGGCGGACCGGCACGGTGAGCGCGCTGGGCGCCCGCTTCGACATGGAGGTCGACTCCTTCCTGCTCCTGGTGCTCAGCGTGCACCTGGCCCCGTCGGTCGGGGCGTGGGTGCTGGTCATCGGCGGGATGCGGTACGCCTTCGTGGCGGCGGGCTGGCCGCTGCGCTGGATGGGCGGCACGCTGCCGCCCCGGTTCTGGCGCAAGGTGGTCGCGGCGGCGCAGGGCGTGGTGCTCGCGGTGGCGGCGAGCGGCCTGCTGCCGCCGGCGGCCACCGGTGCGCTGGTCGCCGGGGCGCTGGTCCTGCTTGTCGAGTCGTTCGCCCGCGACGTCACCTGGCTGTGGCGGCGCCGTCCCGTCGCCCCGGCGGCCCGGCCCACCCCGGTCGTCGAGGTCGTCCGGGCGGCCGGACCCGCCGCCCCACCCGTCGCGACCGCGCTCCCCGCGCCGGGCCTCCGGCCCACCGCGGCCGCGCTCCCGGTTCGGTCCGGCGCGGACGCCGTCCCGTCCTGGGCCGCCGGCACCGGTCCGGCCGACCTTCCCGCGTGGGTGGCCGGCCCCGCCCCGGCCGGTGCGGTCCGGCGCACGACCGTCCACGCCCACGATCCGGTCGGCGAACGGCCGGCGGACCCGCCGGCGCGCCCGGTGCCGGTGGCCGTCCGCGTCGTCGCCCACCAGCCGGCCTGACCCTCCCCTCCCCGAAGGAAGCCCCCGTGTCACTGCGTATCCGTCTCCGCCGGCCGGTCGGACCGGCCACCCCCGCCCGGAACCCCGCGGCGTCCCCGCCGGCGCCGGGCGACGACACCACCCCGCCCGGCGCCGCGGTGCTGCCCGCCGGTCCGGGGCGGCCGGCCTCGCGTACCCGTCGGGTCGCCGCCGGGATCCTCACCGGGCTGGCCGCGCTGCTGGTGGTGGCGGCGCTGGTCGCGCCGGACCGGCTGGCCGGGGTCGGGCCGGGCGCGGTGCTGCGGATCCCGGTGGAGGCGCTGGTCGCGGTGGCGCTGCTGCTCGTCCTGCCGGACCGGGCCCGCCGGCCGGTCGCCGTGGCGCTCGGACTCGTGCTGGGCCTGCTGACCGTGGTCAAGCTGCTGGACACGGGGTTCTTCGTGGCCCGGGACCGGCCGTTCGACGTGCTGCTCGACTGGCGGCTGTTCGACGACGGCTACGGCTACCTGGCCGACTCGAACGGTCGGGCCGCCGCCGTCGCCGCGGCGGTCGGGGTGGGGCTGCTGGTGGCCGGACTGCCGGTGCTCCTGGCGCTCGCGGCGCGGCGGCTGGCCCGGCGCGTGGCCCGGCACCGCACCGGCGCGGCACGGGTGCTCGCCGCGCTGGCCGTGCTGTGGCTGGGCTGCGCCCTGTTCGGGGTGCGCCTCACCGCCGGCGTGCCGGTCGCCGACCGGACGGCGACCACCCTGGTGGCGTCGCACGTCGGCCAGGTGCGGGCCGGCCTGCGCGACCGGGCGGCGTTCGCCGGGGAGATGACGACCGACGCCTACCAGGACGTGCCCGGCGACCGGCTGCTGACCGGGCTGCGCGGCAAGGACGTGCTCGTCACGTTCGTGGAGAGCTACGGCCGGGACGCCGTGGAGGACCCGGCGCTCGCGCCGGGGGTGAACGCGGTGCTCGACGACGGCTACCGCCGGCTGCGGGCGGCCGGCTACGACGCCCGCAGCGGCTTCCTCACCTCGCCGACCTTCGGCGGGGGCAGCTGGCTGGCCCACGCCACCCTGCTCTCCGGGCTGTGGATCGACAACGACCAGCGGCACCGGGACCTGCTGGCCGGGAACCGGCTCACCCTGAACGGCGTGTTCCACCGGGCCGGGTGGCAGACCGTCGGCGTGTTCCCGGCCGCCACCGAGCCCTGGCCGGAGGGGAGGTTCTTCGGCTACGACAGGTACTACGACGCCGAGAAGCTGGCCTACCGGGGCCCGAAGTTCAGCTACGCGCCGATGCCCGACCAGTACACGCTTGCCACCTTCCAGCGGCTGGAGCGGGACCGGACGCACGCCCCGCTGATGGCGGAGATCCCGCTGGTGTCCAGCCACTCCCCCTGGTCGGCCATCCCCAAGCCGGTGCCCTGGGCCGCGGTCGGCGACGGCACCATCTTCCACACGGAATCCGTCAGGACCGGCGGCAGCCAGGACGTGCTGCAGCGGGACGCCGGCCTGATCCGCGCGGACTACGCGCACTCCATCGAGTACAGCCTCGGCACCCTGGTGTCGTACGTGCTGACCCACGGCGGGGACGACCTGGTGCTTGTCATCCTCGGCGACCACCAGCCGGCGGCCTCGGTGACCGGCGAGGGCGCCGGCCGCGACGTGCCGATCACCATCGTGGCGAAGGACCCGGCCGTGCTGGACCGGGTCGCCGACTGGGGCTGGCAGGACGGGCTACGCCCCGGCCCGCAGGCCCCGGTGTGGCGGATGGACAGCTTCCGCGACCGCTTCCTCGCCGCCTTCTCCCCCGAGCACTGAGGCCGGCCGCGCCGCCGGCCGGCTCAGGCCGCCCGGCGCCGGTCGCGGGCGCTGCGGGCGGGCGTCTCGCGGAACTCGGCGCGCCGCGCCCCGCCGCGCGCCAGCCGCATGGCCCGGCGGGCGTTGTCCAGCGGCTCGCAGGGCGCGCTCCGCCCGCCGCACAGCAGGCTGGTGCAGCGTCCCGCCGGGTCGGGCTGGTGCGCGGCGGCCACGTCGTACGCGGCCCGCCACAGCAGCGGGTCGGTGACGTCGTCCGGCAGGACGACGTCCTGACTGGACCGGAACCGTGTCGTCTCAGGCACCACGCTCCCCCTTCGTGATCGCTCCCCCTGTTCAGTGACCGGGCGGGTCGACGTCAAACCTTCCACCGACCCCGGTTGACCGGCCAGCGGTGTACGTCACGCCGGGTACGCCCTGGTCTCCGCGGCCTTGACCGCCGCCCAGACCGGCTGGCCGGGGCGCAGCCCGAGGTGGGCCGCCGCGGCGGGGGTGACGTCGGCGGCCACGTCGACCGGCCCGGCGAGCTGGACCCGCAGGTTGTCTCCGTGGCGCTGCACACCGGTCACGGTGGCCGGCCAGACGTTGCGCGGGCTGCCGTCCGGGCGCGCCGGGTGCAGCGCGACGGCGGCCGGCGGGAAGGCCACGAACGCCTCACCCCACACGCTGTCCGCCGTGGTGAGGGTGAGTCCGCCGACCGTGACGGCGTGCCCGTCGGCGTGCCCGCGGTGCAGGTTGAGCCCGACGAGCCGGGCCACGTAGTCGGTGCGCGGGTGGGCCGTGACGGTCGCCGCGTCGCCCTCCTGGACCACCCGCCCCTGCTCGACGATGACGAGCCGGTCGGCGAGCACGAGGGCGTCCAGCGGGTCGTGGGTGACCAGCAGGGTGGCGCCGGGGTGCGCGCCGAGGTGGTGCTGGAGTTCGGCGCGGGTGTCCAGCCGGGTCCGGGCGTCGAGCGCGGCGAGCGGCTCGTCGAGCAGCAGCAGCGTGGGCTCGACGGCCAGGGCGCGGGCCAGGGCGACCCGCTGGGCCTGCCCTCCGGAGAGCTGGCGCGGCCGGTGCCGGGCCTGCCCGCCCAGGCCGACCCGGTCCAGCCAGCCCTGCGCGCGGGCCCGGGCGGCCCGCCGGTCGGCGCCCCGGCGGCGCGGACCGAACGCCACGTTGTCCAGGGCGCTGAGGTGCGGGAAGAGCAGGTAGTCCTGGAACACCACGCCGACCGGGCGCCGCTCCGGCGGGGTCCACACCCGCCGGTCGGGGCGGTCGAGATCGGCGCCGCCGAGGGTGAGGTGCCCGGCGGTGAGCGGGTGCAGCCCGGCGAGGGCCCGCAGCGCGGTGGTCTTGCCGGCCCCGTTCGGGCCGAGCAGCGCCACCACCTCCCCGGCGCCGATGGCCAGCCGCACGTCGAGGTGGAACGCGCCCCGGTCGGCGACCAGGTGCGCGTCGAGCAGGGGCGTGCCGGTCACGCCGTACCGACCCAGCGGTCCCGCAACCCGGCCAGGATGGCCACGGAGACGGTCAGCAGGATGAGGCTCAGCACGATGGCGGCCTGCACGTCGGTCTCCAACGCCAGGTAGACGGCGAGCGGCATGGTCTGGGTCCGCCCCGGATAGTTGCCGGCGAAGGTGATGGTGGCGCCGAACTCGCCGAGCGCGCGGGCCCAGCAGAGCACCGCGCCGGCCGCCACCCCGGGGGCGACCAGCGGCAGGGTCACGCGGGTGAAGGTGGTCCAGCGCCCGGCGCCCAGGGTGGCCGCGGCCTCCTCGTAGCGGTGGTCGGCGCCGCGCAGCGCACCCTCGACGGCGATGACGAGGAAGGGCATGGCCACGAACGCCTCGGCCAGCACCACGCCGGCGGTGGTGAACGGCAGGGTCACCCCGAAGGTCGCGTCCAGCCAGGACCCGAGCAGCCCGCGCCGGCCGAAGACCAGCAGCAGCGCCACCCCGCCGACCACCGGCGGCAGCACCAGCGGCACGGTGACCAGGGCGCGGACCAGCCGCCGGCCGGGGAACTGGACGCGGGCCAGCAGCCAGGCCAGGGGTACGCCGAGCGCGACGCAGAGCAGCGTGGCGGCGGTCGCGGTCTCCAGGGACAGCCGCAGCGCGGTGAGCACGCCGGGCTGGGCCAGCCGCCGGGGCAGCGTGGTCCAGGGCGCCCGGACCAGCAGCCCGGCCAGCGGCAGGACGAGGAAGAGCAGCCCGAGCCCGGCGGGGAGCAGCAGCGCCAGCGGCACCCGCTGCCGGCGGCGGGGAGGTCGGCTCACCGGCTGCTCGGCGGGGCCTGGAACCCGGCGGCGGTGAGCACGGCCAGGCCGGCGTCGGAGCGGACGTGGTCGACGAAGGCGCGGGCCCCGGCCGGGTTGCCGGCGTGTTTCAGGACCACGATCGGGTAGTCGTTGACCGCCCGGGCGGACTCGGGGAACTCGACGGCGTCCAGCTCGGCGGCGGCCCGCACGTCGGTGCGGTAGACCAGCGCCGCGTCGACCTCACCCAGCCGCACCTTCGCGAGGGCACCCTTGACGTCCTGCTCCAGGGTGGCCGGGGTGAGCCGCACGCCGGCCGCGGCGAGAGCGGCCTTCGCCGCCGCGCCGCACGGCACCTGCTCGGCGCAGAGCGCCACCTTCACCCCGGGCCGGGCCAGGTCGGCCAGGCCCGCGACCCGGTCCGGATTGCCCTTCGCCACGGCGATGACGAGCTGGTTGCGGACCAGGACGGCCGGTGTCCCGGCGGCGTCCCCCGCGTCGGTCACGGTCTTCATGGTGGCCGGCGAGGCGGCCGCGAACACGTCGGCCGGCGCGCCCTGGGTGAGCTGCGTGGCGAGCGCCGAGCTGCCGGCGAAGTTGAAGACGACCCGGGTGCCGGGGTGTGCCGCCTCGTAGTCCCGGCCGAGCTTCGTGAAGGGCTCGGTGAGCGAGGCGGCGGCGAAGACGGTCACCGTGCCGCCGGTCGCCCCGTCGTCGGCGCCGCCACCGCAGCCGGTGACGGACAGGGCCAGCGCGGCCAGCCCGGCCAGAGCGGCGCGGATCCACCGGGTGGTCACGGGTTCGTTCTCCCCTTCGGCGCGGGCGCGCGCTCCACCACGACGGTGGTCGACTTGATCACGGCGACGGCCACCGAGCCGACCTGGAGGTCGAGGTCGTCGACGGCCTCACGGCTCATCAGCGACACGATCCGGAACGGCCCGGCCTGGATGTCGACCTGGGCCATCACGGTGTCCTTGACGACGGCGGTGACGATGCCGCGCAGCCGATTGCGGGCCGAGGAGAGCTCGGGGTGGCCCGGGGCGCGGACGAACGCGGCCAGGTCGGCGCCGTCGAGCACCCGGTGGCCGTGCTCGTCGCGGATGGCGGGCAGCCGCCCGGCGTCGATCCAGCGGCGGACCGTGTCCGCGCTGACCCCGAGCAGTTCGGCGGCCTCGCCGATCCGGAACACCGTCACGCGGCCACCCTAGCGGTTCGCAGGTGCGGGCGTGAAGCGGCACGACCCCCCGCAATCACCAGGAGCAAGGGGTCGTGCCGGCCGCAGCCGCGGTGGAGCTAGTCGTCCGTCGGGGTGAGCCGGACCCGGCGGAGCAGCTGGGCGTTGAGCGCCACCACGATGGTGGACGCGGACATCAGCACCGCGGCCACCGCCGGGCTGAGCGCCACCCCGGCCCAGGCCAGCACCCCGGCGGCGAGCGGGATGGCCACCACGTTGTAGCCGGCCGCCCAGGCCAGGTTCTGGCGCATCTTCCGGTACGACGCCCGGGACAGCCGGATCACGCCGGTGACCCCGCGCGGGTCGGAGCCGGCCAGCACCACCCCGGCGGACTCGATCGCCACGTCGGTGCCGGCGCCGATGGCCACGCCCACGTCGGCGCGGGCCAGGGCCGGGGCGTCGTTGACCCCGTCGCCGACCATCGCCACGGTGAGCCCGCGGGACTGGAGTTCGGTGACCGCCTTGTCCTTGTCGGCCGGGAGGACCTCGGCGAAGACCTCGTCCACGCCGGGGCGGAAGCCCAGGTCGGCGGCGACCGCCTCGGCGACCGGCCGGGCGTCCCCGGTGATCATCACGATCTTCTTGACCCCCTGCTCGCGCAGTTCGGCGATGGCCGCGCGGGCCTCGGGGCGCACCTCGTCCTCGAGCGCGAACGCGCCGACCACCTCCGGGCGGCCGGCCCCGGGCAGCCGGACCAGGTGCAGCACCGCGGCGCCCCGCCGGGACCAGCCCTCCGCCGCCCGGGCCAGCTCGGCGGGCGCGCCGGTGTCCAGCTCACGCAGCAGGGCCGGACCGCCCACCGCCCAGTCGGCGCCGTCCACCGTGGCGCGTACGCCCCGGCCGGTCAGCGAGCGGAAGTCCCGGGCGGACGCCCGCAGGCCCCGGTCCTGCGCGGCGGTGACCAGGGCCCGGGCGAGCGGGTGCTCGCTGTCCGCCTCGACCGCGCCGGCGAGGCGCAGCGCGTCGTCGTCGGCCAGCCCGCCGGTGGCGGCCACCCCGGTCAGGGTGTGCCGTCCCTTGGTGAGGGTGCCGGTCTTGTCGAACAGCACCGCGTCGACGGTGCGCATCCGTTCCAGGGCGAGCCGGTCCTTCACCAGGATGCCGGCGCGGGCGGAGAGCGCCGTGGAGAGCGCCACGACCAGCGGGATGGCCAGGCCGAGGGCGTGCGGGCAGGCGATCACCAGCACCGTCACGGTCCGGACCACGGCCTGGTCGGTGTCGCCGAGCAGCAGCCAGGCCGCGAAGGTGGCCAGGCCGGCGAGGGCCGCGACGTAGAACAGCAGCGCGGCGAACCGGTCGGCGAGCGCCTGGGCGCGGCCGCCGGAGGACTGCGCCTGGGCGACGAGGCGGCCGATGCCGGCGAGCGCGGTGTCCTCGCCGACGGCGTCGACGCGTACCCGCAGGGCCGAGTCGGTGGCCACGGTCCCGGCGACCACCCGGTCGCCGGCGGCGCGCGGCACCGGACGGGACTCCCCGGTGATCATCGACTCGTCCAGCTCGGCGGCCCCGTCGACGATCCGGCCGTCGGCGGGGACCCGGCCGCCGGAGCGCACCAGCACCAGGTCGCCGACCCGCAGGTCGGCCACCGGCACCCGGTGCGCGGCGCCGGAGTCGTCGAGGCGTTCGGCGTCGTCGGGCAGCAGGGCGGCGAGCGCGGCGAGCGCACCCTGGGCCTGCCCGATCGCCTTCATCTCCTGCCAGTGACCGAGCAGCATGATGGTGACCAGGGCGGCCAGCTCCCACCAGAAGTCCAGGTCGAACAGGCCGAGGCTGGTGGCCACCGACGCCAGGTACGCGACGGTGATCGCCATCGAGATCAGCAGCATCATGCCCGGCGCCCGGTCGCGCACCTCCCGGACGCCGCCGACCAGGAACGGCCAGCCGCCGTAGAAGAAGACGACCGTGCCCAGGACCGGGCCGACCCAGCGCACGCCCGGGAGGTCGAGCGAGTAGCCGAGCCAGTCCATGACCATGTGGCTGGTCAGCACGATCGGCACGGTCAGCGCCAGGCTCAGCCAGAACGTGCGGCGGAACCGCTCGGGGTCGTGCCCGGCGTGCTTGTCGTGTCCCCCGTGCGTGTGGTGCCCCCCGTGCGTGTCGTGGCCCGCGCCGTGGTGCCCGTGTTCGTGGTCCATCGGAACTCCACCTCCGCCCGCCACCATATACCCCTAGGGGGTATGCGCCAACTCCCCGGTCCGGGCCGGCCCGGTCTCCGGACACGCGAAGGGCCCGCGGGTTGACGCGGGACGCGGTCGAGCCGCGGGAGCGGGATGAGCGAGCAGAACACCCGGACCGTGCCGCCGGCGCCTGGCGAAAGTTCGGCCGGGCGCGCCGTCGCCGCCCGCGGACCCCGCCGACACCCGACCTCCGGTTCGCCCCTCAGCGCTCCGGCCGGGCCGACACCGGGGCGCCGCCGACCGGCCCCCTGCCCTGCCACGGCCAGCGACCGTCCAGCTCCACCTGAAGCGAGACGCTGAGGAACGTCCGGACCAGCACGATCAGCGCCAGCACCCCGACGCTGGTGAAGGTGGGCGACACCGCCACGGTCCGGATGATGTCCCCGGCGACGAGGAGTTCCAGGCCGAGCAGGATGGCCCGCCCTACCCCCTGCCGGTACGACCGGTAGTGCTCGACGACCTGCCGGGTGCGCCACCAGCGCACGGCGAAGACGACCGTGGCGACCGCGACGCCGACCGCGATGACCAGCACCCCGGCCAGGTCCAGGAGCGTCCCGATGTGCTGGATGATCTCCTTCGTCGGCACCCGTCACCCCCGCGCCGCCGGTTCCCCCCGGAACGGCCCGTCGCCGAGCCGTCCCCAGCACCACCATGTCCCATCACAGGTGCCGCGCGGGGGCGTTCGCCCCGGGGCCCACCCGCAGGCGGGCGCGCGCTCTCATCCGCCTGCGACCGCGGTTCACCGGGCCTAGGGTGGGAGCTTGGACAGGGCCGCCCGGCAGGGTGGTCACCGACGGCCTGGCGAGGAGCGGACGTGACGGAGCCGGAAGAGGACCGGAGCAAGACCAAGAAGACCGACGACGTCCTGTACTCCGCGGACGGGGACCCGCACCACAACCTGGCCGAGGCTCCGCAGCCCGACGAGCACCTGACGCCCCGGTACGAGCACGACGGCGAGACGGAACCCGTCGGCGACGAGTGAGGCCGCGCTCAGGAGGGCGCTGAACGCCCGGCGCGGCCCGGCGCCGTCCGGAGAGGCCGACGACAGCGCGCGGCGGGGGCGCCGCCGGACGCCCCCGCCGCGCCGCTCAGTCCTCGGCCTGCCAGCGGTAGAACACGGTGGCCACCGAGTCCTGCGGACCGTGCCACTCCTCCGGCCGGTACGGGCTCACGTAGGGCGCCAGGTCCTGCATCACCTTCGCGAAGACCGGCTTCGCGTCGTGGTTGTTCCGGGTCGCCTCGGCCGCCGACGCCTCCTGTTCGAGCAGGTGCACGTAGACGTCGTCGATCGAGTAGAGCCAGCGCCCCGTGACGCCCAGCTCGGTCGGCAGCGAGCCGGCGTCGGACTCGGCGAAGACCCGGGCCACGTCCGGTTCGGCGCCGGGCTTGATCCGCCCGACGATCACGGTCAGCGTGGTGTCCGCGGGCGGCTCCCCCTCCGGGGCCCAGTGGTAGAACTCCTTGGCCACCGAGTCGGACGGGTTCTTCCAGTAGCGCGGGTACGGCGTCACGTACGGGCCGATGGCCTCGGCGATCTTCTGGAACGCGGGCAGCCCACGGGTCTGGCCGGAGATCCGCGGGTCCTGCTCGCGCTCGATGACGTGGATGTAGAGGTCGTGGTGGGACAGCAGGATGCGCCCGATGACCCCGAGGTCCTGGGGTCGGGTGGCCTGGTCGTAGTGGCCGAAGACGTCCCCGACGATCTTGTCGCTGCCGGGGACCATGTGGCAGACGATCACGTTCCGGAAGACCATGGCTGCTCCTTGGTTGGGTTCGGGTGGGCGGACGGGCGGCTCAGGCGGCGAAGGTGATCGGCAGCTCCAGCAGGCCGCGGAACGGCGACGCGGCGGGCAGCCGGCGCACCTCGTCGAGGGGCACGCCGAGCCGCAGACCGGGCAGCCGGCGCAGCAGCGCGGCGAGCGCGATCTGCGCCTCCATCCGGGCCAGCGAGACGCCGAGGCAGTAGTGCACGCCGTGCCCGAAGCCCAGGTGCGGGCCGCGGACCCGGCGCAGGTCCAGCCGGTCGGGGTCGGTGAAGTGCGCGGGGTCGTGGTTCGCCGCGTTGATCGCCACGCCGACGATCGCGCCGCGCGGGATGCACACCCCCTCGTACTCGACGTCCTCGGTGGCGATCCGCGGGCTGGCCACCGGCAGCGGGCCGTCGAACCGGAGCAGCTCCTCGATCGCCGCCGGCAGCAGCTGGGGCGTGGCACGCAGCATCTCGAGCTGCTCGGGATGGGTGAGCAGGGCGAGCACCGCGTTGCCGAGGAAGTCCGCGGTGGTCTGGTGCCCGGCGAACACCAGCAGGAACGTGGTGGTGACCAGCTCCGCCTCGGACAGCGTCCCGTCGCGGTCGACCGCGTCGATCAGCGCGCCGATGATGTCGTCGGCCGGGTCGTCGCGTTTGGCCCGTACCAGGTCGGCGAAGTAGTGGTGCAGGCGCAGCTGGGCCTCCTGCACGGCCGCCCGCTCCTCCTGCGGCGGCCGCCGGGTCGAGCCGGAGGTGCGGATCACCTGGGTCCACTCGAGCACCCGGTCGTGGTCCTCCGGCGGCACCCCGAGCAGCTCGCAGATGACCGTCATGGGCAGCGGGATGGCGAAGTCGTGCATCAGCTCGGCCTGGCCCTGCGGGAGCATCTTGTCGATCAGGTGGTCGACGACCTGCGCCACCCGCGGCCGGAGCGCCTCGATCCGCCGCGGCGCGAACGCCTGGGAGACGACCCGGCGCAGCCGGGTGTGTTCCGGCGGGTCGGAGTTGAGCATGTTGCGGTTCAAGCCCTCGGAGTTCGGCCCGAAGATCCGCAGGTAGTGCTGGCCGGGACCGTAGAGGTCCTTGGACAGCCGCGGGTCGGTGAGCGCCGCCCGGGCGTCGTCGAAGCGGGTGATCAGCCAGGAGTCGAAGCGCGGGGAGCTGACCGGGCACACCGGCCGGTCGGTGCGCAGCCGGGCGAAGGTCGGGTAGGGGTCGGCGGCGAACCCGTCGGTGTAGAGCTCGCTCGCCGGAACGGCGTCCTCGGTCATCGGTCCTCCTCTGGTGCGCTGCCCACGCTGTGCAGCACCTGGTAGGTGTGCCGCTGCGCGGACTCACGCAGCTCGCGGATGATGCGCAGCAGCCGGTCCCGGTGCTCGCTGCGGCCGAAGGCGTCCAGGCGCTCACGGTCCGCCCAGTCGCTGATGATCAGGTAGCTGCGCGGGTCGTCGGCGTCGCGGACCAGGTCCTGGTGCAGGCAGCCGTCCAGCGTGCGGATCTCCTCGGCCGCGCTGCGCCACTCCGACTCGAAGCGCTCCTCGCAGCCCTCCCGGGTCCGCATGGCGAGCACGGTCCGCACCCGGGTCACCGGGCACCCCCGAACACCAGGTGCAGGTGTTTGCGGAGCGCGTCGGCGTCGACCGGCTGGCTGCGGAAGCCGACGTGCCCGTCCGGGCGGACCAGGTACAGCCCGGTGCCGGTCAGTCCGTACGCGGCGCGGAACCGGCCGTCGGCGTCGCACACCGTCGGCGGGTCGAGCAGCCGCGGCTCGGTGGCGTCCGGACTGAGCAGCAGGTACGCGTCGACCTCCCCGGCCGTCTGCCGCCGCACGTCGGCGCAGAGCTCGGCGATGGCGCCCAGCGCCGCCTCGTCGGCCGACGCGTCGGCGTAGAGCAGCAGGGTGTGGCGGGTGCCGCGGGTCAGGTCGCGCAGCCGCAGCGGGTGGCCGACGCCGCGCCGCAGCAGCCCGGCCACGTCGGGGGCGCGGTCACCCGGACGGGGGGCCTCGCCCAACGCGTCCGGATCGGACACGCACTCGCCGACCAGCGGGCTGCCCGCGTAGCTGAGCAGCATGGACATCTCCTGGAGGAACTGCCGCTTCAGGTCCTCGCGGTCCAGCTCGTCGGTGAACGCCATCCGCACGGCACGACCGACGATCTCCTCGCCCTCCGGCCGGCGCTCGGTCTCGTAGCTGTCGAGCAGGCCGGGCGCGGCGATCCCGCGTACCGCCAGGGCCAGCTTCCAGGCCAGGTTCCAGGCGTCCTGGATCCCGGTGTTCATGCCCTGGCCGCCGGCGGGCGGGTGCAGGTGGGCCGCGTCGCCGACCACGAACACCCGGCCGTCGCGGTAGCGGTCCACGATGCCGTGGCTGATCCGGAACACGGACGACCAGCGCAGGTTCGAGGCGCGGGTGCCGGGCGGGGCGAGGTGGTCGAGGGCGGCCTGGACGTCGGCCAGGGTCGGCGCGCCCAGTTCCGCGCTGAACCCGGGCGGGGCGTCCTGCCCGCCGGTCTGCGCGAAGAACCGGGGCGGGGCCAGCGTGGCGATCCGGTACCGGCGCTCGCCGCGCAGCGGGACGCAGACCAGCATCCCGTCCATGCGGCCGTCGGTCTCGTGCAGGAACCGCAGCAGGTGCCCGTCGGGCATGTCCCAGTCCACGTCGACGTCGCCGAGCATGAACAGCTGGGGGAACCGGCCCAGCCCGCCGGTGAAGGTCAGCCCGAGCAGCTCCCGGACCCGGCTGTGCGCGCCGTCGCAGCCGACCAGGTACTTCGCGCGCACGGTCTCGGTGCCGCCGTCGGCCGTGGTGACGGTGGCCGTCACCCCGTCGTCGTCCTGCGCGAAGTCGACAAGCTCGGCGCCGCGCCGGGGGCGCACCCCGAGGGTGGCCAGGCGGGCGGTGAGGATGCGCTCGGTCTCGTACTGGGGCAGGCCGAGGTGCGCGTACGGCAGGCCGGGCAGCTCCCAGCTCATCCGGTGGGTCTCCGCCCCGTTGACGAAGACCATGTTGCCGGTGAGCCAGATGCCGGCGTCCATGGCCTCCCGGACGACGCCCTGCTCCTCCCAGATCTCCATGGTGCGGCAGTGCACGCCGATCGCCTTGTCGGCCTGGCCGGCCGGGGCGGCCAGCTTGTCGATCACCCGGCAGTCGACGCCCCGCCGGGCCAGCTCGACGGCGGCGGTCAGCCCGGCGGGCCCCGCCCCGACGACGAGTACGTCCGTTGTCCTATGCACGTCGGCCTCCCTGCCCGTGGTGGCGTGGCGCCGGCCGTCCCCGTCGGGCACGACGTGGAACAGGCGGCGCCGGATGTCGAGAAGGAACGGCGCGATCGGCCCGGCCTGCGCGGAGGCGTGGGCCGGGTCGGCGATCCAGCGGAGGAACTCCCCCGCGCTGTTCCACTCGGCGAAGATGTGGTGCACGTCCGACCCGGGTTCGCGCAGCAACTGCTCGCGCCGGTACCCGGGTATCCCGGCCATCCGCGCCCGGACCTCCGGGTAGCCGCGGTGGAACTCGGCGAGCCGGGGCGCCGGCACGGTCAGCTCGACGTCCACGTAGACCGTCGAGTCGCCCGTTCCGTGCTCCCGCAGCACGGGGTAGTCGACCGGGCCCCCCGGCTCGGTCAGCGGCCGGACCAGCTCGGCCAGCCGCGCGGCCACCGGCCCGTCCCGGTACGCCCGCAGCGCCTCCTCGTCGGCCCACTCGGTGACGAGGACGAACCCGCGCGGGTCCAGGGCGTCGAGCAGCAGCTCGTGCCGGAGGTTGCCGGCCAGCCCGCCGACCTGCTCCGCGACCGTCCCCCACGCGGACCGCAGGGCGGGCTCGCAGCCCTGACGCGCGCGCAGCCGGAGCATCGTCCTGATCATGAAGTCCCCTTCGACGGCCTGCGGGAGACGGTGGAGCTGTCGCGGCCGGTGCTGCCCGAGCCACCACGTCGTCGCGCTGCGACCCTGCCGGAGGTCGCGTCAACCCGCCGTCACGAGCGACCCCCGCGACGTCCCCGCCCGTTGACGCCGTGGGGACGGGACGCCGCTACGGGGATGCGGGGACGGACGGGTGCGGGCCGTCACCGGTGGAGCCCGTGCTCGCCCGCTGGGTGGCGCAGGGGGGGTGGAAAGCGGCTGGCCGGCGGGTCAGGCGTCGAGTGCGCGGACCGTGCGGAGCAGGTGACCGGCCAGGTGGAGCGTCGAGCCGCCGGTCTGCGCGACCACGTCGATGTCCGTGACCTCGGTGTCGACCCACTCCGGCCCGGCGAAGGCCGCCCGCAGCTCCTGCTCGGTCAGGCCCCAGCCGTGGCCCGCCTCCGGCGACACGGCCAGCACGAAGACGGCAGCGCCCGGCGCGGCGAGGCCCGGCAGCGACGCGAGGTAGCGGTCCACCGCGCCGCCGTTGCGGTGGATGCTGTGCAGCAGGCCGGAGTCGAACACCGAGTCGAACGGCGCCGAGGGCAGCGACAGGTTCGTGGCGTCCTGGACCTCGAAGTGCACCGACAGTCCCTCGGCGGCGGCCTTGGCGCGGGCCTGGTCGATGGCGACGCGGAGATGTCGACCCCCGTCACCCGGTGGCCGCGCCGGGCGAGGGCGATCGCGAGATCGCCGTTGCCGCAGCCGATGTCGAGCACCGCCGGGCCCCGGACCCCGTGGTCGAGCACCTCGGCGAGCGCCGGTTGGGGACCGCCGATGTCCCAGGGCGGCCCGCCCGAGTCGGCCGTGTCCCGGTAGACCTCGTCGTAGTCGTGGCCACCATGGACGGGCTCGTCGCGGTGCGCCTCGACGTCGCGTGCGTTCACCTGACCCCCTGGACGACCAGCGCGGCGGGAACTGCGGTCTCGACCCGCACCCTACCGCGCCTCCGGCCGGTGCGGGCCGCCGACGACTAGGCGAAGAGGCGGGCCAGTTCGGTGCGGGAGCGGACCCCGAGCCGGTGGAAGATGTTGCGCAGGTGGTGGTCGATCGTCCGGGTGGAGAGCGACATCCGGGTGGCGATCTCCCGGTTGGTGGCCCCCTCGGCGACCAGCTGCGCGATGTGCAGCTGCTGGCCGGTCAGCAGCTGCGCCGGCGGCTGCTGCGCGGACCCGACCGACTCCCCCGCCGCGCGCAGCTCCGCGCCGGCCCGCTCGGCCCAGACGGTCGCGCCGAGCAGGGTGAACGTCTCCCGTGCCCGGTGCAGGTACGCCCGGGCGTCCCGCGGCCGGCGGGCCCGGCGCAGTTCCCGGCCGAACAGCAGCTCGGTGCGGGCCCGCTCGAACCGGTCGGTGTCGGTGGGGTGCAGCCGCAGCGCCGTGCGGAACTCCCGCTCGGCCTCGGCGCTGCCGCGGGGCGCGAGCAGGGCGTGGCAGCGGGCGGAGAGGGCCCGGCGCGACGGGCTCGCCGTGCTGCTGGCCCAGCGGTCGAAGACGGCGAGCGCCGCGGTGGGCCGCCGGCCGTCGTGGGCGGCGGCCTCCACCAGGTACGGCGTGGCCATCACCTGCACGAGGACCTGGCCCCGGCCGGTGCCGGTGCGGGCGAGCGAGGCCAGCCGGGTGGCCGCGTCGGCGTGCCGGCCGTCGACCAGGTCGAGCACGCCGAGCGCCCACTGGGCGTACGCGTAGGGGCGGCTGCCCGGGGTGGCGCCGTCGCCGATCTCCGCGATCCGGGCGAGGCTGGTGGCCCGGTCGGCCCGTACCGCGGCCAGCACGGCGAGGATGCCGAGGTGGACCTGGGCGCAGGTCCGCTGGCCGGTGGCACGGGCCACGCGCAGCCCCTCGTGGGCGGTCTCCGCCGCCGTGGCGTGCCGGCCCAGCCAGTACTCGGCGACGGCGCGCAGCTCCAGCGCCCGGGGCAGCACGGACCGTTCGCCGCGGGCCCGGGACAGCTCGACGGCGCGGTCGGCCAGCCGGTGCGCCGCGCCGTCGACGGCCACCAGCAGCCCGGCCACCGCGGCGCAGACCAGCGCGGCCGGGGTGAGCGCCGGCCCGGTCAGGCGGCCGCCCAGGACGACGACCCGGCGCAGCGCCGGCCCGCCCTGCTCGTGGTCGCCGCGCAGGGTCGCCCCGACGCCGGCCGCGAACGTGGTCAGCAGTTCGACGTCCGGCGGGTCCCCGGGCCGGCGCAGCGCCCACGCCCGGCGCGCCACCTCGGCGTACCGGTAGTGGTCGCCGGTGAGGCAGATGGCCTCGCCGGCCCGGACCAGGCCGAGCAGGGCGGCCCCGCGGTCGGCCGGCGCGACCGCCTCGGCGGCGGAGAGGAGGGTGGCCACCGCGGTGGACGGCGCGTCGCAGCGGAGTTGGATCTCGCCGCGCAGCAGGTCGGCCGGGCCGGTCGCGGCCGGACCGGCGGGCGGCCCGGCGAGTAGGCGCCGGGCCTGGTCGGGGTGGCCGGCGGTCCAGGCGCAGCGGGCCGCGGCGACCGTCCGGGCGGCGGCGCGGGCGGGGTCGTCGCTGAGTTCGGCGGCGCGACGCAGCGCGGCGGCGGCCTCGGTCCGGTCGTCCGCACCGGCGGCGGCCGCCTCCAGCTCCGCGGCCAGCGCCGGATCGGGACCGTCGGTGGCGGCGGCGCGGTGCAGGGCCCGGCGCAGCGGCCGGCCGCCCGGCGCCCGGGCCAGCAGCAGGTGGGCCGCCCGCCGGTCGGCCGGCGGTGCGACGGCCTCGACCATGGTCCGGGTCAGCGGGTGGGCGAAGGTCACGCCCGCCGGGCCGGAGCGCAGCAGGCCGGCGGCCTCGGCCGGTGCGAGCGCCTCGACGTCCACGCCGGCGGCGCGCGCCGCACGGTCCAGGGCGGCGGGATCCCCGTCGCGGTCGAGCGCGGCGAGCAGCAGCACCCGCCGGGTGTCCGGCGGCAGCCGGTCGAGGCGGGCGCGGTAGGCGGCGCCCAGCGCGCCGTCGGCCGGTGGGGCGGCGGGCAGCGGCTCGTCCCCGTTCCACTGGCCGGGGGTGAGCGTGTCGGCGAGGTCGGCAAGCGCCAGCGGGTTGCCGCCGCTGACCGCGGCCAGTCCGGCGGCCACCGCGGCCGGCGGCGGGGCGGACCGCCGGTCGGCGAGCAGGGCACGGCACTGCTGCTCGTCCAGCGGGGACAGCCGGTGGGCGGGCAGGTCACCGGCCGCCGCCGCGCCGGCCGCGGTGAGCACGAGGGCGACCGGCAGCCGGCTCAGCCGGCGGGCCACGACGGCGAGGGTCGCGGCGGTCTGCGGGTCGCCGGCGTCGACGTCGTCCATCGTGCACAGCAGCGGGCGGTCGCGGGCGACGACGGCGAGCAGGCCGAGCACGGCGGTGGCCAGGGTCAGCCGCTGGGCCTCCGGGCAGCCGCCGCCGGTCAGCACGCGCCGCAGCACCCGCCGTTGCCGTTCGGGCAGCGCCGCGGCCCGGTCGAGCAACGGGTCGAGGAGGCGTTGCAGGCCCGCGTACGGCAGGGCCGCCTCGTCGGCGAGCCCGGCGCCGGCGAGGACCGCCCGCGCACCGGCGTGCCGCCGGGCGTACGCCAGCAGGGTGCTGCGGCCCGAGCCGGGCTCGCCGTGGAACAGCAGCGCGCCGCCGGCCGCCCGGTCGAGCAGGCCGCGCACGGCCTGGCACTCGTCGTCCCGACCCCGCAAGGTTATTTGCACTCTGAATGCAGTAACCATGCATCCAGTTTCACCTATCGGTAACCAGTCGGAAAAGACTTTGTCCCTCGGGATCCGCCAGCAACGCCGCCACGGTGCGGGCCATCACCGCCCGGGCCGGGCCCACGCCGAGCCCCAGCCCGTCGCGCAGCATCGACCAGGTCGACCACATGCTGGCCGCCACCAGGGCCTGCACGAGCTGCTCCCGCCCCGGACCGGCCCGGTCCAGCTCGGCGGCGAACAGCTGCTCGACCTCGTCACGGACCCGGTCGATGTGCTTGCGGCGGTTGCGGTGCAACTGCGGGGAGAGCGGCTCGCGCAACTGCGCCGCCCGGGCGGACGGCGCGATGAGCTGCAGCAACCGGGCCCGCTGCCGGCAGTAGGCCTCGACCCGCTTCGCCAGCGGCAGCGCCGGGGAGATCGGCCGCCAGGCGGCGTCCTGGCGGCGCAGCAGCTCCTCGCCGCTGGCCTCGAACAGCGTCTCCATGTCCTTGAAGTTGGTCCACAGCGTGCGCAGCGAGACACCGGCCCGCTCGGCGATCCGGTCGCCCGTCGGGCGCAGGTCCCCCTCGGCGACGAGGGCGAGGTGGGCCTCGACGATGGCGGCCCGGGTGCGGGTGGCCCGCGCGGCCCGTCCGTCGACCCGGCCCGGGGAACCGGTGCCGCCCATCCCGCCCGCCTCCTCCACGCTGGCCGAGTCTAGGGCCGCCGCGCACAGCGGGGCGGCCGCCGTGGCGGCCGCCCCCCGGTGGGCGAGGCTCAGGAGCTGGGGCAGGTGTTCCGGTACTCCTCGATGGCCAGACCGCTCGGGCCCGGGCAGAGGAACTGCTCGTAGCGGGTGTCGTTGTCCACGAAGCGCTTCAGCCAGGCCACCATCTGCTTGGCCATCGGCGTGTTCACCGTCTGCGGGAAGAAGTGGCTCGCGCCGTTCAACTCCAGGTACGCCTTCTCGGACGAGGCCGGGATGCTGCTGTAGAAGGGCTCCGAGTGGCTGGCGACCGGCGCCACGCTGTCGCTCTCCCCACCGACGATGAGCGTCGGCACCGTCACCCCGGACCAGGTCTTGTCCAGGTTCCAGGGGGCCAGCGGGACGGCGGCCTGCAGGGACGGCCGGGAAGCGGCGGCCTCCAGGGTGCCGCCCCCGCCCATCGAGTGCCCGGCCACGGCGAGCCGGCTGGCGTCGATCCGGCTCCGGACCGTGCTGCGCTGGACCAGGTAGTCCAGCGCGGCCAGGAGCTGGCGACCACGGCTGTCCGGCTGGTCGTAGAGGGTGTTGGTCTCGATGCCGATGACCACGAAGCCGTGCGAGGCGATCCGCGGTCCGAGCCAGCTGAGGCTCGACCAGGTGGCCGTGAAGCCGGGGGAGATGGCGATGGCGCCGAAGGTGCCCTCGCTGGTGCTGGTCGGGTAGTAGACGACCCCGCCGCCGAAGCCGGTGACGCTCAGCGAGGAGACGCTGTAGGACGAGGTGGCGAAGGGACCGCGGCTGGCCTCCAGGATGGCGCTGGTCGGCGCGGGGCCGCGCTCGTAGGGGTTGTCGGCGGCCTGCGCGCCGGCGGGGACGGCCAGGGCGCCGCCGAGGGCCAGGACGGCCGCCGCGGTGAGCCGGCCCAGGGCCTGGAGGCGGGTACGGGGACGGGGAGTGGTGGTGGCTGATCGCACGTCGGTCGCTCCTAGTCGGGTAGGGAGATCCATCGACATGCGTCAGTATTGGAGCGCTCCCCCGGCCACCGCATCGGCGAAATCACCGGTCCTCGCGCGCCGCGCCCAGGTGTGCCGCCCCGGTTTCCGGGAATGGCACGCCGGCCGGCCACCGACGGGCCGGCGCGGGCGACGGAGGTCAGGTGGGCAACGGGAGGCAGGATCCGGGTGAGCCCGGGACGGGAGCCGCCGATCCGCGGCGCCCGGCCGGGCAGGACGGGGAGTGTCCGCCCGCCGGTGGGCACCACAGCGGCCCCACCATGTCCGACCCGGACGTGGTCCTCCAGATCCCCCACCTCCAGGTCGACGACATCTGCATCGAGGTCGACGACCTGGACGCCCACGTGTCCCTGCGCGCCCGCCTGGGTGGCCTGCTCCACCTGGACATCGGGATGCAGGCCCGGCTCGGGACGGTCCGGATCGACATCCGGGGCGTGACGACCGAGGCGATGCTGGAGGTCCGGCTCGACGAGCTGAACGGCATCCTCGACCGCGCGTTGAGCACCATCGACCGCAACCCGCAGATCATCGAGGCGGTGGTCCGCACCGCCGACACCACGGCCGACCGGGTGGGCCGGACGGCGCCGCCGGTGCCGGGCCCGCCGCCCCGGACGCCGGCGCCGCCGGCCGACGCCGAGGGCGGGGCGACCGGCCCGCCGGGGCGCACGGCGTGGCGGCGGATGAAGAAGATCGCCAAGGACGGCCGGCCGCTGCGGCGGGCCGCGGCCCGGCTGCTGCCGGGCACCGGACCGGAGCCGGGACGCGACCGGTGACCGGCGTGCGGCCTACCCGTCCAGGTCGGTACGCGGGATCAGCTCCGGTGACCAGCGGACGTCGTAGTGGGGCGCGGCGACGGACTGGGCGAAGGCGGTCGACGCGGCGCGGGAGCTGACGATCCGCCAGTCCTTCTCCTTGTCCACCTCGAACCAGATGAGGCCGATGACGTCCCGGTGCTTCGGCAGCGTCCGGAAGGTCTCCCGGATCCACTGGGCCTTGTGCCCTCCGGCGTCGGAGGCGCCGGTCTCGGTGACGACCAGCGGCCGCCGACTGAAGGCGCGGATCTCCGCGATGGTGGGGCCGAAGATGGCGTCGAAGGACGAGTACCGCGACCAGGCCCCGGTGCCGTAGTAACCGGTGGTGCCCACCCAGTCGACGTAGTCGTCGCCGGGGTAGAGCTCGGCGAGGTGCGCGGTCGTCTTGCTCCACCGGGCGTTGGGGCTCCACACCCAGATGACGTTGGTGGCGCCGGCCCGCTCGAAGACCTCGTGCACGTGCCGCCACGCCGCGATGTACTCGCCGGGCCGGTTGCCGTTGGCCTTCTCGCACCACGGGTACCAGTCGCCGTTCATCTCGTGGGCGAACCGGATGGCGACCGGGTAGCCGAGCGACCTCACACCCTCGGCCCACGAGCGCAGGTAGCCGTCGAACTCGCCGCCCACGATCCGCGACAGCCGGTAGTCCGGCTGGGTGGCCCGGAGCTTGTCGATCTGGCGGACGGTGAGTTTCTTCCGCTTCCGGGCCGCCTGGTCCACGTGGTAGTCCCAGGGCTCCCAGCCGAGCATGGGCAGCATGCCGCGGTCCTTGATCCGGTCGAAGAGCCCCCGGTCGAACGTGCCCGACTCCCAGCCCACGCCGAAGAGCATCACCTGCGGCTCGCGCCGGGCGGCGGCGGCGAAGCGGTCCACCGCCGCGAAGTCGTACGGGCCCTTGTCAGTCATCACACCGATGAAGGCCTTGCCGGCCGGCGGGAAGACGGCCGCCGCCGGTTGGAGTGGCGGGCCGTCGGCATCGGCCGGCACCACCGCACCCGATTCGGCGGTCGCCGGCCGGCGGGGCGCGTCGCCCTGCCCGCCCCCGCTCGTGGTGATCGGCGCCAGGGCGAGGGCGTAGGCCAGCAGCAGGGCGGCGATCGCCACCGAGAGGACCCGGAGCCCCGTCAGCCGCACCGCGTCACCACCTTCCCCACCACCACTCGTTCCGACTTGGCCAAGTTTAAGCTTGTTGTCCCTTTGTGTCCGGAAAGCTAATTTTCCGGCTTCGTTCGCGGGACCATCTCGGGCGACCAGCCGAACCGGTAACGAGGATCGGCGACCGCTGTGGCGAAGGCCTGGGCCACGGCCGGCGAACTGACGATGCGCCAGTCCCGCTCCTTGTCCACCTCGAACCAGATGAGACCGAGGATGTCCTTGTGCCACCGCAGCGCTCGGAACGCGTCCGTGATCCACTCGGCCTTGCGCCCCGCGGCGTCGGAGGCAGCGGTCTCGGTGATGACCAAGGGTTTCCTGGTGAAGGTACGGATCTCGGTGATGGTCGGGCCGAAGATCGAGTCGAAGGACCGGTAGTCCGTGTAGGCCCCGATGCCGTAGTAACCCGTGACACCCACCCAGTCGACGTAGTCGTCGCCCGGGTACAGCCCGGACAACGCCGGGAGCGACTCGTCCCACTTGGCGTTCGGGCTCCAGACCCAGGTCACGTTGGTGACCCCCGCCGCGCGGAAGAGGTCGTGCACGTGCCGCCAGGCCTGGACGTACTCGCCCGCCCGGTTGCCGTTGCTCGCCTCCGACCACGGGTACCAGTCACCGTTCATCTCGTGTGCCAACCGGATGGCGACCGGGTAGCCGAGGGACCTGATCCCTTCGGCCCAGGACCGCAGGTAGGGATCGAACTCCCCGGCCGTGATGCGGGACAACCGGTAGGCGGGCTGGTCGGACCGGATTTCGTCGATCTGCCGGGTCGGCAGCTTCTTCTCGCGGGCCGCCCGGTCCACGCGGTGGTCCCACGGCTCCCAGCCCAGCATCGGCATCATCCCCCGACCGCTGACGCGGTCGAAGAGCGTCCGGTCGAACGTGTCCAGGTTCCACGACGCGCTGAAGAGCATCACCTGCGGCCGGTGTCTCGCCGCCACCGCGAACGAGTCCGACGCCGCGAAGTCGTGTGGTCCCTTGTCGGTCATGACACCGACGAACGCCTTGCCGGCCGGCGGAAAGGGTTCCGCGGCGGGCCGGGACGGGGATTGCGGCCCGGCCTTCGCGGGCCGGTCGGCCCGGCCGTCCTCCCGGCCCCCGAACAGGGCGGCCGGCGCCACGGCGACCGCGTAGGTCAGCAGCAGCGCGCCGGTCAGGAGCAGCACCATCCGGGCGGCGGTCACCCTTCGCACCGCTAGTCCTTCGTGCGCGGGAGCATGTCGGGCGACCAGGTGACCTGGTAGCGGGGGGCGGCGACCGCGTCGGCGAAGGCCGCGGACACGGCCGGGGAACTGACGACGCGCCAGTCGAGTTCCTTGTTCACCTCGAACCAGATCAGCCCGATGATGAACGGATACCGGGGCAGGGCCCGGAAGGCTTCCTTGATCCATTCGGCCTTGCGTCCGATGTGGTCGGATGCACCGGTCTCGGTGACGACCATCGGTTTCCGGCTGATCGTGCGGAGCTCGGTGACGGTCTTCTCGAAGACCCCGTCGAAGGAGAGGTACGGCGCGTAGTCGTACTTGCCGTAGTAGCCCGTGATGCCCACCCAGTCCACGTAGTCGTCGCCCGGGTAGTAGGTGGAGATCGGGGGGGTCAGGTCGGTGTACCGGACGTTCGCGCTCCACACCCAGGTGACGTTCGTGGCCCCGACCTCCCGGAACACGTCGTGGACGTGGCGCCAGGCCTTCACGTAGTCACCGGGCCGGTTGCCGTTGACCAGCTCGCACCACGGGTACCAGTAGCCGTTCATCTCGTGGGCGAAGCGCAGGGCCACCGGGTAGCCGAGGGACTTGATGCCCTCCGCCCAGGACCGCACGTAGCTGTCGAAGTCCCCGCCGGCTATCCGGGACAGCCGGTAGCTGGGTTGGTCCGACCGGACCCGGTCGATCTCCTGGGCGGTCAGCTTCTGCTGCCGGGCCCGTTCGTCCAGGCGGTAGTCCCAGGGTTCCCAGCCCAGCATCGGCATCATGCCGCGGTCGCGGATCCGGTCGAAGAGCGTCCGGTCGAACGGGGCGGACGCCCACCCCTCGCTGAAGAGCATGACCTGCGGCTGGTGCCTGGCGGCCGCCGTGAACCGGTCCACCGGCGTGAAGTCGTGGGGACCCTTGTCGGTCATGACACCGATGAACGTCTTTCCCACCGGCGGGAACGGGCCCGCCGGTCGGGGCGCCTTCGCTTCGGCCGTCACCGCCCCGCCCCGGCCCCCGGAGCCGGCGGTGGGCGCGATGGCGAAGGCGTACGTCAGCAGCAGCGCGCCGGTCAACACCATCACGACCCGCGGAAAGGTGAACCTGATCATCGCAGGACTCCCTCAGCCGCGACCCGTGACCTCGGCGGATGGACCTCCTCGGGCTCCGCGCGAGCGGGGGCGGGCACGACCACCTCGTCCTCCTGATCCCCTTCGGCGCGCAGGTTCGACGCGAGCGCGATCAGTGGCGGACCGAGGCCGGTCAGGAGGGTCAGGACGGGCCACACCCGCAGCAGGGGTGAGCTGTTGTCCAGCACGAAACTCGCGCCGAGCAGACCCGCGGAGACGCCCGCCCAGCAGAGGTGCAGCCGGAACGTGCGGAACGACTCGACGGTGCGCAGCCTCCCCTTGGCCGTCACCACGAACCCGAGTTTGCGGCGCAGCAGCGCGGTGAACCCGGCGGCCACGTAGACGGGTCCGGCGAACAGGGCCAGCGCCATGCCGGCCATGCCGATCTCCTCCCGTTCGTGCGGGGCGATGTTGAACCGGCGGAGCCAGAGCCACAGCAGGAACCAGGTGCCGAAGGTCGAGCCCCACAGCACCGACCACACGGTGACGTCGAGCTGCGCCGAACCGACCCCGGTGAGCAGGTACATCGCGGTGGCGAGGTTGCCGAGCAGCAGGCTGACCGCGACGCTCGGGTAGTAGAACTGGAGCAGGCGGTACTGCCAGCGGCGCCGCGACGGCAGCTCGCGCGGCGCGCGCAACTCGGGTCGGACGAGGATCTCGCAGATCCCGGCCGCCCAGCGCTTCTGCTGGTTGAAGTAGTCCGCCCACGAGGTCGGGCCCTCGCCGATGGCCACCACGTCGGGCGTGTAGACGCCCTTCCACTTGTTGCCCGTCGCCGGATTGGTCGCGGCGTGGATCCGGATGCTCGTCAGGTGGTCCTCGATGATGGAGTCCTGGTAGCCGCCGATGGTGCGCCAGGCCGCCGGCCGGTAGAGGTGACCCGTGCCGGTGAGCAGCGGCGCGTCCAGCCCGTTGCCGCCGCGCGCGATGAGGCCGTTGTAGAGGTACTGCTGCACCGAGGCGCCGTGGGCGACGAAGTTCTGGTGCATGTTGCCGTACACCTGCGGGGTCACCACGAAGGCGACGTCCGGGTCGCGGAAGTAGCCGAGGGTGCGTTCGAGGAAGTTCGGCAACGGCACGTGGTCCGGGTCGACGTTGGCCACCACGTCGTACCGGTCCTCGTGGTCGGCCCGCCAGGCGTTGTGGTTGCCGGACTTGGTCCGGGCCCGGAACTCCCCGCCGGGCTGGTTGTACTCCGGCCGGCCCTTGCGGCTGAAGTGGTGGACGCCGAGCCGCGCGGCCATCTCCTTCACCGCCGGGTCGTCCCCTTCGTCGAGGATCCAGACGTCCACCTGGCCGCAGTAGACGAGCTGCCGCAGCCGGCGCAGCGTCCGCTCCGCCACGTCGAGCGGCTCCTTGCTGGGCACGATCGTGGTGAGCAGGGCCACCCGCAGGCCGACCGGCGGGTCGACCGGCACCGGGTCCCGGGCATGGAACGCGAACACCCACACCACCACGTTCTGCGCCAGGCGGATCAACTCGACGCCGACGACCACGCAGAAGCCCAGCCGGGCCGCGATCGTCTGCCAGCCGCCGGACCCGACCGCGCCGACGCCGGGCACGTGCTGGGGCAGCAGCAGCCAGCCCACGAACAGCAACCCGGCGGCGCTGTTGACCAGCACGAGCAGGGTCAGCACCAGCCGCGCCGCGGGCGAGGCGGCGTGCCGGAACTCCACCGCCGCCCCCGGGTGTCGTGGCGCGGCCAGCGGTCCGGCGGTGGCGCCGCACCTGGCGTACGCCAGGCGGGCCCGGATGTTCAGCTGGCGGCGGTCCGGTCCCTTCCGGGCGGGCGGGCCGGCCGGGGCGATCACCGGCGGACGGTTGCCTGAGCTGCCCGGCGTGCTGGCCCGGGACGGGCGTGTATCAGCGGCGATGGCCACGTTTCCCCCATAGTGATCTCGCCACGAACCCTGAGCGGGCAGTGGGGTTGAAAGGTCGTGCTCGGTCAGCGGGCGGTGCGGTCGTCCACGAGGAGGGCCAGCGTGAACCCGGCCCGGTGCCAGACCTGCGCCACCTGGTATCCGCTGCGCAGCAGCCGCTCCGCCGCGCCGCCGACGGGCGGCACGGGATCCGACCGTTCGCCGGGGCGGATCACCCACAGTCGCCGGACGCCCCACAGGCAACCGGCACAGCCGCGCGGCGGCGCCGCGGCGAACAGGTCCGTCGGCCGCCGGTCGGCGGGAAGGTAGCGGGCCACGAGGGTCCGCGCGTCCGCGTCGCCGTAGACCACGCCGTCGGCGGGCAGCCGCCGGGCGCCGACGATCTCGGCGACCTCGCGGGTGGCCTGCCCGCCCCCGTCGGGCGCGCGGACGGCCGCCTGGGCCGGCGCGACGATCACGGCCAGCACGGCCACCGCCACCACCCACCAGCGGGGGCGAACCCGGGACAGGGCGGCCGCGGCCAGGGTCGTCCAGGCCGGCAGCGTGAAGATCAGGCTCGACGGTGACCAGACCGGCGTCGCCTGTGCGATGAGCAGCAGGCCGAGCGGCGGCAGCACCGCCCACGCGGTGCAGATCGCCGCGGCGCGCCGCAGCGGGAGGCTGAACAGCGCCAGTCCGAGCAGCACGGCGCCCAGCGCGGCGACGCCGAACAACTCCCGGGGGGTCGCGGCGAGGGCCGCCAGGTCGGGGCGGGCCGCCGGCGCGACCTGTCCGCCGGCGCGTACCCCGGACCAGAGCAGCCCGGCGGCGGGGAGCGCGCCGAGGAGGGCGGCGGCCAGCCACCGGCCGGTCATCCCGCGCCGGAACGCAAGCACGACCCAGCCGTGCCCGACGAGCAACAGGAGCGCCATCGCGTGGCACAGACCCAGCAGGGCCACCGCGGCGGCGTACGGGGCGAGGCGGCGCAGGCTCGGCCGGTCCAGTGCGGGCAGCAGGAACCAGGTGGCGAGCACGGCGGCGAACAGGGCCAGCGCGTACGGCTGGGCCTCCTGGGCGTACCGGGTGACGCTCGGCAGCAGCGCGAAGATCACCCCGGCGAGGAGCCCCGTGCCCGGCGCGAACATCCGGGCGGCCAGCGCGCCGACGAGCGCGGCGGTCGCCGCCACGGCGAGCAGGGACGGTACGCGCAGCGTCAGGTCGGTGGTGCCGAAGGCCGCCGCCCAGGCGCGCATCAGCAGGTGGTACGGCACGAGCGTGGTGTCACCGCCGGGCATCCCGTCCGGCCAGGGAGAGGTGGCGGCCCGCCAGGTCGCCAGCTCCGCGAGGCGCAGGCCGGGTGCGCCGGCCCCCACGACGCCGAGCGCGCCGGCCAGCAGCGCCGGCAGCAGCCATGCGGCGAGCCGCCAGCGGGCGGTGTCGGCCGGTGGACGGTGGCCGCCGGCCCGGGAACCGACCGCACGGTCCTCGCCCCACGGGTCCTCGACCCGGATCTCTCGCGACCCGAGCCGGGGCAGGACCATGGTGTCCGCGTCCATCATCGTGACTCACGCATCCCTGTGGGTGCCGGCGACATGGTTCCAGCCGCCCCGGGGCGACGCCGGTTCGGCGTGCTCGCGACGGTGCGACCGCGTGGCGCGGCCGGCACCGGGAGTCCCCGGGTCGAGGACTGGATGACACCGTGGAGCTTAATGACCCACTCCGACATAACGCTCATATACGACTAACCGGACGAGCCGATACCCCGGACGGGGGAGGTCGCCGGCAGGGCGTCCTCCGCGTCCCGTCGCGGAAGGCGGGACCTGCTCCGAACCGCCGCCGGGCCGGGGGTTTCATGCGAGCATCTGTCCCGGACGGACCACGGCGACCGACCGGCTGCTCCAGCTGGCCACGCGCCAGGGACGCCGGGGGGCGACGTGAGGGCACTGGTCTGGCGGGGCGTGAACCAACTGGTCGTGACCCACGTCCCCGACCCGGAGCTGCGCAACGAGCAGGACATGATCGTCCGGGTGCGCAAGAGCGCCACCTGCGGTTCCGACCTGCACCTGCTCGGCGGCCACCTGCCCTTCCCGGCGCGCGGCGACGTGCTGGGGCACGAGTTCCTCGGCGAGGTGGTCGAGGTCGGGCCCCGGGTGCGCCGGCACCGGGTGGGTGACCGGGTGGTGGTCTGCTCCGTCGTCTCCTGCGGCCGGTGCGGGCCGTGCCGGCGGCGGCAGTTCTCCCTGTGCGACAACGGCGGCACCGGTCCGGCCCTCGGCGGGCAGGCGGGGGACCTCTCCCCCGGCGGCTGCTACGGCTCCTCGCCCGCCCTCGGCGGGTTCGCCGGCAGCCACGCCGAGTACGTCCGGGTCCCGTACGCCGACCACGGCGCCTTCACCGTGCCGGACGGGGTCACCGACGAGCGGGCGCTGTTCGCCTCCGACGCCGCCCCGAGCGGTTGGATGGCCGCCGACCTGGCTGGCGTCCGGCCCGGGGACGTGGTCGCGGTGTGGGGCGCCGGCGCGGTCGGTCAGCTGGCGGCGCGGGCCGCCGTGCTGCTGGGCGCGGAGCGGGTCGTCGTGATCGACCGCCTCGCCGACCGGCTCCGGATGGCCGAGCGGCACCTCGGCGTCGAGACCCTCGACCACGGGACCCAGGACATCGGCGGGGAGCTGCGGGAACGCAGCGGCGGGCGGGGCCCGGACGTGTGCATCGACGCGGCCGGCGCGGCGGAACCCGGCGGCGGTCGGCGCGCCCGGCTCGGACGGCGGTTCCGGACGGCGCCGGACCGGCCCGTCGCGGCCCGCGAGGCCGTCCACCACTGCCGCAAGGGCGGCAGCGTCTTCCTGCTCGGGACGTATCCGGGCGCCGTCGACCGGTTCCCGCTCGACGCTGTCCTCGCCAAGGGCCTGACCCTGCGCGGCGCCCGGCAGCACGGCCACCGCTACATCCCCATGCTGCTGGACCGGATGGCGCGTGGCGAGCTGGTCACCGAACACCTCGCCACCCACACGATGCCGCTCGACCGGGCGCCGCTCGGCTACGACACGTTCCGCCACCGGCGCGACGGCTGCGTCCGCGCCGTCTTCGCGCCCGGGCCGTGAGCCACCGGCCGGCGCCGGAGTCGCTCCGGCGGGCCGGGGCCCGGCGGCCCGGTCAGGTGAGTGGCGACGGGGACTCGGCGCCGGGCACCAGCAGCCGGGGCCGCCCGGTCCCGTCGGCGGGCACCGCCCACACGTCGGGGCGGCCGTCGTCCCCGCGCAGCGTGTAGGCCAGCGTCGCGTCGTCCAGCCAGGCCGCCTGGTCGTCCACGCTGGCCGGCTCGGTGGTGGCGCGCACCCGCATGCTGGCCAGCTCCAGCACCGACAGCCGCCAGCCCCGGGCCGGGTCGGCGTCGATCGCCTGCTTGAACGCGATCCGCCGGCCGTCCGGGGACAGCGACGGGCACTCGACGTTCTCGGCGAGCGTCGTGACGGTACGTGCGGCCAGGTCACCCCGGACGAGGTACCGCTTCCCACCGGTGGACATGGTCGCGTAGAAGGTCCGGTCGTCGGCGGCGAAGGTGACGCCCCAGTAGTTGACGTCCGCGCTGCGGTGGGGCCGGCCGTCGCGGGTGACCGCGAACTCCTCCAGCGACAGCACGGTGGCCCCGGTGCGGGTGTCGAGGATGCCGGTGCGGGTGGAGAAGCCGCTGGACGTGTAGGAGTCCCCGCCGACGAACGTCGTCCAGGAGACCATCCGGCCGGAGGCGGACACCCGGGCCCGGTTGGGCAGGCCGGGGACGCTGATCGCCCGGGTCCGGCGCAGCGCCCGGTCGAGCACCACGACCTGGTACGACCAGGCGTTCTCCGGGGCGAGGCAGACGCCCGCGCCGCCCGCGGCGTACACCCGCAGGCACTCCACGGTCGAGACGGCCCGCGGCCCGGCCGGGTCGGCCAGGGACACGGCGGCGACGTGCCGATCGGTGATCGTGAGCAGCCGGGGCCCCGCGTCGAGGGTGACCGTCGCCGCGCCCGCCGGGGCCGGCGACCGGGCCGGGTCGGCGGCGACGGCGGCGTAGCCGGCCGCGACCGCACCGAGCAGCACGGCCGAGCCGGCCGCCACCGCGACCTTCACGCGGGTCGACATCGCGGTCATGGGGCCACCTTCCGGGCGGGACGCGAGACGGGGACGAGCAGGAGCACCGTGCCGGCGAGGACACCCGCGACGGCCAGGGCCGCGGTCCGGATCGCGGCCTGCGGCCCCCAGGCCTGCCAGGCCAGTCCGAACAGGACCGAGGAGACCAGGTAGGCCAGCGCCTGACCGGTCTGCACCAGCGCGATGCCGGTGGTGCGCAGCCGCGGCGGGAGCAGCGGTCCGGCCAGCGCGATCAGCACCCCGTCCGTGGCGGCGTAGAAAAGGCCGTAGAGGGCGAGCGCCAGCGCGAGCAGCGGCCAGCCGCCGACCGGACCGCCGAGCAGCAGGTAGGTGGCGCCGAGCGCGGCGTAGCCACCGAGCACCACCGGGAGCCGGCCGATCCGGTCGGCGAGCAGGCCGAGCGGGGCCGCGAGCAGCAGGTACGCGAGGCTGGTGCCGACCGCGAGCAGCGGGAACCACACGAGCTCCACCCGCTGCCGCTGCTGCAGCAGCAGGTAGACGAAGCCGTCGCCGATGGTGGCCAGTCCGAGCAGCAGCGCGGCCAGCACCAGCCGGCGTACCGGCCGGTGGCGCAGCAGGCCGGCCGCCTCGCGGACGGAGACCCTGGCCCCGGCCGGCCCGTCCGGCGCTCCCCCGGCCGGTCGCTCGCGGACGAACAGCACGAACACCACGACGGCCAGGGCCGCGACGCAGAAACTGGCTACGAAGACCGCGTCGTAGTTGCGGCCGACCACCGCCAGGACGGCGATCGCGACAAGCGGCCCGAGGAACGCCCCGACGCTGTCCATCGTCCGGTGCACACCGAACGCCCGGCCCAGCGACTCCGGCGGGGTGGAGAGCGTGATCAGCGCGTCGCGCGGCGCGGTGCGTACGCCCTTGCCGAGCCGGTCGACCGCGACGACCGCGCCGATCGCGGGCACCGAGCGGCCGGCGAGGAGCAGGCCGAGCTTGGCGACGGCCGAGAGCCCGTATCCCAGCCCAGCCACCAGCTTGCGACGGCGGAACCGGTCGGCGACGAAGCCACCCACCATCCGCAGCAGCGCGGTCGCGCCGGTGTGGACGCCGTCGACGACCCCGAAGGCGACCGGGCTGAGGTGCAGCCCGAGCACCAGGTAGAGCGGCAGCACGGCGGTGACCATCTCGGCGGAGACGTCGGTGATGAGGCTGACCGTGCCGAGGGCGACGACGTTGCCGCTGACCACCGCCAGCCGGCGGCCGGGCCGGCCCGCCGGATCGGGCGGGTCCGTCACCGGTCGCGAGACGGTCGAGAGATACACGGCGTCTCCTTCGGACGGCGGCTGACGGTCAGCCATCGTGCGGCCTCGCCGGACCGGCCACAACGGACCGGACATGCCGGTTGGGCGTGCGGCCGGTGAACGTCACGGCAACAACGAGGCGTTCGCCTGGTGCGACCGGCTGTTCACCCGGGTGTCGCCGGCCGGTCCATCGACCTTCCTACATTCCATCCGCTCCCTACCCACCCCCACAGAGAAGGGTTCCCGGATGGGCATTCGACTCCCCCGGCCGCCGATGCCGATCGGCGTGGTCGCGGTGCTGGTCGCCGCCACCGCGACGGTCGTGGTGACCGGCGCGAGCCCCGCGGCGGCGGCCACCGTCACCGTGACGCCGGTCGCCGACACGTACGTGCAGAGCGACACCACCGGCACCAACTACGGCACCGCCCCGCAGGTCGTGGTGGACAACTCCCCCGCCCGCCGGCTGTTCCTGCGCTTCACCGTGAGCGGACTCGGCGGCACGGTCACCGGCGCCAAACTGCGGCTGCGTACGATCAGCGGCAACAGCGGCAGCGACGCCGGCGGCACCTTCCGGGCGATGTCCGACACGACCTGGTCGGAGACCGGCACCACCTGGAACAACCAGCCGGCCATCGACGGCGCCACGCTCGGCTCGATCGGCGCGGTGGGCAGCGACGGCTGGTACGAGGTCGACGTGACCTCCCGGGTCACCGGCAACGGCACGTACAGCTTCGGCGCGACCTCGACCAGCAGCGACGGCGCGTACTACGACTCGCGGGAGAGCGGGGCCGACGCGCCGCAACTGGTGATCACGACCGGGACCACGACGCCGCCCGCCTCCGGCGACCCGGTCCTGGTCGGGGTGGGCGACATCGCCAACTCCGGCTCCGGCGACAGCGCGACCGCCGCCCTGCTGGACGGCATCTCCGGCACGGTCTTCACCACCGGCGACAACGTCTACGACAACGGCACGGCCGCGGAGTTCACCAGCTGGTACGAGCCCACCTGGGGCCGGCACAGGGCGCGCACCCGCCCGTCGCCGGGCAACCACGACTACAACACCTCGGGCGCGGCACCGTACTACGGCTACTTCGGCGCGCAGGCCGGCCCGAGCGGTCGCGGCTACTACTCCTACGACCTGGGCAACTGGCACATCGTGTCGCTGAACTCGAACATCGCGATGTCCGCCGGGTCGGCGCAGGAGCAGTGGCTGCGGGCGGACCTGACGGCCAGCACGAAGCCCTGCACCCTGGCCTACTGGCACCACCCGCTGTTCACGTCGAGCGCCAACCACGCACCGTCGACCTCGACGCGCCCGCTCTACCAGGCGCTGTACGACCACAACGCCGACGTGGTGGTGTGGGGCCACAACCACGTCTACGAGCGGTTCGGGCCGATGAACCCGAACGGTGGCTCCGACGCCGCCCGGGGGCTGCGCAGCTTCGTCGCCGGGATGGGCGGGGCCAGCCACTACAGCTTCGGCACCATCCAGCCCAACAGTGAGGCGCGCAACGCCTCGGCGTACGGCCTGCTGAAGTTCACCCTGCACTCCGGCGGCTACGACTGGCAGTTCGTTCCGGTCGCCGGGCAGACGTACCGCGACAGCGGCAGCGGCGCCTGCCACTGACCGTCCGCTCGACCGGGCCGGCCGTGGCGACTGCCCACGGCCGGCCTGTCGCGCGGCTCACTTCAGTCCAGGAAAGTTTGCAGAGCGTGCAAGATCGCCGGTAGGGTCGCGCGGTGACTCCGGACAGCCCTCCCGCCGACGGCGGCCTCCGCGACCGCAAGAAGCGCCGGACCCGCACGGCGCTGGCCACCGCGGCGCTGCGCCTGGTCGCCGAGCACGGCCTCGACCAGGTGACCGTCGAGGAGATCAGTGCGGCGGCGGACGTCTCCTCCCGGACCTTCTTCAACTACTTCCCGAGCAAGGACGACGCGCTGGTCGGCGACCAGGCCGCGCTCAACGCCCGGTTCGTGGCGCGGCTCGCCGAGGTGCCGCCGGCGGTGCCCGCCCTCGCCGCGATCCGAACGGCGCTCGGCGAGGTGATCGAGGAGTTGCAGGAGGACCGCGAGCTGTGGTTGCTCCGGATGGACGTGGTCATGCGGAACCCCGCCCTGCTCCCCCGCCTGGTCGCGGCGGGCGCCGAGGCGGAGCGGTCGATGACCGAGGTCGTCGCCGCCCGGGTGGGCGTACCCGCCGACCACGGGTTCCCGGCCCTGCTCACCTCCGTCACCGGCGCCGCGTTCCGCACCGCCGCGCTCCGCTGGGCCGCCACCGCCGGCGCCCGGTCCCTCGCCGACCTGGTCGACGAGGCGTTCGACACCCTCGCCGCCGGCCTGCCGGATCCCGGCACGCCGGATCCCCACCCGTACCGCACTCCGAGCTGAGGAACCGCATGTCCGCACCCACCGCACCCGCCGACGCCGCCGAGGTCGGCCCGGCCCGCATGTCCCGCCGCGAGGTACTCCAGGCCCTCTCCGGCCTCATGGTGGGCATGTTCGTGTCGATCCTGGCGTCCACGGTCGTGGCGAACGCGCTGCCGCGCATCATCGCCGACCTGGACGGCAGCCAGACCGTCTACACCTGGATCGTCACCACCGAACTGCTGGCCATGACGGCGACCGTGCCGATCTGGGGCAAGCTGGCCGATCTCTACAGCAAGAAACTGCTCATCCAGTCGTCCCTGGGCCTGTTCGTGATCGGCTCGCTGATCGCCGGTCTCACCCCGAACGTCGAGGTGCTGCTGCTCAGCCGGATCGTGCAGGGCGTCGGCGCCGGCGGCATGACCGCGCTGGCCACCATCGTGATGGCCGCCATGATCCCGCCGCGCGAACTCGGCCGGTACGCGGGCATCTTCGGCGCCGTCTTCGGCGTCGGCACCATCGCCGGGCCGCTCATCGGCGGCGTCCTGGTCGACACCTCCTGGCTCGGCTGGCGCTGGTGCTTCCTGATCGGCGTCCCGTTCACCCTCCTGTCGATCTTCCTGCTCCAGCGGACGCTGCACCTGCCGGTCGTCCGCCGCGAGGTCCGGATCGACTGGCTGGGCGCGGCCCTCATCACGACCGGCGTCTCGCTGCTGCTGGTCTGGTCGTCGCTGGCCGGGCACAAGTTCGCCTGGGCCTCGGGCTGGACCGCCCTCATGGTCGCCGGCGGCGTCGCGGTGCTGGCGGTGGCCGTGTTCGTCGAGTCGCGTGCCGCCGAGCCGATCGTGCCGCTGGACATCTTCCGCAACCGGACGGTCTCCCTGGCCACCGTGGCCAGCGTCCTGGTCGGCGTGGCGATGTTCGGCGGCACCGTCTTCCTGTCGCAGTACTTCCAGATCTCGCTGGGCAAGTCGCCCACCGTGGCCGGCCTCATGAGCCTGCCGATGATCTTCGGCCTGCTGGTGTCCTCGACGGTCGCCGGTCAGCTCATCACCCGGTACGGGCGCTGGAAGATCTTCCTGGTCGCCGGTGCCGCCGTCATGACCGCCGGCATGCTGCTGCTCGGCACCATCGGCGCGGGCACGGGCGTCGTCGTGGTCTCGATCTACATGGCGGTGCTCGGCATCGGTGTCGGCATGCTGATGCAGAACCTGGTGCTGGCCGCCCAGAACGACGTGCCCGCCAGCGAACTGGGCGCGGCCACCTCCGTGCTGACCTTCTTCCGCAGCATGGGTGGCGCCATCGGGGTCAGCGCCCTCGGCGCCGTCCTGGCCAACCGGGTCACCACCCTGATGACCGAGCGCCTGGGCCCGGCCGCGGCCGGTGGCGGCTCCTCCGCCGCCGTGCCGGACCTGTCCACGCTGCCCGAGCCGTTGCTGCGGATCGTGCAGGACGTCTACGGCACGGCCACCGCCGAGCTGTTCCTGGTCGGCGCGCCGCTGGCCCTGCTCGCGATGGTCGTGGTGCTTTTCATCAGGGAGAAGCCGCTGCACACGTTGAGCGGCGACGAGCGGCGGGCACAGGAGGATGCGGCGCAGGCGGTGACCCTCACCCACTGACGGGCGGTCCGGCACGGGTCCGCGCAGCCACCGGTTCCGGGGCTGCGCGGACCCGTGTCGGATGGCAGGATGACCGCGTGTCATCGCTCGCGATACCCCACGTGACCTTCCTCGGTGGACATCCGCGTCACACGGGCGAGACGACCGGGCTGACCGCCGTCCTCGACCGCTCCGGCATCGACCTGCGGCGGTCGATCCGGCGGTTCCTCCGCCTGCCCTGGCCCACCCTTCGCGGCCTGGACATCCGCACCCCGAGCCTGCTCGCCATGGCGCTCGAGGGTCGCGGCCTGCGGTCCGGCGGCGTCCACCTGGACCTGCACCTGGACCAGGGGGTGTGCCGGTTGCACGTCGAGGGCACGCCGGCGGCGGAGCTGCGGGACCGGCTCGCGGCGTGGGCGGCGGAGGAGGCGGGGCCGCCCGAGCCGCTGCCCGCCACTCCCCCGCCGCCGCCGCGCCAGGTGCGCGGTCCGGCCGACGTGGTCCGCGTGTCGCTCGACATCTGGCGGGCCGCCGGCGTCGGCCGGGAGTCCGTCCCCGACCGGAACACCCTGGCCTACCGGCTCAGCGTGGCCGAGGACCACCGCCTCGGCGGCCGGTTCACCGAGGCCGTCGCCCTGCTCGAACCCCTGGCCGCCGGGGCGGCGACGGCGTTCGGGCCGTTCGACACCGACGCCCTGACCGTCCGCAACGCTCTCGGTCAGGCCTACCTGGCCGCCGGGCAGGTCGACGACGGCCTGGACGTGCTGCGGGAGGCGGTGACGGCCGCCGAGCACGGGCAGGGCGCCGACGGCGAGCTCACCCTCGTCATCCGCAACAACCTGGCGGTCGGCTACCAGCAGGCCGGCCAGTACGCGCAGGCCATCGAGCTGCACGAACAGAACATCCGGCACAGCGAGCGCAAGCACGGGCAGCTGAGCCGGCAGACGGTCGGCCGCCGCAACAACCTGGCCGCCACCCTGGCGCTGGCCGGCTACCGGCGGCGGGCGATCGGGCTCTACTGGGAGATCCTCGACGCGCTGCCGGACGGCGCCCGCGACGACACCCTGGCGGTCACCGCCCGGCAGAACCTCGCCATCCTGCACAACCCGTCCTGGCGACCGTGACCGCTCAGGGCAAAGGCGACGACACCTCGGCCGAGCCGGCCCGGCGGGCGCGCGGCACCACGTCGTCCTTGCGGACGATGGCGGTGACCTGCTCGCCGATCTCGCGGGTGAGCCGGTCCGGGCACGGCAGTCCGAGCCGGACCGCCAGGTCCCGCCCGTACAGGTCGACGGCGGCCTCGGCCAGCTCCGCGTAGACCGCCACGGCCAGCCGGGCGCGGTAGCGCGCGGTGGGCAGCGCCACCAGACCGACCACCAGGGCCGGCCACCAGAACGCCCCGAGGGCGGCGTACAGCAGGCCCCAGCCGACCAGCCGGGCGGCCGCCCCGCACCGGTCCCGCGCGGCCGCCAGCTCGCCCCGCGCCTCGTCCGGCAGCACCAACCACAGGCGCGGCCAGCCGCTGGCCAGGTCGATGCCGTAGCCGCGGTGCACCCGGACGTCTGTCGCGTGCAGCCGGTCGCCGATCCAGGTGGGCCGCGCCGGCTCCACGAGGCAGATCGCCGACCGGCGGGCGATGGCCCGGCGCGTGCGGTCGCGCAGCGCGGTGTCGCCGGGATCGGTCAGCAGCGCGCGTTCCGCGGCCAGCACGGCGGCGTCCGCCCGCTCCCAGCGGCGGCGGCGCCGGGCGGCCAGCCGGCCCGGCACCGGCCCGGAGCCGGGCCGGCCCCACGTCCAGGAGACGAGCGCGCCCACCGCCTGCGCGACGAGCCCGGCCGCCGCCGCGCCGAGCAGGAACGCGACCGCCCCGATCAGCAGACCCGCTCCCGATCCACCGGCCGGCCCGGCGGCCAGCCCGTCCCACCACGCCGCCAGGGCGGGCCGGTCCAGCGCGTGCCGCTGGCCCAGGACGTCGGCCAGGACGACCGCGGCGGCGAACAGCGCGCCGGGCAGCAGCAGCGCCGCCGCCCACCGGGTCACCAGCTGCTTGCCCAGCTCGGCGAGGAGGGCGTTCACAACACGATCCGGCGCTGCCCGAACGGGGCGCCGGTCAGCCCGCACACCGGCCGGTCGCCGTCGCCCTCGGGGACCGCGCGGGGACACGGCAGCGGGCTCGGGCAGGCCCAGGCGACGACGGTGGGATGCCCGCCCCCGCCGAGCCACGCCTCGAACCCGCGCACGCCGGTGGTCAGCCCGTCGATGCCGTGCCGGGCGAAGGCGTCGTCGAGGCGGTCGAGGTCCTCCTCCAGGTGGTGGTCCAGGCGGCCCTGGGTGACGGCCTCCGCGATCCGGTCCAGCACGTCGGCGGCGCCGTACCGCTCGGCGTGCTGGCGCAACTGCTCACCGACGGCCTGGCGGCACAGCCGGGCCACGCGCTCCGCGACGAGTTCCAAGGCTGCTCCCCGGGCACCGGTTGGCTTCCGCCGCCACCCTATCGAGCCGGGGACACCGCCACCGTCCCCACAGGTGTGTCGCGGACGCACTTCCGCCCGCCGGCCGGGGCGGGCAGGATGGGCACCGGAGATCGCAGGCCGACGCGGGGATCGAGTGGCGATGTCGAGACGGACCACGAGTGCCGCAGTACAGCGGGTGGCGGCGGTGCTCGCCGAATACGAGCGCACCGGTGACCCGTCCGTCCTCACCGGACCGGACCTGTCGGCCGACGCGGAGCTCCTCGCCGCCGCGGCCGGTGCCCGCGGCACCGGTCGGGCGGCGGCGCGGGAGCTGGCCCGCCTCCACTGGTACCGCTACCTCGACCAGCCCGGGCTGGACGGTGTGCGGGAGCGCCGGGCGGCCGTCGTGCTGTTCCGGCAGGGGTGCCGCGACGACCCGGACGGGGTACCGGAGCTGATCCGGGACGAGCAACCCGAGACCGGCCGACCCGGCGCCCCGCGCCTGTCCGACGTCCTGCTCAGCCCGCAGCAGGCCGACCGGGTCGCGGGGCTGCGGCAGCGGTACCAGGACGGTTCCGGCACGGCCCTCCGGATGCTCGTCACGCTCTACCGGGACTGGTTGCCGCAGCTCGCCCGCGACCGCGACGAGTCCGCCGGCCTGCTCCGCGCCGCGCTGCTGACCGACCTCGCCGAGGCACTGGCGACGCTGGCCGAGGACGGTGGCGACGCCCGGACCTACGACGAGGCGCTGGACGCCCTGACGCAGGCCCTGGAGTCCACCTCGGCGCGCGACCCGCACCGGCTGCACCGGCTGCTCCGCCGCGGCCACCTGTTCACGCTCTACTTCGACCGGGGCGCCGGCCCGCGGGCCCTGGAGCTGGCCGTGGGCGACTACCGCCGGGCCGCGCAGCTCGCCTGGGGGCGCCGGCCCACCGATCCGCGGGTGGTGGCGTGGCTCGGCACGGCGCTGGGCCGGCTGCACGACGTTCCGGAGCACGCGTCGGTGGAGCTCCTGCTGGAGGCGACCGCCGCCTGGCGCGACGCCGTGCTCACCACGCCGCCGGACCAGCCGGGCGCGGCGCCGGCCCTGGAGCGGCTGAACACCGTCGCCAACCTGCTGGTCAGCGAGATCGGCGCGGACCCGGCCAGCACGATCGTCACCGCGGCCGACCAGCCGGAGGTGCTCGACCGGCTGCTGTGGCGGGCCGAGGAGACGGCCGATCGGGTCGCGGTGGACGCCGCACCGCCGGCCCTGGCCGAGCGGTACGAGGCGGCCGTCGTGCTGGCCGCCGCGGTGCCCGGCTTCCATCCGGGGCGGCCGCGGGCCCTGCTCCTGCTCGGCGAGGCGGAGCTGGCCCGCTGGGAACACGGCGGCGAGCTGGAGGGCGCGGGGCGGGCGGCGTCCTGGGCGCAGCTCGCCCTGGACGCCGCCGGGCCGGCGCACCCGTTGCGGCGGGAGGCCCTCAACCTGCTGGCGGCCGCGACGTCCCGGGCAGGGGTGCACGGGCAGGTCGAGCACCTGGTCGAGGTCGCCGTCTCCGCCGCGCGCGCGGCACTGGACCTGGCCGACGGGCAGCCGGACGTGCGTGGACAGCAGCTCGTGGTCCTCGCCGGCACCCTGTCCGACGCCGGCTGGCTCGCCAAGGATCCGGAGCTGCTGGACGAGGCGCTGCGCCACCAGCGGGAGGCGCTGGAGCAGACGCCGGCGCAGCACGAGGCGTACCCGCTGCGGCTGATGCGGCTCGCCGACATCCTGTCCCGCCGGGCGGCGCTGGTACCCGACGACGCACTGCTCGCCGAGGCCGTGGACGTCAGCCGGCGGGCGGCCGAGGCGCTGCCCGCCGACGACCCCCGACGGGTCGGTTTCCTGTACAACCACGCGAGCAGCCTGGCCCTGCTCTCGGGGCGCCGGGCCGACGAGGCCGGCCTGCTGGCGGCCGAACGCACGTTCCGCGACGCCCTCGCCCTGCTGCCGGCGGACCACCCGGACCAGCCCCGCATGGGCAGCTCGATCGCGGACACCCGGTACCAGCGGTACCTGGTGACCGGTGACCGCGACGTCCTGGCCGACGCCGTGCGACTGGCCCGGCAGGCGGTGGCGCAGACCCCGACCGGGCACCACTGGTGGGCGCTGCGGGCCGGGCTCCTGGCCCGGGCCGCGGCCGCGCTGGCCCGGACGGGCGGCCCGGACGCCGACGAGGCGAGGACCGAGGCCATCGCCACGTACGCCGCCATCGCCGCGTCGTCCGTGGTGGACGCGGAGACCGCGATCGACGCGGAACGGAAGCAGGCCGAGCTGGCCCGGGAGGCCGGCGACCCGGCGGCCCGGCTGGCCGCCCTGGAGCGGGCGGTGCGGCAGCTGCCCGCCTCGGTCGACCGGTCGGCGTCCGGGCACCGCCGGCTCGGCACGGTCGCGGCGCTCGGCGGGGTGGCCACCGAGGCCGCCGTCGCGGCGATCGCGGCCGGCGACGCCGACGGCGCCGTCGAACTCCTGGAACGCGGCCGGGGCCTGCTGTTCCACGAGGCCCTGGGCATCCGCGGCGGTCGCGTGGACCTGCGTGCGGTCGACGCACGGCTCGCCGCGGAACTCGACCGGATCGACCGGAAGCTGGCCGAGGCGGACGCCTACACGCAGATCCGGAAGTTCACCATCGAGGTGGAGCTCCGGACCGCGTCCGGCGAGGTGGAGTCCAGCTCCACCACGGACTGGGACCCCCGGCCGGTCTGGCTCGCCCAGACCCGGCAGCTGGCCGCCGAACGGGGCCGGGTGGTCGAGCGGATCCGGCGGCTGCCGGGGTTCGCCGATTTCCTGCGGCCGCCGTCGATGCCGCTGCTGCGCCAGCGGCTGGCCGGGATGCCGGTCGCCGTCGTCACCACCCACGGCGACCGGGGCGACGCCCTGCTCGTCCCGGCGGACCCGGAGCGGCCCGTTCGTGCGGTGCGCCTGCCCGACCTGCGCGCGGCCACGGTCCAGCGGCACGTCGCGACCTGGTACGCGGCGGTGGCCGACGCGACCGACCCGACCGTGCCGTTCGACCGGCGCGCCGCTGCCCAGGAGGAGCTGCACGGCATCCTGGCCTGGTTGTGGGACGCCGTCGCCGGGCCGGTGCTCGACCTCCTGGCCCCGGCGGGCGGCCCGCCGCCGCGGCTCTGGTGGTGCCCGGTCGGCCCGCTGGCCCGGCTCCCGCTGCACGCGGCCGGTCACCACCGCGAGCCGGGCGGCCGGCGTACCGTGCTCGACCGTGCGGTGTCGTCCTGGACGCCGACCCTCACGGCCCTGGCCCACGCCGGGGCGGACCGGCCGCCCCGGCCGACGACCGCCACGGCCGCCGTCGTCGGCGTGCCGACCCCGCGGGACCTGCCGGCGCTGTCCCAGGTACGCGCGGAGGTCGAGCAGGTCGCCCGGCTGATGCCCGGCTCCACGGTGCTGACCGGGACCGAGGTGGCGCAGGACGCGGTCGAGGACGCGCTGCGGGAGCACCCGATCGCGCACTTCGCCTGCCACGCCGAGGCCGACACGCGGGTCGTCTCGATGCTGACCGGCGGGCTGCGCCTCGGCGGCGGGCGCTCGCTCAGCCCGCACATGGTGGGCGCCTACCACCTGGAGCGGGCCGAGCTGGCCTTCCTGTCCGCGTGCGGCTCCGCCGCGACGCACCCCCGGTCGACCGACGAACCGCTGCACCTGGCGGCGGCCTTCCAGCTCGCCGGCTTCCGGGGGGTGATCGGCACGACCTGGCGGACCCCGGACAGCGCGCGGATCGCCGCGGCGTTCTACTCCGGACTGACCGACGGCGGCACCCGCCCGCCGGACACCGCGGCGGCGGCCCGGGTGCTCGCCGAGACGGTACGGGCCGTCCGCGACGAGTTCCCGGCGACGCCGACCCGGTGGGCCGGCCACCTCCACGTCGGACTGAACCGGCCGCTGTGAGCGCCCGGGCGCCGGTGGCGGTCAGTCCGCCGGCGGCGCGACGGTGCGGCGCAGCTCCCGCTTGAGCACCTTGTGGCTCGGCCCGATCGGCAGCGCGTCGACGTAGCGGACCTGGCGCGGGTACTTGTGGCGGCCCAGGTGCGCGCGGGACCAGTCGATCAGCTCCTGCTCGGCCGGCAGGCCGGGGCCGGCCGGGTCGGCGACCACCACCGCGCAGACCTCCTCGCCGTGCCGCGGGTCGGGCACGCCGATCACGGCCACCTGGCCGACGGCGGGGTGGCGGGCCAGGACCTCCTCGACCTCGCGCGGGTAGACGTTGAAGCCACCCCGGATGATCAGGTCCTTCTTGCGGTCCACGATGGTGATGAACCCGTCGGCGTCCTTGCGCCCCAGGTCGCCGCTGCGGAACCAGCCGTCGACCACCGCCTCCGCGGTCGCCTCGGGCCGTCCGAGGTAACCGGCGAAGACGTTGTGCCCGCGGATGACGATCTCGCCGAGCTCGCCGGTCGGCAGCAGCTCGATCCGGTCGTCCAGGTCGGCGCGGGCGATCTCCACCTCGACGCCCCAGACCGGGTGCCCGATGGTGCCGGGGCGGGTGCCGAAGTGCGGTTGGTTGGTGGTGGCCGTCGGCGAGGTCTCGGAGAGCCCGTAGCCCTCGAAGATCGTGGTGTGGAAGGCGGCGTGGAACCGTTCCAGCACGGCCACCGGCAGCGACGCCCCGCCGGAGACGCACAGCCGCAGCCGGGGCAGCGTGGCCCGGTCCCGGGCGGCGTCGAGCAGCGCCACGTACATGGTGGGCACGCCGTGGAAGACGTTCACCCCCTCGGCCAGCATGAGGTCGATGGCGGCCGGCCCGCTGAACCGGCTCAGCAGCACCAGGGTCCCGCCGACGCGGAAGGTGCCGTTCATGGCCACGGTCTGGCCGAAGCTGTGGAACAGCGGCAGGCAGCCGAGCACCACGTCGGTGTGGCGCGCGTCGTTGGCGTCGAAGACGTTGACCGTCGCGTTCATGACCAGGTTGAGGTGGGTGAGCAGCGCGCCCTTGGGCACGCCGGTGGTGCCGCTGGTGTAGAGCACCACGGCGGTGTCCTCCGCCTGGCGGGTGACGTACGACGGCTGCGCCGGCAGCGGCTCGCTCACCTCCTCCAGCCGGGACACGCCCGTCCCGCCCGGCCCGACGGTCACCAGCGGGACGCCCGCCGCCGCGGCGGCCGCGGCACCCAGGGCGAGCTGCGAGCCGTGGCAGACCAGCAGCTTCGCGCCGCTGTCGCGGAGCACGTGCACCGCCTCGTCCACGGTCAGCAGCAGGTGCACCGGCACGAGCACCGCGCCGGCGGCCAGGGCGCCGTAGTAGACCCGGGGGAAGTCGACCACGTTCGGGGCCAGCAGGGCCACCGGGTCGCCCGGGGCGACGCCCAGCTCTCGCAGGCCGGCGGCGTACCCGCGGGCCTGCCGCCACAGCTCGGCATAGCTGACCCGGAGGTCGCCGTCGACCACGGCCACGGTGTCCGGGTGCCGCCGGGCCGCCTCGGCCAGCACCATGGCCAGCGACAGCGCGGTCACCGGGCCGCGCTCCGGAGCGGGCGGCCGCTCGCCGCGGCCGGCTTCTCGATGCGGGCGTTGCTCCTCATGCCGGATGCCCTCCCGGGGGTCGTCGGTTCGTCAGGTGGTCAGAAGGCGTTGACGCCGGTGAGCGCGCGCCCGATGAGCAGTTGCTGGATCTGGCTGGTGCCCTCGTAGAGGGTCATGACGCGGGCGTCCCGCAGGTACTTGCCGGCCGGGAACTCGTCGATGTAGCCGTACCCGCCGAAGACCTGCACGGCGTTGTTGGCGGCCCGCACGGCGGCCTCGCTGGCGAACAGCTTGGCCATCGAGGCCTCGGTGGCGAACGGCTCGCCGCGGTCGACGAGGTCGGCCACCCGCCACACGAGCAGCCGGGCGGCGGCGGTGTCGACGGCGATGCCGGCGATGAGCTGCTGCACGAGCTGGTGGCCGGCGATGGGCTTGCCGAACTGGCTGCGCTGCCCGGCGTAGCCGACCGCGGCGTCCAGGCAGCCCTGCGCGATGCCGACGCAGCCGGCGGCCACCGACATCCGGCCCTTGGCCAGGGTGGCCAGGGCGAGCCGGAACCCGCCACCTTCCGGGCCGAGGCGCGCCGAGTCGGGCACCCGGACGGCGTCGAACCCGAGTTCACCGGTGGCCTGGCCGCGCAGGCCGAGCTTGCCGTGGATCGGCCGGCGGGTGAGCCCCGGGGCCCCGGTGGGCACCAGGAACGCGCTGATGCCCCGGTGCCCCGGGCCGCCGGTCCGGGCGAAGACCAGTGCCACGTCGGCGGTGGTGCCGTTGGTGATGAACGTCTTCGTGCCGGTGATCAGCCAGTCGCCGCCGTCGCGGACCGCGCGGGTGCGCAGCGCGGCCGCGTCCGAGCCGCTGTCCGGTTCGGTCAGCGCGAAGCAGCCCAGCGCCGCGCCGGAGCAGAGCCGGGGCAGCCACTCCTCCTTCTGGGCGGCCGACCCGTGCGCGGCGACGGACTTGGCGACCAGTCCGAGCGACACCGAGACGATGCCCCGGACGGCGGAGTCGCCCCGGCCGAGCTCCTCCAGCACCAGGCAGTAGGTGAGGTGGTCGCCGCCGGACCCGCCGTCCTCCTCGGGGACGGTGAGCCCCAGGAAGCCGAGTTGCCCCAGCTTCCCGACGATGTCGGGGTCCACCTCCTCCCGCCGGTCCCAGGCCGCCGCGTGCGGCGCCACCTCCCGGTCCACGAACTCGGCGGCGAGCCGGCGAGCCGCCACCTGCTCGGCGGAGAGCTGAAGGTCCATCGGCTTAAACTAGCGGCGCAAGTTTAAGTCCGTCCAGACCCGCTCAGGTCGGATCCGGTGCCGGCACCTCCCGGAGCCCGCCGGCGTCGAGCCGGAGCCACCGCCGCACGCCGATCTCGGCGAGGAACCGCTCGTCGTGGCTCACCACCACGAACGCTCCCCGGTACGCGCCCAGGGCGTTCTCCAACTGGCCCGCGCTCACCAGGTCGAGGTTGTTCGTCGGCTCGTCCAGCAGCAGCAGGTGGGGTGCCGGCTGCGCGTACAGGACACAGGCGAGGGTCGCCCGCAGGCGTTCGCCGCCGGAGAGCACGCCGGCCGGCAGGTGGGCCCGCGCGCCGCGGAAGAGGAACCGGGCGAGCAGGTTCATCCGCTCGGCCGTGGGCCGGTCCGGGGCGTACGCGGCGAAGTTCTCCGCCACGGTGCGGTCCGGGTCGAGCAGGTCCAGCCGCTGCGACAGGTACGCGACCCGACCCTCGCCGCGGCGCACCTGCCCGCCCTCCGGGTCGAGGTCCCCCTGCAGCAGCCGCAGCAGGGTGGACTTGCCGGCGCCGTTGGGCCCGGTCAGGGCGATCCGCTCGGGCCCCCGGATGGTGAGGTCCACCCCGTCCCCGGCGAAGACGGCCCGCCCGTCGTGGTGGACCTGCATCCGCTCCCCCGCCACGACCGTCCGGCCGGCCGGGACGGTCGTCTCCGGCAGGTCCAGGGTCAGCGTCTGGTCCTCCCGCAGCGCCGCACTGGCCTCGTCGAGCCGGGACTGGGCCTCGCTCACCCGGTTGGCGTGCGTCTGGCGGGACCGGCCCGCCGACTCCTGGGCGCTGCGCTTGAGCCCGCCGGCGACGATCCGGGCCAGGCCGGCGCTGTCGAGGTTGCGGGCGGCGTTGCCGGCCCGCCGTTCGGCCCGCTCCCGCGCCTGCTGCATCTCCCGTTTCTCCCGCTTCACCTCCTGCTCGGCGCCGCGCACGGTGCGCTCGGCCGCCTCCCGGGCCGCCCGGGCGGCCTCCTCGTACGCGGTGAAGTTGCCGCCGAACAGGCGCACCTCCCCGCGGTCCAGTTCGGCGATGCGGTCCATCCGGTCCAGCAGGGCCCGGTCGTGGCTGACCAGCAGCAGGCAGCCGGACCACTCCTGGAGCACCGCGTACAGGCGGTGCCGCGCGTCGAGGTCGAGGTTGTTCGTCGGCTCGTCGAGCAGCAGCACGTCGGGGCGGCGGAGCAGTTGCGCGGCCAGGCCGAGGGAGACGACCTGCCCGCCGCTGAGGGTGGCCAGCCGCCGGTCGAGCGGGACGTCCCCGAGACCCAGCCGGTCGAGTTCGGCCCTGCTGCGCTCCTCCACGTCCCAGTCGTCGCCGACGGTGGTGAAGTGCTCCTCGGCGGCGTCACCGGACTCGATGGCGCGCAGCGCCCGGAGCACCGCGTCGACCCCGAGCACCTGGGCCACGGTCAGGTCGCCGGCCAGTGGCAGGTTCTGCGGCAGGTAGCCGAGCACGCCGTCCACCGTCACGGCGCCGCCGGTGGGGGTGAGGTCGCCGGCGATCAGCCGCAGCAGGGTGGTCTTGCCGGCGCCGTTCGGCGCGACCAGGCCGGTGCGGCCGGGCGGCACGGTGAAGGACAGGTCCTGGAAGACCGGAGTGTCGTCCGGCCAGGAGAAGGAGAGGTTGGTGCACACGACACAGGTGTCGGACATCGAAGAGACCCTCGGGGTGTGAGCCGGGCAGGGCACGGCCGCCCGGATGACGAGACGGGGATGCGACGAGGTGGGCCGGGATCACCCGGAGATGTCGTCGTCGCCCGTCATGTCTGTCTCCTTCGAGTCGGCGCGCGGTCTCTCGGCGCGCGCACCCACCAGCCTAGCAACTCCGCGCGGCGCTCTTGACCTCGAATCACGACCGGCTTAGCTTCATCGATCAGAAAGGTGTCTTAACTAATCCCGCTCCGTCCCCCCGTGGGAGTGCCGATGCGACAGTTCCGCCACCGCCGCCTCACCGCCCTCGTCGCCCTGTCCACCCTGCTGGCCACCGCCGCACCACCGGGCGCCGCGAGCGCGGCCGACGCCGCGGCCCGCCGGACCGGCTACCACCGGGTCGGCTACTTCACCCAGTGGGGCATCTACGGCCGGGCCTTCCCGGTCAAGAAGCTCGACACCTCCGGGGCGGCCAGCCGCCTCACCCACGTCAACTACGCGTTCGGCAACATCAGCGCCGACGGGCGCTGCTATGTGGACGGCGGGCCGGGCGAGGGCGACGCCTGGGCCGACTACCAGCGCACCGTGCCGGCGGAGGAGAGCGTCGACGGTGTCGCCGACGCCTGGGGCGAGCCGCTCAACGGCAACTTCGGCCAGCTGGCCAAGCTCAAGGCCCGGCACCCCGACCTGAAGGTGCTGATCTCGCTGGGCGGCTGGAGCTGGTCGACGTACCTCTCCGACGCCGCCCGCACCGACGCCTCCCGCCGGGCGTTCGTCGCGTCCTGCATCGACCTCTACCTCAAGGGGAACCTGCCGGTCCTGGACGGCGGCAGCGGCGGCCCGGGCGCGGCCGCCGGCGTCTTCGACGGCGTCGACCTGGACTGGGAGTGGCCGAACTGGCCCGGCGAACCGGGCAACGTGGTCCGCCCCGAGGACCGGGAGAACTTCACCAGGCTGCTCGCCGAGTTCCGCCGGCAGCTCGACGCCTACGGGCGGCAGGTCCACAAGCACTACGCGCTGACCGCGTTCCTGCCGGCCAACCCGGCCACCATGGACGCCGGATACGAGGGCCGGAAGATTTTCCGGTACCTCGACTTCGCCACCGTGCAGGGTTACGACTTCCACGGATCCTGGGATGCGGTGACCAACCAGCAGTCGGCGCTGCGCGTGCCGGCGGGGGCGCCGGACGACCCGGACTTCTCCGCCGAGGTGGCGATCGACGGCTGGCTTGCCCGCGGCGCGCCGCGCGGCAAGCTGGTCCTGGGCATCCCCTACTACGGCCGCGGCTGGACCGGCGTGACCGGGGGCGGGGACGGCCTTTTCCAGCCCGCGGCCGGGCCGGCACCGGCCACCTTCGAGGCCGGCTACGAGGACTACAAGCAGCTCAAGACCCTCCCCGCCAAGGGCTACTCCGTCCACCGCGACCTGCGCGCCGGGCACGCCTGGTTGTTCGACGGCACGACCCTCTGGACGTACGACGATCCGGTGGTGGTGCTCCAGAAGACGCTCTACATCCGCCGTGCCGGCCTGGCCGGGGCGATGGTCTGGTCCCTCGACGGCGACGACGACAACGCGACGCTGACCAGGACGATCAGCCTGGGACTCACGACGCGGTAGCGCGGCGTGCCGCCTCCGCCGCCCGCCGCCCCTCCCGGCGACGGCGGAGGCGGTGGGTCCCGTGGATCGTCCCGCCGCCGGACCGCGCCGGTGGAACCGGCGGTCCCGCCGCCTCGTCCGAACACCGGACGCCCGGAGACGATCGGGCCGGCGGAGGGAGCGGGACGATGCGGTGCAGCAGGCACCTCGTGGTGACCGTCGCGGTGGGCACCCTGCTGGCGGGCTGCGCCGCCGGCCCGGGGGCGACCACCGGCCCACCGGACCCGAGCGCGGCTCCCCCGGGCGCCGGACCGTCCCCCGACCCGGTCGCGCTGATCGGCAACTGGACGGTGACCGCCGCTGACGGCGGCGCCGGCGTGCTCCGGCTCGCTCCGCCCGACCAGGGCGGCCTGCTGTGGTTCGACAGCTGCGGGGTGTCGACCGGAGCGTGGCGAGCGGGCGCCGGCGGCCTGTTCGTGGCCGAGCTCTCCGGGCTGTCGCCGTCCGGCCGCTCGGGCTGTCCCACCGACCCGCGGCCCGGACCGGCCTGGCTGCCCCGGGCCACCGGATTCCGGGTGACCGGGAAGACCGCGGTCCTCCTCGACGACCAGGGCCGGCAGGTCGCCCGGCTGGCGCCCGGCGCGACGCCCGACCCCGGTCGCCACCTGCTGCCGGCGCTGGCCGAGCCGCCCGTGGTCACCCCCGAGGTCCGGCGGGCCCTCGCGCCGGCCGCCGCGCTGCCGGCGGGCCTGACGCCGGCCGGCCGGGCCGCGCTGCTCGGCCGCTGGGTGCCCGCCGGCCCAGGGCGGGCGCCGGCGTACGTGGAGTTGCGTGACGACGGCGGATGGCGCGGCTCCGACGGCTGCAACGGCCAGGGTGGGCGGTGGGTCGCCGGGGCGGAGGGCGCCCTGCTCGCCACCGCCGGGCCCAGCACGCTGATCGGCTGCGCGAGCGTCCCGGTGGCGCGGTGGCTGTCCGGGGCGTCCCGGGCGGGGCTGGACGGCGACGTGCTGGTGCTCGTGGACGCCCGGGGCGGCGAGACGGGCCGGTTGCGGCGGGACGGGTGACGGGCGCGGCGCGCCGGGCGGGCGCCGTCAGCGCCGGGCCAGCTCCGACTCCAGCCGCTGGACGAGCGTCTTGCGGTCCTTGCCGCCGCGCTCGCGCCGCAGCGCGGCCCGGAGCTGGCGGGTGTCGAGGCCCCGGACCAGCTTGACCGCCTCGGTGACCGGCAGGTCCGACAGCTGCCCCGCCGAGGTGGCCTCCCGGCGGGCACGCTTCGCCGGTCCGGTGTTGGGCACGAACTGCCGCCCGGACCGCGACGCCTGCCGCTTCTTCGTGTCGGTGTCGCGCCGCTGCTCGTCCGAAAGCTGTTCCCACGCCCGTTTGGGCAGGTAACGCTCGGTCTCGCCGTCGTGGCGCGCGCGGGTGGAGCCCGACCGGGTCTGCCACTTCTCGGCGCCCCAGCGCTGCAGGGACCGCTGCCGCTGGTCCCGGGGCCCCTCGAAGCCCCCACCTTGCTTTTTGTACTCGTTGGTGAGCAGTTGCGACTTGCGCGCCGACCACTGACCCGGCCGGCCGCCCTTGTCGGACGCCTGGATCTCCTCCTTGAGCTGTGCACGGAGTTCCGGCTTCGTGTACCTGGCCATGCGGGTGGCGTTCCCAGCGACGGCGGGTCGTATGCGTCCGGCCGGCCGGATCGGCGGTACGGCCGGCCGCCGAATCAGCCGTCCCGGCCGGTGCCCGGTGTGCGGGACCGGCGGTCGCGGCGGGCGGCGTAGGCCCGGCGCATCTTGACGTAGTTGCCGCAGCCGGCCATGGAGCACCAGCGGCGCGCCTGGTTGCGGGAGGCGTCGTAGTAGGCCCACCGGCAGGTGTCCCGGTCGCACACCTTGAGCCGGGTCCACACCTGGTCCTGCGCGCACTGCCGGATGGCGTCGACCAGTGCGGCCAACGCCACGTCGAGCGGGCCGGTCCCGGCGGGAGCGAGCCGGGGGGCGCCGTCCCCGAGTGTCATCCGCACGGGCGCGGCGGCCAGGGCCTCGTCGAGGCGGCGCAGCGCGGCGGGGTCGGCGGGGTGGCCGGCGTGGCCGAGCAGCACCGCCCGCAGGCCCTCGCGGACCGTGCGGGCCACGGCGAGGTCCGCCGGGCCCAGCCGCGCGCCGGCGGGGATCAGCGCCCGCTCGGCGAGCCAGTCCCGCAGGGCGACCGGCGTGGTCAGCGACTCCTCGTCGACCTGCGGCTCGAAGGTGTTGACGAAGTCGCGCACCAGCCGCACGGCGGCCGGCACCGATGGCTCGTCAGGCACCGTGGCGCTCCTCTCGTCCACACCAGCGTAATGCCTTGACCGGTGTAGTCCGCTCTGGGATCGTCCGGTGTGTACACCAGCGAAGGCGGTTGGCTGGTGTCAGGAGCGCCGAGGCGGGAGGACGATCGTGGCCACCACGCTCAGGGACGTGGCGCGGCACGCCCGCGTGTCGGTGAAGACGGTGTCGAACGTCATCAACGACCACCCGCACGTCAGCGACGACGTCCGCCGCCGGGTGCGGGAGGCCGTCGGCGCGCTGGGCTACCGGCCGAATCTCGCGGCCCGCACGCTGCGCACCGGCCGCACCGGGCTGCTCGCGCTTGTCGTTCCCGACGTCGAGGCGCCCGGCCTGCACGGGTTGGCGCGTGAGGTCGTCCGCGCGGCGAGCGGCCAGGGCTTCCGGGTCGTCGTCGAGCACCTCGGTCCCGAGACCGACCGCCCCGCACCCCCGGCGCACGCCGGGGCGCCGCCGGGCGTCGACGCCGTCCTGCTCGGCGCGGACACGGTGCCGCCGGGCCTGATCGACGCCCACCTCGGCACCGGCACTCCCCTCGTCCTGCTCGGCGAGAGCCGCGATCCCCGCTGCGACCAGGTTGCCCTCGACGGCGCCCGCGCCGCCGCGGACGCCACCGAGCACCTGCTGCGCACGGGGCGACGGCGGATCGCCGCCATCGGCGCCCGGCCGGACGAGGCCACCGGGCCGGAGCAACCCCGCACCCTCGGCTACCGGCGGGCGGTCCGCCGGGCCGGACTCGACCCACCCGCCGGCTACCTGCGGGCCACCGCCCAGCACCGGTACGAGGACGGCTATCGGGCGGCCCGGTGGCTGTTCGCACACGAGCACCGCCCGGACGCCGTCCTCTGCTACTCCGACCGGCTCGCCATCGGCGCCCTGCGGGCCGCCGCCGACGCCGGGCTGCGGGTGCCCGCCGACGTGGCGGTGATCGGGTTCGGTGACAGCGAGGAGGGCCGCTACTCCCGACCGTCGCTGACCTCCGTCTCGGTCGACCCCGCGTTCCTCGCCCGGAAGGCGGTCGCCCTGGCCACCGCCCGGCTGGACCGCCCGGACGCCCCGCCCACCCGGATCACCGCGCCGCACACGGTCCTGCCCCGCGAGAGCACCCGTCCGGCCCGCTGAGCACCCACCCCGGTCCACTGTGGCTTTGTCGTGCCATCCGAATGTGAAGGGGTGTTCTACAATCGACGCCGCCCCGCGAGGCGCTGGGGATCAGCAGTCCTCACGGGATCCGGGCCTACTCGGGGGAGGCACATGGTGAGCGGGGCTCTGAGCGGCGGCGTGCTGGACCCGGACGGCGCCATGGACCAGATGCGCGCCTGGAAGGGCCGCATCGACAAGCTCGCGGCCGACACGAAGGCGATGAGCGACCGCCTCCAGGAGCTGCGGGTCATGGCCGAGGACGACAACGGCCTGGCCGAGGTCACCGTCGACTCCAGCGGCGCGCTGCTGGACCTGCGCCTCGGCCGGCAGATCCAGCGGGTCTCCCCCGAGGTGGTCGCCCAGGCGGTCCTGGACGCGATCCGGCGGGCGAAGGGGCAGCTCGCCGAGCGGTCGCAGGAAATCATCGCCGAGACCGTCGGCACCGAGTCGGCGGCCGCCCGGGCCATCGCCGAGCGGGTGGGCCGGCAACTGCGCCCCGACCCGGAACCCGGTTCGGGCGAGCCCGGCTCCTACGACGGCCACGGCTGGCAGCGGTGAGCGGCCCGGCCGGCTGGACGGCCGACCCCGAGCAGATCCGCGCGCACGCCGCGTACGTCGAGGGGTTGCGCGCCCGGTTCGACGCGGTCCGCGGCGCGAGCGCGCACATCGCGCGGGACGACCAGGCGTACGGGCTGCTCTGCGGGTGGATCTCCGCGATCCTGGAGGACCGGCACACCCGCCAGGACGAGCTGGTCGCCTACGTCGACGAGAACCTCAGGCTGGTCGCCGACGGCCTGCGCCGCACCGCCGACAGCTACGACGGTGTGGACGGTGACGCGGCGAGCTCGATGGAGGCGATCAGCCGGCGGTTGCGGGCATGACCGACAACTCGCTGGTCGCGGACGTCCGGTCCACCCGGGAGGTGTGGACGGGTTCCTCGCTGGCCGACGGCGTCGAGGGCCTGGTGGACGCCATCCGCAGCGAGGGCTGGGTGGACGACCTGCTCGCCGGGGCGGCCTTCGGGCTGGACGTCGCCGCGACGGTGCTGGACCCGTTCAGCGCGCTGCTGGCCAACGGCATCGGCTGGGCGATGGAATACTTCGAGCCGCTGCGGGAGATGCTCGACTGGCTCACCGGCATGCCCGACGTCGTCGCGTCGCACGCGGCCACCTGGGACAACATGGCCGGCCACCTGCAGCGGATGGCCGCCGACCTGCAGGCGCACCTGGCCGGCGACCTGCCCGACTGGCGGGGGCACGCCGCCGAGGCGTACCAGTCGCTGATGAAGAACAACGTCGACGCGATCGCCGGTCTCGGCGGGGCCTCGGCGGCGATGGCGGCCGCGACGCAGGCCGCCGGGAACCTCGTCTCGTTCACCCGCGACATCGTCCGTGACCTCATCGCGGACCTCGTCGCGCGCGTCGTCGTGTGGGCGGTCGAGGCGATCTTCGTGGTGACCATTCCGGTGATCGCCGCGCAGATCACCGCCGCCGTGCTCAAGTGGGCGGGCCGGATCCTCAGCTACACCACGGCACTCGTCACCAGCCTCACCAACCTGTCCAAGCTCGTCAACGGCTGACCGGGGGGATCGTGGCGAAGCCCAGGGGACCGCACGGCGGCACCGGCGACGGCGGCGACGGCGGGGGCGTCCGCGACGGCGACGGCGGGGATGTCAACGACGGCGGTGTGCCGCGGCAACGGGGCGGCGGGTCGCACGGCCGGCCCACCACCGTCGCCGAGACCCACCGGGCGGTCACCGAGGCGGCGGAGAGCGGCCGGCCCGGCGGCCCGCGGTCGACCGACGGCAGGTCCACCGAGGGGGATGCCGACGCGCAGCGCCCGCAGAACGACCCGGAGCTGGACAAGCACGACGAGAAGAGCCTCGAGGAGATCGGCAAGGCACGCCGGCAGATCGCCGGCCAGCTCCAGGAGATGGTCGACGACGCCTGGGACCACGTCGACCAGAACCGTGACTCGATCCTCCAGCGGGAGGGCTACCAGCGGCAGCGGGAGAAGCTCATCGAGAAGGGCTATCCCGAGGACGTGGCGGACCTCATCGTCGAGCGGACGGCGATGGGCACGGAGGCACACCGTGGGCTGGCCAACGCGATCGACAGCGAAGCGACCACCATGCTCGACCCGGAGACGGGCTTCCGGCTGCGTACCGAGGTCGGGTACGACGCCCAGGGCGTCGAGACGCCGAAGGTGACCGACCAGGACTTCCGGCCGGACGTCATCCTGGAGCGGCAGTACCGTGACTCGGCGACCGACGAGCTGGAATGGGAGGTCGCGCACGCCTACGACCTCAAGACCGGTCTGAAGACCGGCATCGAGCCGAGCTGGGCCAACAAGGTCCAGCGGGTGCTGGACCTGCCCGAGCCCCCGGAGGAGCTACGGCCGACGCAGCGACCGCTGAGCGTAGACTGACCGGGCCCGGCCACCGACGGCGAAAGGTGCGTATGTCCTCTGTCGACGCGGCGCGGCGGTGGCGGCGGATCCTCTCCGAGCTGCGCCCCGACCTGCCCGGCGAGTGGTCACTGCGGGGCGACGGCCTCGACACGGTGCTGGCACGGGAGCCGCTGGGCTGGTCGCTGGCGTGGATCGGCTGGTCCGGTTCGCCCACCCGACCCGTGGGCTGGGTGGCCGCCGGGGTGCAGCCGCTCGTGGCGCCCTTCACCAGCTGGATCATGACGTACGGCGTCCGGATGGACGAGGCCCGCTCCGGGCCGCCGACGGTCGACCTGTCCGCCGACGAGGCGGTGGACCAGGCGCGGCGGTTCGTGCTGGACGCCGGCCTGGAGAAGATCGACAAGTGGCCGGCCGAGCGGCTCGCCGACGTGGCCGAGCGGGACTTCGCCCAGGACCCGCGCCGGCGCCGGACGCACTGGCACCAGCTGCCCGGCTGGCGGGTGGTGAACGGCACGGCGTCCCCCGTGGAGCCGGCCACCCAGCTCGCCGAGCTGTGCCGCGACCGGGCCGCCGGGTCCTCCGGCACGGGCGCCCGGCAGCTGGCCGAGCAGGCCGCGTTCTACGAGGGGCTCGTGCGCGCCTGGCACGACGGGGAGCGCGACGCCGCGCTGGGTTTCCTGACCGCGCAACGGGATCAGGCGCTGGCCGCCCGGAAGCTCGACACGTCGCTCACCCCGTAGGCCCGTCCAGCCGCGCCACGACCGGCGCCAGTGCCTCCGGCAGCCGCACCGGCACGACCCCGCCGTCCTCCGCCGGCCGGACGCGGACCGGGTGGAACTCCCCGGCGTACCACCAGAAGACCTGGTCGGAACAGGGATCGGCGGCGGACGCGAACAGGGAGCCGGTCAGGCGGTGCACCGCCACGGCGGCCTCCCGCACCCGGCCGTCCACCGGGTGCAGCAGCACGGCGCCGTACTGTGGCGCCGCGACCAGCGCGCCGTGCTCGGCGCCCTCGGGCAGGAACCGCTTGACCGACATGAGCGCGGTCGTCACGAAGGGGTTGCCGTCGGCGGCGAGCAGGCGCACCGAGCCACCGGTCGGCAGCTCGTGGTCCCGCACGTCGAGAGTGGTCAGTTCCCGCTCCACGGTCTGCCGCACGGCGATGCGCACCAGTTCCGCGGGCTCGCGGTCCAGTCGCGCGGCCTGGGCGAGGGTCAGCAGGTCCAGCCGCTCGGGCCGGTTCACCACCACCACCGCGGTGAAGTGGTCGCCGAACGGCATGGCCAGATAACTGTCGGCCTCCGTGGTCGCGGCCGCCGGGGTGAGACGGAGCCGGAGCTGCTCGACGTCGACCGGCCCGAGGTCGGCGGAGACGCTGTCCGGCAGCTCCCGGCGCACCGCCGCGACCCAGTCGGCCACCAGCTCCGGCCACGCCTGCCGGGGCTGGTCGAGGCAGCTGCGCAGCAGCGGGACCAGGGAGACCCGGGCCCGGCCGCCGGGGACGGCGACGACGATCTCGTCGCGGTCCGCCGCGACGCGGGCGCCCGGCAGTCGAGCCGGCAGCGCGTCCTCGACCAGGGTGCGGACGTTGCCCATCAGGTCCATGTTCTGCGCCGACGCCACGCTGCATTCATACCATCGGCCCGCGAACCGCGGCGAACCCCGGAACCGGCACCGCTCCGGCGGGGTGTGGCCGCCGTGCACCCGGGTAACCGGCGGGCCGAGGGAGGGGGCGTCGTGACGGATGAGGCACCGGACTACTTCCAGCCCGAACACGGCCTGGTCGTCACCCACCTGCTGATCGTGCGGGACGTGGACCGCTCGCGGGAGTTCTACCGCCATGTCCTGGGCGCCACGGTGGTGCGCGACCGGCGGCCCGCGGTGCTCCGCCTGCACAACAGCTACCTCGTGCTGAACGACGAGGGTGGCCCGACCGACGACAAGCCGACCGTGACGGCGCGGGCGCCGGCCGATCCGGACACGCTCAGCGGCGCGCTCAACATCCGGGTCACCGACGTCCGGGCCGTCTACGAGCTGTGGCGTTCCCGGGGCGGGGAGTTCCTGACCGAGCCGAAGGACCACGGGGTGGAGATCCGGTGCTACCTGCGCGACCCCGACGGGTACCTGATCGAGCTGGGCCAGGGCACCGGGATCCTGGCCGAGATGGGCCGGCCCGTGCCGGGTTGACCCCGGCCGGGCGGCTGCCGGCCGGGGCCCGCTGGGCGGTCAGACCCGGGTGAGCCGGACGGCGTCGGCGATGACGAGGCCGCTGGCCGTGGTCCACCGGCTCACCGCCACCCGGTTGGCGTCCCCCGCCGGCAGGGCGAAGGTGCCGAGGGTACGCCACTGGCCGCCGGTGGCCCGCTGGTCGACGGTGACGGTCCGGTTGCCGGTCGTGGTGGCGACGATGTACGGCGTCGCGCCGTTGTAGCCGGCGTTGGCCGGCCACCAGGCGTCCACGCGGTAGTTGCCGGCGGCCGGGACGTTGAACCGGTACCAGGCCGGGTCGCTGGCGGCGACCGGGTCCGCGTAGCGGTAGTCCGCGCCGTAGCGCTGCCCGGAGTAGGACGAGACGCCCCAGCTCGCGCCGGCGGTGAAGCGCCCGGCGGTGGCGTTGTCCACGATCGAGGACCAGGCCGGGGCGCCGCCCATCTTGGCGGCGACGTCGGCGCGCATGACGTTCAGGTCGATGAAGGACGGGTCGATCTTGCCGGTGGTGCTGGTCTCCCGGTGCCCGCGCGCGTAGCTGGCGTCCCGGCCGAGCCGGGTGAGGACGGCCGCCGTGGCGGCGACGGAGGCGTCGTACTGGGCGGCCGTCATCTCCTGGTCGACCCCGTTGTAGTCGATCTCCCAGCCGATCAGCATGGTGTTGCCGTCGCCGGCCGGGATGGGTCCGCTGCCGCCGCTGGTGCCGGCGTGGTTGCAGCGTCCGGCCGAGATCACGTGGAACACGCCGTGGTAGTCGACGAGCGCCTGGCAGAGCGGGCCGGCCAGGTCGGGCCGGCCGTTGATGCAGATGTTGAGCGCCGGATGCGGGTTGGTGGCGCTGGAGGTGGACGCCGTGTGGTGCCACAGCACGCCGATCGGGTCGAAGGAGCCGGGGCGCATCCGGTTGAGCCAGTCGCCCTCGACGACGACCTGCACCCCGGCGCCCCGCAGCACGTCCACCAGCCAGGGGATGGTGGCCATCAGGACCGACCGAGCAGGTCGGCCAGGCACTCCGGCCCAGGTGCGGTGGCCGGGGCGGCGGCCGCCGCGCCGGGCCGGCTGACGACGGCCAGCGCGGCGGTCACCAGGGCGGGGATGCCGAGCAGTCCTCGGCGGCGCAGGCGGACGGTTCGTGGCGTGGGCATGGCACTCCTTCAGCGACCGGTCGGGGAACGTTGGGCGGACGCTATACCGTCACGAACGTCTATGTCGATACCCTTCAAGGGCGTTCCCGTTGGTGAAGGAAATTGGCAGCCGGCGGGCCACCGGCGCCCGGGGCGGGGACGCTCCCCGTTTGGCCGGCGGCGATCCCGGAAAGAGTGGCGGCATGAGCTGGGCCCGTAGAGCCGTACCCGCCGCCGTGGCCGCCGTCGCGGCCCTCGCCGCACGCGACCTGCTGCAACGCGACCACGCGCTGCTGCGCAACTTCCCCGTCCTCGGTCGCGCCCGCTACCTGCTGGAGTCGATCGGGCCCGAGCTGCGCCAGTACATCGTGGCCGGCAACAACGAGGAACGGCCGTTCACCCGCGACCAGCGGCGCTGGGTGTACGCGTCGGCGAAGCAGGAGAACAACTACTTCGGGTTCGGCACGGACAACGACATCGAGTACACCCCCGGCTACCCGATCATCAAGCACCGCACCTTCGGGCGGGCCGTGCCGCCGTCCTCCCCCGGCGCGGCGCACGACGTGACCCTCCCCTGCGCGAAGGTGCTCGGCGGCGCCCGGGGGCGGGCGCGCGCGTTCCGCCCGGAGTCGGTGGTCAACATCTCCGGCATGAGCTTCGGCTCGCTCTCCGGCAACGCCGTCGAGGCGCTCAACCGGGGCGCCGCACTGGCCGGCTGCCTCCAGAACACCGGCGAGGGCGGGCTGTCGCCGTACCACCGCAACGGCGGCGACCTGATCTTCCAGATCGGCACCGCGTACTTCGGCTGCCGGGACGAGCGCGGCCGGTTCGACCTCGCCCGGCTGAAGGACCTGGTGGCCGGCGCACCGGTCCGGGCGCTGGAGATCAAGCTCAGCCAGGGCGCGAAGCCGAGTTTGGGCGGGCTGCTGCCGGCCGCGAAGGTCTCCGCCGAGATCGCCGCCACCCGCGGGGTCCCGATGGGCCGTGACTGCGTCAGCCCGTCGCGCCACGCCGAGTTCTCCGACTGCGACAGCCTGCTGGACTGGGTGGAGCTGCTCGCCGCCGAGACCGGCCTGCCGGTCGGCATCAAGTCCGCCGTCGGCGACCTCGGCTTCTGGGAGGAGCTGACCACGCTGATGCGCGACACCGGCCGCGGCGTGGACTTCGTGACCGTCGACGGCGGCGAGGGCGGCACGGGGGCGGCGCCACTGATCTTCACCGACTCGGTGTCGCTGCCGTTCCAGCAGGGCTTCTCGCGGGTCTACCGGGTCTTCGCCGAACGGGACCTGCACGAGCGGGTGGTCTTCGTCGGCGGCGGCAAGCTCGGGCTGCCGGACAACGCCGTGGTGGCCTTCGCCCTCGGCGCCGACCTGGTGAACGTCGGCCGGGAGGCCATGCTGGCGATCGGCTGCGTCCAGGCGCAGAAGTGCCACACCGACACCTGCCCCACCGGCGTGGCCACCCAGAACCCCTGGCTGGCCCGGGGCCTCGACCCGGCCCGCAAGTCGGTACGGGCCGCCAACTACGTCCGGACGCTGCGGCGCGACCTGGTCAAGGTCGCTGAGGCGTGCGGCGTCGAGCATCCCGGCCTGATCGACACCGGTGCCATCGAGATCCTCGACGGCCGCACCGCCTCGACCCCGCTGGACCAGGTGTACGGGTACCGCCCCGGCTGGGGGCTGCCGTCCGGCGCCGACCGGGCCGAGATCATCCGGCTGATGACCGCCGAGGCGCCGCAGGGCGGCAGCGCGCCACCCTCCCCGACCGCCGTCGGCTGATCAGGAGCGGTCACGTGGGCAGTTCCTCGCCCGTCTGCTCGCGCACCAGGTAGGCCGCGTACCAGTCGGGCCAGTTCTCGTCCGTCGCGCCGATGCGCTTCTCGTGCTCGCCGTGCGCGGCGGCGGCACGGCGGAGCGCACCGGCCAGGTCCGTGGCCGAGGTGTACGAGGTCACGTCGGCCGCCATCCGCCCGGGCAGCCGGGTCGTGATCTCCTGGAGCAGCCACTCGTTGCCGTCGGGATCGGTGAACGAGGCGCGGGAGACGTAGCTGCGGCGCTCCGGGTCCCGGCCGCCGACCGGGCCGGCCGGACCCACGTGGAAGACACCGCTCACGTCGACGCCGACGGCGATCAGCTCGCCGCGGGCGGCCTCGATGTCGGAGACCACGAGGTACCCCTTCGCCGAGCCGGGTGCGGCGGCCGTGAGGGTCGGGCCGAACTGGATCGAGCACCCCGAGCCCGGCGGCGTGAACTGGACGACGCCCGGCGGGGTCCGGTCGAGCCGCCACCCGAGGCGCCCGTAGAACTCCTTCGCGCGGTCGACGTCCGCCACCGGGAGGACGACCACCTCGAGCTTCACATCCGTGCTCCGGCTCGCGTCGTCGCTCCGGACGTCCGTCGCGCTCATCGCGGCCTCCCTGGACTCGGTCGGGCGGCAGGGCCTCCGCCCGCCACGTTACTGCTCCGGCAGCCGCCGACCGCCCGGTTTCCCGGCATCCCGCCGCCCGTCCGCGGCCGCCTTGAACCGGCGCGGAACGGGTAGACCGGACCCCCGGGTACGGGCGCGCGGGCGCCCGGCGCCGGCCACTGCCACGGGAGATCAATGTCGGACACGCCGATGAGCTCGGACGAACGGCCGGTCGAGGTCGTGGAGTTGCGGGTGCACGGCGTCTCGGGCGCCGCCGCGGAGCAGGTGCTGGACCGGCCGAACGTGCACCAGGTGGCCGGCGACCGCAGCGGCGGCTTCTACCGGCCGCGGGCCGGCTACCCGGACACGACCGGGTCGGGCGGCGTGCTGATGGAGGCGTACCTGTGGCGGGACCTTCCCTCCGGCAAGGCGGTCCGCACGCTGTCCCTGGTGTTCCTGCTGCCGTTCATGCTCGGCAACATGGCGATCTGGATGCGCCCGCCCGGCGCCGGGTTGCCCGCCGCCACCGTGAAGGCGCTCTGCCGGCTGCTCGCCCTGACGTTCACCGCCGTCTACGTGCTCGCGGTGGCCGGGGTGACGCTGGATCTGATCGCCTGGAAGTGCATGGGCTCGCCGCGGTGCCTCACCGGGCGGAGCTGGCTGTCCTGGCTCGGCGAGCGGCCGGCCGGGCTGCGTCTGGCGGTGCTCGCCCTGGTACCGGTCGCGGCGGTGGCGCTGGTCTGGCGGCTGAGCAGCCGGCCCGGATGGACGTACTCGACGTTCCGCGGCCCGGCCACGGCGGCCGGCGAACACCAGCTCACGGCGGTCGGCCAGTGGGACGCCGCGCCGCTGGTGTCCCGGCTGCGGGCGATCCACGTCGCGGCGGCCTTCGCCACGCTGGACGCCGTCCTGCTCGCCGCGCGCTCCGCCGGGGGGCGGGCGTCCGTCGTGACCACCGCGCTGGTGGTGCTGACCGCGATGATGCTGGCCACGTGCGCGGTGCTGGTCTGCGCCCATCCGCTGCTGGACCGCACCACGCCGGCCCCGGGCGTCGAGCGGAGCCTGCGCCGCCTGCGGACCGCCGCCTGCCTGCTCACCGTCGCCACGGTGGTCGTCGTGGCGGCCGAGCCCGCCCCCTGGGCCGCCCGGACGGGACTGCCCCGGTACGGGGAGATCGTCACCATCCTCTTCGCGACGCAGACCGGCCTCCTGGTCGTCCTCGGGGCGGCCGTGCTGTGGGCGCGCACCCGGCTGCCGGGCCGGTCGCGCCTGCGTGCGCTCGGCTCCCCGGTCATCGACGCCGTCGCCGCCGGCCTCGGGGTGGCCTACTCCGCCGAGCTGGTCTACCGGGTGGCGGACCTGCTGGACCGGAACGCGCCCACCGCCGAGCGGCTGGCCACCAGCCCGCCGCTGGCGTACAAGTGGGCGATCTTCGGGTTTTTCCTGGCGGTGACTGTCGCCTCGGTGACCGGCGTGGTCACGGCGCTGGCCTCGGGGCCCGCCCGCCGGCGCGCCGCCGCCGGCATCGTGGCCCGCGACCACCCGGACGCGCCGGCCGAGGCCGCCGAGCGGCTGCGTCAGGTCGAACAGGTCATCGCGCGGGCCCGGTTCACCGAGCGGGTGACCCCGCTGGTCCTCACCTACGCCGCTCTCGCCGGGCTCGGCCTGGCCACCAGCACCCTCGGGCTGGCCCGCTGGTATCCCGGGACCGTGATCGACCGGTGGACGCCGATCCCCGCCGACCTGGTGAACTTCGGTATCGGCCTGGGCAGCTACGTGATCGCCGCGGCGATCCTGGCGCTGGTCCTGGGCGGCCTGTTCGCCTACCGCACCCCCGAGTTCCGCCGCTACGTCGGCGTGCTGTGGGACCTGGGCACCTTCTGGCCCCGCGCCGCGCACCCGTTCGCGCCGCCCTGTTACGCCGAGCGGGCGGTGCCCGAGCTCAGCCGCCGGATCAGCTACCTGACCGGGCAGGGGCGGACCGTGCTGCTCGCCGGGCACAGCCACGGTTCGGTCCTGCTCGCCGCGACGGTGCTGCAACTGCCGCCGGAGGTCTGCGCGCGGGTGGCGCTGCTGACGTCCGGGTCGCCGCTGTCCCGGCTGTACGCCCACTGGTTCCCCGCCTATGTCCACCCCGAGGTGCTTCAGGAGATCGGCCGGCGGGTCGGCTGGCGGTGGATCAACCTGTGGCGGGACACCGATTCGATCGGCGGATGGGTGTTCTCCCCCCACCGGCCGGGGGAACCGCCGGCGGTCGGCGGGCCGGCGGGGTCGGTGGACCGGCGGCTTCGGGACCCCATGGACGTGGTCGCGCCGCCCAGTGACACCGTTCCACCGCCGCTCGTCCGGCACCTGCCCGGCGCGTCGGATCCGCGGCACAACGCGGCCGTCCGCGAACTGGCCGACCGGCTGCGGGACGCCGCCCCCGGCCCGCCGACCGGTTGACCCCGCGCCGGACCGGGTCGGCGTACCGGCTCAGGGCCGCGCCGGGTCCGGCTCCGCAGCGGCCGCCGTGCCGGCCGCCAGCAGCCGCTCCGCCAGCACGCGACAGCGCCTCCGCAGCTCCGGCGGGTCGAGCACCTCGAAGTGGTGGCCCAGCAGCAGCACGTGCACGAGCACGACGTCGAGGCTGCCCGCGCCGCTGAGCACCTCGCAGCGCTCCCCGTCGCGACGCCGCACCACGGCAGCCGACGCCGGGATCTGCGCGCGTACCGTGTCGGCCGGCGCGTGCACCAGGAAGCGCGCCCGGTGGGGGTAGACCCGGCTCGCCACCCCCTCCTGCACGTGGCTCGCCGCGTCGGGCGCCGTACGCGGGTGGAAGCGCCAGCTGCGTGCGGCCACGTCGGTCATCCGGTCGACCCGGAAGCTGCGCCAGTCGTCGCGGTCGAGGTCGTAGGCGAGGAGGTACCAGCGCCGGTCGGAGGCGACCAGGCGGTAGGGCTCCACCCGCCGCGGTCGCACCTCGCCGCGGGACGGGTAGTCGAAGCCGGCCTCGACCTCGTCCCGGCAGGCCCGGGCCAGCGTCATGAGCGCCTCGGGGTCGACCGGTGGGCGGCCTCCGCCGAAGGACTCCACCGAGCCGGCGAGCGCGCGCACGTCGTGCCGCAGGCGGGTGGGCAGCACCCGGTCGAGCTTCGCCAGCGCCCGGAGCGCGGCGTCGGCCGCCCCGGCGATCGCGCCGCCCGCGCCGGCGAGCAGCGAGACCGCGGTGGCGATCGCCTCCTCGTCGTCGAGGAGCAGCGGCGGCAGGGCCCGCCCCGGGCCGAGCCGGTAGCCGCCGCCGACGCCCTGGCCGGCGTGCACCGGGTAGCCGAGCGCGCGCAGCCGCTCGACGTCACGCCGGATCGTGCGCGGCGTGACCCCGAGCCGGTCGGCGAGCTCCGGGCCGGTCCAGACCTGGCGCTGCTGGAGCAGCCCGAGCAGGGTGAGCACCCGTTCCGTCGTGCCCCGCTCGTCGCCGCCCGCCACGCCCATGTCACCCACCCTGCCCGAGATAGCGGACCGATCCTGTCCGCCAGGGGTGTCAGAGTAGGTGACATCCGCACCGGCACACCGCGATGAACGGAGCAACCCGATGAGCCGCCACTTCCAGGTCACCTTCGACGCCCACGACCCGCGGGCGCTGTCGTCCTTCTGGCGGGACGCGCTGGGCTACGTCCACCCCGGCCCGCCCGGAGTCGACCTGCCCGAGGGCGCCGACCCCCTCGCCGCGTGGGACGACTTCCTGGCCCGGATCGGCGTACCGGAGGAGCAGCGCAACACGCGGTCGGCCATCGAGGACCCGGACGGGCACGGCCCCCGGGTGTTCTTCCAGCAGGTGCCGGAGGACAAGGTCGCCAAGAACCGCGTCCACCTCGACGTCCGCGCCGCTCCCGGGCTGCGGGGAGAGGAGCGGATGGCGGCGTTGGAGGCCGAGTGCGACCGGCTCGTGGCGCTGGGCGCGAAGCGGGTGCGCCGCTACGAGCCCGAGCCCCCGCTGAGCGCCGGCCACATCGTGCTGACCGACCCCGAGGGCAACGAGTTCTGCCTCGACTGAGCGCCCCTCGGCGCGGCGGCCTAGGCGGCGAGGTTGCCGTAGGTCGGCCGTCCCGCGGCCTCGTAGGTCAGTTGCAGCGTGCCGTTGGGGTGGCCGACCGACTCGGTGAGCCGGAACGCCGCCGGCATCGTGCCGTCCGCGAACAGCCGCTTGCCGGACCCCAGCGTCAGCGGGTAGAGCCAGAGGTGCAGCCGGTCCACGACGCGCAGGCGCAGCAACGACTGCACCAGGTCGAGGCTGCCGATCACGTGGAGCGCGTCGTGCCGGTCGGTCAACTCGGCGACGGCGTCGGCGAGGTCGCCGCCGAGCAGCGTCGAGTTCGCCCAGTCGAGGGGCTCGTGCAACGTGCGGCTCGCCACGTACTTGGGCACGTGGTTGAGCAGCCCGGTGAACGGGATCTCCGCGGGCGCCGTCGGCCAGTAGCCGGCGAAGATGTCGTAGGTCCGGCGACCCAGCAGCAGCGCGTCCATGCTGCTGGCCTGGGCGAACATGGCCTGGCCGGTCTCGTGGTCCACCAGCGGCGCCTGCCAGCCGCCGTGGGTGAAGCCATCGGCGCGGTCCTCGTCGGGCTCCCCCGGCGCCTGCGCCACCCCGTCCAGCGTCACGAACTCCGTCACGACCAGCTTGCCCATGTGCCGCGTCCCCTCTCACTCCGTGATCCGTCCCTCGGCAGACCGCGGCGTCGGCCGGAACTCATCGGTCTGCGCTCGTGGATCCGGCCGGCCGCTACGCGTGGGACTGCGGGGTGGCCATCGTCGTGCCGGAGCGCAGGGTCGCCAGGGCGCCGCTCCAGGCCACCAGCTGGTCGAGCATCATGTTCACCGCGCCGACCTGGTGCTCGCTGGGCTTGAACACGCTGAAGTTCTCGAAGTCGGTGAAGAGGGAGAGCGCGACCTGGGCCCGCACGTCCGCCATCTGCAGCTCGGCGACCACCAGGCGGAGGTGCTCGACCGCCCGGGTGCCGCCGACGCTGCCGTAACTGACGAACCCGGCCGCCTTGTTGTTCCACTCCGCGTAGAGGAAGTCGATCGCGTTCTTCAGCGCGCCGGAGGTGGAGTGGTTGTACTCCGGTGTGACGAAGACGTAGCCGTCGAACGAGGCGATCTTCTCGGCCCACCGCAGGGTGTGCGGCTGGGTGTACTGGCCGAGCGACGGGGGCGCCATCTCGTCGAGGTGGGGCAGGTTGAACTCCTTGATGTCGACGAGTTCGTACTGGGCGTCGTCGCGCTGGGCGGCGATCTCGTGGACCCACCGGGCCACGGTCTCCCCGTTACGCCCGGGACGCGTGCTGCCGATGATGATGCCGATCCTGGTCATCGCGGTTCCTTCCGTCCGTCCGCCCGGCGACAGCGGGCGCGGCCGGCGTGTACCCGGTCGGCACGGTTTCGAACGGTGGCACCGCGCACGGTCGTCCCTGGGCGGCCAGGGACGACCGTGACCCGGCCTCAGTGCCAGTCGCTGATCTGCACGTCCCGCGGCGACGGGGCGCCCTCGCCGGTCTCCACCAGCGACTTGAGGCTCAGCAGGTACGAGCCCCACTTGGTGCTGCAGTGGTGCATGAACTCCACCGGCTCCCGCCAGCCCCGGTGCGAGAAGAGCACGATCGTCCAGTCGCCGTCCTGGCGGAGGTCCCAGTCGACAGTGGTTCCCACCCACTCCTCGGGGCCGTCGACCACCCGCCAGGACACCCGCTCGGCGGGCCGGAGCTCGACGACCTCCATGTCGAAGCCACCCGGCGGGAACCGGAACTCGAGGACGCCGCCGACCTCGCCACTGCCCTTCGTGTCGTCGGTCCACCAGCCGGCGAGGCCCTCGACGGTCGTCAGTGCGTAGTACACCTTGTCCGGCGTCGGGGTCTTGACCCCGACGCGGTGCAGAATGTCCACCATCTCGACTCTCCCTGATCCTCGTGTCAGTCCGTCTGATTGCGCTGGATGGTCTCGGCGATGCGCTTGATCCGCCGCAGCCGGGCGTCCCACGCCGACCCGACCGACGACAGCTGGGCCACCGCGCGGGCAAGCTGGGCGTCGTCCACCCGGTAGCGCTTCTCGCGGCCGGCCGGCGTCGCCCGGACCAGGCCGACCCGGTCGAGGACGCCGAGGTGTTTGGCCACCGCCTGCCGGGTGACCGGCATCTGCTGGCTGAGGGTGGTCGCGGTGCCGTCGCCCTCGACGAGCAGCAGGTCGAGCATCCGGCGCCGGGTCGGGTCCCCGATCGCGGACCAGAGGTCGTCGTCGACCTGCTCCATGACCTCGGTGCTCATGCCCGCACCGGCAGCGTCGCGGCGTACGGCGCCAGTCGCGGCAGGAAGAAGTCCCAGCCGGTGACGTGCTCCCGGTACTGCTGCTCCAGCACGGCGATCTCCCAGCCCATCTCCCGGAAGCCGCTCTCGGTCATCCTGAGCAGCGTCCCGGCGCCCGACGGGGTGAGGTCGAAGGTGACCAGCAGCGAGTTGCCCTCCGCCGCGACCTCGCCGGCCGGGTGCGTCCACCGGAACGAGAACGTCCGCGGCGGTCGCGCGTCGACGACGGTGAACGGCACGGCCGTCCCGCCGGCGTCGCGGTCGCCGAAGACGATCTCTCCCGTCGACCCGGGTGTGGGGTCGTACCGGGCGTCGTCCGGCCACCACTGCCTGAGATGGTCGGGGCTGCTCACCACCTCGAAGACGATCTCGGGCGACGCCTCGACGTAGATCTCGCGCTCGATGGTCCCGAACTCCATGACGACCTCCTGCAACGTTTGGTTGCGCATGACGCTACGCGGATGTCCGGCATGACGCAACCACTGGTTGCGTTCTGGTGTCAGCGGGGCGCCATGGGGGTGAGGCCGAGCCCGGCGAGCACCGCGGACCCGCGAAGGGCGTCATCGCCGCCGGCGAGCACCAGGGTCCGGGCCGCCTGGTAGCGGCAACCGCTCGCGTCGAACGCGGCAGCCGTGGCGAGCAGCCGCTGCCGGTCGCCGTCGAACAACGCGGCGGCCCGCTCCACGATGGCGGCGGCGACCGGGTTGCCAGCAACGACGGCCCGCGCCTCGGCCAGCCGATCGGCGGCGTCGGGGTTCCCGGCGAGCACGCTCGCCTCGGCGCGCAGGGCCACGTACCAGTGGAGCCAGATCCAGGTGACCCACTTCCACACGTCGGCCGGCTCGGGCGCCAGCCGCTCCCACGCCTCCCCGGCCCGCCCCTGGTGCAGCAGGAGAATGGCGTCGAAGACCGCGCCGTAGCCGTAGACATGCTCCGGCGGGGCCCCCAGGCGGCGCAGGACCGCGTCCCACTCGCGCCGGGCGTCGTCGTCGTCGCGCAGGCCGTGGATCATCGCCACACCGGCCACGGCCGGGCCGAGGACCGACCGTGCGGGGCTGCCGGCCCGCTGCCACGCCTCCAGGAACCGGGCGCCGCCGGTGAGGACCTCGTCGACGTTGCCCGCGAACGCGTCGGCCACCAGCAGCCAGCTCGTGGCGCGGTGGCCGACCTCGGCGAGCAACGGATGATCCGCGAGCCGCCGGCCCCACCGGCGGGCGCCCGGCAGGTCCCCGGCGCCGAGGCCGGCCTCGGTGGCCATGCCGAGAGCGTCGATCAGCTCGTGGGTGCCGGCCGGAGTGTCCGGCGCGGCCGAGAGCAGCGTGATCCGGCGCCGCGCCGTGGCCGCGGCGGCGAACGCGTCACCGGCCCAGCTCCGGGCCCCGGTGAGCGCGTCGAGCGCGGCGGACTCGGCGAGCGGGTCGCCCGTGCGGTGCGCCAGCTCCACGGCCCGTTCGGCGCGGGCCACCGTCTCCGGCACCGCGTTCTCGGCCGGCCCCTGGGCGGCGCCGAACGCGTCGGTGAGCACCCCGGCCTCGGCCAGTGCCAGCGCGGCCGCGGCGGCGGGGTCGTCGCCGGCCAGCTCCCGCGCCTCGGCGATGAGCGCGACCGCCTCGGCCTCCGGCGTGAGCCGGGCGAACTTGCTCCAGAACCGGTAGGCGTTGGTGGCGGCGGTCGCCAGGTCGACGGCGGCACCGGCGGTGTCCCCCGCCCGGCGCGCGGCGTCCGCGGCGGCGCGCTGGAAGCGGTACATGTCGTCGCCGCGCATCCGGCAGCCGGCCACGGCCGCGGCCTCCCGGAGCATCGACGCGGTGTCGGCCGGGTCGTCCGCGAGCGCGGCCGCCTGCGCGAAACGCAGCTGCGACTCGCCGACCAGGTTGCGGGTGAAGGTCAGCTCCGCCAGGCGCCGGGCGAGGCGGTACGCGTCCGCGCGCTGCCCGGGCCGGTCGGCAGCCCACGCCAGGGCGGACCGGAGGTCGTCCGCCACCGCGTCGAAGCGCGCCCGCCAGTCCGCGCCGACCACCGCCAGGCCGGCGGCCTCGGCCAGACACCAGCGCAGGTGCCGGGCGCGTGCGTCGTCCAGCTCACCGGCCTCGGTGAGCCGCTCCGTCCCGTACTGGCGGATGGTCTCCAGCGCCCGGTACTCGGTGCCGCCGAGGGAGGCCGTCACCACCAGCAGGCTCTGCTCGGCGAGCCGGGCCAGCCCGTCGGCGACCACTCCCGCGTCGGACCCGGCGACCTCCGCCGCCGCCGCGACGGTGAACGGCGCCACGAACACCGACACCCGGCGCAGCAGCGCCCGGTCGGCCGGCTCCAGCAGGGCGTGGCTCCAGTCCAGCGCCGCCCGCACCGAGCGGTGCCGGTCGTCGGCGCGGGACCCGCCGGCGAGCATCCGGAGCTGGTCGGACAGGCCCGCGGTGAGGCCGTCGAGCCCGAGCGTGGACCACCGGGCGGCGGCCAGCTCGATGGCCAGCGCCACCCCGTCGAGCCGCGCGCAGACCGCGGCGACGTGGTCGCGCTGGGCGGGATCCGGCGGCCGGCCCACCGCCGCCGCCCGCTCCAGGAACAGCGCGACGGCGTCGGACTCCCCGTCGCCGGCCAGGGACAGCGGCGGCACCGGGTACACCCGCTCGAACGGCACCATGAGCCGGGCCCGGCTGGTCGCCAGCACCGTCACCCGGGGGCAGCCCGCGAGCAGCCGCTCGACGAACGGCGCCACCCCGTCCCGCACCTGTTCGCAGTTGTCCAGCACCAGCAGGGCGTGCCGGTCGGCCAGCGCGGCGACCACCGACTCGTCGATGGCGGCCCCGGGCTGCTCGCCGAGGCCGAGCGCCGCGGCGACCGCGGCCGCGACCACGGACGCCCCCGGGTCGGTGACCGGGACCAGGTCGACGAACCACACCCCGTCGGCGTACTCGCCGGCCGCCTCGGCGGCCAGCGTCAACGCGAGCCGGGTCTTGCCCACGCCGCCGGGGCCGACCGCGGTCACCTGCCGGTGGGCCTTGACGATCTCGGCCAGCTCGGCCCGCTCCCGGGCCCGGCCGACGAACGAGGTCAGCGGCGTCGGCAGGGCCGGCGCCGGGTGGGACCGGTCGGCGCGACCCGGCGCGGACGCGCGCTGGGCGAGCGCCCGCCGGTCCGGCAGCGCCAGCTTGCGCAGCAGCGAGGAGACATGACTCTCCACGGTGCGCACCGAGATGAACAACCGTGCCCCGATCTCGGCGTTGCTGAGGTGCTCCCCCACCAGCGCCCACACCTCGGCCTCGCGGGCCGAGACCTCCCCCGTCGCCGTCACGGGCCCATTCTCGCCCACCCCCGTGCCGCCGATCCGTGGTGGTTTCCGTGGTCGGCACCGATGCCCGTCCCGCCTCCCGCGGGCGAGGCTCAGGCGCAGGCGGATCGGTGACGGCGGACGGAGCGGCGGAGATGAACTCAGGGTCTGGTGTGCGGTCGTGGGCCGGCTCGGTCGGGCGGCTGCTGAGACAGCCGGTGCTTCGCCGGATCCTGCCCGGAATGCTGGTCTCCTCCCTCGGCGACGGCATGAGCATGGTCGCCGTGGCATGGCTCGCGGTCCAGATCGCGCCGGCCGGCCAGGCCGGTGTCTGGACCGGGCTGGCGGTGGCCGCGTACGCGCTGCCGGCCCCGATCGGCGCGGCCGTGCTCGCCCGGCTGGTGCGGCGGATGCGCGCCGCGCACCTCGTGGCGGCCGACGCCTCGGTACGGGCGGTGGCCCTCGGCGCGGTCGCGATCCTGGCGGTGTCGGGGCTGCTGGAGCCGGTGGCGTACGTGGCGTTGCTGGCGGTGTCCTCCCTGCTGCACGCGTGGGGGAACGCCGGGGCGTACACGCTCGTGGCGGAGGTGCTGCCGGAGGAGGAGGACCGCCTCACCGGCAACGCGCTGCTGTCCACGTTCGCGCAGGCCGCCTTCGTGGTCGGCCCGGCCCTGGCCGGCGCGCTGACCGCGCTGGTCGGCCCGGGCTGGGTGATCGGGGTCGACGCGGCGAGCTTCGCGGTGCTGGCCGTGGCCGGCTGGACGGTCCCGGCCCGGCGGGCCGCCGCCGTCGGCGTGACGGCGGCCGAGCCGGCGGCGGGTGGCTGGCGCACCATCGCGGACCGGCCGCGGCTGCTCGGGCTGATCGCGGTCACCTGCGCGTTCTTCTTCCTCTACGGCCCGGTCGAGGTGGCCCTGCCGGTCCACGTGGCCCAGGGGTTGCACGGGTCACCGGGCCTGCTGGGTCTCTACTGGACGGTGTTCGGCGTCGGGGCGACGGCGGGCGCGCTCGGGGCTCCGCTGCTGCGGCGCCGCCCGCCCTGGCCGGTCGTGGTGGGCATCATCGTGGGCTGGGGCGCCGCCCTGCTCCCCCTCGGGCTCACCGACGCCGTGGTGCCCGGGCTGGTCGGGCTCGCCCTCGGCGGCCTGGTCTACGGTCCGTTCACCGCCATCTCCACGGCGCTGTTCCAGCGGGACACCCCACCGCGGGCCCTGAGCCGGGTGCTCGCCGCCCGCACCGCGCTGACCACTCCGGCCACCGCACTGGGCACGCTGCTGGGCGGTCCGGTCGTCGCGGCGGTCGGCGGCCGGCACACCCTGCTGATCTCCGCCGTACTCACGATCGCCCTGGGCGCCGGTGTCGCCGCCGCCCTGCGACCCGCCCGGTCCGACCGGCAGCCCGCGCACGCGGGCAGCGGCGGGAGCACCTCTACGATGCGAGCGTGATTCACGTCACTCCGGCCCGGAGGCCGTACACGCTGCTCGCCGCCGCGCTCGTCCTGCTGGTGCTCGGCGCGGGTGTGGCCTGGGGCGTCGACGACGCGCTCGGGCTGAGCCACGCCCCCGCGGCCGTGCCGCACGAGGACGTCGCCGCCGCGCCCCGGCGGGTCGCCGCGCCGGCGCCGCCGCTGTCGTCCGTGGTCGTGCCCGACGAGCCGCGCACCCGCAAGGCCGCAGCCGCGGTCGCCGACGCCCTCGCGGCGCGCGGGCTGCCCCGCCCGGCCGTCACCCCGGCCACGCCGGCGCCGCCGGAGACCGCGCCGCCGGCGGGCCCCGCCGCACCGGACCCGTCGGCGGTGACCACGCTGCGGGCGGCCGTGCTCCCCACGCCGGGCGCGGCGGCGGAGTCCTACCGGCTCCGCGTCCGCGGGACCGAACTGGCCGTCGACGGGACCGACGTCGCCGGCGCCGCGGCCGGGCTGTACCGGCTCGCCGACCGGATCCGCTCCGGCGCCGAGGTGCTGCCCGCCGCCGAGGCGGGCCGGCTGGTCACGCCCCGGCTCGGCCTGCGGCTCACCGACGCCGGCTCGGTGGGCCGCGAGCCGGACCCGGCCGCGTTCGCGGCGGGTGACGACTACCGCCTGAACACCGACGTGGTCGGGCCGGCGCTCCTGCCACGGGCGCCGTGGGTGGACGCCGACGCGGTGGCCCGCGTCGGCGCGCAGTTCCGGCAGTTCGTCGACCATTCGGTGGCCCAGGGCTACAACGCCGTCGTGGTGCCGGGTTTCCTGGAGTACGTCACCTTCGCGAAGATCGGCGACGGGCACGCGGTGTACCCGCCGGGCGACACCCACGTCGACCGCGCGCGGGCCATGGTCGCGGCGTTCGGCCCGGTCTTCGGGTACGCCGAGCAGATGGGCGTGAAGGTCTTCCTGCTCACCGACATGCTCGCCGTGTCACCGCCGCTGGAGGCGTACCTGACGAGGACCGCCGGCGGGCTCGACGTGGCCGACCCCCGGCTCTGGGCCGTCTACCAGGCCGGGCTGGCCGAACTGTTCGAGAGCATGCCGTTCGTCGACGGGCTGATGGTCCGCGTCGGCGAGGGCGGCGAGGTGTACGCCCAGGACGGCTGGGACTACTCCTCGAAGCTGGCCGTCACCACGGAGGCGTCCGTGCGGGCGATGCTGCGCGCGCTGCTGGACACCGCCGGACGGGCCGGCCGGGAGGTCATCTTCCGGAGCTGGACGGTCGGCGTGGGCGCGGTCGGCGACCTGCACACCAACCCGGAGTCGTACGCGCGGGTGCTGGGCGGCATCGACGATCCGCACCTGATCGTGTCCACCAAGTACACCCTCGGCGACTTCTACAGCCACCTGCCGCTGAACACCACCCTGCTGGCCGGTGCGCACCGCCGCATCGTGGAGTTCCAGGCCCGGCGCGAGTTCGAGGGGTTCGGCGCGCTGCCCAACGACCTCGGACCGCTGCACCGCGAGGCGCTGCGGGCGTTCCTCGCCGCCAACCCGAGGGTCGAGGGCGTCTGGAACTGGACCCAGGACGGCGGCCCGCTGCGCGCCGGACCGATGTCGCTCTACCTCCGCGCCGGGTTCTGGCAGCTCTACGACCTCAACACCTACGCCGTGGCGCGGCTGGCCTGGGACCCGGACACCGATCCGGCGCAGGTCACGGCGGACTGGGCGTACCGCACGTTCTCCGCCGACCCGGACACCGTGGCGGCGATCGGGCAGGCCATGGCGCTGTCCCGGCCGGCGGTCACCCTCGGGCTCTACATCGGCCCGTACGCCGACCGGTCGGTGCGGGCGCTCGGGCTGGAGCCGCCGCCGATGATGTGGATCTTCGAGTGGGACATCCCGACCGGCGACTCGGCGGCCCTGGACAGCATCTACGCGGTCACCGACGGCCGCGTCGACGAGGCGGTCGACGAGGGCGGACAGGCCGTCGCGCTGGCCCGGCGCATGCGGGACCTGGTGGCCGCCACCGACCCGGCGACCTGGCGGGACGCGGCGCTCCGCGAGCACTTCACCGGCACGCTGGACTACCAGGTGAACCTGTTCGAGGCGCTGGCCGCCTACCGGACCATGGTGCTGCGGCACGCGCAGTGGCTGGACACCGGCGCCCCGGCCGCCCGCGACGGCTGGCGGGCCGCCGCGGCCGCGTACCAGCAGGCGCGGGACGCGCACCGGCAGCGCTACGGCGCCGACCCGGACCTGCCCGCGTACAACTTCACGGCCGCCGACCTCGGGGCGGAACGCGCGGACCGGGACCCGGCCATGGCCTGGGCGGCCCGGGCGCTGCTCGCGCTGATCCTCGTGGTGGTGCTGCTCGGCCTGCGCGGGCGGGGGCTCGGCGCGGCCGCCGCGCGCGGGCTGCTGCTGGGGGCGGTCCGGCCGTGGCGGGTGGCCGCGCTGCCGGTGCCCCGGTCCCGGGCGGACCGGCTCCTCGTGTGGCTGGTCCCGGCCCTGGTCCTGGTGGCGAGCCGGCTCGTGTTCACGTGGTTCGCCGCCCCCGCGCACCTGCTGGTCAGCCTCGGCGGGTGGGCGCTGTTCGCCCTCGTCGTCCGCGTCGCGGTCGGCCGGCGGGACCCGTTCCACCTGTGGGCCGTGGTGGGCGGCGTCGCGCTGCTGCGCAGCGTGCTGCTCCTGGCGGCGCTCGCCGGCCGCGGACCGGGCGGCTACTGGTTCGCCTTCTGGACCGCGCCGGCCCTGCGCGCCGCCTACCTGACGGCCGCGTTCGCCGCGTTCGGCTGGCTGTTCGTGGCCACCGCCGTCGTCCTCCGCGACCGGTACGCCGTGCGGCGACGCCGGGTCGTCGGGCTGAGCCTGACCGCCGCGGGCGTCCCGCTCGGCGTGCTGGCCGGTCTGGTGGCGGTGGTCGGCCTGGAACGCGCGCTGACGGTGTGGAACGACCAGCTGGCGCTGCTGCCGTGGGGCCTGTCCCGCATCCTCGGCATCACGGTCTACCTGGGCATTCCCGCCGACCTCGCGGGACACGCCGCCGCCGTCGGAGCGGTCCTGGCCGGCGTCGGCGTGCTGCTGTCCGCCGGTCGGGGGACAGCGGACGGCCGGACCGGCGCCGGCGGCGCGCCACGACCCGCCGCAGCGGTGACCGGAGCCGCGCCCGACGGGTCCGGGAGGGTCCGCGGGTGAGCCTGCCGGGCTGCCGACGCCGGGAAGCGGTTGGGCCCGGCCGGGCGGGGTAGACCGCCCCGAGCGGCGGGGCCCTCCTCGGCCGGGTTCATCCGGTCCGGCCCCCAGAGACGGCTCGGGGGGCCCATGTCTGACGCGGCAGCGCGGGGCGGACCGGCGGCGTGTGGCGACGTGGTCGAGCTGCGGGTGCACGGGGCCTCCCGGGCGAGCGCCGGCCAGGTCCTGGACCTGCCGCAGATCGAGCAGGTCGCGGGCGACCGCAGCGGGGGCTTCTACCGGCCCGCCCGCCGCAAGCCGGGCGTCGGCGGAGCCGGGCGGGTGACGCTGGAGGCGTACCGCTGGGGCGACCTGCCCGCCGGGACCGTCACCCGGACCCTCTCGCTGGTGTTCCTGCTGCCGTTCATGCTCGTCAACGTGGCGATCTGGATGCGTCCGCCGGGCCGCGGCTCCGACGTGACGGTCCGGTCGCTGTGCCGGTTGCTGGGGCTCACGCTCACCGCGCTCTACGTGCTCGCGTGCGCCGGCGTGGCACTGGACCTGATCGCCTGGAAGTGCACGGCGTCGCCGCACTGCCTGACCGGGCGCAGTTGGCTGTCCTGGCTGGGTGGGCGGCCGGTCGGGCTGCGGCTGGCGGTGCTGGCGCTGGCGCCGGCCGCCGCCATCGGCCTGCTCTGGCGCGCCAGTACCCGCCCGGGGCGGGTGTTCGAGGCGTTCCGCGCTCCCGAGGCCGAGGTGTCCGCCCATCAGCTCGGCACCGTCGGCCGGTGGGACTCCGAGCCGCTGGTGGGCCGGCTGCGCTCCATCCACGTCGCGGCGGCGTTCGCGACGCTCGACGTCACGCTGCTCGCCGCCCGGGCCGCACCCGGCGCCTCGGCCGGCACCGTGGCGCTGGCGGTCGTCACCGGGGCGGTCCTGCTCGCCTGCGGCGTCCTGCTCTGCACGCCGCCGCTGATCGACCGGGCCGCCACCGACCGGCGGCTCGACCGGGTCACCAGCACGCTGCGGACGGTCGCCCTGGTCCTCACGGTCGTCGTCACGGCACACGTCCTGGCCGGCCCGGCGGCGTGGCGCGAGGAGGGTGGGCTGCCCGGCTACGACGCGATCCTCACCTGGCTGTTCGTCACCCAGACGACGCTGCTGGCCACGCTGGGCGTCGTGCTGCTGTCCCGCCGGGACCGCGGGCCGGGCGGCACCCCGCTGCTCGGGCTGGGCGCGCTGGCGACGGCGGCCGCGGCGATCAGCCTGGCGGTGGCGTACTCCGCCGAACTGGTCTACCGGGTGGCCGACTTCCTCGACCGCGACGCGCCGACGGGGGCGGCCATCACCGCCGGACCGCCGCGGGCGTACACCTGGGCGATCTTCGGCTTCTTCCGGGCCGTGCTGATCACGCTGGTCGTGGCGGGCCTGGTGACCGTGCTCTCCCGGCCGGGTCGGCTCCGCGCCGCGGCGGCGATCGTCGCGCGTGACCATCCCGACCCGCCGCCCGGCGCCGAACCGCGACTGCGGCAGGTGCGGCAGGCGGTGGCCCGGGCGCGGTTCACCGAGATCCTCATACCGCTGGCCGTGGTCTACGCCTGCCTCGCCGGGATCGGCACGGCCACCACCACCCTCGGCCGGATGGAGGTGTGGCCGGGTGACGTCATCGAGCGGTTCGCGGGGGTGCCGGCCGACCTGGTCACCTTCCTCATCGCGTTCGGCAGCTGGGTGATCGCGGCGATCATCCTCGGCCTGGTGCTCGGCGCGATCTTCGCCTACCGGACCGCCGAGTTCAGGCGTCACGTCGGCATCCTGTGGGACCTCGGCACGTTCTGGCCGCGGGCCGCCCACCCGTTCGCGCCGCCCTGCTACGCCGAGCGCGCCGTGCCGGAGCTGGCCCGGCGCATCACCTTCCTGGTCGAGTCCGGCAACGCCGTCCTGCTCACCGGCCACAGCCACGGCTCGGTCCTGGCCGCCGCGACGGTGCTCCAGTTGCCGCCCCGGATCAGTCGCCGGGTCGCGCTGCTCACCTACGGGTCGCCGCTGCGCCGCCTCTACGCCCGACTCTTCCCCGCCTACGTCGACGACGAGGCGCTGCGCGAGATCGGCGCGCGGGTCGGCTGGCGGTGGCGGAACCTGTGGCGCGCGACCGACCCCGTCGGCGGCTGGATCTTCTCCGCCCACCCGCCGGAGGCGCCGGATCCGGCCGGGGATCCGGCCGCGGCAGTGGACCGCCGGCTGCGGGACCCGGCCGCCGTGGTGGCCCCACCGGGCGACAGCGTCCCGCCGCCGATCCAGGGGCACCGGCCCGGCGAGTCCGACCCGCCGTTCATCGCGGAGGCGCGCGAGCTGGTCGCGCGCCTCCGCGAGCCGCCGGACGCGCCGGACGCCGTCGGCTGACGGCCCGACCGGGGTCAGTGGGCGGACCGCATCCAGTCCCGGTAGTGCGTGGGCGCCAGGCGTGCGTCCGGGCCCCCGGTCAGCACGTCGCCGTCGACCACCGCGAACATGCCGGCCCCGTCGTCGGTGACGACGGTCCGGTCGTCCCCCTGTGCGGCCAGGGTGAGCCGGCCGAGCTCGTCGAGGGCGAAGACGTCCGGGCCCGCGACGTTGCGGATGCCGTTCAGCGGCGCTCCGGTGGCGACGTCGACGACCGCGTCGACCACGTCCGCGGCGGCCATCGGCTGGATGGGGGTGGCGGGCAGGCGAACCGTGGTGTCGTCGGAGGTCCAGGACAGGACCGCGTTCATGAACTCGAAGAACTGGGTGGCCCGCACGATCGAGTACGGCGTGGGCCCCTGCCGGAGCAGGTCCTCCTGGAGGGTCTTGGCGCGGTAGTAGTCGAGCTGGGGCACCTGGTCCACCCCGACGATCGAGAGGACCACCTGGTGCCGGACGCCGGCACGCTCCCCGGCGGCCAGCAGGTTGGTCATCGAGGTGCGGAAGAAGTCGAGCGAGGCCTCGTCGAAGGTCGGCGAGTTCGCCACGTTGACGACCACCTCGGCGCCCTCCAGCGCCGTGTCCAGCCCGCCACCCGTGAGCAGGTCGACCCCGGTGGACAGCGCCGCGGGGACGGCCTCGTGCCCGGCGGCGGTCAGCTTCCGGACCACCTGCGAGCCGATCAGTCCGGTGCCACCGATGACTGTGAGCTTCATGGCACTCACCCTTCCACGGCGCGCCGAAGGGCACGCCGGCTTCGTCGAGGCGCCGCCTCGAACTCGGATAACTTCTGTCCGAGACTCTAATCGGATAGTCTTTGTCCGAGTCAAGAGGGGGTCCCATGAAGCTGTCCGGCGGGGTCGAGTGGGCACTGCACTGCTGCGTGGTGCTGACCACGGCGACGGCACCCGTGCCGGCGGCCCGGCTGGCGGAGCTGCATGACGTCTCCGGCAGCTACCTGGCCAAGCAGTTGCAGGCGCTCTCCCGCGCCGGCCTCGTGACCTCCGTCCAGGGCAAGGCGGGCGGCTACGTCCTGACCAGAGCGCCTGAACTGATCACGGTCCTCGACGTCGTCGCCGCCGTCGACGGCGACCAGCCCGCGTTCGTGTGCACCGAGATCCGCCAGCGCGGCCCGCTCGCCACCCCGGCCGAGGCCTGCACCGGGCCGTGCCCGATCGCCCGCGCGATGGCCGGCGCCGACGCCGCCTGGCGCGCCGCCCTCCGGGCCGTCTCCATCGCCGACCTCGCCCGGGACGTCGACGCGGACTACGGCCCCACCGCGCTCGCCGGCATCCGCGACTGGCTGTCTTGACTCCAGTCTCGGTAAGTCGTAGCTTACGTTCGTGGCTACTTACCGAACGGGCGACGGCTGGGACGCCCTGGGCGACCCCACCCGGCGCGCCATCGTCGCCTGCCTGGCCGAGCGACCCCGTGCGGTCGGCGAACTCGCCGACGAGCTGCCGATCAGCCGACCGGCGGTGTCCCAGCACCTCAAGGTCCTGAAGGACGCCGGACTGGTCACCGACCAGGCGGCCGGCACCCGGCGGGTCTACCGGCTCAACCCGGCCGGCGTGGCCGCGCTACGGGACCAGCTCGACACGTTCTGGCACCGCGCGTTGGACAGCTACCAGAGCGCCGTCGAACAACCAACCGAGGAGACCCCATGACCGAGACAGAAGTCCCTGTGGTCCGCCGGCAGATCGTCGTCGAGGCGCCGCTGGAACGGGCGTTCACCGTGTTCACCGAGCGGTTCGGTGACTTCAAGCCGCCGGAGCACAACCTGCTCGGCGCGGCGATCGCAGAAACCGTGTTCGAGCCCAAGGTCGGCGGCCACATCTACGACCGGGGTGTCGACGGCAGCGAGTGCCGCTGGGCGCGCGTGCTCGCGTACGAGCCGCCCGACCGGGTGGTGTTCAGCTGGGACATCAGCCCCCGGTGGCAGGTCGAGACCGACCCGGACAACACCAGCGAGGTCGAGGTCCGCTTCGTGGCCGAGACCCCGCACCGCACCCGCGTCGAGCTGGAACACCGCCACCTCGACCGGCACGGCCCGGGCTGGCAGTCCGTCCGCGACGGCGTGGGGCACGACGAGGGCTGGCCGCTCTACCTCACCCGGTACGCCGCCCTCCTCACCGACCGCTGACCGCCGGTGCGGGGACGCGACCGGACGGGAGCGTCCCCGCACGTCACCGGGCCGGTCCGGAGTCAGGTCCAGTAGAGCACCCGGCAGGCCGGCACCCGGGCGGCCAGTTCCCGCTCGAACCAGGTGCGCAGCTCCGTCATCGTCTCCCGCGGGTAGACGTACTTCACCGCGCCGAACCGTCCGTACTTCCGGCGGCGGGACTCCTCGTCCATCTCCAGGCGGGTCCGCGGATACCAGCCGAGCAGCACCTCCTTGCTGCCCGGCGTGAACCGGTGGGTGATCAGCTCGGCGGTCAGGTCCAGCCCGGCCAGCCCGGCCACGGCCGCCGCCACCCCGTCCAGGAGCGCGCCGTAGTGCCGCCGCCAGTCCGGCACCGGGATGATCGGCGCGATGGTCAGCCCCACCGGGTAGCCGGCCAGGGCCAGCCGGCGCAGGGCCGCGAGCCGGTCCGGCACCGTCGCGGTCCCGCCCTCCAGGCGCTCGCTGACCGGCGCGGCGTTGACGCTGAACCGCACCCGGGTACGCCCCGCGTGCGGCAGCCCGACGAAGGTGTCCACATCGGCGTACTTGGTGGTCCAGCGCAGTTGCACCGGCGCGTCCCACGCGGCGAAGTGCTCCACCGCGCGTCGCCAGCTCCCGGTCAGGTGCTCCAGGGCCAGCGGGTCGGTGTAGCAGGACGCCTCGAACGTGGTCCCCTCGCCGGCCCGCGCGGCGCTGCGGCTGGTCACGGTTCCCCGCCCGGCGTACGCGGCCAGCCCGGCGAGGATGTCGTCGAGGTCCGCGTACACCCGGGTCACCGGCGGGCCGGACAGCGACCCGGCGAGGTAGCAGTACTGGCAGTGCGCCGGGCAGCCCTCGGCCAGGTCGACCCGCCAGTCCGCGCTCGGCGCGATCGGCTGCAGCGCCCGCCGCGACGGCGGGCTGACCACGATCGCCAGGGTGGCCTTGGCCCGCGCGTACGTCTCCCGCTCGGTCTCTCCGCGCACGCCGGTCAGCCGGTTGGCGCGCAACCGCTCCACCTCGATGCCCAGCGCCTCGACCCGGTCGACCACCCGCCGCCCGTGCGGGTGGTCGAGGGCCGCCGGAGTCGCCACCACCCGGCGCGGCGTCCAGCGCCGGGCCGGCCGGGCCGCCGGCGCCAGACCGGTCAGGTCGCGTGTCGGCACCCCCTCACCGCTGGCGTCGTGCGAAGCCAGAGGCACGTCCACGGCGAGCGGCTCGTCGACGTCGACGGCGTTGCTGTCCGGCCTCATCCGGCCCGCCTACCCGCTTCCCCTTCCGTCAACCGCGGAGCTGATCCGGCCGGGGTCGGGCATGTCTCGACCCGGGGCGGGTAACGCCACGACCCCGGTGCCGCGCACCTCCCGGAACCGCAGGAGAGCGTGGGGATCGACTGGACAGGAGACGGGCATGTCGCACCATCCCGGCGTCGCCGAGCCGCCCACCGTCCGGCGTACCGAACTCCAGCGGCACCCGGCCTCCGTACCGGGTCGGCTGATCGTGCAGACCCTGTTCGAGATCCCGGTCGGGCTGGCGTCCGGGCGGCACCGGCACCCCGGCGAGGAGGTGGGATTCCTCATCCACGGGGTGATCGCCATGGAGTTCGACGACCGGCCCACCCTGACGGTCCACGCCGGGGAGCCGTTCCTGATCCCGCCCGGAGTCGTCCACAACGCCCGGAACATCACGGCCGACGTCACCACCATGATGCTCTCGACCTACCTGGTCGACGAGACGCAGCCCCTCGTGACGCCGTGTGACTGACGGACCGTCGATCGAAAGGACCGATCATGACCAGCACCTCCGCGCGTCCCGGCCGGCCCACCGTCGTCCTGGTGCACGGCGCCTTCGCCGACAGTTCCAGCTGGAACGGGGTGGTGGAGCGGCTGACCGCCGCGGGCGTCGCCGTGAAGGCGGTGCCCAACCCGCTGCGCGGCATCGCCGAGGACGCCGCGTACGTGGCGAGCGCCCTGCAGCAGACGCCGGGCCCGGTCCTCGCGGTCGGCCACTCCTACGGCGGGGCGGTCATCACCAACGCCGCCTCGCGGGTCGACAACGTCGTGGGCCTGGTCTACGTCGCCGCGTTCGCCCCCGAGGACGGCGAGACGCTGATGGACATCGAGGGCAGCTCCAAGGACAGCGTGCTGACCTCGGCGCTGGTGCCGGTGCAGTATCCGACCGCCTCGGGCGCCGAGACGGAGTTCCTCATCGACCCGGCGAAGTTCCACGACGCGTTCGCCGCCGACCTCACCGAGAAGGACGCCGCGGTCATGGCGGTCACCCAGCGCCCGGCCTCCTCCCTGGCCTTCTCCACGCCGACGACGAACCCGGCCTGGAAGAAGCTGCCCTCCTGGGCCGTCGTCGCCACCGGCGACCGGGCCGCCGGCAGCGACGTGCTGCTCCGGATGGCCGAGCGCGCCGGCGCCACGATCACCCGGGTCGAGGCCTCCCACGTCGTCATGGTCACCCAGGCCCAGGCGGTCACCGACGTGATCATGCAGGCGCTCGACGGCGTGTCCCGCTGACCGCGCCCGGCACGGCACGGTGGCTCGCGCCGGGGCCGGGTCACCGGAGGAGCGCGGTCAGCGCGGTCACCACGTCGGAGGGCGGTGGCATGGCCGCCATCTCGTCGCGTACCTCGCCCGCCGCCGTCCTGAGTTCCGCGTCGGTGACGAGCCGGGTCAGGACGTCCGGCGCGATGGCCCGGGCGGCCACCGTGAGACCGGCGCCGCGCCGCGCGACCACCTCGGCGTTGTGCCGCCGGTCGCCCGGGCCGGGCACGACGAGCTGCGGCACGCCGGCGGCCAGTGCGCCGAGCACGCTGCCCGCCCCGCCGTGGTGCACGCACGCCGTCGCGTACGGGAGCACCCGGTCCAGCGGCACGCGGCCGACGGTCCGGACGTTCTCCGGCAGCCGCGGCAGCCGGCCGGGCGGCCGGACGAGCACGATGTCGGCGTCCACCGTGGGCGCGGCCGCGATGATCGCCGCGGTCGGGTCACCGCCGCCCGGGCCCGCGACGGTGCTGCGGCTCACGATGATCCGCGGCCGCTCCCCGGCGCTCAGGAGCCAGGCCGGCACCTCTCCGCCGCCCGAGCACGGCACCGCCCGCATGGGCGAGCCCGGTCTCGGTCCGGTGAGGCTCGGCGGTGACACCGTGATCGTGGCGGCCGGCGTGCCGATCCGGTACCGCCGCATCGGCTCGCTCGCCGCCACGGCCGCGACGAGATCGGCGGCGGGGAACAGGTTGTTCTCCTGCAGGACGGCGGGAGCCCCGACCTGCTCGGCGGCGATGCCGCCGGCCACGCCCAGCGGCTCGTAGACGACCAGGTCGGGCCGTTCGCGCCGGGCCAGCGCGACCACCGCGTCCGCGAACGTGGCGTTGGCGGCACCGAACAGCTCACCGACGACCGCGGTGCCGGCACGCCCAACCAGTTCCCGGCGGGCCAGCAGCGGATGGCGCAGCAGCACCCGGCCGGCGATCCGGCCGAAGGCGAACCCCGGCGCGACGTCGTGCGCCGGCAGGCCGCCGAGGTCGACGTCGAGGGCGTCGCCGCCACTCGCGACCAGCACGTCGTGGCCGGCGTCCCGCCAGGCGAGGGCCAGCGGGAGCAGCGGCAGCAGATGCCCCTGCAGCGGCGCGGAGACGACCAGGACACGCATGCCCCATTGAAACCCGGAGCGGCCGCCGCCCATTGTGACCCAGGTCACTTTCAATGAACTGTCGCCCGCCGGCCACGTCCGGATCACCTGGATACCTCTCGCGTTCATCCAGGGAGCATGATGCGTTCAACTCGCAAGTTATCGGCGCTGGCGCTGCTCGCGCTGGGCGTCTCGGTGGTGGCTCCGGGCGGTACGCCGGTGTCGGCGCAGCCCCGAGCCGCCACGCCGGCGACCACACCCCCGGTCGCGTCCCAGCCCCGGGCGGTCACCCTGCTCACCGGCGACACCGTCCACGTCAGCACCGTGAACGGCCAGACCGCCGTGAGCGTCGTGCCGGGCAAGGGACGGGAGCGGATCCCGTTCCTCACCCAGAGCGCCGGCAAGGAGGTGCGGGTCATCCCCGCCGACGCCGTCGGGCTGCTCAACCGGGGCAAGCTCGACCAGCGGCTCTTCGACATCACGACGCTTGTCGGCTTCGGCTACGACGACACCCGGGCCACGCTGCCGCTGATCGTCCAGCACACCGGCGCCGCCCCCGCCGGCCTGACCGGCGCCCGGACCACCCGGGAGCTGTCCGGGGCGAGCGCCGTCGCGGAGAGCCGGGCGGACGCCGTGGCCTTCTGGAACACCCTCACGTCCGCCTCCGGCGGCGCCGAGCGGCGGCTGCGGGCCGGGTTCGACAAGGTCTGGCTCGACGGGCTGCGTCACCCCACCCTCGACGTGAGCGTCCCGCTCACCGGCGCGCCGGAGGCCTGGCGGGCCGGCTGGACCGGAACGGGGGTGAAGGTCGGCGTGATCGACACCGGCGTCGACCAGACCCACCCCGACCTGGCCGGCCGCGTCGCCGCCGCGGCGAACTTCACCTCCGACCCGGACACCCTCGACCGGGTCGGCCACGGCACCCACGTCGCCTCCACCATCGCCGGCACCGCGGCCGCGTCGCAGGGCCGCTACCAGGGCATGGCGCCCGGCGCGACCCTCTACAGCGCCAAGGTCTGCGTCGAGGAGGGCTGCCCGGAGTCGGCGATCCTGGCCGGCATGACCTGGGCGGCGCAGCAGGGCGTCAAGGTCGCCAACATGAGCCTCGGCGGCCCGGACAGCCCGGAGACCGACCCGATCGAGGCCGCCGTGGCCGACCTCACCCACCGCTACGGCGTGCTGTTCGTCGTCGCCGCCGGCAACAGCGGCGAGGCCGGCGAGTCCACCGTGAACTCGCCCGGCAGCGTGACCGAGGCGCTGACCGTCGGCGCCGTGAGCAAGACCGGTGAGCTGGCCGGCTTCTCCAGCCGGGGTCCGCGTGCGGGGGACGCCGGCATCAAGCCGGACGTCACCGCGCCCGGCGTCGGCATCCTCGCCGCCCGCAGCTCGACCTCCGACCTGCCGCCGGACGACGGGAACCCGCAGTACACCAGCCTCAACGGCACGTCCATGGCGACCCCGCACGTGGCCGGCGCCGCGGCGATCCTGACCCAGCAGCACCCGGACTGGTCGCCCGAGCGGATCAAGTCCACGCTCATGGCGGCCGCCCGGCCGAACGCCGCCATCGGCGTCTACGAGCAGGGTGCGGGCTTCCTCGACGTCGCCCGGGCGATCCGGCAGGGTGTCACGGCGAGCCCGGTCAGCGTCGCCTTCGCGCGCACCGGCGCCGCGCAGCAGCGCACGATCACGTACGCGAACAGCGGCTCCACCCCGCTGACCCTGGCCGTCTCCCTCGACGCGAAGGACGCCGACGGGGCACCCGCACCGGCCGGCCTGTTCCGCCTCGGCGCCTCCTCCGTGACGGTCCCGGCCGGCGGCACGGCCACCGTGACCGTCACCGTGCAGGCCGGCACCGACCTGCCGGACCACTACTTCGGCGGTGAGGTGACCGCCACCGGCGGCGGCGTGCAGGTGCAGACCCCGGTCGCCCTCGACATCGCCCGCCACCAGCTCAGCCTCAAGCTCGTCGGGCCGGACGGCGGTGCGCCCACCCCCGAGCAGGGCTGGGTGACCCTCCTGACCGACCTGGAGCGGCAGACCGTCCTGGTGCTCGACAACCCCGCGGTCACCACCTACCGGGTCCGCGCGGGCCGCTACCTGGTCCAGACCTACCTGCTGACCGGCGACCCGTACGTCCCGAACGTCACGTCGCTGGTGCGCCCGAGCCTCGACCTCACCACCGACCAGGCGCTGACCGTGGACGCCCGCCGGGCGAAGCCGATCGCGGTGTCCGTGCCGAACCCGAAGGCCACCGCGGTCCACCAGGAGTTCGGCTGGACGATCCGGACCGAGCAGCCGCAGATCTGGGGCAGCAACGACCCGTTCGGCGTGGTCATGGGCATCCCCCTCGACCTCGTGCGGACCGCGCAGATCGGGGCCGGCACCACGCCCGGCTTCGTCTCCTACGTCAACGGGATGTGGGGTCGGGTGGCCGAGGACGGCAGCCTGCACAACAGCCCGTACGTCTACCGGGTCTACCTCTACGAGCCGCAGCGGATGATGACCGGCCTGACCCGCCGGCTGCGGGCGGGCGACTTCGCCACCGTCCGCTCCCGGATCAGCGCGGACGTGGCCGGCGTGCCGGTGGCGCGGACCGCGGTGGCGCACGCCCCCGGCAACTCGCCGGTCTACCGGGACGAGCGCACCATCCCGCCGAGCTTCACCTACGACGCGCCGGGCACCATCACCGAGTACTACAACCAGGACAAGCGTGCGGTGTGGCAGTCGACCTCGGCCCAGCTGCGGTACACGTACTACGAGTCGCCCTGGACCAGCTTCAAGCCGGGGCGCACGTACACGGTGGCGTGGGCCAACGGGGTGGCCGGGCCGGTCTTCCCGGCGCCGAACTTCGGCCAGCAGTACGCCACGCGTTACTGGGGTGACACGATCGGCGGGCCGGGGCCGCTGCACGGCGACGGCTCCGGGCACATGGGCTTCCGGCACGTCGTCGGCGGCAGCGTGGAGGTGAACCTCTACCGCAACGGGGTGAAGATCGGCGACGCGAACCAGACGCCGTGGACCTGGGACGTGCCGGCGGAGGCGGGTGCCTACCGGCTGGCCGCGACCTTCCGCAGCGACCCGGCCTTCACCCTGTCCACGGTGGTCGACGCGGAGTGGACCTTCAGGTCCGCCCACGTGCCCGACGGCAAGCTCGTGAAGCTGCCGATGACGGCGATCCGGTACAGCCCGGCGCTCGACATCGACAACCGGGCGCCGGCCGGCCGCCTGTTCGCGATCCCGTTCTCGCTCGACCGTCAGGTCGGGGCGGCGCCGGGCCGGACCCGGACCCTGACCGTCGAGGCGTCCTTCGACGACGGCAGGACCTGGCGGCAGCTGACCCTGCAGCGTTCCGGCGAGAAGGGGATCGCCTGGGTGCGCAACCCGGCGGGCAGCGGCTTCGTCTCGCTGCGGGCGGCCGCGACGGACACCAGCGGCAACACGGTCAAGCAGACCATCATCCGCGCCTACCGGTACTGACAACGGCCCCGGACGCGGCGCCGACCGGCGTCGCGTCCGGGTTCACCGGCGGGTGCGCGCGCGTGCACGCCGAGGTGTTCGTGCATCCGCTCGACGGCGGCGTCCCGCTCCGCGGTGTCGTCGTGCTCCTCCCCCAGCTCCGCGGCGTAGGCCCGCAGCAGGTCGTGCATCCGCCACCGCCCGTCGCCGGGCCGCACCAACAGGTACGCCGCCAGCTCGGCGAGCAGGCCGCGGGCGGTGCGCGGGGACAGGCCGGCCAGGGCCGCCGCCGCCTCCGTGCTCACCTCCCCGGCCGGGTGCAGGGGCAGCAGCCGGAAGAGCCGGGCCGCCCCGGGGGTCAGGGCCCGGTAGGACCAGGAGAAGACCGCCTCCAGATCGGCGTGCGCGTCGCCGAAGCCGGCCAGCCGGCCGTCGGCCCCGGCCAGCTCACCGGCGACCGCCGGCAGGCTGAGCGCGGGCCGGCCGACGGCGCGGGTGGCGACCAGCGCCAGGGCCAGCGGCAGCCCGCCGCACCGGGCGACGATCTCGTCGACCGCGGCCGGGTCCGCGGCCGTCGCGTCGCCGAGCCAGCGGGTGAGCAGTTCCCGGGCCTCGGCGTCGGTCAGCAGGTCGAGGTGCACGGGGTGCGCGCCCGCCGGGCCGGCCGAGCCGGTGATCCGGCGGCGGCCGGTGGCGATGACGAGACTCCCGCCGGTGCCGGGCAGCAGGTGCCGGACCTGGTCCCAGTCGCGGCAGTTGTCGAGCAGGACCAGCACCCGGCGCTCGGCCAGGATGCTGCGGTAGAGGCCGGCCTGCGCGTGCAGCTCGGCCGGGATGGCGGCCGGCGCGACCCCCAGCGACCACAGGAAGCCGCGCAGCGCCTCCGCCGGTGTGAGCACCGAGTCGCCGGAGTCGAAGCCACGCAGGTCGGCGTGCAGCTGTCCGTCGGGGTAGCGGGCGGCGAGCCGGTGGGCCAGATGCACCGCCAGGGTGGTCTTCCCCACCCCGGGCATGCCGTCGATCACCAGCGCGGCGGGCGGGCGCTCGCCGGCCAGCAGTTCCTCCGCGGCGGCCAGCAGGTCACGGCGGCCGCTGAAGTACGGATGGTCGGCCGGCAACTGCGCCGGCCGCCCGGCCGGCGGCGACGCCTCCGGCGCGGCTGGCGGCGCGGATCCGGCCGCCGTCACGCCGGGCGGCGCTCCGGACCGGATGGAGGCCGGCCCGGCGCCGGGCCACGGCCGGGAACCGCCGGCCGCAGCGTCGGGGCCGAGCAGGCTGTCCCGGGCCGCTCGCAGGTCGGCGCCCGGCCGGATGCCGAGCTCGTCGGCGAGCCGGTGCTCGATGTCGGCGTACGCCGCGAGGGCCTCGGCCCGCCGGCCGTCCGCGGCGAGCGCGAGCAGCAGCCGCGCCTGGAGTCCCTCGTCCAGCGGCTCCCGCTCGGCGGCCAGCCGGATCGCGGGCAGCACCGCGGGAACGCGGCCGGCCCGCAGCGCGGCGTCGGTCGCCGCCCGGACGGCGGCGAACCACTCGCCGTCGACAGCGACGAACTCCGGATGGGCACGGGCGTCCGCCCGCAGGTTCGCGGCGCACCGGTCGCGCCACAGCGCCAGCGCCTCCCGGTAGAGCTCGACGCCCACTGCGCCGGGGTTGCCACCGGCCCGGCCGACCAGGCGCCGGAAGCGCAGCAGGTCGAGCGAATCCCTCTCGATCAGCAGCCGGTACCCGGCGCCGTCGCGGATCAGCACCGAGCCCGACGCCCGCGTCGGCAGTCCCGGCTCGAAGCGCCGCCGGAGCGCCCCGACGTGCCGGTGCACCACGTTGACCGCGCTGGGCGGGGGGTCGGACTCCCACAGCAGGTCGACGAGCTCGGCGACGCTGACCGCGGCGCCCGACCGGACCAGCAGGAGCGCCAGGATCAGCCGCTGCTGCCGGGGGCCCAGGTCGAGCTCGGACCGGCCGCGCCAGCCCCGTACCGGGCCGAGAACGGCGAAGGAGAGCGGGGTGGTCATCCGGACGTGATCCGTACAGAGCTGCTTGCCACGACCGGCACAGCATGGCAGGGGCCGCCGCGAGACCGGCGGCGGGGGTGTTCCCTGCTCAGGCCGCCTGGAGGCCGGTGCGCAGGGCGCGCAGGGCGTGGTGGGTCCGGGACTTCACCGTACCGATCGGCACCCCCAGCCGGCCCGCGACCTCCTCCGTCGACCGCCCGACCAGGAACACCTCGGAGAGCAGGCTGCGCTGCGCCGGGCTCAGCCGGCGCAGCGCGCGCCGGACGGCGTACGACGCCAGCGCGCTGCCGGTCGTGTCGTCACCGGCCGGAATCCAGGTCATGTCGACGAGATGGACCTCGGCGGGGCGGCCCTGCCGGCGCCGGACCCCGTCGATGACGAGCCGCCGGGCGACGGTGAGGAGCCACCGGCGGGCGGCCTCGGGCTCGGCCGGCACCGAGTCGAGGTGCCGCCAGGCCCGCAGCATCGTCTCCTGGAGCAGGTCCTCGGCGGTCTGCCGCTGGTCGCGGGTCAGCAGGAGCAGGAGGCGCAGCACGGCGCGGGCGTGCTCCGCGTGCAGCGCGGTCATGCGCTCGGCCCGGCCGGCCGGTGATCCGTCGGACGCCCACAGCACGGTCGCTCCCCCCTCCGCCGCAGCAACGGTGAATGAGGCAGGAGCCTAGGGACGGCGGATGCGAATGGACTGACGCGCGAGTGCGAATCGAGTGCCGTCGCCGATCGCGACCGGTCACGGACCGGACGTGACGGCCGCGAGCAGGCCGGCCAGTCGCCGGCCGGTCGGCGTGTGCGTGTGCGCGTGCGGGATCAAGGCCAGCGCCTCCTGCCACGCCCGCACCGCGGCGTCCCGGTCGCCGGCGGCGGCGAGGGCGTCGCCGAGCAGCGCGAGCACCTCCGCTGCCGCCGCCGGCGCCGAGGCCTCCTGGTAGGCGACGGCCGCCTCGCGCCAGCAGTCGACCGCCCCGTCGAGCTCCCCGCGGGCGGAACGCCCCCGGCCGAGCACCTCCCATGCCTCGGCGATGCCCAGCCGGTACCGCGCGCCGCGCGACAGCGCCATCGCGCGCTCGGCGCAGCGCACGGCCTCGTCCGCCCGGCCCAGTTCGGCGTGGCTCGCGCCCATGATGACCAGGACGTCCGCCAGCAGCTTGTCGTCACCGGCCACCCACGGCCCCAGCGCCGCGGAGAGCGCCCGGACGACCTCCTCGTGGCGCCCCTGCGCGCTCAGGATCATCGCCCGGTTGAACCCGGCCCGGGTCATCTCCCCGTACAGGCCGAGCCGGGCGAGCAGCTCGACCGCCCGGTCGAGATGCCCGAGCGCGGTCTCGTGCTTGTGCCGGAAGTAGGCCGCCCCGGCCAGGCTGCGGTGCATCCGGGCCTGCCCGACCAGGTCGCCCCCCGCGCGGGCCGCCGCGAGGGCCACCTCGCCGGTCGTCGTCCAGTCGGCCCACCGGCCGCTGCGTTCGAAGAAGTGCTGCATCCCCAGGGCGAGCTGCCAGGCCTCGGTGTGCCGGCCCTGCCGGGCGGCCCGGCCGACCAGCGCGATGAGGACCTGCCGCTCGGCGGTGAACCAGCGCATGGCGTCGCCGTGCCCGTCGAAGCGCAGCGGGGTCTCGCCCGGCCCCGGCTCGATCAGCGGTTGGTACTCGGAGGCCAGCAGCCACCGGTGCGCCTGATAGCCGGTGGCCCGGTAGAACCGGAGGCAGCGCAGCTCCGCGGCCGCGCGCTCGGCCGGGCCGTCGATCTCCTCGCCCAGCTCGGTGGCGTAGGCCAGCAGCAGGTCGTGGGTGCGGTAGCGGCCCGGCAGGTCCTCGGTGACCAGGTGCGCGCGGCTCAGCTCGCCGAGCAGTGCCCGCGCGCTCCGCAGCGCGACGCCGGCCAGTCCCGCCGCGCCGGCGATCGAGATGTCCGGGCCGGGATGGATCGGCAGCAGCCGGAACAGCCGGGCGGCCGGCGCGGACAGCGCCCGGTAGGACCAGGAGAAGACGGCCCGGAGCCCGGTCTGCGGGTCGTCGCCGTCGAAGCCGTCCAGACTTCCGGGCGCCCGGGCCAGCTCGGCGGCGATCTGCGCCGGCGGCGTCCCCGGCAGGCCCGCCGCGCGGGCGGCCACCACGGCCAGCGCGAGCGGCAGCCGCCCGCAGCTGGCGATGATGGCGTCGATCGCGGCCGGGTCCGCCGCGACGCGGGCCGCGCCCAGCGGCCGGGACAGCGCCGCGCGGGCCTCCTCGACGCTCGGCAGGCCGACCGGCAACGGGTGGGCGCCGGCCGTGGTCAACAGGCCGCCGAGCCGGCTGCGGCTGGTGACGATCACCAGGCAGCCGGGGGTGCCGGGCAGCAGGTGCCGGATCTGCTCGGCGTCGCGGCAGTTGTCGAGCAGGATGAGCAACCGCCGGCCGGCGAGGCTGCTGCGGTACAGGCCGGCCTGGGCGTGCAGCTCGCCGGGGATGCCGTCCTGGGGCACCCCGAGCGAGCCGAGAAAGCCGCGCAGCGCCTCGGCCGGGCTCATCGCCGGCTCGTGCCCGTCGTATCCGCGCAGGTCGACGTAGAGCTGCCCGTCCGGGTAGCCGGCGGCGAACCCGTGGGCGAGGTGGACGGCGAGGGCGGTCTTGCCGATCCCGGGCATGCCGTCGATGGCGAGCACCGCCGGCCCGCCCGGGCGCGCGACCGCCGCGCGGGCCTCCGCGATGAGGTCGTCCCGGCCGCTGAAGAACGGCAGGTCCGGTGGCAGCTGCGCGGGCCGCGGGAGCGGCGCCGGCGAGCCGGTACGGGCCGGCCGGGTGCGCTGGTGCAGCACCCGGTCGTACGCCTCCCGCAGCTCCTCGCCCGGGTCGACGCCCAGGTCCTCGGCGAGCCGGTGGCGCACCGCCCGGTACACCTCGACGGCCTCCGCCTGCCGACCGTCGGCGGCGAGCGCCAGCAGCAGCCGGCTCTGCAGCGACTCGTCGAACGGGTGCTGCTCGGCGGCCTGCCGCAGCGGCGCCAGCACCGCGCCCAGCCGGCCGCAGCGCTCGGCGGCGTCGGCGGCCCCGCGCACGGCCTCGGCGCGTTCGGCCTCCACGGCGAGGAACGCGGGGTGCAGGCGGGAGGCCGGTTCCAGACCGGCGGCACACCGGCCGCGCCACAGCCGCAGCCCGTCGAGGGAATGCCGCAGCGCCGACTCCGGGTCGCCGTCGCGCAGGCTGCGGGCCGCCTGCCGGCTCAGCGACCGGAACCTCAGCAGGTCGAGGGACTCCTCGTCGGCGCGCAGCCGGTAGCCCGACAGCTCCCGGTGGATGTGCCGGCCCGCCGCCCGGGTGGGCAGGTCGGGCTCGAACAGCCTCCGGAGCATCCCGACGTGCCGGTGCACCACGTTCGCGGCGCTGGCCGGGGCCTCCTCGTCCCACAGCAGGTCGACCAGCTCGGCCAGGGTGACCGGCAGCCCGCCCCGGACCAGCAGCAACGCGAGAACCAGGCGCTGCTGGCGGGCGCCCAGACGCAGCTCGGCGCCGGCGCGGACGACCCGGATCGAGCCGAGCACCGAGAAACCGACCGTGTCGCCCGCCTCCGCTCGCACAGCGGCCACGGTAACCGGCGCGCTCGGGTCCGGTGCGTCGCCGCCCCCGGCCCCGGCCTCGTGGCCGGGGCCGGCGGGTCGCGCAGCTCAGCTCACCGCACGCTTCACGAGCGCGGCGATGCGCGCCTCCACCTCGGGCGTCACCTCGGTCAGGGCGAAGGCGTTCGCCCACATCGTGCCCTCGTCCAGCTTCGCCTGGTCGCTGAAGCCGAGCGTGGCGTAGCGCGCCGTGAACTTCTGCGCGCTCTGGAAGAAGCACACCACCTTGCCGTCCCGCGCGTAGGCGGGCATCCCGTACCAGAGCTTCGGCGCGAGGACCGGCGCGGCGGCCGTGACGACGGCGTGGACGCGCTCGGCCATGACCCGGTCCGAGTCCGCCATCTCGGCGATCTTCGCGAGCACGCTCCGCTCCGCCTCGGCCTCCTTGTCCGCGCGCGACCCCCGGCGCGCCGCCGTCCTGAGCTCCTGCGCGTGCTCCTTCATGGCGGCCCGCTCCTCGGCCGTGAATCCCTCGTACCCGCTGGTCCTGGTGCTGGCCATGGTTCCCCCTGTGCTCGTGGGCCGGGCGTGTCCTCCCCGGCCCGATCGCTGTGGTCACAGCCTCTCCCGGCCGGGGCACGGGCCGCCTCCGTGCTGACCACGGAAACCACCACGGACACCCGGGTCGGTGCGCCGCCCGCGACCGGCGGACCGGCGCCGACGACGACCGAGCCCCGGTCGATCCACCAGGATCGACCGGGGCTCGGTGAGCGCCGGATCAGCGGATGTCGAACCGGTCCAGCTCCATGACCTTGGTCCAGGCGGCCACGAAGTCCGTCACGAACTTCTCGCGCGCGTCCTCGCTGGCGTAGACCTCGGCGAGGGCCCGCAGCTGGGAGTTGGAGCCGAAGATGAGGTCGACCGCCGTGGCGGTCCACTTCACCTGGTCGGTGGCCAGGTCCCGGATCTCGTACACGTGCTCCTCGGACTCCGACGCCTTCCACCGGGTGCCCGGGGACAGCAGGTTGGTGAAGAAGTCGTTGGTGAGCACGCCGGGCCGGTCGGTGAGGACGCCGTGGCGCGCCCCGCCGACGTTGGCACCGAGGGAGCGCAGGCCGCCGACGAGGACGGTCATCTCCGGGGCGGTCAGGTTGAGCATGTAGGCACGGTCGACGAGCAGCACCTCCGGCTGGGTCTTCTCACCCGGGCGCAGGTAGTTGCGGAACCCGTCGGCGCGCGGCTCGAGGACCCGGAAGGACTCGACGTCGGTCTGCTCCTGCGAGGCGTCCGTGCGGCCCGGACGGAACGGCACGGTCACGTCGAAGCCGGCGTCGCGCGCCGCCTTCTCGACCGCGGCCGAGCCGGCCAGCACGATCAGGTCCGCGAGCGAGATCTTCTTGGCGCCGCCGGCGGAGTTGAACTCCTGCTGGATGCCCTCCAGGGTCGACAGGACCGTCGCGAGCTGCTCGGGCTGGTTGACCTCCCAGCTGCGCTGCGGCTCGAGGCGGATCCGCGCGCCGTTGGCGCCGCCGCGCTTGTCGGTGGACCGGAAGCTCGCGGCGGACGCCCAGGCGGTGGAGATCAGCTGGGCGGTCGTGAGACCGGACGCCAGGACCTTGGCCTTGAGCGCGGCGACGTCGGCGTCGTCCACGAGCTCGTGGTCGACGGCCGGCACCGGGTCCTGCCACAGCTGGGGCTCCGGCACCCACGGCCCGAGGAAGCGCTCGATCGGACCCATGTCGCGGTGCAGCAGCTTGTACCAGGCCTTGGCGAACGCGAGCGCGAACTCGTCCGGGTTCTCCAGGAACCGGCGGGAGACCTTCTCGTACGCCGGGTCGACGCGCAGCGCCAGGTCGGTCGTCAGCATCGTCGGCTTGTACTTCTTCGCCGGGTCGAACGGGTCCGGGATGATCTCGGGGGCGTCCTTGGCGACCCACTGCTTGGCGCCGCCCGGGCTCGTGGTGAGTTCCCACTCGAAGCCGAAGAGGATCTCGAAGAAGCGGTTGCTCCACTCGGTCGGCCGGTCGGTCCAGGTCACCTCGAGACCGCTGGTGATGGTGTCCGGGCCCTTGCCGGTGCCGTGGGTGCTCAGCCAGCCCAGGCCCTGCGCCTCCAGCGGGGCGCCCTCGGGCTCGGGGCCGACGTGGTTGTCGGCGACGGCGGCGCCGTGGGTCTTGCCGAAGGTGTGGCCACCGGCGATGAGGGCGACGGTCTCCTCGTCGTTCATCGCCATCCGGGCGAAGGTCTCGCGGATGAAGTGCGCCGCCGCGAGCGGGTCCGCGTTGCCGCGGGGGCCCTCCGGGTTGACGTAGATGAGGCCCATCTCGGTCGCGCCGACGCCGGCCACCATCTCCTTCTCGGAGGCGTAGCGCTCGTCACCGAGCCAGGTGTCCTCCGGACCCCAGAAGATCTCCTCGGGCTCCCAGACGTCCTCGCGGCCGAAGCCGAAGCCGAAGGTCTTGAAGCCCATCGACTCCAGGGCGACGTTGCCGGCCAGCACGAGCAGGTCGGCCCACGAGATCTTCTGGCCGTACTTCTGCTTGACCGGCCAGAGCAGCCGGCGGGCCTTGTCCAGGTTGGCGTTGTCCGGCCAGCTGTTGAGCGGGGCGAACCGCTGACCGCCGTCGCCGGCGCCGCCGCGGCCGTCCTCGATCCGGTAGGTGCCGGCGGAGTGCCAGCTCATCCGGATCATCAGGCCGCCGTAGTGGCCGAAGTCGGCCGGCCACCAGTCCTGCGAGGTGGTGAGGGCGGTGACGATGTCCTGCTTGAGGGCCTCGACGTCGAGCTTGGCGAACTCCCTGGCGTAGCTGAAGTCCGGACCCAGCGGGTTGCCCTTCGGCGAGTGCGCGTGCAGCACCGACAGGTCGAGCTGGTTGGGCCACCAGTCCCGGTTGGTGCGCGGACGACCGCCGGTCTTCGGGGTCGGCGAGTCGATCGCCGGGTTCTCGCTCTCGCTGCCGTGCGCGGTCACGGAGTCGTGCGCGACCGGGCAGCCGGCCGCCGCCTTCTTGTCCACGCCCTGGGCGCTGGAGGGGGCGTTGTCCTGGGTGTCGCTCATCAATGTCCTTCCGAACTGGCGGATCGCTGGGAGGTGCGGTCGGTCGCGCAGTCGGGGCAGATGCCCCAGTAGACGACCTCCGCCTCGTCGACCAGGAACCCCTGGTCGTCGGAGGCGGTGAGACAGGGGGCCTCGCCCACGGCGCAGTCGACGTCGGCGATCGCCCCGCAGGAGCGGCACACGACGTGGTGGTGGTTGTCCCCCACCCGCGACTCGTACCGGGCCGTGGCGCCCGCCGGCTGGATGCGCCGCACCAGACCGGCGTCGGTGAGGGCACGCAGCACGTCGTACACCGTCTGGTGGGAGACCGTGGGTTGATCGGCCCGGACCAGGGCGATCACGGTGTCGGTGTCGACGTGCGGGTGGTCGCGCAGCGCGGCGAGCACCGCCAACCGGGGCCGGGTGACCCGCAGCGAGACCGCGCGGAGCTGGGTCTCGAAGTCGGGCGCCATGCGACGAACATAGCTCACTCTTTTGGAATCAATCAAGTTTTGCCGCGATCCGATCGCCCAAAAGATACCCGTCATCTGGGACGAACGAGGCCCAACGCCCCGTTCCGGTACGAGGCGACCGGAGCCTGACCCCCGCCGTTCTCACAGGGCCAGGGCGCTCAGCTCCGCGCGGCCGGCCACGCCGAGCTTCGGGTAGGCCTTGTACAGGTGGTACGCGACCGTCTTCGGGCTGAGGAAGAGCTGCGCGGCGATGTCCCGGTTGGACAGTCCCGTCGCGGCCAGCCGGACGATCTGCAGCTCCTGCGGGGTGAGGTCGGCGCCGGCCGACGCGGCGGGCCGCGGGGCGCGCAGCCCGGTGGCCTCCAGCTCGCCGCGCGCCCGTGCCGCCCACGGCGCCGCCCCCAACCCGTCGAACGTGTGCAGGGCGCGCTGCAACTGGCCGCGAGCCTCGGCCTTGCGGCGGGCGCGGCGCAACCACTCCCCGTACAGCAGCTCGGTGCGGGCCTGCTCGAACGGGCGGCCGCCGGCCTTCAGGGCGAGCAGGTGATCCTGCTCGTCGCCGGTGAGCAGCGCCCGGCACCGGTACGCCAGGGACATCGCCCACGGCTGGTCCACCCGCTCCGCCCAGGCCCGGAAGCGGGCGTACGCCTCCCCGGCCCGCTCGGGCACGCCGGCCCGGACGGCCGCCTCGACCAGGTCGGGCACGCTCCGGTACGCGCACACCTGGTGGGCGTACGGGTTCTCCTGCAGGGCGGCGAGCCGGGCCACGGCGGACTCGGCCCGGCCCTGGCCGAGGTCGAGCAGGCCCAGCGCCCACAGCGTCCACGCCCGACCGCCCGCCTCCGCCCCCGCCGGGGCGCCGTCCAGCGCCGAGGCCACCAGGTCCCGGCAGCTCGCCTCGTCGCCGGCCACCGCGGCGAGCACCGCCTGGACGGCACGCAACTGGCTGACCCAGAGCGGTTGACCGCCGTCCCGGGCCACCCGCACCGCCTCGTCGAGGCTGACGGCCGCGTCCCGGTGCCGGCCGTGGAAGAACTCCGCCTCGGCGAGGAAGAACAGCAGGGTGGGCAGCAGGCCGAGGACGCCGTCGGCCCGGCAGCGGGCGACCAGGGCGCCGGCCAGCTCGTACGTCTCGGCGTCCTGCCCGGCGACGAAGCCGAGCCCGCAGAGTTGCAGCCGGTCGCGGGGGTCGCCGCCCACCTGGGCGGCGGTCGCGGCCAACGGCAGCGGCCGGCCGCGCACGGCGGCGACCTGGTAGCGGGCCACCGGATGATCGAGCGTGGCGAGCTGGTCGAGGCAGGCGCCCAGCTGCGGCTCACCGAGGTACCAGGCCGGGTGGAACGCGGCCACCAGCAACGCGTCCCGCTGGTCCGGGTCGAGCGTCGCGCCCTGGGTCATGAGGTCGTACGCGGTCTGGTGGCCGCCCTGCCAGAACCAGGCGTGCCCCTCGACCCCGGCAACGCGGGCGTGGAAGGTCCTGTCGTCCACGAGGCCGGCCGCCCGCTCGGCGAGCCGGACGGCGTCGGCGAGGTCCCCGGACTGCAGGCCGCTCTCCGCGGCCAGCAGCAGCCGGCGCGCCTTCGCGGCCTCGTCCCCGCTCAGCTCCGCGGCGCGCTCGAACGCGGCCAGGGCGGCGCCGTAGCCGTTGCGCCCGCGGGCCTGCTCGGCGGTGCGTTCCAGCGCGGTGGCCACCCCCTCGTCCGGCCCCATGGTGGCCGCGGCGAGGTGCCAGGCCCGCCGGTCGGCCGTGTCCGGCGCGGTGAGCACGCCCGCGAGCGCCCGGTGCGCGGCGAGCCGCTCCGGGTACGGTGCGGCGGCGTGCACCGCGGCGCGGACCAGCGGGTGGCGGAACCGCAGCCGCCGTCCGGTGACCTCGACGAGCCGGGCCTCCTCGGCCGCGCGCAGGTCGGCGGGGCCGCCGCCGAGCGGCGCGGCGGCACGCAGCAGCACGTCGAGGTCACCGGTGTCCTCGACGGCGGCGACGCGCAGCAGCGCCCGGGTGCCGGCGGGCAGCCGGTCGACCTGGCCGTGGAACGCCGCGAGCAGCCGGTCGGTCAGCGGCAGCGGACCGTCGGCCCCGCCGGCGGCGAGGACTGCGGGCAGCTCGATCAGCGCGAGCGGGTTGCCCTGCGCCTCGCCGAGCACCCGCATCCGCACCTCCGGCGCGAGCCGCGGGTCGAGCAGCCGGGCGGCGTCGGCCGGCGCGAGCGCGCCGACGGTCAGCTCGGGCAGGCCGGGAGCGGGGAAGCTGCCGTCCCGGGCCGCGAAGATCATGACGACGCCCTCGGCGTGCAGCCGGCGCGCGGCGAAGAGCAGCGCCTCGGCGGAGACGGTGTCCAGCCAGTGCGCGTCGTCGACGAGGCAGAGCAGTGGACCGTCCTCGGCGAGGTCCGCCAGGAGCGACAGCACGGCGAGCCCCACGAGCAGCCGGTCGGCCGGGGCGCCGCCGCCCAGGCCGAACGCGGCAGCGAGCACCTGCCGCTGCGGCCCGGGCAGCCGGTTGAGGCGGTCGAGCGCGGGCCGCACGAGCTGGCTCAGCCCGGCGAACGGCAGCTCGGCCTCGAACTCGGCGGCGCTGGCGCGCAGCACGCGCGTCGGGTTGGCGGCCGGTGACGGCAACTCGGCCGCCCAGTCCAGCAGCGCCGTCTTGCCGATGCCCGGGCCGCCCCGCAGCACCAGCGCCGCGCTGCGCCCGGTCCGGGCCCCCGCCACCAGGGCCGCGATCCGGTCCTGCTCTGCGCCGCGGCCGTGCAACATTCCCGCACCCTACACAGGTACGCAGTACCTAAGCGCTACCGATTCCCGGGCGCCGGATCGTCCCTAGCGTCGTGGCCATGGAACTGATCGAGAAGTACCTCACCGCCTGGAACACCACCGACCCCGCCGCCCGCCGAGCCCTCGTCGACGAGGTCTGGACCGCCGACGCGACGTACACCGACCCGCTGGCCGCCGTCGCCGGGCGCGACCAGATCGACGCGCTGATCGCCGCCGTGCAGCAGCAGTTCCCCGGCCTGGAGTTCCGCCTCGCCGGCCCGGTCGACGCGCACCACGACCTGGCCCGGTTCACCTGGCACCTCGGCCCGCGCGGCGCCGAGCCGATCGTGATCGGCTTCGACGTGGCGGTGATCGCCGACGGCCGGATCGCCACCGTGCACGGCTTCCTGGACCGGGTGCCGGCATGACCGTCCTGGCCGCGCGGCCGGCGGCGGTCACCGCCCCGGCCGCCCGCGCCGGCGGCTTCCTGCCGGTGCTGCTGACCGCCACGTTCATGACGGCGATCGACGCGTTCATCGTCAACGTGGCACTGCCGGCGATGCAACGCGACCTGCACGCCGGCCCGGCCGCCCTGGAGTGGGTGGTCGCCGGCTACGTCCTCGCGGTGGCCGCCGGCCTGATCACCGGCGGCCGGCTGGGTGACCGGTACGGCCGCCGCCGGATCTTCGGGCTCGGCCTCGCACTGTTCACCGCCGCCTCGGTGCTCTGCGGGCTGGCGCCCACCGCGGGCGTCCTGCTCGGCGCCCGGGTGCTGCAGGGGCTCGCGGCGGCGCTGCTCATGCCGCAGGTGCTGGCCATCGTGCGGACCAGCGTGGCGCCCGCCGAGCAGCCGAAGGCGTTCGCCCGGTACGGCCTCACGATGGGCCTGGGCGCCGTCTTCGGGCAGTTGATCGGCGGCCTGCTCATCCAGGCCGACCTGTTCGGCCTGGACTGGCGACTGTGCTTCCTGATCAACCTGCCGATCGGCGTGGCCGCGCTGGCCCTCCTCCGCCGGGTGCCCGAGTCCCGCCACCCGGCGGCCCGGCTCGACCTGGCGGGCGTGGTCCTGGTCAGCGCGGCGCTGGTGGCGCTGGTGCTCCCGCTGGTGGAGGGGCGTGAGCAGGGCTGGCCGCTGTGGACGTGGCTGAGCCTGGCCGCCTCGGTGCTGCTGTTCGCGCTGTTCGTGGCGACCCAGCGGCGCAGCGGGCAACCCCTGGTGCACCCGGCGCTGTTCCGCGAGCGGGCGTTCTCGGTGGGGTTGGTGGCGACCCAGGTGTTCTGGATGGGGCAGGCGTCCTTCTTCCTCATCCTGGCCCTCTACCTGCAGGTCGAGCGGGGCCTGTCGGCGCTGGAGTCCGGCGTCGTCTTCACCGCGATCGGCGCCGGCTACCTGGCCACCTCGACCTACGCCCACCGGATCGCCGACCGGCTCGGCCGTCAGGTGGTCACGGTCGGCGCGCTGGTGATGGTGGTGGGCCTGTACGGCATGTGGGAGGCGGCCGGGCGCGGGACCGGTTGGCTCGTGCCCGGGCTCGCCGTGGACGGCATCGGGATGGGCATCGCGCTCGCGCCGCTCACCACCACGGTGCTCGCCCGGGTCAGCCCGGCGCACACCGGCGCCGCCGCCGGCGTGCTCGCCACGGTCAACCAGACCGGCAACGCGGTCGGGGTGGCCCTGATCGGCATCGTCTTCTACCAGGCCGCCGACCTGACCGGCGGGTTCCGCGCCGGGCTGGTCGCGCTCATCGTGTTGGAACTCGCGCTGGCCGCGGTCATCCAACTGCTGCCGAGGCGATGACGCCGACCCACCGGCCGCCGTCCACGCGACGGCGGCCGGTGCGCCGGTGCCGCCTAGCTCTCCGCCTCCTCGGGCTCGACCAGCAGGCGGGCGTAGTTGGCCATGGAACGCTGGTAGCGGGGCAGGTGCGGGGCCAGCGCGGCAACCGCGACGGCGACGGCCTCCCGTTCACGGCCCACGCTGGTCAGCGCCAGGGCCAGCGTGGCGCTGACCGCGTCGTCGAGCTCGTCGGCGGGCTGCTGCCGCTCGGCCGTCAGCAGGTCGACCGACTCCTCGGCCCGGCCCACGTTGCGCAGCGAGCTGGCCAACTGGATCACGGACCGCCGGCGGCGGATGCCGGAGATCCCGCCGGCCAGCGCGGCCCGGTACAGCGGCACGGCCCGGTCGGAGTGGCCGGTGGAGTCGAAGGCGCAGGCGCGCTCGAACGCGGCCACGGGGTCGCCGTCGGGCAGCTCGGCGGCGAGCGCGTCGACGCGTCTGCGGAACTCCTCGGGTTCGTGGTCGTCGATGGCGGCCCACAGTTCGGCGCTGCGTCGTTCCCAGTCCGGTGATGTCGTCATGGCGGCGATGGTGGCCGGCACGGGTAGGGTGTCGCCAGTGATTCGGCGAGGAGCGAATCACCGGAGGGACGGACATGGCGATCACGCTGCGGTTCAGCCCGGCCGATCTCATGCGCTGCCGGTTCGCCGTGTCGCCGGCGCTGGAGACGATCGAGGCCATCCGGCTGACCACGCCCGAGGACACCCCCGGCTACCACCAGGGCTTCCTCCACGCGATGCGGGACCGCCTGGCGGCACTGGACCTGCGCCCGGTCACGCTGCTGCAACCCCGCCGCGGTTACAGCCCGGACTTCCTGTCCCCGCCGCCGATCACGGCGCGGCCCCGCTTCGAGGAGGAGCTGGCCCGCATCGAGGCGACCTCTCTCGACCGGGTGGCCGAGGAGATCGCCCGCTCGCTGCACGACACCCCCGGCGCGGCGCGCACCGCGCTGGGCCGCCGGCTGCTGGCCGACCCGGCCGACGCGCTGCGCCTGCTCACCGGGCTGATCCGGAACGTGTGGGACGAGGTGATCCGGCCGGTGTGGCCGAACGTCCGCGCCCTGCTCGACGCCGACGTGACCCATCAGAGCCGCCGGCTCACCGAGGGCGGCCTGGACCGCCTCTTCGCCGAACTGCACCCCCAGCTGCGCTGGCACGACGGGGTCCTCACGCGCGACCGCGGTGACCACGAGGACCGCCAGCTCACCGGCGAGGGCCTGCTGCTGATCCCGAGCGCGTTCAAGTTCGACCAGGTCCTGGTGATCCTCGACGAGCCGTGGCAGCCCACCGTGATCTATCCGGCACGCGGCCTGGGCACCCTGTGGCAGTCGACGCGGACGCCGGAGCTGGCGGCCGCGGGCCGTCTCATCGGGCGCAGCCGCGCGACCCTCCTGGCCGGGCTGACCGAGCCGGTCAGCACGACCGTCCTGGCCCACCGGCACGCCCTGGCCGCCGGCACCGTGTCGCAGCATCTGACCGTGCTCCGCGAGGCCGGGCTGGCGGTGGGCGAGCGCCACGGGCACGAGGTCCGCTACCGCCGCACGCCGCTGGGCACCGCGCTGCTCAGCGGGACGCTCCCCGCCTGACGGCGGCTCCCGCGCCAAACTGCGCACCGGGGCGCACCTCGGACGAACCGGCGGAGCGGACGGCCCGCGGTCCGGGGAATGACGCCGGCCGGGGCGGGCAATCGACCCGGGTACCGCCGGACGAGACCAGCGAGGTGCGCGATGACGGGCAGCAGCGGGCGGGGCGACAGGCAGCAGCCGGAGGCGGCGAACCCCTGGGTCACCCGGGACGGCTTCGACGCGGAACCGCCGTGGGGCCTGGGCGAGCACGATCCGATGGACGAGGGCAGCGAGGAGACCGCCGTACCCGAGGGACGACGCGGCGAACGCCGTGCCGACGCGCCGGCCGCGCCGTCGGGCCGGGCCGGCCGGCACGGGTTCGGGCCGGTCGAGCCCACCCGTACGCCGATGGCGGGTCCCGGCGCGCCCCCGGACCCGGCGCCGACCCGACGGTCGTTCCCGGACGACGCGGACATCGACGCCGAGTCGGAGGACGCGCTGCGCACACGCGGCCGGCGCTCCTGAGCAACGGCCCGACCGAGCGCGTTCAGTCCGGCAGCAGGCGCCGGAGGATTCCCTTGCCGGTGGCTCCCAGCCGGTACGACTGGACGAGGTACGAGCCGCACGCGATGTTCGCCCCGGCCAGCACCGGCACCAGGAACTGGACCACCCGCTGCCGTCGCTGCCAGGCGGCGATCTCGGAGGGGGTCTCCGGCGTCGGCAGCGTCGCGTCCCGTACCTCGACCTTGACGCCGCGCTGGTGGGCCTCCTCGGCGAGCCGGCCGATCCTGCTGCCGCAGTAGGCGGCATAGGCGGTGGCGGCGGCGCCGGCGACCGCCAGCCCGGCCTTGACCGCCCCCACCGTGCCGAATCCCCTCTGCAACGCCATACGTCGCTTACCGACCCGGGCCAGTTGCGCGCCGGCGACCAGGGTGGCGCCGATGCCGAGCCACTGCACGGGCCCGAACCGCCCCCACGCCGACTCGGCGACCCGGATGCGGTCGATCCCGTCCCGTAGGTCGCTGCCCGACTTGTTGACGCCGGCGACGCCCATCACGGTGCCGCCGAACCAGAGGGCGGACCCGATGTCGTGCACCGCCTGGGCGACGGCGTGGTTGTCGGTGGCGGTCATCTGCATGCCGGGCTCCTCGACGAGCGGGCTTCGTCCGTGTTGCGGCCATACGGCCGGTTCGGTCCGATTGAAGCATCTTCACCGAGCCCCGCACGGCCGGTTTGCCGGACCGTCAACCACTCCGGCGTCCCGACCGTCCGCGCCGGCACGAGCTCGGACCCGGGCGCGTTCGTCGGTGTACGGTCACGAGATGGGCCTACCCACCGCAGTGACGACCGCCGGGTCCCTCATCGGCGGCTGGCAGCTCGCCCGCCGGACCGGTAACCGACCCCTCGGCGGTGTGGTCCTCGCGGCGGGCGGTGTGCTGGCGGGGCGCGAGTGGGCCCGGCGGACCAGCCCCGCCGTGACGGCCGCCCTGCTCGCGACCTACGCCGGGGCGTTCGGCCTGTCGCACCCGCTGGCCCGGCGCATCGGCGCGTGGCCCTCGGTGCTGGTCGTCTCCGCGCTCACCGCGGCCGCCTCGTACGCCGCGGCGGACCGCCACGCCCCGCGCTGAGCCGCACCCCCGGGCGGCCGGAACATTCGTCACCGTGGACGGCGCCACCGTCGCCGACATCGCGGGCCGCCTGCACCTGTCCGAGAGCACCGTCCGCACCTACCTGTCGGCCGCCATCGGCAGGACCGGCACCCGCAACCGGATCGAGGTGGCCCTCAGCGCCCGGGCGAACGGCTGGATCCAGGCCGGATTCCGCGGGCCCACGAGGTTTCCGACGTCGGCCTATGATCCGGCGACGGCGACGGCGCGGGCGGAGGAACGAAGTGATCGACGCGGTCTTCTTCGATGTCGGCGGGACGATTCTCGACGAGTCCCGCGAGTTCGGGGCCTGGGCGGACTGGTTCGGCGTTCCCCGGCACACCTTCTCGGCGGTCTTCGGCGCGGCGATCGCCCGGGGCCTGGACTGGCAGGAACCGTTCCGGGCCTTCCGGCCGGGCTTCGACCTGGCGGTCGAGCTCGAACGGCGGGCAGCCGCCGGCAGACCGGAGTCGTTCGGCGAAGAGGACCTCTACCCCGACGCGCGATCGTGCCTCCGGGCCCTGAAGGATCAGGGCCTGCTGGTGGGCCTGGCCGGCAACCAGCCGGCCCATGCCGAGGCGACCCTCCGGGCTCTCGACCTCCCCGTGGACGTGATCGGCACATCGCACGGCTGGGGCGTGGCGAAGCCGGCGCCGGCCTTCTTCGCGCACGTCATCCGTGCGGGCGGCGGCGACGCGTCGTCCATCCTGTACGTCGGCGACCGGCCCGACAACGACGTGCGCCCGGCCGTGGCGGCCGGCATGAAGACGTGCCTGATCCGGCGCGGCCCGTGGGGTCACATCCTCGACATGCCCGCTGTGGCGGCGCAGTGCCTGTTTCGCATCGATGCGCTGGACGAACTCCCGAGCCTGGTGGCGAAGCACAACGGGGCGGGCGGCTGACGACCAGGGTCGGCGAGGAATGCACGCGGAGAAACGACCCGATAACTTCGTCCCACTTTAATGTATATCGCACCAGGGGTCTTGCCGCAAGACCCGGGTGGTGCCGCAGAATCGTCGGCCGGACCCAGGAACGTACGAAGAAATGGGGCACGACGTGCGCATGTGGTGGGCGACCGGTCGGGGGCGCGGGGACGCCGAATCGCCGACGGCATCGGCGCAGGCCGTCTCGGAGGTGTCGCGATGACCGAGCGGTACGTGCGGGGACTCCCCGAGGTGGACGAGAGCCAGGTCGCGATCGTCGGCGGCAAGGGCGCGCACCTCGGGGCGCTGACCCGGATCGAGGGCGTCGACGTGCCACCCGGCTTCTGCGTCACCACGGACGCCTTCCGGCGGGTGCTGGCCGAGGCGCCGTCGATCGACGACCGGCTCGACGAGCTGTCGCGCCTGGCCCCGGACGACCGGGAGGCGGTCCGCGCGGTCAGCGCGGAGATCCGCCGGACCATCGAGGGAACCGTCCTCCCCGACGATGTGGCGGCGGCGATCACCCGGGCTCTCACCGCGCTCGGTGAGCGGTCCGCCTACGCCGTCCGGTCCAGCGCCACCGCGGAGGACCTGCCGACGGCCTCCTTCGCGGGCCAGCAGGACACCTACCTGAACGTCATCGGGACGGCCGCGATCCTCCAGCACGTCAGCCGGTGCTGGGCCTCGCTGTTCACCGAGCGGGCCGTGACCTACCGCCAGCGGAACGGCATCGACCACCGCACCGTCCACATGGCCGTCGTCGTGCAGAAGATGGTCTTCCCGGAGGTGTCCGGCATCCTGTTCACGGCCGACCCCGTGACGTCCCACCGGAAGGTCGCCACCGTGGAGGCCAGCTTCGGCCTCGGCGAGGCGCTCGTCTCCGGGCTGGTGAACGCCGACGCCTACACGGTGCGGGACGGTGCGATCGTCGACCGGACGATCGCCACGAAGCGGCTCGCCGTCCACGCCCTACCGGCCGGCGGGACGACCGAGCAGGCGATCGACGCGGCGCGGCAGGACCAGCCGGCGCTCACCGATGCACAGGTCATCCGCCTGGTGCGGCTGGGCCGGCGGATCGAAGCCCACTTCGGCCACCCCCAGGACATCGAATGGTGCCTGGTCGACGGCGACTTCCAGATCGTGCAGAGCCGGCCGATCACCACGCTGTTCCCCGTCCCCGAGACCGGCGACGGAGGGAACCACGTCTTCATCTCGGTCGGTCACCAGCAGATGATGACCGACCCCATGAAGCCCCTGGGGCTCTCGATGTGGCAGCGGACGGCCATGGCACCGATGTACGACGCCGGTGGCCGGCTGTTCGTCGACGCCACCCGGGCCCTGGCATCGCCGGCGAGCCGCGCCGGCCTGCTGGACATGGCGGGACGATCCGATCCCCTGGTCCGGGACGCGCTGGAGACCGTCATCGACCGCGGCGACTTCCTCCCGTCGCTCCCCGACCAGGCTCCGGCGGGGCCGCGCGCCGGCGGCGCGCCGGCGCCGATCGAGACCGATCCGGCCATCGTCACCGATCTGATCGAACGCAGCGAGGCGTCCATCGACGCCCTGCGGCGCGACATCGCGACGAAGTCCGGCCCCGCGCTGTTCGAGTTCCTCCTGGCGGCGTTTGAGGAGCACAAGCGGTTCCTGGCCGAACCGCGGAGCATGCAGGCGATCATGGCGGGCATGGAGGCCACGTGGTGGCTCAACGACCAGTTGCGGGCGTGGCTGGGCGAGAAGAACGCGGCCGACACGCTCACCCTGTCCGCGCCGCACAACGTCACGTCGGAGATGGGGCTGGCGCTCCTGGACGTCGCCGACGTCATCCGCCCGCACCCGGAGGTGGTCGCCTTCCTGCGGGAGGTCGAGGACGAGGACTTCCTGGACGAGCTGGCCAAGCTCCCGGGCGGCGCGGAAGCGCGGGAGGCCATCCTGGCCTTCCTCGACAGGTACGGCATGCGCTGTGTCGGCGAGATCGACATCACGAGGCCGCGCTGGAGCGAACGCCCGGCGACCCTCGTGCCCGTCATCCTGGACAACGTCAGGAACTTCGCGCCAGGCGCCCGGGAGCGGCGCTTCGAGCAGGGGCGCCAGGAGGCGGCGAAGAAGGAACAGGACGTCCTGGAACGCCTGCGGGCCCTGCCCGACGGCGAGCGGAAGGCGGCCGAGACCAAGCGGATGATCGACCGGGTCCGCACCTTCATCGGGTACCGGGAGTATCCGAAGTACGCCATCGTCAGCCGCTACTTCGTCTACAAGCAGGCCCTGCTCAGGGAGGCCGAGAGCCTCGTGCGGGCGAACGTGCTCCGCGAGCCGGAGGACATCTTCTTCCTCACGTTCCAGGAGCTGCACGACGCCGTCCGCACGCACCAGGTGGACGACCAGCTCATCCGCCGGCGGAAGGACGCGTTCCGGTCGTATCACGCGCTCACACCGCCCCGGGTGCTCACGTCGGAGGGTGAGGCCCTCACCGGGGCGTACCGGCGCGACGACGTGCCGGCCGGCGCGCTTGTCGGCCTCCCGGTGTCCGGCGGGGTCGTCGAGGGGCGGGCCCGGGTCGTCCTGGACCTGGCCGACGCCGATCTGGAACCGGGCGACATCCTGGTCACCGCGTACACCGACCCGAGCTGGTCACCGCTGTTCGTCGCGGTGAAGGGACTGGTGACGGAGGTCGGCGGCCTCATGACCCACGGTGCGGTGGTCGCCCGGGAGTACGGGCTGCCCTCCGTCGTCGGTGTGGAGCACGCGACCAGGCTGATCCGGGACGGGCAGCGGATCCGCGTGCACGGGACCGACGGCTACGTGGAGATCCTGCCCTGACCGACCCTGGGAGCGAGGGATCGGGTCCGGGTGACGCCGGGGGCCTCAGACGGCGGCGCCGCCGCGGGCTGCCGGAGGGTCCGACGGGTCCCCGTCGGGATCGGAGTTCGGTTCCTCGGTCGGGAAGAGGATCGGGCTGAGCAGGTATCGGGCGCGGTCGGGTGTCGACCGGTTCGCCAGCCGCGGGGCGATGGCCGCACGCAGTTCGCCGATCAGCTCGCGGAGTTCGTCCTTGCTGAGCCAGAGCGCGTGCTGGCGGTAGCCGACGAGGTCCGCCGCCGGATCGGCGTTCTCGCGGTCGAGGTAGGCGTCGAACTCGGCGAGCAGTGCGGCCATCGCGGTGGCGAACGCCCGTCGATGGTCGTCGGCGGAGAGCAGAGCCATCACGGCGGGGTCGATGACCGCCCGGTCCTGGCGCAGGCGGTATCGACGCTCCACCGCGCCGCGTACCCGGCGCTCGTCGGCGACTTCCAGGATGCCTCCGCCGGCCAGCAGGTCGACGTGCCGGTAGACGGTGGCTTTCGAGACGTCGGAGATCCGGGCGCAGAGCTGAGCGGTCGTGAGCGTGCGGCCGCCCCGCATGGCGTGCACGATCCGCAGCCGCACCGGGTGGGCCAGGAGCTCAAGGACGTCCATCGCCCAACGATCTCATACGTGCTACCGTTCGCAACACTTGAGAATGGAAGGGGTGGGGATGATCTCCGGAAGCAGGCCGGCGGAGCACGCCCTCGAGGTCGTCGCACTGGCCCGCGACGGCCGCTTCGCCGAGATCGAGAAGCGGTTCGCCCCCGCGCTGCGCGCCGTCGTCTCCGCCCGGACGCTGCGGGCCGCCTGGGCAACCGAGATCGGCACCTCCGGGTCGGTCCGCGTCGTGGGCGCGGCGCGGAGCGAGCCGACCGCCGCCGGCCTGGTCCGGGTGAGCGTCCCGGTGACCTGCGAGCGCGGCGACCGCACGGTGATCATGTCCGTCGACGGTGCCGGCATGCTCCACGGCCTCCGCCTCGCACCCGCCGCGCCCGCCGCGTGGACTCCGCCGCCCTACGCGTGCCCGACCACGTTCGACGAGCACGAGGTCACGGTCGGCTCGGGTCCGCTCGCCGTCGCCGGCACGGTGAGCCTGCCCCGCGGGCCCGGCCCCCGTCCCGGCGTCGTCCTGCTCAGCGGCGGGGGGCCGTTCGACCGGGACGGGACCAGCGGCCCGAACAAGCCGCTCAAGGACCTCGCCTGGGGGCTGGCCAGCCGCGGCGTCGCGGTGGCGCGCTTCGACAAGGTGACCCACACGCATTCCGGCCAGGTGGCCGAGGCTCGCGATTTCACCATGACCGACGAGTACGTGCCGCACGCCGTCGCCGCCGTTCATCTCCTCCAGCGACAGCCGACAGTGGACCCCGCCCGCGTCGTCGTCCTCGGACACAGCATGGGAGGCAAGGTAGCGCCGCGGGTGGCGACCGCCGAGCCGTCCGTCGCCGGCCTGGTGCTCCTGGCCGGCGACGCGCAGCCGATGCACCGGGCCGCCGTGCGGGTCGCCCGCCACCTCGCCTCGCTGACCGACGACCCGGCGGCCCAGGAGTTCGTGCGTGTGCTGATGCGGCAGGCCGCGCTGGTCGACGACCCGCGCCTGTCCCCGTCGACACCGGCCGCCGAGCTGCCGCTCGGCCTGTCCGCCTCGTACTGGCTGGACCTGCGCGGTTACGACCCGGTCGCCACGGCGGCCGCACTGGACAAGCCGATGCTCATCCTCCAGGGCGGCCGCGACTACCAGGTGACCGTCGACGACGACCTGGCGCGATGGGAGGCCGGCCTCGCGCACCGGCCCGACGTCACGATCCGGGTCTACGACGCCGACAACCACCTGTTCTTCCCCGGCACCGGCCGTCCCGGCCCCGCCGATTACGAGGCGGCGCAGCACGTCGACCCCACCGTCGTGGCCGACATCGCCGACTGGCTGGCGCCGGCCCCCCGGTCGTGACGTCTCCCCCGCTGCCGGCCCTCCGCCCGTCCTGACGGTGATGTGCACTGTCGACCAAGGTTCGCAGGTCCGGGGTAGGGCCGGCCGAGAGTTGATATGCCTATGGGGTGGCGGAGCGTGCAGGCAACGAGCAGCCCGGGGCAGGCGCCCCGGAACCCCCGGAGGATGGCGGGACGGCGTCCCGGACGTCGCCGGCGAGGCTCGGCCTGCTGCTGGGCGCGTTGGGTGTGGTCTACGGCGACATCGGCACGAGCCCGCTGTACGCGCTGAAGACCGTCTTCACCCTGGACCGCAGCCTGACACCGGACGCTCCCGACGTGTTCGGCGTGATCTCGTGGGTCTTCTGGTCGATCATCCTGATCGTCTCGGTCAAGTACGTCATCTTCATCCTGCGGGCCGACAACGAGGGCGAGGGCGGGGTGATGGCCCTGGCCGCCCTCGCCCGGCGGGCGCTGCTCACGATCAGTGAGCGCCGCGCCGAGACCGTGCTGGCGCTCGGGGCGCTCGGCGCGGCCCTGTTCTACGGGGACAGCGTGATCACCCCGGCGATCTCGGTGCTGTCGGCCGTGGAAGGACTGGAGGTGATCTCCCCCAGGTTGGCGGTCGTGGTCCTGCCGGCGTCGGCGGTGATCCTCACCCTGCTGTTCGCCATCCAGCGCTGGGGCACCGGGCGGGTCGGGGCCGTGTTCGGGCCGATCATGCTGCTCTGGTTCGCCTGCCTGGGCGTCGCCGGCGCGGCCGAGGTGATCCGTCACCCGAACGTGCTGGCCGGGCTGTCACCGACGTACGCGGCCCTGTTCGTCGTCGACCACCCGATGATCGCGTTCATCGCGATGGGTGCCGTGGTGCTGTCGATCACCGGAGCCGAGGCGCTCTACGCCGACATGGGGCACTTCGGTCGCGCTCCGATCCGCCAAGCCTGGTTCGGGATCGTCTTCCCGGCGCTGACCCTGAACTATCTCGGCCAGGGCGCACTGATCCTGCGGGCGCCGGGAAGCCGGGACAACCCGTTCTTCCTGCTGCTGCCGAGCTGGGCGCAGCTGCCGATGGTCGTGCTGGCGACCGTGGCCACCGTGATCGCGTCCCAGTCGGTGATCTCCGGGGCGTTCTCGGTGTCCCGGGAGGCCATGCGGCTGGGCTTCCTGCCGCACCTGCGCATCCGGCAGACCTCGCGCCGCCAGTACGGACAGATCTACGCCCCCGGCGTGAACTGGGGCCTGTTCGCGGCGGTCCTGGTGGTGGTGTTCGCGTTCGGCTCGTCCACGAACCTCGCCGCCGCCTACGGCGTGGCGGTCACCGGCACCTTCATGATCACCACGACCCTGTTCCTGGTCGTCGCCCGGGCGGGATGGCACTGGAGCACCTGGCGGCTGGTGCTGTTCGGCGTCGTCTTCGGCAGCATCGAGCTGACCTTCTTCACGGCGAACCTGGCGAAGGTCACCCACGGCGGTTGGCTGACGCTGCTCATCGCGATCATCCTGTTCACGGTCCTGCTGACCTGGCGGCGCGGCGCGGAGCTGGTCACCGCCCGGCGGATCGAACGGGAGGGACCGCTCCCCGAGTTCCTCGACCATTTGCACGCCACGAAGATCCCGTGGGTGCCGGGCACCGCGGTCTTTCCCCATCCGAACAAGGAGACGACGCCCCTGGCGTTGCGCGCGAACGTCGCGCACTACCACGTCCGGCACGAACGAATTGTGATCATCACCGGTCGCACCGGCAACGTCCCCCACATCCCCTGGGACCAGCGCCTCACCGTCGACGACCTCGGCGACCCGAACGACGGCATCATCCACATCGACGCGCTCTTCGGCTTCCAGGATCCCACCGACTTCCCCGAGGTGCTCCGCCGCGCGGCCACCCATCCGCAGGCCAGGGCCATCAACCTCGACCAGGACCAGGTCTCCTACTTCGTCTCGCGGATCACGCTGCGTTGCACGCGCCAGCCCGGCATGGCCGTCTGGCGCAAGCGCCTGTTCATCGCCCTGGCCCACAACGCCGCCAGTCACGCCGAGTTCCTCCACCTGCCGGAGGAGCGCACCATCGTGCTCAGCGCCGAGGTCGCGGTCTGAGCCTGGCCCACCCGCCGGGTTCCCCGGCGAAGGAGGCGCCTTCGGAGCGAGCCACTCGACGCGCCTGCTCAGGATCCCTCGACCGGCTTCGCGGCCGGGCGCTGCAGACGCTCACCGGCCCGGCGACGACAGGGCGGCGCGTTTCGACGGAATGGACCCGGGGAGGCCGGAAATCGCACTTTCGGAGCCGCGCGAAACGGCACAAGTCCGTGGAGAAGGTGCTTGTCGGGTCGAGGCCGGAAATTGTCGCCCTGCCGGGACCACTTTCGGCAACCGCGCCATGCCCGCATGGCGGGCGATTACGGTGCGAAGGCGTGACCATTATTCGCATCGCTGCGGTAGTGCTCAGTGCCGTCCTGACCGTGCCCGCCGCGGTGTCGGCGTCACCGGCGCGGGCCGCCACGCCGTACCTGCCCTGCCCGACCGTGCAGCCGCCGGTTGCCCCACCGGCCGCACCGTCTCCGCCGCCGGTCGCCCCCGCCGACCTCGCCGTCGGCGGCGAGTCGCTGGCGACGGCGGGACTGTCCGTCCCGGCCGGTGCGCCGGCGGCCCCGGCGGTGACCGCCACCTCGTGGCTGGTGGCCGACCTGGACAGTGGCGCGGTGCTGGGCGGATGCGGGCCGCACGAGCGCCGCACGCCGGCCAGTGTGCAGAAGATGCTGCTCGCCGCGGCCCTGATGCCGCACCTCGACCCGAACCAGGTGGTCGAGGTGACCCGGGCGGACCTGCAGGACCTCGATCCGGCCAGCTCGGTGATGGGGGTGGTCCCCGGCGGCCGGTACTCGATCGAGAGCCTGTGGCTGGGGCTTCTCCTGAAATCGGGCAACGACGCCGCCAACGTGCTGGCCCGCGTCGGTGGTGGCCCCGCCGGCCGGCAGGGCGGCGTGCAGGCCATGAACGACGAGGCACACCGGCTGGGCGCACACCAGACCCACGCCGTGACACCGTCCGGCCTGGACGGTCCCGGCCAGTACACCAGCGCGTACGACCTGGCGTTGATCGCGCGCGCCACCTACGCCCGCGCGGACTTCCGGCGGTACGTCGCGACCCGGGTGGCGGAGGTTCCCGCAGCGCCGGGACGAGCCGGCTTCTCCCTGACCCACGACAACACCCTGCTGGACCACTACCCGGGGACGCTCGGCGGGAAGACCGGCTTCACCGACCTGGCACGACAGACGTACGTGGGGGTGGCCGAGCGCGACGGCCGGCGGCTCGCCGTGACCCTGCTCGGCGCGGAAACCGCGCCGCTGGGCAGCCTGGGCGAGGCGGCGGCGCTGCTGAACTGGGGCTTCGCGCTCTCCCCCGGCGCGTCGGTCGGCCGCCTGGTCACCCCGGACGAGAAGAAGCAGGACCGTCCCGTCGCCCAGGTCAAGGCCGAGCCGCACGGGTCGGCGCGGACCGGGCGGTCGACGTCGTGGCCGGCGGTCCTCGGTGTCGGCGCCGCCGGCGCCCTGGCCGTCGCGCTCCTGGCGGTGCCCCGGCGGCGGAGGGCGCGGGCGGCGGCCAAACCGTAGCCGGCCCGATCCGCCCGGCGGTTGCGTACATTGCGGAGGTCACGCTGTCGCGAGGAGGAGAACCATGTCGAAGCCGCCGCTGCCCGAATCCGCGATCACCATGCTGCGCAAGGCGAACCCCGCGGTCATCGGCACGCTCCGGGCCGACGGTCAGCCGGTCTCCGCGGCCACCTGGTACCTGTGGGACGACGGCCGGGTCATGGTGAACATGGACGAGGGTCGCCGCCGGCTCAGCCATCTCCGCAACGACCCCCGGGTCACCCTGACGGTGCTCGACGAGCAGGGCTGGTACACCCACGTCACGATCCTGGGGCGCGTCGTCGAATTCCGCGACGACGAGGACCTGGCCGACATCGACCGGCTCTCCCAGCACTACACCGGCAGGGCGTATCCACGGCGCGACCGCCGGCGGGTGAGCGCCGTCATCGAGATCGACCGCTGGCACGGCTGGGGCGCGCTGAAGGACAACGACCAGGTCGGGTGAGCGCTCAGGCGAGGGCGGGCGCCAGGAGCGTGCGCAGCTCGCGGACCGCCGCCCGCCCGGCACGGTTCGCGCCGACCGTGCTGGCGGACGGCCCGTAGCCGACCAGGTGGATCCGGGGATCGGCGACCACCCGGGTGCCGTCCATGACGATGCCGCCGCGAGGGCCGCGCAGGCGCAGGGGCGCCAGGTGGTCGAGCGCCGGCCGGAAGCCGGTGCACCAGAGGATGACGTCCACGTCCTGCGCGGCGCCGTCGCGCCACTGGACGCCGCCGGGGACGATCTTGTCGAACATCGGCCGACGTCGGAGGAGGCCCCGGTCCCGGGCTTCGCGCACCTGCGGTGTCCACGCCAGCTCGGTCGCGCTGGCGATGCTGCCCGGAGGAAGGCCGGCCCGTACGCGTGCCTCCACCTTGGCGACCACCTCGCGCCCGTAGTCCGGGGTGAACGGCCCGTCCCGGAACACCGGCGGGCGACGGGTGACCCAGGTCGTCGTCGCCGCGACGTCGGCGACCTCGACCAGGAGCTGCACGGCCGAGGCCCCGCCCCCGACGACGACCACCCGCTTGCCGGCGAATTCCGCCGGCCCGCGGTAGTGGGCGGTGTGCAGCTGGCGCCCGAGGAACGTCTCCTGCCCCGGGTAGTACGGCACGAACGGCCTGGTCCACGTCCCCGTCGCGTTGATCAGTGCGCGGGTGGTCCAGGTGCCTTTGTCGGATTCGACGAGGAGTCGTCGGTCGTCGGCGTTCCGGACGGCCGTGACGGCGATCGGCCGTTGCACGTCGATGCCGAATTCCCGCTCGAAGGCGGCGAAGTAGGCCGGCACCGCGTCGGCGGCGGGTTCGTCCGGCGGGGGCGGCGTGAAGTGCATTCCGGGCAGGTCGAAGATGCCGTGCACGGTCGCCATGCGCAGCGTCGGCCACCGGTGCCGCCAGGCGCCGCCGGGTGCCGCGTCGGCGTCCAGCACCGCGAAGTCGAGACCGGAGGAGCGCAGGTGGTAGGCGCTGGACAGGCCCGCCTGCCCGGCCCCGACAACCACCACATCCGTCTCCGGCACGTGCCGCACAACCTCTCCGGCGCGCCCGAACTTCCCACGGCGACGGATCTCACACCGACTCCTCTGCCGCTGGCGCCTCGGCGCTGTTGACACGGTCGGGCGAGGCGACGATGTTCAAGGCGCCCAGGGCGGCGCCCAGCTGGAACCGGTTGTCCACGTGCAGCCGGTCCATCAGTGACCGCATCATGTTCGACACCGACCGTTTGCTGATCCCGAGTTCCCGGGCCGCGGTGGCGTCGGTGTGCCCCCGCGCGAGCAGGTCGATCAACGCTGCCTCGCGCGGTGAGAGCCGGAGCTGCGACACCGGAGCCTCCTGGGGGCCGTGTTCGGTGCTGGCGGGGAAGGGACCGGGCTCGGTCAGTCCGGGGGCGGCCGCAGGCAGGTGGCGCAGTTGCCGCCGCCACCGCCGTTACCGACAAGGATCGGGTCCTTGTAGCTGAGTGGCCGACTCACCAGTTGCGCGCCGGTGCGCGTGACGAGCAGGCAGCGGTTGAGCGACCCGGGCATGATCGAGCCAGGACCGATGCCCAGGCAGTAGGCGGTGTACTCGCCGTCACCCATCGGCACCGGAACCGGCACGGCGAAGGGGTCGGCGGTCCCGGTCCGCCCGTACCGGTACAGGGCGCCCCCGCTGAGCTGACCGCTGACGTAGTAGAGGACCGCGTACGCCGCGCCGGCGGGCGTGGCGGCGCAGGTGTTGACCCAACCGTGCAGGGTGCCGGCCGCGTCGATGGACTCGACCTGGCCGGTTGCGCACTGCGAGACCGGTATCTGGTCGGCGCCGCCCCACGTTTCGCTGGTGGCGGCGGCCGGCAGGGGCGAGCCGAGGACGAGCGCGGCGGCGAGCACCGCCGCCGCCCCGGTGCGCAGATCGTGACGCAGGGCCATCGGGATCCTTCCAGATGTCTGGCGGGTGGACGAGGCTGACCGACCGCGCACGGCGCGCTCGGTGGGACTGGTGGGCGGGGCTCAGCCGGCCGGGGGCCGGTCGTGACCTGGCGGCGGGCCGAAGACTCCGGCGGATCCGAGCACCAGGCCGAGTTGGAACCGGTTGGTCACGCGGAGCCGGTCCATGAGGGCACGCAGGATGCCGGAGACGGAACGCTCGCTGATCCGCAGCTCCCGTGCGGCCCGGGCCTCGGTGTGACCCCGGGCGAGCAGGTTGACCAGGGCCGCCTCGCGGTCGGTGAGGACCAGGCCGGCCCGCGTGCCGGTCGGGCACGACCGCCAGTGCCGCTCGAACGTCGCGACCAACGACTCCACCACCGAGGCGTGGCGGATCTCCAGGTAGCCGCGTTCGTAGTTGCCCGGGTCGACCGGGAACAGCGCCACCGCCCGGTCCACGACGATCAGCTTGAGCGGCACGCCGGGACTTTTCCGGTAGCTGTCCGTGGACCCACCGGCGTCCGTGCCGCCGTACGGGGTCAGCAGGTCCGCGTCGCGCGGCTGGACGCCGATCATCCGTACGGCGACACCACGCTCCCGCAACGTGCGGTCCATCGAACCGGCGGCGGTCTTGGCGGATTCGTCGAAGGTGGGTTCCGGGTTCATGGCCAGGTGCTCGCGGCGGGCCATGCCGACGAGCGCGGCCAGGCGGCGCCGGGCGGCGTCCCGCGTGGTCAGGTGGTTGACGCCGGCGCCGAGTTCGACCAGCTCGTCGCTCAGCCGCATCGACCGGGCCGACGGCCGGCCGGTCGCGCCGGGACCGGGCTGGCAGAGGTGCGCGACCGCCGTCATGGCCTGGGCCAGCGGCACCGCCCGCCACGTCCCGCTCGCCGCGCGCGGGCCCGCCGGCTCACCGACGAGACCGCCGTCGCGCAGTTCGGCCAGGCAGCCGAGGACCATGGTCAGGGGCATGCCGAGATCGCGTGCCAGCCGCCCGCCGGTCTGACCGCCGTACGCGGTCAGCGACCGGAAGACGAGATCGGCCGAGGGCGTGAAGCCGTACCGCGTCAGCGACGGCGCCGGGTGGATCGGCATTGCCGGATGCGCCTGCGGCGCGGTGGTGGCGAGCGGGGGTGCCATACGGGAAACCAATCACCTACGCCGATTCAATCCCGGGTTCGTAGCCGAACTGTGACCTTCTCGTGCGTCTTTGCGCAGCCGTGTTCCGCCGCCCCGGCGGGCTTGCGTCGCCCGTACGCACTTCCGCAGATCCGGTGCCGGCTCTTACGACGTCCGCCGTCCCCCTGTTTCGGTGGGCGCACTCGACGAACCAAGGAGGAGAAATGCGCAAAGGTGTTTCCCGGTGGGCGGCGGCCGTCCTGTCCGGAGTGATGGGCAGCGCGGCGCTGACGGCTCCGGCGCTGGCCGGCGAGAACAGCACGTTGGCCTGCCCGCCCGAGTACTTCTACGACATCACGTCCAGCAGCAGCTACCACATGCCCGCCTCGGGCGCCTACTTCAAGAGCGGCCCCGGCGGCAGCCTGTCGGTCAGCGTCACCAAGTCGACCACCATCACGGCGACCGCAACCGTCAGCGCCGGCGCCACGGTCTCCGGCATCGTCGCGGAGGCCAAGGTCGAGGTCAGCGCGTCGATCGCCTCGAGCAACACGATCTCGGTCGGTCACACGTTCAACCACAACATCACCGCGGGAAAGTACGGCAACGCGCAGTACGGCTCCTGGGGTTACAACGTCGGCTGGCGGTACTACTACACCAGCGCGTCCTGCTCCACCGTGCTCAAGTCCTCGGGTACGGCCAAGGTGCCGACCAGCGCCGAGGGCTGGCGTTACTGGGAGACGAACTAATCCGCCCGCCATGGCCCGCGCGCGGATCGGGCGCGGGCCATGGCCGTACCCCCTCAGGGACCCTGCCATGCGAACTGCTGCCGCCCTTGCCGGCCTCGCCCTTGCCGCCGCTGTCCCGTCGATCACCGGCTGCGCCGGAACCGCCGACCCGCGGCCCGACCGCGCCCGGGCCCCCGCCACCGGCGCGCCGGCGGCCCCCTCGCTCAGCGCCCCGGCCGAGGAACTGCCGGGGACGCGGACGCTGCTCTACCAGCCGCCGGTGCACGGCGCCCGGCTGGTGGGCCGGGCCGCCGTGCGGTCCGACGTTCCGGTCTGGATCAGCGTGACCTGTTCCGCGCCGGCCGACGCCGACATCCGGGTCGAGTTCCAGCCGCTGGACCAGTTCCACATCCCGTGCGGATCGGCGGTCTCCGCCACCCGCAACCAGGTCAACCTCCGAAGCCCGCGCACGCTCACCCTGGCCGTCACGGCACCGGAGTCGGTGACCTGGAGCATCCGCGTCCAGCAGTGAGGGGTTCCGGCCCGGCGGGGGCGGCGAGTCGCCGCCGCCGGCCGATGCCTCGGGGCAACGCGGCGAACAGCGCCGCCGTATCCTGCGCCGGTGCCGCTCCCCTCCTCGACCGCGACCCGCTCCCCCGTGACCCGGACAGCGCTACGGATGCTGGTCGCCGGGCTCGTGGCCACGCTGCTGCTGGCCGGCTGCGGACTCCTCACCCCACCCCGTCTCGCATCCCTGCTGCAGTTCCGGTTCACGCCGGTCACCGGGAACGGGTACATGAACCAGGTCCTCACCATCTACAACGACAGCACCCGGATGGTCGCCCCGACACTGGAATTTACGGCACTCGATGCCCAGCGAAACCCGCTACCGGCGGTGAAGGTCGCCACGGTCTACGGCAGCGACCGGGGACGGCTTGTCGTCGCACCGGGGAGTGGCATCGACGTGCTGATCTTCACGGGCGAGAGGGCGCAGTGGGCTGTGGATGTGGCCGTGTCCGTCCGCGCCGCCGAGCGGGTCGACGCGCCGGCGGTCGGCGTCGAACCGATCGTCGCCCCGGTGGACGACTCCGGCCGCGTGGTCGACCGCAACAGCCGATTCGCCGCCGTGTCGCTGCGCAACGAGGACAGCGAACCGATGCACGTCCGGCTGGTGTACATCATCTGGACCGAGCCGGAAGGAATCGAGCGGCAACAGGCCGAACGGGTCGTACCGATCGGCGACCTGATCGTCATCCCGCCCAAGCTCGGCACCCTCGTGCCGGTCCGGGGAGAGGCGCAGACCGCCATGGCGGACGCGGCAGGGCGCGTCCCGACCAGCATCAAGGCATACCTGTCCCGGTAGCCGCCGCGGTTAGGGTCAGGCAGTGATCAGCCGTAACAGCGGGCGCGCCGCGACGTACGCCCACCGCGGATCGTCCGGCGTGGCGCCGGAGAACACCGCGGCCGCCGTCGAGCTCGCGATCGCCGAGGGCGCCGACTACGTCGAGACCGACGTGCAGCTCAGCGCCGACGGAGAACTGGTGATCATCCATGACGCCACGCTGGCCCGCACCACCGACGCCGCGCTGGTCTTCGCCGACCGCGCGCCCTGGAACGTGCACGACTTCACCCTCGCCGAACTCAGGAAACTCGACGCCGGGGGTTGGTACGACGCCGAGTTCGCCGGCCAGCACATCCTGACCTTCGACGAGCTGCTCGACCTGGTCGGCGGCCGGGTCGGCCTGAACCTCGAGCTGAAGTCGCCGGCGTTGAATCCCGGGCTGGCGGCGGCGGTCGCCGCCCGGCTGCGGGAGCGTCGAAGCCATATCGAGCTGGGCCCCCTGCCGCGCCCGCTCGTCGTCGGGTCCTTCGACGAGCCGGCCCTCCGCGACTTCCACGCGCGGCTGCCGGACGTCCCGGTCTCCCTGATCGCCTACGACGTGCCGGCGGGCGGGAAGCTGACCGAGCTCGCCGACTGGGTCTACTCGGTCAACCCGGACATCCGCCGGCTGCGCCCCGAGGACGCGGCCCGGGTCGTCGCGGCGGGCATGGCCGTCGTGCCGTGGACGGTCGACTCGCCCGAGTTGTGGCGACGGGCCCTCGACCTCGGCGTCGCCGGCATGATCACCAACTATCCGTACGCCCTGGCGAACATGCTGCACGGCCGCGACCCGGTGCCCGGCGCGGCGGGTGTGGTCGTCCAGGACATCGTGTGCCGCTCCCCCGGCGACGAGCCGCAGTGGGCCGGTGAGCACGCCGTCCTGCGCAACGTCTCCGGCCAGCCGGTGGACGTCAGCGGCTGGTATCTGCGCAGCCAGTCGTCCGCCAGGGTGGTGGTGGGCGACGGTTACGTGATCCCGCCGGGCGGGGTGCTGCGGGTGTACACCGGCCCGGGCCGGGATGACGCGGCCGGCTACCACAACTGCCGCACCACCGCCGTCTGGAACGGCACGAAGGGCGACTCGGCGGGGTTGCATCGCGCGGACGGCACGATCGTCGACCTGTACGCCTACATCGTCTGACCCGACGGACCCGCCGAGCGCAGTGCGGTCCGACGGAGCATCGAGGGGCCGGCTCCGACGGAGCCGACCCCTCGACCCGAGGTGTCCCCTCGGCGGTGACGTGACGGTCAGCCGACCGACTTGTTGTAGCTGTCGATCGCGGGCTGCACGCTCGCCGCGGCGTCCTTCATGGCCTGGTCGGCCGGCTTGCTACCGACGATCGCCGCCTCCAGGCCGTCCTCGGACGCCTTGCGGGCCTGCGGCATCACGCCGAGCAGGCAGCCGGCCGACGCGACCGACGGCGGCAGCGCGTGCAGCTGGTCCACGGCGGTCTTGAACTGCGGGTACTGCGCCACCCAGTCCTTGTCGATCTGCTCGTCGAGTGCCTTGGCGTTGACCGGTACGTATCCGGTGCCGGTGTGCCACTTGGCCTGCTGGGCCGGGCTCACGGCGAACTTCACGAACTCCCAGGCGGCGCGCTTCTCCTTGTCGCTGTGCCCGACGCCGTTGATCCACAGCGAGGCGCCGCCGATGATCGGCCCGCCCGTGGCCGCGCTGCTGGCCTTCGGGTACGGCGCGGTGAGCACGGTGAACTTGCCCTTGGCCGCGTCGACGTAGCCGCGCATGGCGCCGGTGGACTCCAGGTGCATCGCCACGGTGCCTGCCTTGAAGGCGGCCTGGGCGTCGTCGGTCTTGCGGCCGGTGTTCGCCGCGTAGCCGCCCTTCACCAGGTCCACCCACCACTGCGCGACGCGGACGCCGGTCTCCTGGTCGAACTGCACCTTCGTCGCCAGGCCCTTGCGCCCGTTGCTGTTGTCGCAGTACTCCTTCCCGTCGGTGGCGATCAGCTGCTCCAGCAGCCAGCCGTAGATGGCGGCCCCGAAGCCGTACTGGACGGTCTTGCCGCCGGCGTCCTTGACGGTCAGCTTCTTCGCCATCTCCCCGAGCTCGTCCAGGTTCGTCGGCGGCTTCGTCGGGTCGAGGCCGGCCCGGACGAAGGCCTCCTTGTTCAGGTAGAGCAGCGGGGTCGAGGTGTTGAACGGCATCGACTGGAGCTTGCCGTCGATCGAGTAGTAGTTGGCGATGTTCGGCTCGATGTCGCCGGCGTTGAACCCGTCCTTGTCGATGAACTTGAACATCGGCACGGTCTGCTTGGAGTCGACCATGAAGCGGGAGCCGATGTCGTAGACCTGCACCAGCGCGGGCGTGTTCTTCTGCTGCACCGAGGCCTTGTACTTGGCGATCGTCTCGTCGTAGTTGCCCTGGTAGATGGCCTTGACCTCGGCCTTGCCGCCGCTCTGGGCGTTGAAGTCGGCGACCAGCTTGTCGATCGCCGCGGCGTTGGCGCCCTTCATCCCGTGCCAGAACTCGATGGTGGTCTTGTCGGTGGCCTTCGCGAGCACCTCCGCGCCGGGCGCCTCGAGCGCGTCCTTGGCCGAATCGGTGTCGGACCCGGAACCACCGCACGCCGTCAGCGCGGCGGCGGCTGCCAGGGCGACGAACGCCGTCATGGCCCGACGGAGCTTGGGTTGTCTCACGGGTTCTCCTCTTCTCGGATTACTTCAGCGCGCCGGCGGTGAGGCCACGGACGATGTAGCGCTGACCGAAGAGCACGACAGCCAACGTCGGGAGCAGGGACAGCGCGACGCCCGCGAGGACGAGGCCCGGTTGCGCCACCTCGGCGTCGTTGAGCTGCGAGATGCCGATCTGCAGCGTCTGGTACTCGGAGTCGCGGATCAGGATGAGCGGCCAGAAGTACTGGTTCCACGCCGACAGGAAGACGTAGACCCCGACCGCCGCGATCGACGGCTTGGACAGGGGCACGATGACCCGCCACAACAGGCGCCAGTGGCCGCACCCGTCGATCACCGCGGCGTCCCGCAACTCGGTCGGGAACTGCAGGAAGGCCTGCCGCAGCAGGAACGTGCCGAAGGCCGACGCGAGGAAGGGCAGCACGAGACCGAGGTAGGTCAACCCGCCCCGCGCCAGACCCCACCCGGAGATGGCCAGGTAGTTGGGGATGATGATCGCTTCCCACGGCACCATGAGGGTGGCGAGGAACAGGCTGAACGTCACCGCCCTCGCGGGCAGGCGAAGGAACGCGAAGGCGTACGCGGCCAGGATGCTGGTGACGATCTGGGCCACCGTGATGAGCCCGGCCTGGATGGCGGAGTTCACATAGAAGCGGCCGAGCGGCACCGAGCGGAAGACGTCGCTGATGTTCTGCCAGTAGAGCTCGTGCGGCACCAGCGCGGGCGGGTAGGTCGCCAGGTCGCCCGGGCCCATCACGGCGCCGACGAAGCCGTAGTAGATGGGAAACAGAACCGGGATCGCGGCCAGGCCGAGCACGACGTAGACGGCGACCCGCCCGAGGTTGAACTTTTTCATCGGTAGTGGACCCGCCGCTCGAGGATGCCGAACTGGATGGCCGTGCAGCCGAGCATGACGACCAGCAGCACGACGGCCTGTGCGCTGGCCGAGCCGAAGTCGGAGGACCCGAAGGCGAACGCCTTCTCGTAGATCGAGTAGACAAGCGTCGTCGTGGCCTGGTCCGGGCCGCCCTTGGTCAGGATGTGGATCTGCCCGAAACTCTGCAGCGCGTGGATCGTGGACACCACGACGAGGAAGAACAGCTGCGGGGAGAGCAGCGGCACGGTGATCCGGGAAGCCAGCCGCCAGCCGGTGGCCCCGTCCAGCCGTGCCGCCTCGACCACCTCGGGTGAGATCGCCGCGACGCCGGCGGAGAGCACGAGGACGTTGTAGCCGAAGTTCATCCACACCGTGGCGGCGCAGACGGCGGGCAGCGCGATCGACGGGTCGGTCAGCCAGTTGACGCGGTCGATCCCGACCGAGCCGAGCACGCCGTTCGCCACGCCGATCGCCGGGTTGTAGATGACGGCGAAGACGACCGACGCCGTGGCCACCGAGAACGCGAACGGCAGCGCGAAGGCGGTGCGCAACACCCGGACCCCGCGGATGCGCGCCTCCAGCAGCAGCACCACCACGAGCGCGCCCAGAACGGCCGGCACCACGGAGAACAGCGTGAACAGTCCCGTGGTGGCCAGCACCTTGCCGAAATCGGCCGACAGCATCTCCCGGTAGTGCTCCGCGCCGACGTACACCGACGGGGCGCCGAAGAGGTCGTTGCCGTGAACGGACAGGTAGAGCGTCCGGCCCAGCGGCCAGAACACGAACAGCACGAACACCACGACCGACGGCAGCAGCAGCAGCCACCCGAGACCGGACTCGGTGAAGCGTGCCGGCTTCAACCGCCGGCCGGTGGAGCGTGTGGACGCGACGGTCGGGGCGCGGTCGTCCGGTGGGGCGCTGACGGTGCGAGGGGGAGGCACGGCAGCACAGTACCAACGCCATCGAACGAAAGAAATCCTTCTCTACGTGACCCGGAGCTGGAAGTTCTTGCCAGCGGTCCCGGCGGCCGGCTGCTTCATGAAGCCGCCGGCGGCGGGACCCGGCCCGTAGCGTTCACCGCGCACCCATTGCAATGATGCCTTAGTCGCCGTTGCGTTCCCGCCAGATCTGTTGCAACATTTTCGTGCCGTTGACCTGGGAACTCACGCGTCGAGCGCAACATGATTGTTGTCGAGATGTGGAAAGCAACGTAGCGTTTCCGGTATCGGAAACAGCACACGAGCACGGGAGAGCATGATGCAGAAGTTCGACACCCCCACCCCGATCTCCGCCGTCCTCGACATCCCTGCCGGACGCATCCAGCTCATCGCCGCGGACCGCGCCGACACCACCGTCGAGGTCCGGCCCGCCAGCCCCGGCAAGAGCCGCGACGCCCGGGCCGCCGAGCAGACCAGCGTCGCCTACGCCGGCGGTGTCCTGCGGGTCACCGCACCGGCTCCGGACACCCGACTCCTCGGTCCCTCCGGATCCGTGGAGGTCACCGTCCAGCTGCCCGCCGGCTCCCGTGTGGAGGCCAAGGCCGCCGCCACCGAGCTCCGCGGCGTCGGGCGCCTCGGTGACGTCGTCTTCGACGGCGCGTACCGCCAGATCAAGATCGACGAGGCGGCGAGCGTCCGCCTCACCGCGGTCGACGGCGACGTCGAGGTCGGCCGGCTCAACGGCCCCGCGGAGATCAGCACCGCACGGGGCGACATCCGGATCAGCGAGGCCGTGCGCGGCACGGTCGTGCTCCGCACCGGGTCCGGCGACATCTCGGTCGCCGCCGCCGGCGGCGTCTCGGCCGCCCTGGACGCCGGCACCGGCCACGGGCGCGTCAGCAACGCCCTCAAGAACGACGGCACCACCGGCCTCGACATCCGCGCCACCACCGCCCAGGGCGACATCACCGCCCGCAGCCTCTGACCGACACGTACCAGGACCGCCCGGCCGGGCCCACCGCGATCGAGATCCCGTCGATCGTCGCCAGCGGCCCGGCGGCCGTCCCCGGGCCACCGCACACCAGACAACAGAGGAAGAGGAAACGATGACGAAGAACAACACGTCCTCGACCAGTTCGACGTGGACCGGCATGGTTCCGGTCGACGACACGGCCCTGGCCGTCACCGACACCGGCGGTCCCGGTGTCGCGGTGGTCTACCTCAACGGCCAGTTCGCCACCCAGGGGTACTGGCGGCGGGTCATCGCGGAACTGGGGACGGGATGGCGGCACATCACCTACGACGAGCGGGCCCGTGGCAGGTCGAAGCGTTCGGCGGACTACTCCTTCGCCGCCGCCGTCCGGGATGTCGACGCCGTCCTCGCGGCCCGCGGTGTGGACCGGGCGCTGGTGGTGGGCTGGTCCTACGGCGCGGTCGTCGGGGCGCACTGGGCCAGCCGGAACCCGGAGCGTGCCGTCGGCGCGGTCCTGGTCGACGGCGCCTTCCCGCACGACTGGCTCGACGAGGCCATGGAACAGCGGATCCGCAAGCTGTTCCGGCGGATGAGCTGGTTCCTGCCGCTGCTACGCCCGACCGGCCTGGCCCCCCGCATGACCGCCGACCAGCAGGCGAACAGCAACATCGAACTCGGCCAACTGTCCCGCGAGCGTGAACTCGGTCCCGTGCTGGACACCATCACCGTCCCCGTGCGGTACGTCGTCGCCTCGGGGACGTCCTTCGGGAGCCGCGGCGACGAGCAGGAACGGATCCGCACCAGCCTCGACGCGGTGACCGCCCGCAACCCGCACATCCAGGTCGCCGCGAAGGTCACCAGCAACCACGGCGCGATCCTCAAGAAGGACTTCCGGGCAGTCGCCGAGGCCGTACGCGAGGTCGCCGCCCGCGACCGGGCACCGGAATCCGTCGCGGCGGAGGACGACACGGCGACGGCCTAGGTGCGAGGATCTGCCAGGTGAAGCGGAGATCTCTGATTCTCGGCGCGGCGGCCGGTGTCGCGGCTCCCGTCGTGGCCTCGGCCGCGACGCCCGCCGCGGCATCGACCACCGACGCCACCATCGACACGCCCCGGCCGCGCCGCACCTCGCGGTACAACAAGGCCAACAACCTCACGACCCTCCCGGCGGCCTGTCGGCAGGTCGTCATCGTGACCGCGGCCAGCTACAACACCAGCTACGCCACGCTGGAGACGTTCGCCAGGGTCGACGGGACGTGGGTCCCGGTCTCCGCGGCGCTGTCCGCGCGGATCGGGTCCCAGTACTTCAGCGACCACCACGTCGAGGGCGTCCCGACCACGCCGACGGGCGTCTACTCCATCGGCCCGACGATCTACGGCATCGCGGCCAACCCGGGCGTCCGGTACCCCTACCACCGGGTCGTCGCTAACGACTGGTGGAACGAGAACCCGAACTCGTCCGGCTACAACACGTTCCAGCACACCACCACCAGTCCCGGTGGCCTCAGCGAGGCGCTGTGGAAGGAGCAGCCCGCCTACACGCACTTCGCCGTGATCACCTACAACATGCCGCCGAACGTCGCGAAGCCGGTGCCGAACGCGGGCAGCGGGATCTTCCTGCACGAGTTCAGCAGGACCCCGTCCGGCCCCACCGCCGGCTGCGTCAGCCTGTCGCACACCGACCTGGTCACCGTGCTGCGCTGGCTCGACCCGGCCGCCCAGCCGCGCATCGTGATGTGCCCGCTGGAAAGCCTCGGCCGCTACTGACCCCGGCGTCGTCGGAGGGTGGATCGGGGGCCCGATGAGGACGGTGCCCGTACTGGTCGTCGGCGCGGGCCCCACCGGGCTCACCGCCGCGACGCTGCTCGCGCAGTACGGCGTCGAGTGCCTGGTCCTCGACCGCTGGGAGTCGATCTACCCGCAGCCCCGGGCCGTCGCGCTGGACGACGAGGTCCACCGGATCCTGGCCCGACTCGGGCTCCGGGACGAGTTCGCCGCGATCTCCCGCCCGCACCGGGGCCTGCGCCTCCTCGACCGGAACATGCGGGTGCTGGCCGAGTTCCCGCGCGGCACGGCGCCGGGCCGGCACGGCTACCCGCAGGGAAGCATGTTCGACCAGCCGGAGTTGGAGGCGATCCTCCGCCGCAACCTCCGGCGGTTCGGCACGGTCACCCTCCGCGGCAACGCCGAGGTCACCGCGTTGACGCAGGACTCCGGCGGAGTGCGGGTCGACGTCAGGGACACCGCCACCGGCGAGCCGGGGTCCGTGCGGGCGGCGTACGTCCTGGGCTGCGACGGCGCCAACAGCCTGACCCGGGCCTCGATCGGCGCCACCATGCGGGACCTGGGCTTCACGCAACGCTGGCTCGTCATCGACGTGGCCACCGAGGCCGACCTGGGCCAGTGGGAGGGTGTGCACCAGCTCTCCGACCCGGCCCGCGCCGGCACCTACCTGCGGATCGGGAGGACCCGCTACCGCTGGGAGTTCCGGCTGGCGCCCGGCGAGACCGCCGACGACTATCGCGACATGGCCCGGCTGCATCCGCTGATCTCGCGCTGGACCGGGGACGTCCCCGTCGCGGAGCTGGAGATCATCCGGGTCGCCGAGTACACGTTCCGCGCGCAGGTCGCGGACCGCTGGCGCGACCGGCGGGTGTTCCTGCTCGGCGACGCCGCGCACCTCAGCCCACCGTTCATCGGCCAGGGCCTGTGTGCCGGGCTGCGCGACGCGATGAACCTGGCCTGGAAGCTCGCCGGCGTGCTCGGCGGGACCCTCGCCGAGTCCGTGCTCGACACCTACCAGATCGAACGCGGCCAGCACGTCCGCGCCATGATCAGGCTGGCCCGGCTCATCGGTACGGCGATGACGGCCGGCGGCGAGTGGGGCAACCTCATCCGTCGCGCCGTGGCGCCCCGGTTGCACCTCGTGCCGGGTCTCACGGACCTGGCCACGGACAGCCGGACACCGCCGCTGCGCCGCTCCGACCTCGTGGTGCGGCCACGGCTGCGCCGCGGCCTGGCCGGCGGGCTCTGCCCGAACGCGATCGTCGACGGCGACCGCCGGTTCGACGACGTGGCCGCCGGCCGGTTCGCGATCGTCACGTCCGTCGAGCCGTCCACGGCGCTACGGGCCGACATCGAACGGCGCGGGGCGGTGCTGGTCATCGCCCGGCCGGGCAGCGCACTGCACCGCTGGCTGGGCGCTGCTCGCGCGGCCGTCGTCCGCCCCGACGGCACCGTGCTGCGGGCCGGCCGACGGCTGCTCCCCCGGATGATCGACGCCGTCCGGCCGGTCCCGCAGGACGGGCCGGACCGGCGCCGGTGGCCCTAGCGGAGTGTCCACCGCTGATTCGCGGCGGCCGTGCAGCCCCAGAGGATGACGGTGGTGCCGTTGCCGGTGGCGGCGCCGTTGACGTCGAGGCAGAGGCCGGACTGCTGGCCCCGGATGGTGCCGTCGGAGTTGCGGGTCCAGCGCTGGTTGGCGCCACCGTTGCAGTCCCACATCTGCGCCTTGGCGCCCGGGGTGGCGTTCAGCGGGGCGTCCAGACACTTGCCGAGGGCCTGCACGCTGTCTCCGCTCATGCTCCAGCGCTGGTTGGCGCCACCGTTGCAGTCCCAGATCACCGGCTGGGTGCCGTTGGCGGTGCTGCTCTGCGGGACGTCCAGACACCGACCGGAGGCGGCGCTCACCAGCGCGCCGGTGGTGGCCGGCGGCGGGGTGGTCGTGCCGCCGCCGCTGACCCGGTAGACCACCGTGCCGTGCCCGGGGACGCTGGCCGAGATGGCGCCACCGGTGGTGCTCGTGGCGTTGGTCCAGGCGTCGAGCAGGGTGAAGGAGGTGCCGGTCTTCCCCACGGCGGCGGCGGTGGTCGAGATCGTCGTGGTGGCGCCGCCCTGGTTGAACAGCGCCACGGCGATGTCACCGTTGGCCAGCGTCTTGGCCAGCACCCGCCGGGTGCCGTCGAAGGAGATCTGGGTGCTCTGCAGACCGAGGCTGTCCTGGTTGATCGCGATCAGGTTCCGGTTGGTCAGGATGCTCTGGGTGGTCGACGTCATGGCCCGGACGTCGTTGCCGGCGATCAGCGGTGCCGCGAGCACGGCCCACATCGCGAAGTGGCTGCGCATCTCGGTGTCGGTCATGCCGCCCCGGCCGACCTCCATCATGTCGGGGTCGTTGAACCCGCCGGGACGCGCGTAGCCGGCCAGCGGAACGGTGACGTTGATGATGTTCTGGATGCCCATCGGGTAGCCGTTGGTCTGGCCGGTGTCCCAGGCGTTCGTGATGTCCTCGGTGGTCCGCCACATGTTGGCCACGTCGCCCCAGTTGCGCTGCGGCCCGGTCTTGGCGTGGATGCTGTTCGGGTTGATGCTGTAGACGATGGGGCGGCCGGTGGCCGCGAGGGCGTCCCGCATCCGGGCGAAGGTCGCCACCTGTTGGTCGATCGTGCCGTTCGGCGAGCACCAGTCGTACTTGAGGAAGTCCACGCCCCAGGCGGCGAACTGCCGGGCGTCCTGCGCCTCGTGTCCCTGACTGCCCGTGGCGCCCGGGTAGGAGCCGAAGTACTGGGCGCAGGTGCGGTCCACCGGCACCTGGTAGAGGCCGAACTTCAGGCCCTTGCCGTGCAGGTAGTCGCCGAGCGCCTTCATGCCGCTCGGGAACCGGCCGGGGTCGCCCTGCAGGTTGCCGGCGGAGTCGCGGTTGGGGTTGAACCAGCAGTCGTCGACCACGACGTACTGGTAGCCGGCGTCACGCATTCCGCTCGCGACGATCGCGTCGGCGGACTGCCGGATCAGCGACTCGTTGATGTTGCAGCCGAACGAGTTCCAACTGTTCCAGCCCATGGGCGGGGTGCGGGCGACCCCGTTGTCCAGGGCCAGGGCGGTGGAGGCACGCAGTCCGGTCAGGGTGCCGGCCAGCAGCAGCGCGGCCGCCAGAGCGGCGGCCCAGCGGCGGCCCGAGGCGGAACGTCTCATGGGTTCTCCTTCCCGCGGCGGCGTACCCGGTCGCAGGTCGTGGTCCGGCCGGGGTGCTCGCGGCCGAGTGCCCTGGCCTGCTGAACCGCCCCGGGGAAGGGCTGGGGTCCCTGTGCGTCACCCGGCTCCCGACGCCCACTCAACCCGCAGCGATGTTAGCGATAACAGAGGCCGGAAGGCAACAACGAACGCCTATTTCGCTATTTCGATCGCCTCGACGTCGACCCGTCGAATCGTCGGGCGAAAAACTGTTATCGGCGACGCCCGGCTGTGGTCTCAGTCCGCCAGGGCGGGGCGGACCCGAAACGCACTGTCGGCGCGGAAGTCGGCGCTGCCGTCCACCTGGTCCACCCACAACTGACCGTCGCGGTGCCGGAGGAACCATCCGGGATAGTTCGACGCCTCCAGCGCGACGGAGGACCTGACCGCGCCGTCACGCGCGCAGAAGGTGGCGTCACCCCGGAACAGCTCGGTCCCGTCGGCGGGGCTGAGTCGCAGCCGCCAGGACGAGTGCCGCAGGTAGCGACCGTCCCGGGCACGGAAGGAGAAGCAGTCGGCGTCGGCCAGGCCGGCGAGAACCGCGAAGCTCGCCTGGCGGCGCGCCGCGAGGGAGCTGTCCGGACCGACCGGCACCAGGACGCCGAGGCCGTCCACCGTCGTGACGTACCGCCCGGTCCCGCCGGCCGATTCCAGCGACACGAGCCGCCCCACGGTCAGGGCGGCGGTGCCGCCGGTCGACGGGCGCGTGGCCGGAGGCGTCGCCGATCTCGGCGGCGGCGCGGGCACCGCCGGCGTCCGGCTCGGGGTGCCGTGGGCCGGCGACGTCGGCACGGCGACCGGCGCGGACGCCGTGGGCGGCGGGTGCGTGGGCAGGCCCGTCACGGTGACCGTGGTGCCGGCCGCGAGGGCGCCGGCGACGACGGTCGCGGCGACGGGATGCGCCACGACCGTCTGGAGCAGCTGGCCGACCAGGCCGACCTTGACGCTCGCGCCGATGCCACCGGCCGGTCCCGCACCGGCGGCGGACGACACGGCCGGCACGCCGAGCGCGCTCCGGCCGATCAGCACGGCGGCGATTCCGACCGGGACGGGTAGCAGGGCCAGCCCGAGGAGCAGCCGTTCGGGGGCGATCAGGCCCGCGGCGGCCCGTACGCATCGGTTGCAGGACCGGGTGTGCCGGGCGAGGCGCTTGCGCCACAACGGACTCGGGACGCCGTCCCAACCCGCCACCGCGGCCTCCAGCCCGGCGCACCTCGGCCTGGCCTCCAGTGCGGCGACCAGTTCGCGGCTCACGTCGAGCTGGTGGCGCATGCGCTGCACCCGCACGGCGGCGTGCGCGACGCCTACCCGCAGGGCCGCCGCGAGTTCGGTGCGGGACAGCTCCCCCGCCGCCTCCAGCCACCACAGGGACAGCAACGCCCGGTCGTCCGCGTCGAGCCAGTGACTCGCGCGGACGATCTGGCGGCGCTGCCCGGACAGCTCCACCCGCAGCGTCGTGACGTCCTCGAAGGCCGCCTCGACGTCCGGCACCTCGACCGCCTCGTCCAGCGGGGCGGCGCGCCGGGCAGCCACCTGCCGGCGGTGCAGATGGGTGCTGAGCTGGCGCACGGCGATCGCGGCCAACCAGGCACGGAAGCTCTCCGGAGCGTGCAGCTCCGGTAGCCGGCGGACGGCACGCACCATGGTGTCCTGGACGACGTCGTCGGTGTCCGGGTCGCCGCCCAGCGCGCGGTGCACGATGGTGTAGACCAGCGGCAGGCCGGCGGCGATCAACTCGTCCATGGCCCGCCGGTCACCCGCCTGGGCCGCCACCACGAGGCCCGCCTCGGTCACGCCGGTAGCTCGCATCGTCACATCGCAGTCACATAGCTCGATCCGGTGGCGGTGGTCGTTGACTGTCGCCGACGACCGGCCGCCGCGTCAAGAAGGGCGGGCCGCGTCGGGCCGGCGACCCGGGGAACGCCGCCCCGGCCCCGCCGTGCGCCGCCGACCTGGGGAGGCGCCCGGCCCGGATTCGCCGGACCCGGCAGTTCCGGGTCCACTCGCCGCGCCCGGATATTTCGCCGAGAAAGTGTTATCCGGAAGGACGACGACGAGTCGATATCCGACCCTCTCTGCGCTCGATTCACCACCTCACCACACGCCGGGACATCGATCGACGCCTAGCTCTTGAATGCGGCGAAACATTCTGGCAACCTTGGCGACCCCGATACATGTGCATTCGGCGCGGCCTGCACGACTCGGGATCCCCCGACCCGCCACCGTTGACCATCCCGGCGACCGGCTCGTTGGTGTTAGCGCTAACAGCAGGCCACCGGCATCCGACCGGAGGGAACACCCATGAGCGTGGACGACGCGGCCCCACCGGCCGCCCCACATCGACGCCGCAAACGCCCGATGCTGGCCGTCGCCGTCGCCATGACGCTGCTGGCGAGCATGGCCGCGGCCGCGGTGCACGTCACCGGGGCGGCTGCGGCGTCGGTCGACACGAGCGCCTGGTACGTGCTGCTCAACCGCAACAGCGGCAAGGCCCTCGACGTCTACGGCGCCGCCACCACCGACGGCGCCCGCATCACCCAGTGGACCCGCAACAACGGCACCAACCAGCAGTGGCAGTTCGTCGACTCCGGCAGCGGCTGGTACCGCCTCAAGTCCCGCAACTCCGGCAAGGTCCTCGACGTCTCCAACCGCGCCACCGCCGACGGCACCCCCATCATCCAGTGGACCGACGCCAACGCCACCAACCAGCAATTCCAACTCACCGACTCCACCGGCGGATACATCCGACTCATCAACCGCAACAGCGGCAAAGCCGTCGAAGTACAGAACGCCGCCACCACCGACGGCGCCACCATCGTCCAGTACACCGACTGGAACGGCACCAACCAGCAATGGCAACTCGTCCGGGTCGACACCACCGGCCCGTCCCCCACCACGTCGGCACCGCCGGCCACGGCGTACACGAACCCGGTGGTGTGGCAGGACTTCGCCGACGGCGACATCATCCGGGTCGGTGACGCCTACTACTACTCGGCCTCCACCATGCACTACTCCCCCGGCGCACCGATCCTGCGCTCCTACGACCTGGTGCACTGGGAGTACGCCGGCCACTCGGTGCCGAATCTCGACTTCGGCTCCAACGCCTACGACCTCAGTGGTGGGCGCGCGTACGTGAAGGGCATCTGGGCATCGGCCTTCAACTACCGCAGAAGCACCAGCACGTACTACTGGATCGGCTGCGTCGAGTTCAACCGCACGTACGTGTACACCTCGACGGCCGTCGACGGCACCTGGCAGAAGCGTTCGCAGATCAACAACTGCTACTACGACGCCGGGCTGCTCGTCGACGACAACGACACCATGTACGTCGCCTACGGCAACGGCACCATCAGCGTCGCCCAACTCTCCGCCGACGGGCTGAGCCAGGTGCGCGCCCAGCAGGTCTTCACCACACCGTCGAGCGTCGGCACCCTCGAAGGCTCACGCTTCTACAAGCGCAACGGCTACTACTACATCTTCCTCACCCGTCCCGCCAACGGCCAGTACGTCCTGCGGTCGAGCAGCCCGTTCGGCCCGTACGAGATGCACCAGGTGCTGCTGAACATGCCCGGCCCGATCTCCGGCGGCGGCGTGCCGCACCAGGGCGGTCTCGTCCAGACCCAGAACGGCGACTGGTACTACATGGCGTTCCAGGACGCCTACCCCGGCGGCCGGATGCCGGTGCTCGCGCCCATCACCTGGAGCGCCGACGGCTGGCCGACCGTCCAGACCGTCAACGGCGCCTGGGGCACCAGCTACCCCCCGCCGAACATCCCCGCCTCGTCGAAGACGGTGCGGCCGATGACCGGCGCGGACACCTTCACCGCGACCAGCCTGGGCCCGCGGTGGGAGTGGAACCACAACCCGGACAACACGAAGTGGTCGGCCGGCAGCGGCCTGCGCCTGCAGACGGCGACCGTCACCAACGACCTGTACGCGGCCCGCAACACGCTCACCCACCGGATCCAGGGACCGACGTCCACGGCGACGGTCGAGCTGGACTACTCGGCCATGACCGACGGCGACCGGGCCGGTCTGGCCATGCTGCGGGACTCGTCGGCGTGGATCGGGGTCAGACGCGACGGCGGCGCCACCCGGGTGACGCTCGTCAACGGCCTGACGATGGACGCCAACTGGAACACCACCGGGACCGGCACCGAAGCGGCCTCCGCCACCGTCTCCGGCGGGCGGATCTGGCTGCGCGCCGCCGCCGACATCCGCCCCGGCACCGGCCGGCAGGCCCGCTTCTCCTACAGCACCGACGGCGTCACCTTCACTGCCCTCGGCCCCGCCTTCACCCTCAACAACGCCTGGCAGTTCTTCATGGGATACCGCTACGCGATCTTCAACTACGCCACCCGCGCCCTGGGTGGCGCCGTCACCGTCCGCAGGTTCGACATGACCACCCCCTGACCGTGCACCGCCCACCATCGCCAGAGACCCGGAAGGTATGACATGAGGCAACCTGCTCACCCGCCGCGAGGGCACCTCGCGCAGCGGCTACGGCTCATCCTCGCCCTGCTGGCCGCCGCGCTGATCGCGGTCGGCGCGCCGATCGTGATCGCCGGCTCCGCCAGCGCCGGCGCCACGCTCGGTGCGGCAGCGGCCGAGAAGGGCCGCTACTTCGGGGCCGCGGTCCCCGCGTTCAAGCTCTCCGACAGCCAGTTCAGCACCATCCTCGACCGCGAGTTCAACGCGGTCACCCCCGAGAACGAGATGAAGTGGGACGCCACCGAGCCGTCCCAGAACCAGTTCCGCTACACCGGTGGCGACCAGATCGTCAGCCACGCCCAGGCCCACGGCATGCGGGTCCGCGGCCACACCCTGCTCTGGCACGCCCAACAGCCCGGCTGGGCGCAGAGCCTGTCCGGCACCGCCCTGCGCAACGCCGCGATGAACCACGTCACCCAGGTCGCCAGCCACTACCGCGGCAAGATCTACGCCTGGGACGTGGTCAACGAGGCCTTCGCCGACGGAGGCAGCGGCGGCCGCCGCGACTCCAACCTGCAGCGCACCGGCAACGACTGGATCGAAGTCGCCTTCCGCACCGCCCGGGCCGCCGACCCCGGGGCCAAGCTCTGCTACAACGACTACAACACCGACGGCATCAACGCCAAGTCGACAGGCGTCTACAACATGGTCCGGGACTTCAGGTCCCGAGGCGTGCCCATCGACTGCGTCGGCTTCCAGTCGCACCTCGGCACCGGCCTGCCCGGCGACTACCAGGCCAACCTGCAGCGCTTCGCCGACCTCGGCGTCGACGTCCAGATCACCGAACTCGACATCACCCAGGGCTCCAACCAGGCCAGCATGTACGCCGCCGTCACCCGGGCCTGCCTCGCGGTGACCCGGTGCACCGGCATCACCACCTGGGGCGTCCGCGACAGCGACTCCTGGCGCGGCGGCGACAATCCCCTGCTCTTCGACAGCAACGGCAACAGGAAGGCCGCCTACACGGCCGTCCTGGACGCCCTCAACGCCGGCGGCTCCACCCCACCGCCGGGGCCGGTCGACACGAGCGCCTGGTACGTGCTGCTCAACCGCAACAGCGGCAAGGCCCTCGACGTCTACGGCGCCGCCACCACCGACGGCGCCCGCATCACCCAGTGGACCCGCAACAACGGCACCAACCAGCAATGGCAGTTCGTCGACTCCGGCAGCGGCTGGTACCGCCTCAAGTCCCGCAACTCCGGCAAGGTCCTCGACGTCTCCAACCGCGCCACCACCGACGGCACCCCCATCATCCAGTGGACCGACGCCAACGCCACCAACCAGCAATTCCACCTCACCGACTCCGGCGGTGGATACGTCCGGCTCATCAACCGCAACAGCGGCAAAGCCGTCGAAGTACAGAACGCCGCCACCACCGACGGCGCCACCATCGTCCAGTACACCGACTGGAACGGCACCAACCAGCAATGGCAACTCGTCATGGTCTCCGCCGGTGGCGGCACCGGCGGGGGATGCGGCAACCCGCCCGGCCTGTCCAACGGCAGCCACACGATCCAGAGCGGTGGCAAGAGCCGCAGCTACCTTCTCCGGCTTCCGGCCAACTACGACAGCAACCGCCAGTACCGCCTGATCTTCGCGTTCCACTGGCGCGGTGGTACCGCCAACGACGTCGACTCGGGCGGCACCAGCGGGGCCGCGTGGTCCTACTACGGTCAGCTGGAGCAGTCGAACAACAGCGCGATCCTCGTCGCACCGCAGGGCCTCGGCAACGGCTGGGCCAACTCCGGCGGCGAGGACGTCACGTTCGTCGACGACATGATCCGGCAGATCGAGGGCGGCCTCTGCGTCAACACCCGGCAGCTCTTCGCTCTCGGATTCAGCTGGGGCGGCGGCATGAGCTACGCGCTGGCGTGCGCCCGGGCGAACGTCTTCCGGGCCGTCGCCGTCTTCAGCGGCGCGCAGATCAGCGGGTGCAGCGGCGGCACCCAGCCCATCGCGTACTTCGGGCTGCACGGCATCACCGACAGCGTGCTGAGCATCGCCCAGGGACGGGCGCTGCGCGACACGTTCGTCCGGAACAACGGCTGCACCCCGCAGAGCCCGCCCGAACCGGCGTCCGGCAGCCGGACCCACATCACCACCGCCTACTCCGGCTGCCGCAGCGGCTACCCGGTGCAGTGGGCGGCGTTCGACAACGGCCACCTGCCCGGCCCGGTGGACGGCAGCTACGCCGAGAGCGGCGTCACGACCTGGACCAAGGGGGAGGTCTGGCGGTTCTTCGCCCAGTTCTAGCCGGGCCACGAGGCCCCGCCTGAACGCCGACGGCAGGTGACCGGCGTCCGGTCGGGGCGGTGCACCGGGGCCTGCGCCGTTGAGGACGGTGGGGCTGCCGGCGCCGGCCACCCCGCACCCAGCCACCATCGAGAGGACTCAGATGGGAACGCCTGACCACCCGGTCCACCGCCGAACCCTGTTGCGTGCCGCCGGCGTGGTGCCGGCAGCCATGGCCGTGGGCGCCACGGCGCTGCCCGTGTCCCGGGCCGAGGCGGCCGTCCCGCCCGCCCGCCCCGACCTCGGCGTCTCGGCCTACCCGTTCGCTCCGGGCCAGGTACGGCTGACCGCCAGCCGGTGGCTGGACAACCAGAACCGCACGCTGAACTACCTGCGCTTCGTCGATGCCGACCGGATGCTGTACAACTTCCGCGCCAACCACCGGCTCTCCACCAACGGCGTCGCGGCGAACGGCGGCTGGGACGCGCCGAACTTCCCCTTCCGCACCCACATGCAGGGGCACCTGCTCACCGCGTGGGCCCAGGCCGCCGCCGTGCTCGGCGACACCACCTGCCGGGACCGGACCACCTACGTCGTCGGCGAACTGGCCAGGTGCCAGGCGAACAACAGCGTCGCCGGGTTCACCGCCGGCTACCTGTCCGGCTTCCCCGAGTCCGATTTCACCAGCCTGGAATCGGGCTCGTTGTCCAATGGCAACGTGCCGTACTACGTCCTGCACAAGACCATGGCCGGTCTGCTCGACGTCTGGCGGTACCTCGGCAACACGCAGGCCCGGGACGTGCTGCTCAACCTCGCCGGCTGGGTGGACCGGCGGACCGGGCGGCTGAGCTACAGCCAGATGCAGTCGGTGCTCAACGTCGAGTTCGGCGGGATGAACGCGGTGCTGACCGACCTCTACCAGCAGACCGGCGACAGCCGCTGGCTGACCACCGCGCAGCGCTTCGACCACGCCGCGGTCTTCAATCCCCTGGCGTCGAACCAGGACCAGCTCAACGGGCTGCACGCGAACACACAGGTGCCGAAGTGGGTGGGCGCGGCCCGGGAGTACAAGGCCACCGGCACCACCCGCTACCGCGACATCGCCGCCAACGCCTGGGCGATCACCGTCGGCGCGCACACCTACGCCATCGGCGGAAACAGCCAGGCGGAGCACTTCCGTGCCCCGAACGCCATCGCCGGGTACCTCAGCCGGGACACCTGCGAGCACTGCAACAGCTACAACATGCTCAAGCTCACGAGGGAGCTGTTCACCCTCTACCCCGGCCGCGTCGACCTCGTCGACTTCTACGAGCGGACGCTGCTCAACCACATCATCGGAGCGCAGAATCCGGCCGACAGCCACGGCCACATCACCTACTTCACCCCGCTCAACCCGGGTGGCCGCCGCGGCGTCGGCCCGGCGTGGGGTGGCGGCACCTGGAGCACCGACTACAACTCCTTCTGGTGCTGCCAGGGGACGGGAGTCGAGGCCAACACGGCGCTGATGGACTCGGTCTACTTCTACTCCGGCACGACCCTGATCGTGAACCTGTACATGCCGTCCGTGCTGACCTGGGCCGAGCGGGGCATCACCGTCACGCAGACCACGAGCTACCCGGTGAGCGACCGGACCACCTTGACGGTGACCGGGGCCGCCTCCGGGCCGTGGGCGATGCGGTTGCGCATCCCGGCCTGGACCAGTGGGGCGACGGTCAGCGTCAACGGCGTGGCGCAGGATGTCACAGTCGATCCCGGCAGCTACGCCACCCTCAGCCGGTCCTGGAGCTCGGGCGACACCGTCACCCTCCAGCTGCCCATGCGGGTGGCGACGCGAGCGGCCAACGACAATCCCCAGGTCGCCGCGGTCACCTACGGCCCGGTCGTGCTGGCCGGCAACTACGGTGACACGAGCCTCTCGTCGCTGCCGTCGTTGACCGCCTCCTCGGTCACCCGGTCCAGCACCTCGTCGCTCGCGTTCACCGCCAGCGCCAACGGCGCCGCGGTGAACCTGGCGCCCTTCTACGACGCGCAGGGCTATAACTACACCGTCTACTGGAGCCTCGCGGGGGGCTCCACACCCACCGGGTACGTGAAGATCGCGAATGTGACGACGGGTCTGGTGCTGGACAGTGGGGGCAGTGCGGGGTCGGGGTCGGTGGTCAAGCAGTGGAGCGATGTGAGCAGCCCGAATCTGCAGTGGCAGTTGGTGGACGCGGGTGGTGGTTACCACCAGGTGGTGAATCGGGCCAACGGGATGGTGGTCGACAGTTGGGGCAACGCGGCCAACGGGGCGAGCGCGTTGCAGGCGCCGTGGAACGGCGGCGTCAACCAGCAGTGGCGGCTGACCAGCGTGGGCAGTGGTCGTTATCAGCTGGTCAACCGGGGCACCGGTACGGCCCTTGACGGGATGGGCAACGCCACCGTCGGGTCGACGGTGTGCATGTGGGCGCCCAACGGCAGCACGAACAACCAGTGGACCGTCACCGCTCTCTGAGCCGACCCGGTCGCGGGGGGGGGGGGGGGGGGGGGGGGGGGGGGGGGGGGGGGGGGGGCGGGGCCCCCCCCCCCCCCCGGCCGGGGGGGGGGGGGGGGCCGCCCCCCCCCCCCCCCGCCCGGTC